>CAZJAZ010000046.1:19786-22166 GCA_964544305.1 uncultured Iamiaceae bacterium | reverse complement strand
GTGTGGCTCGTGAACGCGGGCCTAGACGACTATTTCGATTGTGTCTCATCACATTGTGACGTGTTGCCCGAACTTGAATTTGATCCGAACCCGTATTGGATGGGCTTCACCGCGTCTCGACCGTCGATCAAAGCTCGGGCCCGAGATATTGGCAGGCTCGTGATTGCGAACGACGCGCAGCGTGCCAGAGACGTTGCTTTCCACGGTGAGACGGCGGCGCTGTCAGATACACAGCGTCGAGCACGTTGGATTGCGGCGACCTCGAATCATCACGATTTCATTACCGGCACCGCGCCTGATCACGTTGCTTGGGGAGAACAGGATCGGTGGCTCACCGAGGCCGCTTCCACCCTCAGTCATGCAACTGAACGACCGATGACAGCGGCCAAAGTCGACGCTGACAGATTGGCCGACGGCGTCGTCGAGCAGCGTGGTGCCCTACTTCGCGTCACGGTCCCCTGGGGGACCGCGTGCTTTGATGCGAATCGTGGCGGGGCGCTTGTTTCACTTGTCGACCACGATCTTGGCGAGCTCGTGGAAGGCCCAAGTTTTGTATTGACGAGCTCGTTTGACAGCGGTGGCTTGTGGCGGATGAGCCACGAATTCAAAGGAGGCCGCTTTCACCGCGTGGCATGCTCAACCAACCGCCTTGCAGCGCTGCGGGCATCGGTGGTCGATGGCGAAATCGTTGTCGTCGTTGACGGCGTCGTCGAGGGGCGTCGGTTCAGCTTGGAACACCGTTTTTCTGCTCTGAGCCCGCAGGTGATTACCCGTGTTTCCTATCGACCTCGACAGCGTCGCACGGTGACCTTTGATGTGCGACTTGGCCATGTCGGTAATCGTTTGCTCATGCATCAACCCGGTGCGCTTGTTGAACGAGATCTGCAACGCTTCTATAAGCCAACGTTTTGGCCACTGCATTCTTTTGCCGTGTGTGCACCCGATGGGCCGACTGCGTTTGGCGTTGCGGTGGCGACGCCGACGAACCTGCATGTCGGCAATGACGGGACGGTGCAAGTTACTGTTGCGCGGAGCGCGGTCAAAGAAATCGCGTACCGCATGGTTCCAGTCATGGCACCGGCTTGGGGTCGATTGTGGGGTAACCATGATGCGGTGCTCGCGACCGGCTGGATTGACCCGAACGATTGTGGCGTGGTGAGCGCGGGGCGCGATCTGCAACGCCTCGCCGATCAGCGTGTTGGTCGCGGTCGGCCCGAATTCGGTGTGGTCGTTGACGACCCTGATATTGAAGTGTTGAGTGTGAAACCCGCGGATCGTGGCGTAGGCATCATTGTGCGTTTGCGCAACTGGCGCTTTGATGCCAGCGCACGAACAGTGCACCTTCGCTTTGTTGATGCGAAACCAGTTGCTGCGATGAAGTGCGACGCGCGCGAGCGTGACATTGCCAATGGAGAATGTCTCGTACACGATCAACGTGTTGACGCTTCCGTAACGCATCACTTGACGTCGATTCGCATTCTGGCATCGCCGGTTCACTAAGGCTCTTGTTGGTGTTGCTCTTCGGGTTGTGAAAGTTTCTGGAGTCCACTGATTAAGAGACGTAGCCCAAACTCAAATTCTTCTCGTGCCGCATCGGGGTCATCTTGGCGCCGCGCGGAACCTTTCTCAATAGAACTCGCACCAAGTTCATCAAGCGCCTCTTGTACCTCGGCACGGTGTTCGTCACGATCGACTCCAATCGTTGCGAGCAGGCCGGTTTGGAGGGCCTCATGCAATATGAAGCCGAGTCCAAATCGGGTGAACATTCCAGCCGCGACAACGAGATGTTCTTCGTCGATTCCTGAGGCACGGAGCAGGGCAATTGCGTTCATTGCATTTGCTGCCACATCTCGCGCTTGAAGTGGTCGGGCGACGACGAGAGGTGCCAGATTTGGATGAGCGAGGATCGTGTCGCGGTAGTGCATAGCGGCGGCTATGAAGATGTCGACCGGGTCGTTCGGAATCGGTTCGGGAAGTTCCGTGACCGACTGGGCCACATGGGAAACAACGGCGCCAAGCAGTTCGGCCTTCGAATCGAAGTAGCCGTAAATGGTCATGGCATCGACCCCGAGGTGCTTGCCGAGCTTGCGCATCGAGAGACCGTCGACGTCGTCTCTATCAATGAGTTCAAGGGCCCCGGTGATGATTCGATGTCGGTTGAGTGTTTGGCGGGGTGGGGACATGATTTGTGGAAGGAAACGTTATCTTGCAATTGAACTCTACGCGTGTAGAGTAACGAATGCACGCGGGCAATGGTGTGCAACACTGCTGCGCACAATGGAGGCGGGGCGACAATGAGCCGACCAGTCGAGGATCCCTCGACCCGAACCAATCTTGGCGACATCGCTTCAACCTTGCGCGCCCACTGGTTCTCGTTCGC
>CAZJAZ010000046.1:4289-19686 GCA_964544305.1 uncultured Iamiaceae bacterium | reverse complement strand
CAACGACTCGTTCACCATGCGCGAGGCAATTGCCCGAGCGGTCCGTCGCTTGCCCGCCGTACTCGGTGCAGCAATTTGGGCTTTGCTTTTGCTTGGTGTGCTTGCGGTGGCAACACCGTTCATTGTCAACGCGGGCATTTTCGGGCTGGTCGTTACCCCACTCGTTCGGCGACTCCAACGCCGCCGCCCATTACTGCGATGGTTCGCGACACGAAATCTTGTTCTCGCGGCGATCCCGTTCGCACTTGTTGCCCGACAAGTGCTGCGCTGGGTCTTCATTCTTCCGGCCGCTCTCGACGGTGGCGGTCCGAAAGCGATTCTTCGCCGCAGCACCCAGGCAAGCGTCGGGCGCATGCGACCAATTGCTTCAACACTGGCCGCCGCTCTGGCCGCTGTCGTCGCCCTTCAGGCAATTGGGTTCGGTTTGGTGTCGATGACGAGCGACGTCGGCGTGCAAGGACTCGTCATCGTCATCGCGGTCGCTGCCTCGGGCTGGGTGTATGCGACCACGATCGTCGTGCTCTACCGCGGGTCGGGATCAAACCAGCCACAAACGCCAAACACCATGCCGTTGCTACCGAACGCAACGCAGGCTCGCGGCTTGGCCCTGTCGATTCTCATCCTCTCCGCGGTGGTGCTTTGGCCGATCGCCCGTGCCAACGTTGCGACCGCGGCATCCGGTGGTGGCGGCACGTTTACCGTGAACGATCTTTCCGGCGCAGACGATGCAACCCCAGGTGATGGAATCTGTGCGACCGCGACCGGAACCTGCACGTTGGTCGCGGCCGTTCAAGAAGTGAATGCCGCACCAATGGGGTCAACCTCAGACATTGGCTTTGGAATCGATGGCACAATCACGCTCAGTCAACCACTCATGATCCAAAAAGGCGTGACGATCGACGGTGCATCCCACAAGGTCACCGTTGACGGCGGCGGAGCAAGCCAGCTCTTCATCTTCAACGGTGACGGGTCCACCTGGACGCTCAAACATCTCACCATCGCGAACGCATACATGAACTCGGCAGGCTCGTATGGTGCCGCGATTAACTCGAGCGCCACCGGCAACATCGACTCGGTCACATTCACCAACAACAACAACGTGCAAGGTTCTGGCGGTGCGATCGCCGCGTGGTCGACGCTGACCATCGCCAACTCGACGTTCTCAGGAAACACCGCGGGAGCAGGCGGTGCGGATGCCTGGTCGGGTGGCACGATGAACATCGCCAACTCGACGTTCATTGGCGGAACCGGCGGCCCAATCGACTTTACGTTCAGTGGATCGCTCGACAATTCAATTGTTGCCGGTGCAGGTGGCGCATTTGGATGTACCACGAATCCAGGCTCGGGTGGCACCGTCACCGGAACGAACAACGTAGCCAACGACACGTCTTGTCCAGGATCTACCGTGTCGGCCGCGATGGGCCTCGGCACATTGGCCGATCATGGTGGTGACGTAGCCACCTACTCGCTCAATCCGACTAGTCCGGCAATTGACACCGGTGCGACGGGTTCGTGCCCGAGCCAAGACGCCCGCGGTATTGCTCGCCCACAACTATCCGGCTGCGACATCGGCGCCACCGAATACGACCCTTCGACCACAACGACGCTCACCGCTTCGCCAAGCACCGCAATGCCCGGCGACACGGTGAACGTGCAAGCAACGGTTACCTCCACCAATGAAACAGCCGCGGTCACCGGGAACGTCACGTTCAAAGAAGGCGCGACCACGCTTGGTACCGTCACCCTTGACGGGGCCGCAACCGCAAACCTTGCCGTCTCGACGTTCGCACTTGGTAGTCACAATGTCACCGCCACCTACAACGCGACATCTCGATTCACAACTTCGAATGCCACAACCAATGTCACCATCAAACCGGGCGCGTTGTCGGTCAATCTGACCCCATCGCAAACCCCAACCAACTTCGGAGAAGCAGAAACCTTCACCGCCACTCTCAACCTTCCGGGCCCCACACCCGCGACCGGCAACGTCACCTTCAAAGAGGGTGCCACCACTCTCGCCACCGTCGCGCTCAGCGGAGCCACCGCGACTTATTCGACCTCAACGTTGAGCGTCGGCGGCCATGACATCACCGCCACGTACAACGGCGATGCGAACTACGACCCGGCAACCTCACCGACAAGTCACGTCGATGTGAAAGCGAACGTGACCATCGAACCAAGTGCCACACCGGCAAGTCCTGTTTACGGCAACCCGGTCACGATCGCCGCGCATCTCTCGTCGCCAGATGTTGCTGGCGTACCCACCGGCACGGTGCTCGTTGAGAACGGAGCAATCGTTGGCACGACCACATTGGATGCGTCAGGCGACATCTCGTTTACCACCGACCAACTTCCCGCGGGAACTGACTCGGTCCTGATCATCTACCAAGGTGACAGCACGTTTGCGGCAACGACGACCACGATCGATGTAAACGTCACCGACGCCGCGACAACCACCAGCTTGTCGGTCACGCCATCGTCAACATCGGTCATCGGGGCGTCGATCGATCTGCATGCAACGGTCGCCACGAGCGGAACGCCATTGCAAGCCAGTGGTGCGGCCGAGTTCTTTGATGGCACGACTTCGCTCGGCACGGTCGCATTGGACGCCGCAGGCCAAGCCACTTTCACCACCACATCGCTGGGTCTGGGAAATCATCAGCTCCACGCCACTTATCTGCCTGGCTCTGGCTTTGCAACAAGTTCTTCAACGCCGGTCGGCCACGACATCACAACCGTGGCAACCACCACCCAACTCAGCGCCGACAGTGTCACCTCGGTACGTGGACAAAACGTTCACGTGCAAGCACAGGTGAGCCCGGTTGCTTCGGTCGCCGTTCCTACCGGCAACGTCACATTCGCAGTTGACGGCACCGACCTGGCAACGGTGCCTCTTGACGCAACCGGCGTCGCCTCTGTTGACCTGGCCGATCTTGGTGTTGGCAATCACACAATCACCGCTACCTATGGTGGCGCGAGCGCGTTCGCCCCGAGCACCGCGACTCCCTTGGCGCACTCGGTGACGCGAGCCGCTTCAACGGTGACGCTGAACGCAACCCCAAGCACCGGAGCGCACGGACAGTCGATCACATTGCAGGCAAACGTGACCGCTGTAACTCCCGGGAATGCCATCGCTTCGGGCACGGTCACATTCAGCGACGGAGTCACGAACTTCGGTTCAGCCACCCTTGATGGCACCGGCACCGCGACACTGGCTGTCCCTCTCCTGGGAGCTGGGTCCCACACTGTGACCGCCTATTTCGCGGGCGACGCGAACCTCACTGCGGGAACGGGAACGGTTACGGTCACCGTAAACCCGGTGAACGCCACGATGGTGGCCGTAGCGACGCCACCCACCACCACCTTTGGTTCCACGGTCACCTTCAAAGCAACGGTGACCACCGCAACCGGCGCCATCGCGACCGGCACGATCACCATTTTCGACGACGACTCAAGTTTCTCAACAACAGTGGCCCTCGATTCCGCGGGTGTTGCCACAATTGGTGTGAACTCGCTTGGCGTTGGACTGCATCACCTGCGGTTCAACTACTCATCAAGTGATGTCAACTTCACGACCGCGGCCACCCAAGTCACCATTACGCAGGCCACCCCATCGGTAAGCGTTTCACTTGACAACCCCAGCGTGCAGGTCGGCTCATTGGTCACCGCAACAGCGACCGTTCAAGGCGCAACGGTTGCGTCACCGAGCGGCCAAGTGCAGTTCCTGGTCGACGGGACGGTCGTCGACACCGAATATCTCACCATCGGTTCGAATGGGGCATCAAGTGCCACCTATCGGTTCATGGCAACTTCGGGGTCGCATTCGATTCGGGTTCTCTATCTTGGCGACGCCGGTTACGCATTCACAATTGCAAATGCAACAACCTTGACGGTCAATCGAGTGTCGCCAACGGTGACCGCCGCGTTCGCACCGGCCACGATCTACGCGGGACAAGCCGGGAACTACACCGCCTCGGTGGCGACCGCACCAGGTCACGCTGCCCCAACCGGCACGGTCACATTCCAACTCGACGGCATCGAGGTCGGTACGGCAAACCTGGTCAACGGAGTGGCAACTTTCGTGGGCGGACCGCTCACCGTTGGCGCTCACAGCGTTGTCGCCGAATACGGCGGTGATGGGGTCTATGCCTCCGGTAGCGCATCGGCTTCGACGACGGTGCTAGCGCCCCCCACGGTCGTCTCGATTGGCTCGTCAATCCCAAACCCGTATGTCCAACAAAGCGTCACCTACACCGTCAACGTCAACGAGCTTTACGGTGCGGTGCCGCTGAATGGCAATGTCTGGGTCAAGGTTGACGGCGTAACGGTGAACGGCAGTGGTGTGTCATCGACCGGTGTCGCGGCGCAAGTGACCTTCGATATTTCCATCGCGGGGGCTGGTCCCCATACGGTCACCGCCGAGTTCACTCCCTCGACGGGCGCGGTCACCGGGTCGACCGGTTCGTTGAACGTAACGGTCAACCGCTACGACGCCACATTGACGCTGGGTCTTTCCAAGACGAACCCAACGGTTGGCGAGTACGTCATCGCAACCGTTACCTCGTCGACTCCGCCCGGAGCGCCGAGTGTACTCAACACGCTCTTTACCGTGTCTGATGGGGCGGGCTCATCGTGTGTGGTCGCTGGCCCAGCCGGTACATGCCAGTTGCTGTGGTCGGCGGCGGGCTCGCACACCGTAACGGTGACCAGTGCCCCAACCAATGTGTTTAACGCGGCCACGTCGAATCCTGTCGCGGTCTCCGTTCTGCCCGGAACCCCGTTCATTACTGCTCGAAGCGACACCGTGCCGTGGGTGGTGGGGGATCCAATCGAAGTTGGCTGGAATGTGATTGGCCCAACAACAGGCAACGTCACGGTTTCGACCACCGGTGGTCACATGTGGTGCACTGTGCCCGTCGCCCAAGGCAAATGCACCGGCACGTTCCTTGGTCCAGAGCGCTCCATTGGATCGGTGACCGTACGTTTCAATGGCACCACTGACTATGTTGCCGCGAGCACGACCGTGGCCCAGCCGGTGCTGGGTTGTGTCCTTGTGCAGGCCGGATCAACCGCTCAAGGCTCCGTGAGCATCGATACCGCTCCGAATTGCAACCACGGCACGGGCTACCGATCGTTTACCGCGTTGCACCTGAGCATCCATCCTGGACCGGGTTTTGTGTTCGACCATTTCGCCACCGATGGTGTGAACGTCAGTGGTGACACCGCCACGTACGTCGTCGATGCGGACGGCACCGGTGCATTCGTGGTGCTGAGCCCACGGTTTGCTTACGCATGCACCACGCTCACTATTCGCTACGGCGGCCCGGTAGGAATCGGAGCGTTCGGTTCGCCAGAGTGCACCCAGCCGACCGATCAACGCGCATCGGGATATGTGATCACGCGTTGGCGTCAAGGCAGCCAAGCGTTCGTTGCGCTTGATGGTTTCAAGGTCAACGATGTGCAGGCCGTGGCTTACGTGCTTGATGGCGCACCATCGGGAACGGCATTGGGGGAATCGTCGTACCGGCTGCACATTCCGATGGCGAGCGACGCGTATTTGACCGTGCGTTTTGGTGGAGCGTGTCATGTGGTCAACACCGGCGTGAGCGGTGGCGGTGGAACACTTGCCACACAAACCCCCACCAACTGTGTGAACCCATATGGTACCCGCGGATACGCGCCGGGCACAAAAGTGTCGGTGCACTACACGAGTGTCGCGCACGCATCACTCGATCACTTCAGTGGCACACCGTGGCCGTTACCCGAATGGTCGTCGTCGGGGCCGGATGCATCGTTTGCGATTTCGTCGGATACGTCAATCACTGCTGCAGTCAATTCGTGTCACCAGCTCACCGTCGGGGCACTCGGTTTTCCCGAAGATGGAACAGTGGCGGCTGCAACCCCGTCGAACTGTGATGGTGTGGCCGGGTGGTATCAAGCCGGAACCGACGTGCGCGTGAACTGGAGTTCTTGGTATTTCCAGGGTTGGGCAGATGACCAGCCGTCAGCGGTTGCCTATACAACTGACCCGCATGCGGGAGCCGTGTACTTCCGCATGGACACCGACCGCAAAGCGACCGCGATCTTTCGGAACCCGGCCATGTGCCCGTCGCTTACCGTCAAGACGGTGCCCGCAACCGGCGTTGGCACCGCGAACGTGACGGGTCCAAACCTGCACAGTGACTACCCGTGTCCGCCAGGAACGTATCCGACGCTGACGTCGATCGATCGAGTGCCGTCGTCGTGTTTCGCGCGCTATGTGGCACAGAGTGCGCAAACAAATGATCGGGGTTTGCTTGCATCTCTTCAAGAAGATTACGAGGCTTGTTCGGCCACAATTCCCGACTATGTTCCCGGCAAAACCGCGCGGCGGGTGCATCAACAGTGGGTGAATTTCACGGCGCAACCGATTCATGGCGATCCGCTGGTTGGTTGGTCATATGACACGCAAGCGCCACCTTGGGCGGATGATCCGGCGCGTGGTGCCTACGCGGTTGACGATCTCGAAAAACCACGTCATGAAACTGGCGACGTCGGGACCGACCAAGACGTCGACATCTACGGTAAGACAACCGCCACCGCATGGTTCTGCGAAAAGCTCACCGGGCAGGTCGAGCTTGTGCACCCTGATGGCACCAAGAAGTATTCAAGTGCACGGCCGGGAACCGACTATCTGTCGGTTTCACCCGCGCCGAACTGCCCGATCGCACCAGACTCGTGGGTGGTGGGCACCACCGTGCGGATCGCTCCCGCGGCATCAAAGGCGGGCTACGCGTTCGGCCACTATTACGGTGGCGCGACGGGGGCCGAGCGAGTCACGCAGGTGACGCTTGATGGCGCTCAACCAAGTCGCAAGATCGGCATTTCGTACGACCTGGTGTGTCACAAGCTCACGGTGCAATCACCTGGCGACGTACAAAAGAATCCGGCCCCGAACTGCTCAGGCGTAGGCAAGGGTGACTGGTACATCGGGGGCACGATGGTTGGCTTGAATGCCCTCGACCGAGGTTCGGATTACGCGTGGCAAGGTTGGGGTGGCGACGCCGGAACGCATGACAATCCGTCGTGGGTGTTGATGGACGCTGATAAGATCGTGAGCGCGCAGTGGCACACCAAGAACGCCTTGGATAAGGCCGTTGATTGGGTGTCGGGCGCCTATCACAGTGTGTCGGACTTTATGACCCAAGACGTGCCAGCGTATTTCGCCAGCATGAAAGACGCGAGCCTCGTTGTGTTGGCCACCATGTGTAAAGGCATGCAGATGGCACTGCAAGCGTTTACCAGCCCGACCTTTGGTTTTGTTGCGCTTCCACTGAACGTACTGCGGCTCATCAACCTGGCGCTTGATAACGACGATGTCGCCGCCGTGATTGATGAGTGGTCAACCGTGCTTGACGCGATGGACATCTCGAATCTGTTACTTGGATGCGCGGCGGATTCTGTCTTGGGACTTAATCAAGGCCCAGACGATTTATCGGTCGACGACGCAAAAGCCATCAAAGACCTTGCAGGCACCGCGCTCAAGGCGTACAAGATGAACAAGGCGGGCAACGCGAATGAGGTCGTGGACCCGAACTTTGGCAAGGTCGCGGCCGCGGGTCTGGCAATCAAAGGTGGTTACACCGCATATCAAATCGGTACGTCGATTGCCGAAGGCAACATCGCCACCCACGGCAAAGAGCTTTCCGATCGTTACGGCGCCTGCATTGACAACCTGGTGCCAAAGCGTCTTGCGACGTCGATTGCCGGAGCAGTGGGCTGAGATCACCGAACAGGAAAGGTCCAGGTGGTGGTGCGTGCTTTGAAACGACCACGAAAGAGGCATCGCGTCCGTACGTTGATCGCGTGAACCATGCGGTCGAAGGTGTGTCAGCGACGCCGATATGCGTCAGCGCGGTGTGCGACATGGATGACGAGGACCACCAGGCGTGCGTCATGGATTTCGTAGATGATCCGGTAGGGGCCGCGTCGAGCTCCCCAAAGCCCTTCTAAATCGCGTTGCAAGGGCTTGCCGACGGCTCGAGGTTGACGTGCCAGATCGCCATAAGCGAATTCGATGATTGCGGGCACGATGCGCGGTGGGACATCGCGCAGATCTCGGCGTGCGGTGCCTGCGAATTCGACCTGGTAGACGTGGCCGTCTGGTTGCTCATTCACCGGTTCGCGCGACGTGGTACGCCGAACTCTGCTCGAATCTCGCGTTCGCTCAAAGTGGCGCCGGTGTCGAATTCCCGGCGCGCCTGCGCGATGTCGTTGAGTACCCCGGGTTGGGAGAGCCAGTACAGCGTTTCTTGAAGCGACTCCCATTCGTCTGCGCCAATGAGCACCGCGGCAGGCGAACCGTTCTTGGTGATCGTCACCTGTTCGTGGGTGAGCGACACGGTGTCAACGTACTCGCTGAGTCTGTCTTTCACCTTCGAGATGGGCTGTGTCTGCACCTCGTCAGTATAGCTTGTCACTCAGCCTAATCTAGGCTAGTATTCCGGCTAGCTCGGAAGCTTGCCAATAATTCCTGGGGCATTAATCGAGTATTTCCACCCAATGGTGTCACATATTTGTGGTACATCTTGGGGATGGTGACCGTACCTACGAGCACCATCGGTCTTCGGGAACTACGTCACAAAACCGGTGAAGTCGTCACACGGGTGCGCAATGGAGAGACGATCGACGTGACTGACCACGGGCGAGGCGTTGCCCGCATCGTGCCCGTTGAGACCACGACGCCAACGAACCTGCGCGTCGCAACCGATGGGACGGTGAATGTCACTGTCGGTCGCACCGCGATAAAAGAGATCGCCTACGGTGCAATCCCGGTCATGGCACCGGCTTGGGGTCGTCGCTGGGGAAATCACCAAGGGGTCGTGGTGAGTCGTTGGATCGCCCCAGGAGCTGAGTCAGTTCAAACGGGACGAGAGCTTCAGCGGCTCGCCGATGCATGTGCTGGTCGCGGCCGGCCCGTATTCGTTGTGGCCGTTGACGACCCTGATGTTGAGGTGTTGAGCGTGAAACCCGCGGATCGTGGCGCAGGCATCATTGTGCGTTTGCGCAACTGGCGCTTTGAGGCCAGCGCACGAACAGTGCAGCTTCACTTTGTTGATGCGAAACCAGTTACTGCGATGTTGTGCGATGCACGTGAGCGTGACATTGCCAATGGAGAAAGTCTCGTGCACGATGGTGTGGTCACGGTACCGCTCAAGCGTCATCTGACCTCGGTGCGCATTGTCATACCCGAGTGACATCCTGAATACACGGTCCGGAACTTGGCCTCAGACCCGGGCCGACTCGGAGTTTTCTCCCCTAATCAGAGATTCAATCCCCTACGATGATGGGAGAAGTCCAATGGCACTGAGTGAACGCACGAGAAACCAGCTGTACCAGTACTTTTCAACCACCGAACTCGGAGAGGAGGCCACCAGCGAAATGCTCTCGTATTTCCCAGCCCGTGACGTGGAAGAACCCGTTACCAAAGAGTTCCTTCGTAGTGAACTCGCTCTCGTTCGACTTGAGCTTCACAACGAGATTGATGGGCTGCGTCAAGAAATGAGCGCCAAAATCGACGGCCAGGTAGATGCACTGCGAGCAGAAATGCGACAGCAGTTCTTTTGGCTGATGTCAACAATCTTGGTCGTCCTGGGTGTGTTGTCCGCTCTGATTGTCGCCGTTCGCTAGATCGCGGGCGCTGACTGTTTCACCACACGTGCCGTCTACGATGTCATCGATGACGCCACGGACCATCCGAGACGCCATAGATACCGCAGATGCCGCACGTTTTATTGGGCGTGACGCTGAGCTGATCTCGGCCCGCGATCTCATTGACGACACAACGCCCAGTCGCGTGCTGTATGTCCATGGTCCCGCAGGAATAGGTAAGTCGGCGTTTCTTCGTGCCGTAGGCAGGCTGGCCAAAGCCTCTGGCTTTGCCGTGTTGACGATCGATACCCAATGCGGTTCTCGTGATATCCAACGTCAAGTCGATGCGATCGAAGCGGAGTGTGAACCACGTACTCTCGTGGTGATCGACGACCTGGATCTGCTTGGCTCCAAAGTCGCAACGATGCGTGATCGCCTCTTTGACGTGCTCAATGACTCCAATCGGGTCGTTGTCGCGAGCCGTAATCCACCGGATCCTTCGTGGCGACATGGCGGACTTGACGTGGTTGTTGCCGACGTGGGTCTTCGTGAACTGACGATCGAATCAGCGCATGAGTTGTTGGCAATGCATGGTGTCGCCCCAGAGCGCGTCGCCGAGCTTGTCACATGGGCGCACGGCTCTCCCCTCGCGCTGACGATTGGCGCGCTCAGCTCCGAGACCGTTTCTGGTCAATCTGACGTCACCGAACTTGAAGAGCGGGTGACGGTGTGGCTTTCGGGTCGGAGTTCCCTCGATGTTGCCACCGAATTCTTAGAAGTTGCGGCGCTCGCTCCACGATTTGATGCACGGCTTCTTGCGGCAGCGTTGCCCGCGAGGACGACTCGCAACGCAATGGCAGAGCTTGTCGCACTGCCCGTCGTGCAGCCTTTTGGGGACCGAGCATCGCTACACCGCGTCTTGGCAGCGGCAATTCGTGCACGCCTCATTGAGTTGTCTCCTGAGCGATATCGCGTGCTGTCACGCCGAATTGTGGAACACCTTGGCGACCGCGCACGTCTTGGTGACATTTCGGCGCTCGTTGAAATGTCGGAGTTCATTGACGACCCGACTCTGCAGATGGCCGTTTCGAACCGTCCGTCGCCATCGCTTTTTACGGATCGACCCAGCGAAGGAGAACTCACCAGATTTGCTGAGGTAAACGGTTTCGACCGCGGTGTCGATTGGAATGAAGTCGCGGCGTACGTTGGCGCTGCTCCTTACCGGCTTGTCGTGCGTGATTCTTTGGGCAACATTGTGTTGTATGGCGCGTTTGCTCGTGTCGACCTGTCCGAACGAATCGGCGTCGTCACGGAGAGTCTGTTGGACGTTGCCCATGCGGGTGGCACCGATCCGAGCCGTTCGATGATTGGAATGGTGATGTTTGGCGATGCGCCATCGTGGATGGTGGCGGAGTCCGCTCGTCTTGGCACCGGCGCACTCATGCACCGCCATGGCATCCCGAACATGTTGGCGACGTATATCCACTATCCCGAACCTGATCGACGGCCAGATGAGATCGTGTCGATCTTGGCAAAACGTGCAACGAGTGATGTTGCACGTGAAGTAATGGTGAGTGACTTTGGTCCAGATGGGGCGGTCGGTTTCGTTGAGTCGATCGTGTTAGGAGGCTTGGGGTTCCCTTCTCGGTTGAGTCGCAATGCTGACTTGTTGCTCGTCAATGAAGATCCACAACGTATTGCTGATCTTCGTGCCCGACTTGACGTGGTGTTTGACTCGTCGACGCGTGATCAACGCCTTCGACGCGTCATTGAAGTTGCACATCTCGGACCAAAACGCAGCGTTGAGGAATGTTTGCAGTTGCTGCATGTGAGCCGGCGCACCTGGTTTCGTTTGCTGCGTGAAGCCCGCGAACGTGTGATTGGGATGGACTAGAAAAATTGGCACCGTTTTGGCACTGACACGAGGCAAAATACCTCGTATTGTCATGTCATGGCCGGGAACCTCCTGGTGTGTGTCGGAAAGCCCACGGCGGATGCTTTCCGACACACACCTTTTTCTCGGTCAGGTGTTCGACTTCAGTTCTTGATTGGCGGCCTGTAAAGATCGCGCACATGGGTAAAAAGTTCATGTGGGGTCGACCGTTCGCTGTCGCGCTGCTACTTGTTGTGCTTGGTGTTTCTGTGATCGCATTGCACCCAGAAACGGCTGCGGCGATACCGCCAACGTTCAGCGCACATGGCAGTGCACGCCAGGTGTATGCAACGGGATTTGCCGCCGGAACGAATGTTGCGTTGGTCGCTGCGGACTCGTCGGTTGTGGCAACGCGTCAGGCGAACGCGCAAGGTGGGGTGCTCTTTCGTGACGTCACTCCCGGGTCGGGATATCGCGTCAAAGACACTGATGCGAACACTATTTCTGACCCGCTCACCGTCTACACCGAGGCGCCCGCGCCGTGGGATCCATCGATTTACAATCAGCCGATTGCCGATGACGGCTATCAGTATTTGACGACGCGTGACGGTACCCAGCTTGCGCTCACCGTGCACCTTCCGCTCAATGGCGCGAAAGCACCGTATCCCACGCTGATCGAATATGCCGGTTACGGGTACGCCAAACCGAGTGGACCGGAAAGTGGTATTTCGAAGTTGGCAAACGTGATGGGATTCGCGGTCGTTGACGTGAACATGCGTGGCACAGGGTGTTCGGGTGGCGCATACGACTATTTCGAACCGCTCCAAAGCCTCGACGCCTACGACGTAATCGAAACGATTTCGAATCAAGATTGGGTGCTCAACAATCAGGTTGGAATGTTGGGCATTTCCTATGGCGGTATCAGCCAATTGTTCACCGCTCGCATCAACCCGCCGCATTTGGCTGCCATTGCGCCGCTGTCGGTCCTTGATGCATCAGCCACAACGATGTACCCCGGAGGGATGCGAAACACCGGTTTTGCGCTGAATTGGATTGAGTCTCGTGACAGTGACGCGCAACCCGCCGGGCCTGATGCCGGGCAAGGTTGGGCGTGGGATCGCATCATGAACGGTGACGTGGTGTGCGCCGCAAATCAGGTGCTGCACGGCGAAGCCGTCAGTCTCGTGAACAAGATGCAAGAAAACACGTCGTATGTGCCCGAAGTGGCTGATCCACTTGACCCGGTCACGTTCGTTCACGAGATTCACATGCCCGTTTTTATGGCGTGCCAGTGGCAGGATGAGCAGACCGGTGGGCATTGCCCCGCGCTGGTATCACATTTCACGGGAACCGACAACAAGTGGTTTACGTTCACGAACGGTGCCCATATCGATTCGCTTGATCCTGCGACATTGAACCGGCTCTTTGATTTTTACGAGTTGTTTGTAGCGGAGCGCCCGCCGAGCCAGGACGCCGCGTTCATGCGTGCGGTTGCCCCGATCATCTACCAGACCGCAATGAATGTGCCCGATGACGTGTCGCTTACGTTGCCCGACGATCCGATTCAAGACATGGCGACCTATAGCGAAGCATTGGCCGCGTTCAAAGCGTTGCCTGAGGTGACGGTGCGATTTGAAAACGGTGCAGGTAAAGCACCGGATGGAACCTTTGTTGCGGGCAGTCCGTATGCAAACTTTGAGGCGGGCTTCTCGTCGTTGCCGGTGCCTGGAACAGCCGCCCAGAGTTGGTATTTGGGGGCGAATGGTTCGTTAACCAACAGCGCACCAACCGGTCAAGGTATCGACGCGTTTACCTGGGATGCAGATGCGCTCCCACTCAATGACTATGACGGAAACACCGGCGGTGGTGGACTGTGGAGCGTCGCGTCACAGTGGACTTGGAACTGGAAGCCGAACCCGCCTGGTTCCGCGGTTTCCTATGTGTCTGCGCCGCTCTCATCGGATACGACCGTCGTGGGATCGGGCGCGGTGTATGTGTGGGTGAAGTCGTCAACGCCGAATCTTGATTTGCAGGCCACCGTGAGCGAAGTACGCCCCGACGGCAAAGAAACGTTTGTGCAAAACGGTTGGGTCCGGGCTACGAACCGCGTGTTGTCGACCGATTCGAACAACCTGATGAAACAGCCATCAACGTTGTTGGATCCGATTCTGACGTTCACGGCTGCTGACAACTCACCATTGCCATCCGACCAGTTCGTGAAGGTTGCGATTCCGTTGTACTACCAGGGTCACGCGTACCGGGCAGGTTCTCGCCTTCGGGTGACGATCGCCGCGCCGAATGGGTCGCAGCCATCGTGGTCGTTTAAACAATCCGAACCCGCGTCGGGAAGTGCGGACGTGCAGATCGCCTATTCGCCCGCGATGCCGTCAAGCATCGTGTTGCCTGTTGTGTCGGGCGTTGATGTGCCAGCCGGGTTGCCCGCATGTGGGATCTTGCGCAACCAGCCGTGCCGGTCCTATGTGGCACTTGCGAACCGGGTTATTGAAGGACCGGTCGCGCCACCAATGTCAACCACGACGACGACATCAACCACACCTGGTGCACCGCCTACGACCGCCGCTCCAAACGCGGTTGCCCCCATTGCGCAGAGTCCAAATGCGCTGGCTCCTCGTGACTCGACAGCCGCGGGGTCGCTCCCGGCCACCGGGGCGGACCTTTGGCTGCTGCTCATGTGCGCACTTGGTTTGTCGCTCACCGGGCTTGGGTTGGTTTTTGCCCGGCGGGCCAACATGGGCCGTTCGTAAACGTGCAGATGACTGGTCCGCCTGTTCACTCAATCGAATTGAATCAGTGTTTGGGCTGATGTTGACGTAGCTTCCCTCGCGTTTTGGGTGCGTTTTTGGAACCTGCAGGTCCGGTTTTGGCACCCAAAACGGCACGAGTTGCGCTGGGTGATGTTGTGGTAGGTTTCCCATAGGCGGCAACGGCGCGTGGAAAGCGGTCGGGTCGCTGACGAGCCGAATATCAATCAAGGTAGGGGTTTTTCATGGGTTTTCGCGTTGCTGACAATCTGCACGTCGAACATGTTGACGACGGGTTTTTGGTGTTTGTTTCTGGTCGCGACGAGGTGTTGCATCTGACCGGTGCTGAGGCACACGCGTTCGACCTTGCCCGTGGTGGTGTTGTGGAGGTTCCTGAGACGTTGGCATCACCGATGGCCGGGTTGATCGAAGCTGGGGTCGTGACCTCGACTGATTGGAGTCGCCGTCGGGTCATTCAACTTGGTGGGGTCGCTGCAGCCGCATCGATCGCGGTTATTGCCCTGCCCAGCATTGCTGCAGCAGCATCAACGCCGGGCACAACCACCGGACCAACAACCACGATTGCCCCCACAATCCCCCACGACCTGTACATCTCAAACTTGGGCGACGACCGCGTGTCGAAGTGGGATGGCACCACCCTCACCGACGTCATCACCAGCGGCCCCAACTTCCCGTATGGGTTGGCGTTCGATTCTGCTGGGGATCTGTATATCGCCAATGTCGGCGACTACACCGTGTCGAAGTGGGATGGCACGACCCTCGCCAGCATCATCACTAGTGGCCTCAACTACCCGTATGGGTTGGCGTTCGATTCCGCTGGGGATCTGTACATCGTCAACAACGGCGGCAACGGCAGCGTGTCGAAGTGGGATGGCACGACCCTCACCAGCGTCATCACCAGTGGCCTCCTCGGTCCGGTCGGGTTGGCATTCGATTCTGGTGGGGATCTGTACATCGCCAACAAAGGCAGCAATAGCGTGTCGAAGTGGGACGGGACTGGCACCGCAGCCACGTCGGTTATCACCAGCGGCCTCAGCTCCCCGGCCGGGTTGGTGGTCGATTCTGGTGGGGATCTGTACATCGCCAACAAAGGCAGCAATAGCGTGTCGAA
>CAZJAZ010000046.1:0-4189 GCA_964544305.1 uncultured Iamiaceae bacterium | reverse complement strand
TCGATTCTGGTGGGGATCTGTACATCGCCAACAAAGGCAGCAATAGCGTGTCGAAGTGGGACGGGACTGGCACCGCAGCCACGCCTGTCATCACTAGCGGCCTCGACGCCCCGGCCGGCTTGGCGTTCGATTCCGCTGGGGACCTGTATATCTCCAACTTCGGCGACAGTACCGTGTCGAAGTGGGACGGGACTGGCACCGCAGCCACGCCTGTCATCACTAGCGGCCTCGACGCCCCGGCCGGGTTGGCGTTCTACTGACGTTCGCCCCTCGCGTTTTGGGTGCGCTTTTATGCAGTCCGGTTTTGGCACCTAAAACGGAACTTGAGTTGCAGTGCGCGCATCACCCTCGTTCCTGGTGCCAAAAATCCGAGTCGGATCGGCTGACAAGCAGCACACTCCAACTTCTCGGTGGCTGAGACGAAGGCAGGTCCCTGGCCGATCCGTAGGGGACTGGCTGGCTCTCACCCTTCATTGACGCGTTTTGCACGCTCTCCATTTTTCACCTCCCGGCTCGGATACGTTCTTTGGCTCGGTTGTGTGGTCCACACAGAAGTTGGAGGTTCTCAAGCACGGTTGGGCCGTTGTCGTTGTAGGCGATGATGTGGTCGGCTTGGAGAAAAGCGCGTGCGTGGCAGCCCGGGTGGGCGCATTCGAGGTGGGGTTCGTCGAGGATGAGGCGTTGTCGGCGGGTCGGGAAACGTCGGCGGGGGCTCGCATCAATCGGTTGTTGTGCCGAGTCATGCATGAGTAACGACACGAATGCTTCGGGCAGGAGGCGGATCACCGCGTTGTCGGTGAGCGGAGTGCCATCGGTGAGCGTGTTGCCGGTGTCGCGGACGTGCACGACAACCTCGGTGTTCGCTGAGTTTCCACTTCCGGTAGCGGTGAGACGAATGAGGGCATCGGCGCGTTGTTGACCGAGGCTGGGATGGGTGTCGTCGGTCTGGGGTTGTGTGGTCACGTTCTTGTCGATGACGGCACACACGTTCGCGGCTTCGGTGGGTGCGAGCCTTGCGGTGATCGTGACCATCCCGTCGGGGTCGGTGCGCCAAGACACGTAGCGTTCGCGTTGGTGGCGCTGGTCGATTTCGTCATCGGTCTCGTTGCGGTGCGACCAGGCGGCGATCGCGACCGCCAGACGCGAGGTAGGCGTGACGGTCGCGAGTTCGACGAGCTCGTCGGCGTGGTCGTCGCTGAGGTGGGGAACGAGCATGCGGGCTTTGGCGAACGACACATCCCCGGCGGCCATTGCGGCGTGGAGTGCCGGGTACTCGCGCATGGCGGTTGCGACGCGCACCTGATTGCGGGCGGTGACCATTTCGACATCACAGGTTGCGGCGAGCCACGCGGCGCATGACAGGGCACCGCGCAATACCCAGGTGCCGCGGGCTTCGAACTCGCCGATGAGCACCAACAGGTCAAAGGTGGCGGTTGACAGTTTGCTCACCAGGGTGATGATCGACGATTCGACCTCGACGGAGGCGAGATCTTGCACCTGGACGCGCTCCCATGGGAGCGCGGGATCGGGTGCCGCTCCGGTCGGCGGATTGTTGTGGTGTTCCCTCATGATGATGCCTTCCTAGAATGTCGAACTGTTGTTCGACATTCTAGTTTTGGGGTGTGACATTCTGAGCCGGAAACGGCCTCTTGGAGTGAAGAAATCCAAGAAATTTCTGTCGACTGGATACCTGCTCCACGCGCTCCCATGGGAGCGCGGGACCAGGGGTGACGGGGTTCGGTCGACCGAATTGAAAGGGGCGCAACAAATCCAGACTGACAATGAACTCGCCGAAGCAACAAGCGACGCGACGGCCTGGTCGAGATGCGCGAGGACAGCGAGGTATCTATGCGTGTCAACGCATGCAAGATGCTGACAGTTGCGTTCGCGTCTAACGGTGCACTCGTCACGACGTCTGCAGCGATTTTCTGACATGGCCCGTAGACGTCATCCCGCGCACGGCAGAGAACATGCAAAGATCGACGAGCAGCCCTCGGCCGTCGACGGGCGGACCGTGCGCCGAAAACTCGAGAACGCTTGTGTGCTCTCGTGGGAGTCCCTCCTGTCAGAGCCGGACGATCGAGAATGCTGGAACTTGGGTGAAATCAATCGATCAGGCGAGAAGGTCGGCTTCGCAGGTTCTGCAGTATGTTGCACCGACGCGCTTGGGGCTCATGAGCCCACAACCTGGGCAGACCGGGTTTGCCGCGGGTTTGGAGCATGCGCACCGACCGCACTCCGGGCAATGCCTGCCCCTGCACGTGTCACACCAGCCTTCTGTGCGTTCTTCGTTGCATTGCTCGCAGAAGACTTCGCGGGCCACCCAGAGTGGAGCTGGATCCTCCAGGATCTCGAAGTGGCCGTCGCTTGGCGTCCCACTGAGGACAGCTACAGAGAGGCCGTTGTCAACCTTCACAGAGTCGCAAAAAAGTCTCGCGGAATAGGCAAGTCCGTATCGGTAGATCTCGGACCTGGCCCTTTGATCAAGAGTCAGTGCGCGGTTCAGCGGTCCGCCCGGTTGGACCTGACTTCCCCGTGGCCACCAGGGGGAGTCGAGATGTCCGGATGCTGCGCTGAAGCCGACGCACCCCGGCTCCCTCATCAGGACGATGGCAACCTTGGTCGTACTGGCGGCCGCCAATCGAACAGCGAGAGCTTCCCAGCTTGCGGAGCATTGGCTATAGAGTTCGAGCAGATCCCTCGGATGTAGCCCCGTTGAGCTGACGACCGCGCTGATGAGCTGATCGGGGACGAGTACCCGACTTGCAAACTCATGACATACCCGTTCCTCAACTTGGGCCGGCGAGGTCCGGTCTCCGGCCAGGTCGTCGATCGAGTCGAGTAGGCCGGTGAATTGTGTTGCTAGGAGATGATGCCCAAGTTCATGCAGCAGTGTGAAGCGGGCGCGAGCTGGTGCGACGTCGTCCGCGTAGAGAATTGTCGGTGTGTCGGTCATCGACGTTTCGTAGATCCCGTCGGTCGAGCAGTTGTCGATGCGGCCTTCGCGATCGTTCATCGGTTGCACCTGGAGTGGAGCGAAATGCTCTCGGAGCGTGGTACCTACTTCTCCTTCCCGAAGCGCATCCCTAACCTCGGGGGCAATCGAGTTGATCATCTCGGTGGCCACTGACGCGGCGCCTGTTGCCGCTTTGGGAATCAAACCGGCTCCCGCTAGTCCTCAAGGATTCTGACGTACGCGTCCAACAGTCGGAGCCAGTCGTACTCGGTAGGTTCGCCGTTGCTTCTGCGGGGTGATGTGGCCATGCTGCGCAGAATCCGCTCGCGAAGTGCCTGCTCGTCAATGCCTTGTCGGCCGGCGATCTGCTTGACCTGGCTGGCGAACCTTTCAGATCGCCCGAATTTCACAAGTGAGTCGGGTGCAGCTGCCATTGCGACTTCCGTCGGGTCGAGTGCGAGTTCATCATTTCCCACAAGCGTGGCGACGTCGGTGTCGAGCGCCTTCGCGATCCTGCTGAGCGATTCAAGTGTTGGATTTCCGTGCCCTCGTTCGAGGTTCGATACATACGGAAGCGATAGGTCTGCCTTGTCCGCGACATTTTGCAGGGTCAAGCCAGCGGCCCTCCGGCGTGAACGAATGCGTGTTCCAAGGGCTTCGGTCGTGGCCATGTCCTATTTCTAGCAGGAGAATCAAATCCCCGCAGTTCTTCTCAGGGGATGCTATTCTGAAGAAATAGCCAGAAGGTCTGGCTTACAGTAAAGGAGAAGTTCACGATGCTGAAGCAGAAGCGCTACCTTGGAAACATCAACACGGCCGAGGTCCACGACACCCAGCGCGAGCAGACCGGCTGCCGACTCGATGAGATCCGTCCCGAGCACCGCCGCTGGTACGACTCGCTGTCAGCGGCCAAGGCAGACCACGCGTACGACAATTGCTACTGGTGTCTGGGAAGCAGCACTCGCTGACCCGGCGGCAAGTAGCCCGGAACAGGAAGGAGGTGAGAACCATGGGAACCCGCAAAGTCAACCGTTCGGCCGCAACTGGCCGATTCGTAACCAAGTCGACCACGCAGCGCCACCCGAAGACGACGGTCACACAGACCGTTCGCACGGGCAGGAAGAAGTGAGTCGGACACCAGTGAAGCCGGCGTCGAGGTCACACCCCGGCGTTGGCTTCGACGCTTGCTGTGCGGGAGATGCGGGTTGACTACGTACGGGCTTCGAGGGTGTC
>CAZJAZ010000045.1:0-23407 GCA_964544305.1 uncultured Iamiaceae bacterium | reverse complement strand
TCACCTGGATCGAACGCACCTACCACCGCCGACGCCGCCAAGCCCGCCTCGGCCGACTGACCCCCATAGAATACGAAATGATCACGACACCTAAGACAGCAACCGCTGCCTGACTCCCCACTGTCCCCAAAGCGCGCGGCAGTCCCCAACCCAAACCGACAACTTGTCGTCATATATCGCGAGCCAACCCAGAGCTGGCAACCCGAAAGGACGCCCACCGGTGACACGCCGGAGCTGCATACGCGAGGCGGCCCGATTCCCATAGAACCGGCCGAGCCACGACCCTCCGATCATCACCACAACTGCCAGGGCAACAAGCGGGACGCGGACCCAGGACCCCGACGACAACCTCCGCCTAGCCTTCGACGCCGCACGCCAACTCGACCAAGACGAACAAACCACCATCAAAAACGTCATCGAAGCCATCCTCCTCAAACACGACGCCCGACGCTGGACCAACCCCAACTAACCAACCAGACCATGTCGACCAACCGAACTCGCACACAGCTCACAGAACCGCCACTCCTAATCGGGACCGTCGACACGCGATTCCGAAGTTTCGGGGCACCTGCTCACCGACCGAACCCGCCCTCTACTCGTCCCCGTCGGTGCCGGATGGGCTCCGCTTCGACCGCAGCCACACGGGGACACATCCAACAGTCGCACCGAACACGGCCAGTACCGCAAATCCAACAACCCGAATTATAGTTATGCCAGAATAGGGATCGTTGGCCAATAGGGCGAAGGCAACTGATCCCCCGAAGAACGTCACGAACAAAACGACGAACGCTCGGCGAACACTGTGCATGACGAAGCCCTGCTCAGCTCAAGACTACGTTCGCAGCCACAATCCCGACAGGGCATTCCACCGCGAGGTGGACAGTCGGATCAATAATATCGTCGATCTTAGTGCCCGGAGCGTAGCGGCCGACCCCAAGATCATCGAGCAACTGGTTCAATAAATCAAACCCCGGCTGGTCTAAATACTGCGTTGCCAGGAACGCAACCGCGCAACCAACCACAGCCTTGCGAATGACGGCAGCTCGTCGCGTGCTTCGGGACTCCTGAAATGCTTCTCCGATAATGCCCTCGCCGGTCGGGTCCGTGAAGTTGGTTGGGCTTCCGCTGGCGTAGGCGTACGCGTTGACCGCGGTTTTCGGGTCTTGGGTGAGGAATCGGCCGGTGGTGGGGTTGTAGTAGCGGGCTCTGGCGTAGTCGAGCCCGGTCGGGTCTTGCTGGTAGCCGGTGTACCCGGCTGCGCCGTTCAGCGGGTCGCTGCCGCTGGTGAGCGTTGGTGTGCCGTACGCGCTGTAGGCGGTGGTGGACGTAATCGTGCCAGCCGGATCGGTTGTGGCGGTGGTTGAGCCGAGGCCGTCTACGAGCGGGTAGATGGTGGTGCCACTCGTGGTGACTGCCAGCACGTCTGACAGGCTGTTCGGGTTGGTAACCATCCGGGCGGTCACATCGCCGTTGTTGTCGAGAGTGGCGCGCTGGTTTTGGCCCGCCCACACCGCATAAGTGGTCACGCCGTTGTTTGTTGTGGTGATTCGTCGCCCGAGCGGATCGTAACCGTAGACAACGGTGGTGCTGTCAGGGTTTGTGATTTTGGTGAGCTGATGGTTCGTGTTCCACGTGTAGCTGGTGACGTCGCCGGTGGCCCGATCAGTCACCGTTGTTTGATTACCTTCCGCGTCGTAACCATACGTGAAGCCAGCGTCTTGGGTGAGTTGATCAGCCTGGTTATAAACAACCTCACTCGACGGGTTCGCGTTCCATGACGTCATGTTCCCCACCCTGTCATAGGTGAACGCCTCATCAGGTAGCCCACCGGTCGGGTTATCAACACCAGTCAACCTGCCGTCAATGTCATAGGTGTAGTCATGTTGCCCGGCAAGATCCGTGAGGCTCGAACGCAACCCCGCGGTGTTGTACGCGTACTCGGCTTGGCTCAACACCTGATCCAGCGAATCGGTGGCATCGCGTTTGGTGAGACGGCCGTCATCGTCAAAAGAGAAACGGTCAGTGACACCATTTGGACGTGACAGTGAAGCAATCATTCCTGTCGTGGGATCATACCCATAACCAAACTCGCCTGCCACGCTGTCATCGACCGTGGAAAGACGACCCTGACTGTCGTAGGCGAATGAGGTGGTTGAGCCTTGCCCTGTGATGCTCGTGACCTTCCCCGCGCCGCCATACCCGTATGTCACCGTCTGATCGGCAATTCCAGGTGTCGTGTAATCAGTGGATTCGGATTGCAGCCGACCACCAGGCGACCAGGCCATTACCACGCTCGCAGCAGCATTCGTCATCGATATTGGGTGACCGAACCCGTCACGCACAATGCTGGTCGTTTCATCTGATGCGATCGTTGACGCGAGTTGATCGTCACGATCATACGTGTAGGTCGTCAACTGGTTATTCCGATCGGTTTTCGAGATCAAATCACCAGTACCGTCATACGAATAGCTCGTAGACGCGCCTGTTTTGTCGGTTGCGCGGGTGACATGACCCACCAAGTCATACCCCCACGTTTGAGCCACACCATTATCACCAGTCAACGAAACCAACCGGCTATCACCGTCATAACCAAAACTTGTTGACACACCAGAAGTCGACACGATGCTTTGCACCCGACCAGAACCATCAGTCAAACGACCCACCGTGCCCGCACCAGAACTGATCTGATCTAAAAACCCGGCCACGTTATAACCCAACGTGGTGACCTGCCCCGATGGTGACGTCACCGCAACAACACGACCATCAACCCTGTCGTCAGAGCGCGCGGCAGAGCCCACAACTGGCTCTGTTACTCGATTTACTTGTCCGGCCGTTCCTCGGACCCAAACCAAGGTCACAGATCTGATCGTGAGTCCACGAAAGTGTACGTGCCGCGATCCCCAGCGGGTCTTGGATGCCACGTCGGTCGATCGACGTCCGCGACGATCCTGAACTCGTCCTCTTCGCCCACTGCCACAACCGCACGTGCCCACTCGACAAGATCTAACGTGTATTCCACAGCCGTCGTCAAATTCCTTCCTTGTGTCTCGACCGTAAGAGTTGCATGAAGACGGGACCGGGACTTTCCTAAACTAATCTTCCGCACATCATGTAAGTCAACAACTCTCGATTTTTTTAATAGACGCCTAGCTATGATTTGTTGTGATCCGATGCACAGCGCAATTGAGCTGACTTCAAACACTTCCTCACCAACAACAAGAGCGGGCCAGAGTGCCAGTATCGAAAACAACAAACCTAGGAAACCGACATTATGATCGATAGTGATAACTAGCATGAATGGCAATGAAGTCAAAATCACAAGTAAAGTTGGAATCATGAAAAAGCGATGCGAGCGGTCTGTTACATAAAGGGACAGTTCACCGGTATCAATTTGGCAATCAGGCACGGGCTTGAATCTCATTGCGGGCCGATCTCCGGACATTTAGTTGTATCGATCTTAAAGTAGTATTCAAGCCAATTTTTGAACGTATTATCAACAGTAGCCATCCATGAATTAGCTACGATACTTTGGTGAAATAGCGTGGGCTTGACGTTCATACAGGTAACGGCAGACAGGACAGAACGGCACCCAAGGCGAACAACTTCAGGGTTGTCGCAGTTGGGGCTTCCTTAGTCACTGATCCCGCGTCAATCCACGAACTAGCCGCTGCATTGTACGGAAGGGCGAGCGCGCAAGAAGCAAGCTTTGCAGCCTACCCTGTGAACTCTGCGGCCGCAACACCTGCGCCAGCGCCAGTCCAGATGCAAAACCCCAGGTCACACCACCCAAATACTCACTTTGACGAAGCCCTGACTACAGACGTGTCAATTCCAGCTCATAGGATTCGCAGCATGCACGCAGCCCCTCCTGCTCCTCCCAGCACCAAATATCAACATCATACTTGCCGTCGGATCGCTCGTCGGCTCGCACCTCGGTCGCCTCAAGGTAAACCCATTTTATTACCGTGGGAAGGAATAGATTCAGGCTAGATAGTCCATTAAGCCTTAGGACCGCCGAGTAATCGACGCCACCAAACGTTCCGCCTAGCTTCAGTATTGCCTGTCGTTGCTTCGTGTCATAGAAAATCGAGTAGATCTCAAAGGCCCATATGCGATCGAGGGGATCAGTGAATTGACTGAGGGGATCAGAGGAGTCAGTCATCGGCCTTAGCCAAGAAAAATGGACACAACATCGATTATGTGCGACAACGATTCGGCCTCAATCGGTATGTGCGTGACAGCTCGGTCATTGGATGGATTTCCCAACCGATCCAGGGAACCTATCTTCTCCCTGGAAATACGATAATAGTTCGTGCGGTTTCCACTCTCCTTCATAATTCGAATTTCGAACTCCCTACCTTCCAAGTCCGAGGAGCGCATTACCCAGCCGATCCCTTTCTTGGAAGGCCCATATGGAATTTCAAGTTCAGTGCTCACCGATTTGGTTAATTCCTCGGCGGTGGGTATGGCACGAGAGTCCAGATCCGCCTCCACCCCAATATCAATCTGCCCCGTCGGATCTGTATAGTTGGTCGGATCACCGGAAACGTACGCATACGGGTTCACCGCGGTGATGGGGTCTTGGCTGAGGAATCGGCCGGTTGAGGGGTTGTAGTAGCGGGCTCTGGCGTAGTCGAGGCCGGTGGGGTCTTGTTGGTACCCGGTGTACCCGGCTGTGCCGTTTAGCGGGTCGCTGCCGCTGGTGATAGTTGGGATTCCGTATGCGCTGTAGGCGGTGGTGGAAGTAATCGTGCCTGCCGGGTTGCTTGTCGCGGTGGTGGAGCCGAGCCCGTCTACAAGCGGGTAGATCGTGGTGCCACTCGAGGTGACGGCGAGCACATCTGACAGGCTGTTGGGGTTGGTGACCATCCGTGCGGTCACGTTCCCGTTAGCATCCAGGGTGGCACGCTGGTTCGCTCCGGCCCACACCGCATAAGTGGTCACGCCGTTGTTTGTTGTGGTGATTCGTCGCCCGAGCGGATCGTAACCGTAGACAACGGTGGTGCTGTCAGGGTTTGTGATTTTGGTGAGCTGATGGTTCGTGTTCCACGTGTAGCTGGTGACGTCGCCGGTGGCCCGATCAGTCACCGTTGTTTGATTACCTTCCGCGTCGTAACCATACGTGAAGCCAGCGTCTTGGGTGAGTTGATCAGCCTGGTTATAAACAACCTCACTCGACGGGTTCGCGTTCCATGACGTCATGTTCCCCACCCTGTCATAGGTGAACGCCTCATCAGGTAGCCCACCGGTCGGGTTATCAACACCAGTCAACCTGCCGTCAATGTCATAGGTGTAGTCATGTTGCCCGGCAAGATCCGTGAGGCTCGAACGCAACCCCGCGGTGTTGTACGCGTACTCGGCTTGGCTCAACACCTGATCCAGCGAATCGGTGGCATCGCGTTTGGTGAGACGGCCGTCATCGTCAAAAGAGAAACGGTCAGTGACACCATTTGGACGTGACAGTGAAGCAATCATTCCTGTCGTGGGATCATACCCATAACCAAACTCGCCTGCCACGCTGTCATCGACCGTGGAAAGACGACCCTGACTGTCGTAGGCGAATGAGGTGGTCGAGCCTTGCCCGGTGATGCTCGTGGCCTTCCCCGCCCCGTCGAAACCGTAAGTCACCGTCTGATCCGGAATCGTCGCACCCAGGTAATGCGTGGTTTCGGTTTGCAGTCGGCTACCAGGCGTCCAGGCCATTACCACGCTCGCAGCACCATTTGTCATCGATGTTGGATGTCCGAATCCGTCACGCACAATGCTGGTTGTTGCATCTGGTGCGCTGATTGACGCGAGTTGATCGTCACGATCGTACGAGTAGGTCGTCAACTGGTTATTGCGATCGGTTTTCGAGATCAAATCACCAGTACCGTCATAACGAAATGTTGTTGAAGCACCTGTTTTGTCGGTTGCACGGGTGACATGACCCACCAAGTCATACCCCCACGTTTGAGCCACACCATCACCTCCAGTCAACGAAACCAACCGGCCATCACCGTCATAACCAAAACTTGTTGACACACCAGAAGGCGACATGATGCTTTGCACCCGACCAGAACCATCAGTCACACGACCCACCGTGCCCGCAGCAGAACTGATCTGATCTAAAAACCCGGCCACGTTATAACCCAACGAGGTGATCTCACCCGTCGGAGACGTCACCGCAACAACACGACCATCAACCCACGTGTAGGTTGTTGCGGGTTGGCCTTGTTTCGCATCCGAAACCAAATGCCCTTGCCCGTCATAGCCTTTCGTTTCAACAGTTTCACCCCCAACTTTGGTGACCGTCGGTTCCGACAAAGCGTTGTAGTCGGTTGCTGTAACCACACCGGCACCATCAGTCACTGATGTCTGATTACCTTTCACATCATACGTAAAAGACGTGGTGTGACCATCAGGGTCAATCACACTCAACGGCTGACCAGCATCATTAAACGTTGAAGTAGTCGTAGCAATCACCCCACCCGCAACACTTTGCACCTCAACCGGATCACCCCGATCACTAAACGACGTCACCGTGACCTGATCACCAGACGGTGACGTGACCTGACGTGTTTTCGCCCCTAAATCGAACGACACCGTTGAAATATGGCCAGAACGGTCACCAATCCAATCCACCCGACCATCGAACCCGAAATGAAACACCTGCGCTGGACTATCCGCACCCGGTGGCACCGCGGTAAGGAGATGATCATTCCCGTACTCGTACTCGACGGTACCGTCAGTACCGTGCACAAAATGCGCGAGATTGCCACTCGGGCTATACAAATAACGCCG
Source organism: uncultured Iamiaceae bacterium (assembly GCA_964544305.1). Lineage (GTDB taxonomy): Bacteria > Actinomycetota > Acidimicrobiia > Acidimicrobiales > Iamiaceae > JAFDWI01. Next base: position 16,624 of record CAZJAZ010000045.1, on the reverse strand, counting down.
ATACTCACCAGACGGGCCAGTAATCCGCGTAATACGCCCTAACGTGTCACGGGTAAAACTGATCGACGGACCCTCCGACGACGAAATCCCATCAGCGCTCACCGTCACCGTTTTGCCATCAAGCGTGGTTGCAGACACCAAACCCGACGAGACATCCAACAAATACTTCACCCCGTGCGTATCGGTGAGCACGAAACGTTGCGGGTCATACACCTGATCTGAGAGTGGCACTAACAAATCATCGCCACCAGCAAACATCACAAACGCGTCCGCTGCCACCGGAGCCAACGTCGAGGTTGCATCCCCAATCGGGGTGTAAGCCGCCTGATTCATAAACGAAAACGCTGGCGGGGACACCTTAGGAGTCAGTTTGAATGACTCGACCCGACCAGAAGGCCACGTGACGGTCACGACATGGTTCGTTACCGTGGAAACACAGTTGATCGGTGCACCAATAATCGACCCGCACTGGGTAGACGACCATCCCCCATCACCCAACTTGCGCCCTGTTTGCACATCAAAGTTCGCGATTCCTAACGACCAGCCTTGACCGAAATCGCCTTGATGATGGCGATCCAGACTGTCATAAGTGCGGGTCACATCGATCGGAATTCCCGCAACCGGAACCGACATATCCGTATATGTCACACGTATACGACCCAACTTCAGGCGACCATCCACAACCACGATCTCATTTGATGTAGACACGCCACCATCGGAACCAGTCGCAGACACGTGAAGAATCCACTGCCCATTCGCGAGCACGGTCGGGTCAAAAAGCACCGACACTTGGCCTCCCGTTCCACTACCAACACTCACTGTTTCAGACGCATCACGACCCGCTGGTGTTGCGGTAGCCGACCAGCCAGCCACACTCGTACCTGTCTGAGGCACCAACGTGCAATGCAGAGTTGTGGGCGCGCTGATCGTTGCCCCATCAGCAGGGTCACAACCGGTCACGGTTGGGCCCGGCAACGACACCCCACCCGTGCCACCACCAACAAAACCGCCCGGCGATATCGGCGTGACCGTCGGATCAGCCACACCCGGCACAAGCGGATCATCCGAAAGCACCCACCCCGTCTGATCAGATCTGACTCTTGCTTGATTCGACACGTGAGTGACCGCTGCCGGCACCTGGGCGACGTCAACTAAAAACGTGACAGTCACATGCACACCAGAAGCGAGATCACCAAAATCCACTCCCACATTCGTGCTGCCCGTGTAATTGCCTGAAGTGACCGTACCCGCCGATGTGGTCACGCTGCCTGGGATGATCGTCGTGTTCGCATCAACCACATCATCTAACGACACACGAGTGAGCGTGTTGCCACCCGAATTCACCACATCCACGGTGTAACCAAGTTGGCCCGGTGGCAGTCCAGCAGAGGACGCCGTTTTCTCTACGATCAACGCGTAACCCGGGCGCACCGACACCGCCACTGAGTTGCCAACAGGCCCGTAATTGTTTGCGTTCGCATCCGACCATGTGACGTTCAAAGCACCATCAACACTCGTGGTCACACCCGCTGTGGTAGCGGTTGTTGCCGTGGCGGTCACGGTCTGGCCTGGAGCGATTAACGCTGGCAAACCCGAAACCGTTACCGGTGTGTCCTCAACGCTGACCACACCATTCACCCCGGACGCCGGAACCGAACCAGTGTTCGTGACGCTCACTTTCCAATCAATGTCGTCACCCGGGTTCAAAGTAGCCGGGGCGCTGAGTTTCGCGGACAGCACCGGCAATTGCACGGTCACCCCAGCGATCTGTTGAGGCGCATAGATCACACCTGGTGACGCGGTACCGGTCGCGTACGCTGACCCAAAGATTTTCGAACCGTCCAACGCGCTAAGACGCGCCACATAAGAATCATCAGATTCACCCTCGCCCTTGGCCGGTGCGACCGGCGCAGCAAACGACCCAGGCACCACGACATGGCCACCCGGGCTGATTGACGCCAAGCCGGGAACCGTAGACAAATCAACATCAGTCGGGTCGGAGCCGCCAGCAACCCCATGCACGGCCACATCCGAAATTGTCCCAGCTAACCCAGCACGCAGCTCAGAAAGTGGATCCGCGGAGAACCGTGCAATGCGACGCACCATCGACCCGGTCACATCAAAATTCACGACGTTACGAACCGCATCCACTTTGGTCGGATCAACCAACGACTGCAACTGCTCATCAGACAATGAGATCGATGCCAACCCAGCCCACGACCCAAACGAACCCGCGGCCAATGTCGTGCCCGACAAATCATCCGCGCCACCCGGATACATCACACCCGTCGCCGGATTCGCTTTCGTAGACAACCCCACAATGTGCTGGTCCGCTGGTGCACTTGGATCAGTTGAAGCCAACGTCGACCAAGTGTCCGTGACCGGATCATGCACTTGGAACGCGTACGTCACACCATTGAGCGTCGCTGGCGTTGCACCCTGAGTCTCAAGCGCCAACTCCACCGGCACAAACAACATGCCACCACTGTTATTACCAACCGTGGACGTCGTGTGGACCGTCGCACCAGGCGCCACACTCGACACATCCGTGCCCAAACCCAACGACAATTTGGGCACCAGCAACGGGCTGGCCGCAATCGGAACAGAAGACGCAACACCGCTACCCACACCACACGCTGCGCCACCCACCGTGTTATCAGAGCCCGATACACGCACCGTTTCCGCTAACACCCCACAAGCCAGACTGTCGTCATGGCCCGACAACTGCACCCCACCATTCGGGGCGAACAACGCCCCACCAAAAGATTCCGACGAACCCGACAAATCAATCGCATGATCATCAACCGACGTCGACAGAAACAACAACCCATCCACGAACGGTGTCAACTGTGCCGACGAACCAGCAACATGAATTTTGCCCGTGGCCACAATTGTGACCTGACCCGCTACATCAGAACCCGATATCTGCACATCACAAGGCACCCAATACAACCCCGACACCAACGGCTCATCCGGTGACCAAGACCCATGCGAACAAGACGCAGCCTCAATCGGGAAATACGCTGAACCCGCCGCGACCGCCCCCGGCCCACCCGGCTCATAATCAGCCACATCAAACACATAGGGAAAACCGCTCGCCGTCACCTGGCTCGCAGCCGGATCAACAACCGTTGACGAACCCGCAACCGACATTTGCGACACAAATTGCGTGCCGCCCGTGAACTCGTGATGCGAACCAGTCACTTTGATCCCACCATTGGAATTCGTCAACCCCTCAAAAGAGTTGCGCGAACCAGACACCCACAAAGCCTTATCGTCACTTGACGTCGCCCACACACTCGCACCCGCTGTTACTTCACCAACACCCGCGCCACCAACATCCACCACCTTGGTCACCGGTGCCGACACGCCACCATCACTGTCATGGGCCACAACACTCACCGTGAAACTGCCATTCGACGCATACACGTGACCAGCAGTGCCATACCCCCACCCCGTGCCATCCACCGACACCGGCACCCCAACACTCTGGCTACCATCACCCCAATCCACATCCAAACTATGACGATCAAACGCGCCAGGATCGCTCAACGACACCGCCACCTGCGCCAAACCATCCGTCGCTGTCGGATCAACCCCCACACTTGTCACCACCGGAGGCGCATTGCCCACACGAACCGTCACATCATCAGACGCCGACCAAGCCCCAGCCGTAGCCGTAAGACGAAACGTATACGTTCCATCATCAAACGCGGTAAACGACGGCGTCGCAGAAGCACTCGACGACAACTGCACCGGTGGACCATCAGACGACACCGTCTCCCACTTGTATGACAACGCCGGAATTGCCGTCACCCCACCAGTGAACTCGAAATTGCAGTCGTTGTAATCCCGGTCCCCACCACCAGGAAGATCCTCAAACCCAACGTCGAAAACACCAGGCGACACCTGGGTAACCCGATCGTGAAAAGTGTTGTCAAAATTGCGATCCGCAGGCCCCATCTTGAACTCGCGCCGCGTAGACCCATCCTGATACGCAATACCAAATACCAACTCGCTGCCCGCCGGAAATGAACCAAGATCAATAACCTTTCCCGTCTCGCGGTTCGTACCCAACATCGACGCCGGTTCAGGATCAAACAACCACAAATCGCTCGTAATCGCGGTCGACGCAGGCAAAATCTTCACCTGCACCGGGCCACCCGTCGAATACAACTGCCCACCAACACCCTCAGAACCCGAACCACCCGGCGCACCAACATTTCCAGTCACAGAGGCCGAACCAGACAACGACACCGTCGACCCCTCCACCACCGACTGATCAACACCAGCATCCGCAACCACCCCACCAGTACTCCCGCCACCTGATGAACCAGCCGCGCCCTCAGACGCGCCAGCAACCACAGGGGGCGCCACCACAACCGAAGCCACCAAGACCAACAAAGCCGCCACCACCGCGCCCAAACGCCTCACGCCAAACCGCCCTGAAGCCCTGAAGCCCTGAAGCCCTGAAGCCCTGAAGCCCTGAAGCCCTGAAGGGTCATATCACACGTGTCCATACCCAACACTCCTTGAACGTCGACCAACCACCGGCCACCAGAAGCCGACCGCATAAACCTAAGGGAAAGAAAACCCAATGTCAATGATCCACCGGGCTCCACTTACGGAGATGAAACGATACGACGCGTCCAGCAATCAACGCATCGCACGCTCTACGCGCGTCCCTCATGAGGCACTTCGCCCTAATTCGCTAGTCGGACTGACCAGGTCCTTCTTGGTTGTCAGGAACAAGTGCATAGGTCCCAAAGCACATTTCATCTTCAGTCCCATCGGCAAACACGATGTACTTCGGTGGGCGATTCGGATCAAGCGAGCGATCAAAGCTGCACTGCATCAGAATTTTGTCGCCACCGTTCACGTGAATCGGCTTCGCCAACGGATAATTCATCTGCCAACCAAAGTTCCACACCGGAATATCAAGCAAGATCTTCGAATCCCTCGATCCGGGATCAAGCGTCATGCGGAACGTCTTCCCGATCGTATGCATATGGCCAAGAACTGAAATGATCGTCCCTGACTCGGGCACGGTCGTCAAACACTCGGTGTGTGCGACTTGACCGTCAAAGTCTTTCGTCAACTCTGCAGGGGTCTTGCCACACAACATCAACAAGCCACTTTCGATGTAGCCCGAACCATACAGCCGCTGATTTTCTTGCATGGCCGCGGTACGGTCACACAACTTGGCTTTCACACCTTTCGCGCACGGAATCTCAACCGGCGCAAGCGGATTCACGACACGTATCTTCATCCGGTCTTTGTTTGGTGGATCAAGTTGCAACGTGAGGCCCGAGCGGTCAGGCGTGACCTCACCTTCATGGTGATAATGGATCTGGAGAATGAGCGCATCGCCCGGTTCCAACATAAAACCAATGTTCTTTCCAAACGACGACGGCGTCTGCCCTGGCACCCAACCGGCGACAAGGTTTGACTGACCCGCAAAACCCAAGTCGCGACGCTCAGAGAATCCGGCAGTTGCGGGTCTCCCAAACACGTTCGCCGTACCAAAACAGCTCCAACCCGGTCGACCGTCTTGTCCAGATCGTTTCAGAGCGTTCTGCTTCTGCTCTCCAGAAATCAGAAACACTTGTGCGTGGTGCAGTTCCTTCACCTGATCAGCAATGAATCCGTAACCGGTCAAGAACGTCGGCTTCGTGATCTTGGGATCAAGCACGAAACAGCGGTACTCGTTCTCCATGTCAGCGTGGCCGGTATAGGTCGGGATCATCAATGTCTTGTCTGCACGTGGGATCGTGGCTTGCACCGTCTTTGAAGGCTTGACCGGAGCCGAAGCAGGTACGTCAAGTGGCCCACCGGCCTTGGCCCAATCGGCCAGCGACTTGATCTGTGCATTCGTCAAAACATTGGGATGCAACAATGCAACGCCTTTGTTTGACGCAGGCCACGGTGGCATGTATTTGGTTTCGGTGACGGTTGCAATTCCTTCCGAAATCGCAGTGGCGTCACTGGCCTTTGTCAGTTCCCAATGCTCAGACCCCACCTGGCCGGGTCGATGACATTCAGCGCAGTGCTCTTCCAAAATAGGTTGCACGACGTTCTTAAACGAGGGCCCATCGCCTGTTTTCTTGGTGACCGGCCCGCTGATCGCGGTTGGAATGTGTTCCTTACCGGGGTCAACCGCATGAACTTTGAGTGTCATCGTGGCATCATTTGATGCCGAAACGAGGCCTTGGATCGCCACGTGATCAATCCCAAAATCACTGAGTTTGATTGGAGTTGTGGCCGTGAGATCGAAACCGTTCGCGTGCAACGTACCTTTGGCTGTCCAGGTCACGTCACGTGTGACGCCATGAACCTGTGCGCGGCCGGTGATAGTGAATGTGGTCGGTGTGCCCTCGGCGAGTTTGCCTGGCATCCCCGAAACAGACGTCACCTCAAACTTTGCGAGCGGATACTTGTGCGATTCGAGAAAGTCGCTCCGAATACGGGCATCACGCAAACGGTTGTCGGAGTGAAACTGTTCGATGTTTGCAACGATTGTTCCGAACCGAGACGAGGTTGGTTTCGTGCGATTGACCGCGATATCGCCTGCGATACCGTTGGTTGTGCCTTTGGCTTTGGAAAAGCTGCGCCCGGCGAATTTCTCAGAAATTTCGTACGTCAGAGACGATTTCGACGGATCAATGCGGTAGACCGCTTCGCCGGGTTTCGCAACCAGGGTTGGGGCCTCAGGGATTGCATAGGTGACGGTCTTGTACGGAGCATCGTTTACGTCGCGTACGGTCTTGGCAACGAAAAGCCCACCGGCGGCCAGAATGACCAAGACCGGCGTGCCCACCCAAACCCACATCTTGCGCCGCTTCGGTTCAGCGTTGCTGACACTTGCGTCATGTTCGATCGGTGCGTTGCTGTCTGGCACGGCAGTATCCCCTGACATACGTTGACCACCCCCTGAGATGGTGTTGCGAGTTAGCTTGCCACAAGCGCGCTCGGCGAGCCACATGTTACCGGGCCGGAACACGACATCTGCACATCCAGGCGCTGGTTGCATGCCAAACTGCATTGAAATGTTTGGCAAGCTGTCACCACGCCGCAAGAAACTTGTCTGGCGCATAATCATTCCGTGTTGCCTTGGCGCGTTTTGGATGTTCACTCGGGCCGCACAATTTGGTGATGCCACGGCACTCTTAGCAATTGGCCCGGACAACACGTCGTATCGGTTCGTTCACCGTGAAATGCCACATGCCTACGTTTTTGCAGGAAATGGTTTTGACGGCATGCCCTTCTATGTGATTGCCCGGCACCCGCTCAACGTGCGTGCCATCCACAACGATCTTGACGTCCCCACTTATCGACTTCGACGGATTCTGTACCCTGCTCTCGCGAAGGTCATTGTGCCTGCAGGTGGCGAGAACCTCGTCTACGCGTTTGCGGCGTTATCTCTATTGGGAATCGCAATGGGGGCATGGTGGCTGGGTTCGTTCCCCAATGCGCCCCCATGGCTGCCCGTCACGATGGCGCTGAGCCCAGGGGTGATTTGTTCGCTCTATACATCAACGGGAGACACACTTGCGGCGGGCCTCACCATTGCCTGTATCGGGGCTGCATTCTCACGTCGTTTCACGTTGGCAATTGTCTTTCTCGCCTTCGCTGCGCTCACACGCGAGACCTCGCTCATCGCGGTTCTTGCGCTGGGTTTGTGGCCAGGAATTACCTGGTCTCGACGCCTTGCCAACGTCATCGTTCCCGCGATACCGGTCGTGGCCTGGTCTGGCTATGTGTCGGTGACGCTTCATGAATCGTTCTTCACCCAACCCAGCGCAGGAAGCTTTTCTCTTCCCTTCATGGGTTTTGTGCACTCGGGAATCACACCTGGCCAAATTCTGTATGCACTTGCATGCGGAGGACTTGTGTTCGCGGCGATGATCCGATCATGGAAAGCGCTACCGGCAATCTCGGTCTTCCTCGCAGCCAACCTCGTCGTTTTTGTGTGCGCGGCGCCCATCATTGCGAATTCATGGCTGGGTTTTACCCGAATTGTGACGGCCGCAGTACCCATTGCCTTCTGGGTACTCGTCGTACCGCAGAAAACGCTACGCCGTGTTGGTCCTTTCGCCTCAAATGCGGTTCAATCCGAAGTCACAACAACTGTGGCGTCTGCACCCACGATTTAGGGCCGAGTGATCGCACCCATGTCGGCGCCTTGCGCGAGGCGTGCATATTTGGCCAGCACACCTTTGGTGTAGCGGGGCTCTGGCAACTTCCAGTTCGCTTTTCGTTCGTCGAGCACAGACTGGTCAACGATGAGGTCAATGGTGTGGCCGTTCACATCAATGCGGATCGTGTCGCCTTCTTCAACGAATGCGATCGGACCACCATCAACGGCCTCAGGGGCAACGTGGCCGATGCAAAAACCGTGGGTTCCACCAGAGAAACGTCCATCGGTGATAAGCGCACAGTCGCCGCCGCGTCCCGCACCTTTCATCGCCCCGGTGATCGCCAGCATCTCGCGCATGCCTGGGCCACCCTTGGGGCCTTCGTAGCGAATTACCAACACGTCACCCGGGTTGATTGAGCCCGCAAGGATCGCGTCCATCGCCGCCTGTTCACCTTCGAAAACCCGTGCCGGACCCTCAAAGAAGTCGAAGTCAATCCCGGCGACTTTGACCACCGAACCTTTCGGGGCAAGTGACCCCGTAAGTATCGCCAAGCCACCTTGTTGGTGGATCGGGTTTGCAATGGAGTGGATCACCTCACCATCGGGTTTGGGCGGGTCAATGTCGGCGAGGTTCTCAGCCATGGTCTTGCCCGTGACCGTCATGCAGTCCCCATGGAGCACACCTGCCTCGAGGAGTTCGCGCATCACAACGGGAATACCACCGACCCGGTCAATATCGACCATGTGGTATTTGCCATGGGGTTTGGTATCGGCGAAGTGGGGGGCTCTCGCGGCAATCCGGTTGAAATCTTCGAGATGCAGTTCGACTTCAGCTTCGGCCGCAATCGCAAGCAAATGCAACACGGCATTGGTCGACCCACCAACCGCCATGGTCACCGCAATCGCATTCTCGAACGCTTGCTTGGTCATGATGTCTCGCGGACGAATGCCCTGGCGCACCAGGTTCATCACCGCTTGACCCGAAGCGTAGGCAAAATCGTCACGGCGCCGATCAACCGCGGGCGCCGATGAACTGCCCGGCAATGACATGCCAAGTGCCTCACCGATCGACGCCATTGTGTTCGCCGTGAACATGCCTGCACATGCGCCTTCGGTTGGACACGCGTTGTGTTCGATCGCGTCGAAATCTTCATCAGAAATCGTGCCAGCGGCTTTCGCTCCGACGGCTTCAAAAACGCTGGTGATATCAAGTGCTTCACCGTTGTAATGGCCGGGAAGAATCGAACCGGCATACAAGAAAACGTTTGGCACGTTGAGCCGGGCTGCTGCCATCAACATGCCAGGCAACGACTTGTCACATCCCGCAAAAGTGAGGAGCGCGTCGAGACGTTCGGCGTGCATCACGGTTTCAACCGAGTCGGCAATGACCTCGCGAGAAACGAGCGAGGCCCGCATGCCTTCGTGCCCCATTGAAATGCCATCAGACACCGAGATCGTCACAAATTCGATGGGAAAGCCACCTGCGTCGCGAACCCCAATTTTGGAGCGCTTCGCAAGGCGGTCGAGTGGCATGTTGCACGGCGTGACTTCATTCCACGACGACGCCACACCGACTTGTGCTTTGGTCCAGTCATCATCGGTCATACCAATGGCGCGCAGCATGGCTCGGGCTGGAGCGCGTTCGTAACCGTCGGTCACTTCTTTTGAGCGGGTTTTGATCTCGACTTTGGTGCCATCGTCTGCCATGACTTGACCTTAGGCCGCGTCCACGCGTACTCCCCCACTTTTGAATCGGAACTTGTCGTAGAACGCGTCGCTATGCGACGCGTTCTACGACAAGTTCCGGTTTGGGGCATCAAATGGGGTGCACCCAGGTAGATCGAAATAGCACTACACTTCTCGACAAGACATCGCAGTGCGATGAGATCTCCTAAAACACATGTCAACCAAATCTTGGCCCGGAACGTTTGATGAGGGATATGCAAATGAGCGAACCGCAGCCATTCGAAATTGCGTTTGATGAACTGTTTCGACGGTCGTATCTGGTTGCGCGTCGCATTCTCGGAGATACGTCCAATGCTGAAGATGTCGCCGCCGAAACGCTTGCCCGCACCTACGCACATTGGCGCAAAGTCGGGGACCAGCCGTGGCGCGAAGGCTGGGTGGTACGAGTGACCACAAATCTCGCCCTTGATTTGATCCGCAAGCAGAAGCGCCTGGTGGCAACCCCACTCGAAGACACCGGGGCCGATGATGACGATGTCGCGGTACGACTCGCACTCGCCGCTGCCATGTCGAAACTGCCTCGACGTCAGCGCGAGGTCGTCGCACTGCGCTATCTATCGGGGCTCAGCGAAGCGGAGACCGCGGCTGCGCTCCAGGTATCTACCGGTTCAGTCAAAACCCACCTTCACCGAGGGCTCGCCTCGCTGCGCACCACCCTTGGTGACACAGGCGAATTGATCGAGGCAGGCGACCATGTCTGAACATTGGCCGTCACCCACCCCACGCGACGAAATGCTCGCTCGTGTCGTGAAAAGAGGAAGGACAATTTCAATGATCACAAAGATTACGACCGCCCTTGCGGTAACAGGCATCGTTCTCGGTGGAGTCGGGATCGGCTTCGTCGGGCAACGCGTGTTCTCCGATAACGCATCACAGAACGGGAAGGCTGGACGTGCAAGCCAAACGGTGCAAACGTATCGCTGCCCGGATCAAGGAAAAGTCGGCGTTCTCACCAGTGGCGACCGGGTCTTTATCACTGGCCAGGACGCACGCAACGATCCAAAATGGTTGGAGATTCGAAACCCCGCGGACACGAGCGGTCGGCTGTGGGTGCAGGCCGATGGCTTGCAGGCCGATGCAACAACGAAGTCGTTGCCGGTTGTGACGTGCACCCATCCCATTGCAGGAAAGCAAACGGCTACCGGCTCACGGTCAACCCGGCCAAACACGTCAACAACGACGTCATCAACAACGGTGCCCGGCGCGACCACGACGACGAAACCAGGCCAGACCACCATCCCGGGCGCCACAACGATTCCTGACCACAGTGGAACGATCCCCGGACATACAACAACGGTTCCTGGCCAAGTGACCACACCGCCTCAGGGCGCACCGTCGATCGACAAGTTCATTGCGAACCCCACAACGATCACGGAAAATCGACCAGATACCTGTCCCGGAGAGTCGTACAGCACAACGGTCACCGTGAACGCATCCAACACCGCAAATGCCACGTTGCACTGGAATATGCCCGGCAATTTCTCTGGCACTCGCCCAATGAGCCGAAACGGCACAACGTTCACTGCACAACTCGGCCCCTTTGGTCCCTTTGCCTCCGATGACGACGGAACAATCACCGTTTGGGTCACCGCGTCTGGACCAGGTGGCACGACATCGTCGAACCACTTTGGCGTCACCTTCAAAGACTGTGCGTTCTTCGGCTAAGGGAGTCTGATCATGCAACGCAACCTCATCACAAAAGTGGGCATCGCCGTCATCGGCTTCGCAGTCTTCGCAGCCGCAGGCTGGGCGATTGGAGCGACGACCACGCACAACAACAAGGCCGCATCGACAGCCCCCCGGAGCACGACCAAGCTCGTGCACGTTCCGGTCATCCAACTCGGGGCAGGCATTCCCGACACACCAGCGGCCCTCACCTATGAAGCCCCCAAGGGTGCAAAGCCACCGATCGGCAAGCCAAAGGCCGCACCCGCACCGGCTCCGCACCCCACCGGGGCAACCGGCGCATCAACATCAATGCTGCTCCCAGCAATCCCAACAATGCCATCGGGGACACGTGGCACCCGTCCTCGAAGCCCCGACACTGATGGGGCGCCGGCAACAACGACCGCATCGAGCCCGACCGCGCCTTCATCGACTGCTCGACCGGGCTCGACAGTTGGCGCATCCCCTTCAAGCACCTCCTCACCGTCAACCACCACGCCACCAGGAGTTGTCGACGGATGCGCGACCGAACCCCGCCCGACGGGCTGCCCAATTGGCATCGGCGGAACAGTCTTGCCTGCCGGTGGCGACCACCCGTTTCTGATTTTGTCGGTTGAACCAATCGCCGGACCAGGATGTCCCACCACTGGTATCGATCGAAATCACTTCCCGGTCACGATCACATCAAGTGACCCAGGAAATTTCTCCATCAACCAAACCTCAGACCAGACCGGCCAACGGCAACGAGCAAGGGCAGCGACGAGTTCGAGCGAAACGCATAGATGGAGCGCGGCTGACGAAGTCGGCGAAGTATCCACTTGTGTACTGCTTGCTGGCACCTCGCAGGACCGCTCCTTCACGCTACAAATCCACGGAACGCCAGCTGATGATCTCCGTGCCATGGGTGTCGACTTCACCACGCAAATAACACCAGCCCTACCCGGTCAGGCACCCGTGATCTTCCGGCCCATCAATGACCTGCGAGGCGAGCTACTCGTTGGATCAAAACCCGATGAGCTCGTCGACGCGGTACTCGTCAGGCGACCGACAACGAGCACAGAGTCGTCGTGCTCGTCGCTCGATGCGGAGGCAATACCGACAGATTTTCATCCGGTTCATCTCGCCGATCAACGCGATGTTGACGGGAACGTTCTCAGCAGCATCTATTCACGGACCCACGTCTTTGGCATACACATCGACCGAAGCGACCTCTATGACGTGTGTTTGACCTGGAAGCGTGATCTCCAACCCCACGCACAAATCACCGAACGTGAAGCATTTACGTTGCAACCCCCAGCTCGGCCGAGTGTCCACCTTTCGATTGACGACTTTGCGGCGCATCAACCCCGGGCTGGCTCATTGGTCGATCTCAGCCAACTGTTGTGGGCTGACGTGGATGTGACCGACCTCGATGGCAATGCACTCTGCAACACTTCGGTTTCACGTGACCGACCGTCACGACCATTGTGCGACATTCCATCAACCGGGATCACCCCCGCGGTGCGAATCGCTGTCGTAGGTCGTTACACCGGTAGCGGCCCGACACATCAGCAATTCGGTGGCCGCTACGAAGGAGTTTTGAATTTCGCTGAAGTCGGTTGCGGTGCGACGTCCCCTTGTAACGGCACGTCATCGCTTCCCATATTCATTCCCAACAGCACCACGGTTTCAATGGGTGACGTGGTGCTCCACGTCACGTCAACAAACTCGCCGGCGCGAGCATCACTGCCGAACTGGAATTTTCAACGAGCTGGCACCTTTGGCAGCGACGCTGGATCAAATATTCCCGACGCCAGCCCGCAACTCGATAACGCCGCCACACGCTTCATCATTGATCCAGCTGATCCTTTTCACGTCACCCTCCATTGGAAAGCAGACCGGCCAGCTACTGCACGAGTGGCCTTGAGTTCCGCAATGTTCCACGAGCAGATGTCATGTCGCCGCGGTGCGGCGTTTCGAACAATGCCCGCGACGGGACATCTCTCGCTTGGCCCCGCAGAAGGTGCCATCACGTTTCAAGTCTGCCCAGGATCGAGTTATTCGACAAGCATTCGCCTCGAGAGCACGGCCGACCACAAAGTCACGTGGCTCTTGGGCCCCCAGATGGTCGTTCCAGACGACGAACCTGCCGGCTACTTGAGCGCACCGTGGAGCCGTGGCAGCCTTCGAACGCCAACCATTGCATTGAACGTCAACTTTTCAACAAAGTTCCGCAAAGCGGATTGGACCGGTGAGTCTGTTGCCCCACCGGTCGAGTCTATTGAACCAGAACTTGCGCATGTCGATTGGTGGATCATGATTGAAGATCAACTCTTTAGCCAGAGCCGCCGAAGTGGGTTCATCGTCGAGAACTCACCCACTTGTATGCGCTACCCCGACTTCGACTTAGCCCCAGGGGAGCTCAATCCACATCCCATACGCATCGCGGTCGGCCCGGTTGTGCGAGTCGCGGTCGAAGCGGACTATTCCGAGTACGCACAATGCCACTCTGTAACCCATGCGGCTTCGGGGAACCCCACCAAGCACGGATACGTCCAAGGGATCAGCTATATCGGCGTGTACGACCTACTTCATGACGGACATGAGTCAATGACAGCGGACAGTGGTGGCAGCGGCCCGCAGTGCTACCGGTGCGCTGGCGTCATCACCACCGATGTGCAAGGCCACCGCGCATCGTGACGGCCAGTACTACGAGGCCTGACATCGTGACCTGATCACCGACGTGCGAACCACCTAGGATCGGCACGTATGTCGGCGATCAACGTATCTGAGCTTGGCGGAGAGCCCGCCGTGCTCACCAATACTGTTGTCGTCGGCCGGTCGGTCACAAAGCATTGGAAGTCAACGCCGGTGCTCACCAACGCGGATATTGCGATCGGCCCGGGAATTACCGGATTGCTCGGCCCGAACGGGGCAGGCAAAACCACGCTCATCGGGATGATCCTTGGATTGCACCGACCTGATGAAGGGTCACTCGAAGTACTCGGGCTCAATCCGGCAACCGCGGGGCCACAAGTTCGTGCTCGAGTCGGGTACAGCCCTGAGCATCACCGTTTGCCCCCCGACACGCGAGTCAGTGACTTTGTCACCCACATTGCGCGGATCCACGGTCTGCCCAAGCGGGCAGCGATCAACCGGGCCAGCGACGCCCTCTGGCATGTTGGCCTTGGGGAAGAACGCTTTCGCCCCCTTGGAACCATGTCGACAGGTCAACGTCAGCGCGCCAAACTCGCTCAAGCAATCGTGCACGACCCGGCCCTTGTGCTTCTCGACGAACCCACCGACGGACTTGATCCGCTCCAACGAGACGACATGCTTGATCTCATTCGGCGCATGGGAACCGAATTTGGCATGCACGTGGTGATTTCATCGCATCTCCTCGAAGAAGTCGAACGGGTGTGCGATTCAGTTGTGCTATTGCGAGACGGAAAAGTTGCCGCGTCGGGGGCGATCGACGCGGTGCGAGGCACGGGCAACGGCGTCGTTGTTGAACTCGTTGACGGTCACGCAACGGTCGCCGCCTCACTGCGCAACAGTGGCTACACGGTTGAACAAGATGCTTTGCGCCTCATCGTGACCGCACGAGACTCCAATCTTGATGCCGACGTGCTCTTCGATGCGGTGCGAGACGCCGTCGCAAACACTCACAGCGCGATCCGGCGCCTTGGGCCACAACGCGCCACGCTTGAAGATGTTTTTCTCGCCTCAGAAGCTTTGGTGTCGTCATGACCATGCCGCCACCCCCACCAGGCAACGCCCAGATTCTTGAACGAGGCTACCGACGCTACGAAGATGAGCGACTCGGAATCGCAGCCACGCTCAAAGCGCTCTGGACGTTTTCAATGCAGCGCATGCTCGGCATGCGCCGACCGGTCTGGGCGAAACTGCTTCCAACAGCGATTGTGTTCATTTCGTATGTCCCGGCAATCGTGTTCGTTGGCATCGTGGCCCTCGCAAAAAACGATCCACAAATCGCGTCAAGTTTGCCGAGCTATTCGGATTACTACGGCTACGTCGTGTTGGCCGTGATGTTGTTTGCCGCGTTTAGCGCCCCCGATGTGCTGTGCCCGGACCGTCGCACCGGCATGCTCGGGCTCTACCTCGCGTCGCCGTTAACACGCGACACCTACCTGCTTGGCAAAGCCGCGGCCGTATTCACCGGACTCGTACTCGTCACCACCGGGCCACAACTCCTCCTACTTCTCGCGAACTCGCTGCAAGGAAACGGGGTTGGCGCGGGTGCTGGTTCGGGCCTGATGACCTTGCGCATCATCGGAGCCGGATTTGTGGTCGCGGCGATATTCACGTCGGTCACGATGATGATCTCGTCTTTTACCGACCGAAAAGGGTTTGCGAGCGCCGCGATCATTTTAGTGTTCATTGCATCTGGTGTCATTGGAGGAGTGCTCGGCGACAGCCACCCAACCCTCGCACTTTTGGGGCTGGCAACCGACCTCCCCGATGCGATCACCACCCGAACCTTCGGAGTTCAAGCACACGGGGTCACCAACGATGTGCCAACTGCGGTTGTGTGGGCGGTAGGAATCGGTGTCATTGTGCTGTGTTCGCTTGTGACCCGTATCCAATACGCCCGCATGCAGGTGACGCGATGACCAACATGGTGCCTCCACCACCGCCTCCGCCGACGGGCCGGGCATTACCTCCACCACCGGATGCCGGTTTTGAGCCGGTGGTCAGCGTCGTTCGGGCATCCAAATGGTTTGGCGGCGTCGTTGCGGTGTCCGAGGTGAGCTTTGGTGTCGGCGAAGGAGTTACCGCCCTTCTGGGACCCAACGGTGCAGGCAAGTCCACGTTGATTCGTCTCTTGTGCGGCCTGACTCCCCCGTCACAAGGCACGATCAGAATTCACGGTGCAGACCCTCGAATTGATGCGTCGGTCCGTCGCCGCATCGGGCTGGTTCCCCAGCAAGAAACGATGTTCGACTCGCATACACCAGCGTCTTTTATTCGCCTTGCGGCGATCTTGCACGGCCTGGAGAATCCTGAAGCAATAGCACGTCGCTGTTTAGAAGTCGTCGAACTTGACCCTGACGATTCACGACACATCGCCACGTA
>CAZJAZ010000044.1:0-23760 GCA_964544305.1 uncultured Iamiaceae bacterium | reverse complement strand
CGGCTGCGGAGACGCCCGCTATTGATGCGACGTTGTAGCCATCTGGTGCGACAAGTACCGTTGGCTGCGCCGTCGCATCCGCCCACACGAGTCCTTGCGCATGCTGGTCTTGATCGTCGCCATAACCAACAATAAGGCCGCTATCAGTAATCCACTGTCCTTGGACGTTCGTGAAACCAACAGGTGCGGCGAGTTGGGTTGGCGTCGCAGTGGGAGACGCCCAAACCAGCCCGTGATTACTGCCGTCGAGTGCGGTGCCTCGACCGACAATTGTCCCCGATGATGACAAACCCAAGGGTTTTGCTGTCGTGCAACCAACCGGTAACGGCAACGGATGCAGGGTCGCGCATGTTCCAGTGCAGTAACCGTTGGAGCCGATGGTCAGGCCGTCTGCGTTTGCACGGTATGGCACGAACGGCAGTGGGCCTGAGACCGTTGGCAAGACCGAAGCGGTCGGAGCACTGGGGTACTCGTTCCATGCGTTGCGGTAATACTCGTTGCTGGATGCGAGTTTCATCGCAAGAACGAGGTCGCCCGAGTGGGCTACCTGGTCAGCCCAGAACTCCAATCCGCCAGCCTCTGGCGCTCGATGGAGGAGCGACTGGTACAGCATACCAACGCGGGTGCGACACGATTCTGGTGATTGGAAAAATCGGTATGCGACATCGTCGCGGCCACGTGACTTGGCCACCGAAACCCAGTACGTAACCCCGTTTGGATCAAGCGACCCATCTCGCAAGAGGAGTTTGGTGTACAAGTCAAGAACCCATGTTTGCAAACTCTCGCTGCCGAGTTGGTGAACATATTCCTGTGATGAATAAAAGTGACCGGCAACTTGTGCGACGGTCATGGATCCGCGAGCAATCATTGACACCCAGTAGGCAACGCCCGACGCATCCCCTGCGCGCCCAAGCATGTCGCGATAAAACTTGTTGACGGTTACCGAGATTCACTCGGGAGAATGAGACAAACCTGACACGACGTGCGCCCGCGCGGACTCCGAATTCAGTGGAACTGACGTTGCATTGGTCAACTCGGTGTTTGTTGGCGCCCGACCGAGGAAGTCTGAATAGGCCGCGGCAACAAAAGCATCGTCATGTGACCATGACGACAAGGTGGCCGCGTTCGCTTGTGAGTTTGCGATGTTGGTCGGTGCGATCGCCACTCCAAGAACGAGAATGACGAGAAGAAGCACACGGCGTTGATGGAATCTGCGGAGAAATTGTTGACGGGACGTGCTACGAACTTACCAGCCGCTGCTCTCGTGTGCGAGCTTGCTCGCAACCCTCGCGTTGTGGGTGCGCGATCGCGCCCGCCATTTTTGTCCGGATTCGGCACCCAAAACGCGGGATACGTCAGTCCGGTTAGAGGACGTGCCCGTGCCAGGTCGTCGAATCATGCGCTGCGGCCGTGCCGTTATAGGTGATCGACCACCAACAGCCGTTTCCAGTGAAAGTCGTTGCGTTGATGGCATCCGGCCGCTCGCCTGGATCGCAGTTGTAGGTATCGGGGATGTGGAGTTGCACGACAAGCGAGCGCCCCTCGAAGAGCATTGCGCTATTGAGTGTTGGGACGGTGCAGACCTGACCATCGTCAATGATCGACATGTCGCTGATGTCGCCGGTCAGGGTCTTCGCTGCAGTGACGCATCCTCGTTGTTGCCCAGAGGGTGAGTTGATCGTGATGCCATCGGGGACACCTTCGCCAATGTCAAAGAGATCAAGCACCAACGTGTGGCCCGCATCTTGAGGAGACACCTTGACCAATGGAAATGAAATCGGCTGAGCAGCTTTGGCCAGGCGAATTGTCGAGTTGGCCCGTGCGCTCAGCGAGGGTTGATTCGTAGCATCCATCGGCGCAACCGGGTAGTTGGTTGCGTCAACAGCCAACGATGTGCTGGCCACGGCACGAAGCGCAAAATTGTCCGCACCGTTCCCTTGGATGCCAGAACTCGTCGTGCGCACTCGCAACAGATACGAACCAGAGGTTCCCGTCGGGGCGGGGTTGGTGAGCGTGCAGATTGTCTGCCACTTGTCCTGGTACATTGCCGCCGACGTTGCATCGTTCGCTGCGACATGCCAGGACCCAGAATTTTCTGCGTTCCCCGATCCCCCTCCACACGCACTCGCCGCTACTGGCGGATTGTCGTTTGGATTATCGGGGGTTGAATCCGGTGCGAGAAGCGCGTAATCGGTGAACCAGCCGTCGCCTTGCGAGCCGAAATTTAATTCACTCGTACCTTGGGCTTGAGGGCGCGCGTAAAAACCGGCGTCAAATACCTGGACCAACACCTCGGGATTCGTCGAGTTGATCTGGAGCGTATAGAAACGGCCATTCGGATCGTATGCCGGGTTCATTGCCCCGTTGGTACAGGCGCCAGCGGTGACTGTTGATTCGCATTGTGCGTCGTATTGATCACCGTTCGCCGGGTCGGTTCCGGGAGCGCTCACCGATGCCCAATAACCCGGGTTCATGTCGGAGCGAATCAGTCCGGACTGTCCGGCGTAATTTGTGTTGTCGCCGCCGACAAAGTTGCGCGTTCCTAGGAGCGGAAGCAACGGTGGATCAGTGAATATGGCGAGCGTGCCCACATTCAAAGTCTGTTGATCGTCAACGTGGTAGATGCCGCTGCCGATCATGGTGGCCGCGTGAGTTGCCGGGTCGACGGTTACAAGAAGGTAATCGCCTGGGCTCGCGAGCGAAAACGTGAATGCGCCATTGGCATCTGTTGTGACCGCAGCAACGATCCCACCCTCAGTTGTTTCCAAAGCAACCGTCTTACCTGCGAGTGTCTTGCCTCCTTCATCCGTTAAGGCACCGGTGAGATGGCCGGCAATTGGGACGGTCGCGTTGATTTCAATTGATCCGCTGGCAGAGTCCACTGTGAGGTTGGCGGCTTTGGCCGGGTCTGCGTCAAGACCGCTACCGGTCCACCAAGAAGAACCGATCCGAACGAAATATTGCCCGTTGGGAAGATCACTTGCAGTAAGAGCAAAGTCGCCCGAAGCGCCCGTCGTCGTTTGTGAATTCGGTGTGGCATCGGTCGTTGCCGCAAATGCCGCAACGGGCACATTGCTTGCAGCGGTTCCGTCAGAGAGTCGGATCGTGCCAGAAATGACCGCGCCAGCAGGTTGACACGCCGTCAACAAGCCAATACAAACAATGATTGCAGCGCTCCCTGCAAAGACTTTGCCCCGTATTGATCGAGAGGAACGATGACCGAGCCTGGCGTACACGGGACTTTTCATTGCAGAAGCTCCTTCCTCGGACGCACAGTCTAATCGTTGCACGACACGTCAACATTCGATAAGACAGGTGTTCTTCCCCGGTGGTCCTCCTTGGGGGAACAGAGAACGATTGGGTCTGCCCATCGAGCAGGACGAGATTGTGGAGTCGTTTGCAAGCGGTTCTCAAAAATTCAGGGCCCTCGGTATCGCGCTACGAGCATGACAATGAGCCGCCAGCCAACAATCGTGGCGCCCAGAAACCCGGTTGCGACGATCACGAAAGACACCGCCGTTCCCTGATCAGATGCCAGACGCAACACCATGCCCACGGTCACCGCACTCACCCAAACCGCCAATCCAGTGGGGAAAAGTCGTGTTGGGCTCCGCCAACCTCGACACCCGACCCACCCGATCACCGCGCCCACAACAAAGGGCCACAGCGTTGTCAGCATCCCGGTAACCGTGATGCCCTCTTCGTGTGATGACCGCCCAATCGCCACGAACACCAAAATGCAAACAAAATCAGCCAACATGGCTGGCCATGAATTCAGGCCGTCCACGCGACGATGCGATTTCCCGTTGACCTTCGCAATCGCTTCTGAATTCACGTATAACTCAAGTAATCACTCGTTGCCTGAAGGCATTGTAGCTACTCAACACCGCAAGTCTATGGGCAAAGTGGCGTCACCGGTTGGCGCGCCGTTTGCAAACGTGAAGAACGCCTGCTGGGTTGCATAACCAATCAGTTGTTTCGTGGTTGGATCCCACAGGTGCGCGTCAACTGACGCGTAGCCATCGCCCGCGTGGCGAGCCGAAAAGCGTATGAGCACCCACCGTGATTTTGTTGGCGCGAACCAGTGAAAGGTGAGATCTGCGCTCGGCCCAAACCACTCAACCGTGTCATTTCCCATGCGTTCGCCCACCGCGGACGGCATCGCGTCCGCATGCACCAACAACCCGTATGGGCTCATCCAACCGTCCGTGTCGACCATTGGATTGTCAAATGCGCTGAACATGACTACTTCCGAACCTGTCGGCAGGTAGTCCTCCCATGGGGCATGCCCGGTCACAAATCGGTTCTCAACAAGTTCCTTGGCAAATGGGTTCTCATGCCACGGCGCAACTACGGCTTCCTCTGGCCAAGGGCCACGGCTCGACTGATACGCAGATGGTTCACCAACGCCGGTGGGGTATGGCACGTCAGTAAAAGAGAACCCGGGACGAGATGCGCCGAATACCGCGAGCGCACTCAACCCGGCCGGTTCTCCTGGATTGATGACCGTCGCCATCAACTGTGAAATTAAGCGGCCCCGCCGGAGCACCTGCACATCGACTTGCACCTCACCGACATGGACCTGTCCGGCAAACACAACCGACATTGACCGCATGACTTGCTCGGGCGAGCGAAGCGCATTGGTCATTGCTTGGGCGGCGATTGCGGCAACAACGCCACCTTGTGGGGTTACCGCCAACTGCCAGCGGTGATCAATGATGCCGTGAAACCGCCCGGCGACAGTGTTGTCAGCTTCAAGAGATACTGCTTGTGCGAACGGCGACAAGTGTGCAGGTTCGGTTCCATGCATTCGTCGAACCGTAGTTGCCGTGGGGTGACAACTCCCATCGCATTTCGAGCCCGACAAGCCGAGTGCAGTGACCTACAGCGACGTGCAGGCGATCTTGACGAGCGCCAGCGACGCGGCTTTGGCTTTCGGGCTGTCATCAGCGAGCCCGGCACTCGCGGTCAAGTACACGTCGCCTTGCAATGCATTGATTGAGCCGTTGAGCCAGAACCCTTTTTCGCAGACGTTCTCGGATTTGACCGGTATTTCTTTCGAGGTCGCCTGCGACTCAAAAAGTTGCGCCGGAGACATGGCGCTGGGGTTTGGAGAACCCATCACCATGAGCTACAACATCCGGCTCGCATTGTCGATCGATGGGTTGTCAACGGTCTGTTGTGCCTGCCAAATGCATGACTTCGACTCGCCATCACCCATCGTGACGGTCTTCAATTCTGGTTTGGCGACGGGTTCACCAAAGATCTTCTCCACCTGAGCGCTTGAAACGAGCGAGCATGGATCGACCGTCTTGGTCTCGGTCGCCGTCGACGCGTCTTCGCCACCTGATTTGGACGCTGCGGTTGTTTTTGTTGAGTCGGCTTTGGTCGATGATCCGCCACATCCGCCAACAATCACCACACCGAAGTTGGACAACATGAATAGGCCAAGAATTCGCATGACCTGCATTTTGGTCTGTGCCTTCCTTGCATGCGTCCGCTTCATTTCGCCTCTCTTCTGTGCACAATCTCTGCCGGAAATAACAACCCCACGCATATTTTGTTCGATGTTCGCGGGGCACGCCACGTCCATTGGTCCTTACCGCAAGTTCTACCCGCTTGCACGACATTCGTAATGTGGGGTGAGTCAGTCGACGGATTACCTACAAGGAGTACTCATGCGCCCGCCCAAGGATTTCTTTCGCCCCCTCGCGATCGGCGCGCCCGAACCGGTCCGGGAGATTCCGTTCCCCCCGTCACGCATGATCCACTTCTTCGACCCGTCGAACCCGAAGATGGCAGCCAAAGTGCCCGACATCGCGGCCAAGGTTGACATCATCCTCGGCAACTTAGAAGACGCCATCGTCGTTGAGAACAAAGAAGCCGCCCGCGAGGGCCTCGTCGAGATCGCAAACAACACCGATTTTGGGACCACCCAGTTGTGGACTCGGGTCAACGCTTTAGATTCGCCGTGGTTCCTCGATGACATGATCCGGCTCGTCACCGCCATTGGTAACAAGCTTGACGTGATCATGATCCCCAAGGTCGAAGGCCCTGAAGATATTCACTATGTCGACCGGTTGCTTGCGCAGCTCGAGGCCAAAAGCAACGTGCAACGTCCGATCCTCATCCACGCGTTGCTTGAAACGGCCCGTGGCGTGAACGCCATTGAAGAGATCTGCGCGGCGTCGCCTCGTATGCAGGGCTTGTCACTTGGGCCCGCGGACCTCGCGGCCTCGCGGCGGATGAAGACCACTCGGGTTGGTGGTGGGCACCCGGGCTATCTCCTGCGAGAGGATCCGATCGATGGCGAGATCGAGTCGGACCGGGCAACGTTCCAACAAGATCTGTGGCACTACACAATGGCTCGCATGGTCGATGCGTGCGCGGCAAATGGCATCTTGCCGTTCTGGGGGCCTTTCGGTGACATCAAAGATGTCGTGGCCTGTGAAGACCAGTTCCGCAATGCATTCTTGCTGGGCTGTGTGGGTGCATGGACGTTGCACCCGGTTCAAATCGACATTGCCCGACGCGTGTTCTCTCCCCCACCTGAAGATGTCGCCCATGCGCAAGAAGTGATCGAGGCAATGGGTGACGGGCATGGAGCGGTGATGTTGAACGGGAAGATGGAAGACGATGCGTCGGTGTTGCAGTGCAAGGTCATGTTGGATCTCGCCCACCAGCTCGCTGAACGTGACCCGGATCTCGCCGCGTCCTACGGCTTCACGACGGGAGCATGAACAATGAGCAATGAAAGCCTTCGCCCCCGTCGCAGTGTGCTGTACATGCCCGGTGCAAACGAACGGGCGCTCGAGAAAGCCAAAGCCATTCCTGCGGATGCATTGATCCTTGACTTGGAAGACGCCGTCGCACCGGACGCGAAACCCCAAGCGCGCGCGAACGTGTGCGCGGCAGCCCAATCGGGTGAGTACGGCCACCGTGAGATTGCGATCCGAGTGAACTCAATCGGCACGCAGTGGCACGACGACGATTTGGCGGCAGCCGCCGCCGCTGGACCCGACGCGATCCTGGTGCCCAAAGTTGATTCGGCCGCCGAGGTCAAAGCACTTGAAGCCGCGATTGTCGCCGCAGGGGCACCCGCGCATACCAAGTTGTGGGCGATGCTCGAAACGCCCAATGCGCTGCTTGACGCCCGTGCGATCGCGTCAGCTTCAGAACGACTAACGGTATTGGTGCTCGGCACGAATGACATCGCCAAAGAGCTCCACGCCGCGCAGAATCCAGGGCGCGCCGAGTTGATCCCCGCGATCACCGCGTGTCTGATCGGGGCACGCGCCGCGGGCAAAGTAATCATCGACGGGGTGTTCAACGACATCAAAGACCCGGATGGTTTCAAAGCTGAATGCGTGCAAGGTCGTGACTTTGGTTTTGATGGCAAGACGTTGATTCACCCGACCCAGGTCGAGCCGTGCAATGAGGTGTGGGCGCCGACATCGGAGTCGGTTGAAGATGCCCGTGGTCTCATTGCCACGTTCGAAGAGGCGGTCGCGCAGGGCAAGGGTGTCGTCACCTACAACGGTCGCATGATCGAGAACCTGCATGTTGACAATGCCCGTCGGGTGCTCGCCATCGCGGATGCGATTGCCGCCATGGGCTGAATTGGCCATCGTGATCTTTCGTTTTGGGTGCCGAAACTAGACAAGACACGCCACAATTACCCACCCAAAAACGATTGCATCACCGCCGCTAGGTCAACCACGAGCGTGCCCATAACCGGCTACGAGAGTGGCGAGTCAGTTCGTTATGCAAGACACTGTTCGAACACGGTCACCCAACCGTGTGCATCGGTTCCCATTTCCCTCAGGCGGATGAGCGTCTCGTCAAGTCGTTCCTGCGCACTCGAATCTCCAGTCGCAAGCATTGCGCGGGCCTGCGCTACTCGAACGATTGCCTGGGTCAACAGATCACCCGTCCCATCAACAACCATGCGTGCTTCGCCAAAGGCTTGACGTGCCCCGTCATCGCCAGCAGCAGCACGCCCCAATCCACAAGCCATCAACGCAAACGAGCGATCCAAATAGGTTGCTCGATCATCGGCGCGCACCAACGCCACCTTTCGTTCCACCTCATCAATACGACCGCGAATCGAGGCGGCCATCGCCAACGCACAATGCAACGGAGCGAGATGCCCGGCCTCCCCCAGCGCAGTTTCGGTAGCAAGAAGAATCCTCTCGGCCCCTTTCGGCCGGTTTGTTTGCATGAGGGCCGTTGCGATCACCGTTAACAAATCAATGCCAGCCCCTGCTTGCAACGCGGGTGCAACCCAGTCAACTTCAAATTCGTCGTCATTGGGATCAGTCAGAATCGTTGCAACACCGTGCAACCCCATTTCATCAGACAAACGTGCGAATAGCGTTAGTACCGTTTCAGGATTCCCCGCGTGAATATCAACGGTCGCTCGTGCCACCGCAAGAATGAAATGGTCGTCCGCTAATTCACCCGCAACGTGCTCATCTTGACCCGAATGACCGACTTCAGCGAGTACCCCCCGAGCCGCATCGATTTCGCCTCGCATCGCCAGACCTCGGGCAAGAGGCCACACAACACGGACCTGGCCGAAACGATCATGAACCGCCCGAAAAATCTCAAGACCTTGTTTCGCATCGTCGACGCCATCTGCCGTGCGGCCCGTCCACAATTTGATAACCGACGCCAACAACAGCATCATGGCACTCGCCCACCGGTCACCATTTGCTTGCACCGTGGCAAGCACCGACTGCTGCAGCGCTTCGGCAGCGACAAAGTTTCCTTCCGCTAACCGAACGAATCCCTGCAACCCGCGGGCCCACGACAAACCCGCTGCTTCCCCCGTCTCATCAAACTTCTTGAGTGAGTCACTGATGAAAGTTTCGGCCTGCTCAATGTCGCCTTTCGCGAACGAAATCCACGCCAGACTTTGCAACGCCCACGCCTCACCATTGCGCCGACCAATCGAACGGTAAAGCTCGAAAGCTTGCGTTGCGGCTTGCTCGGCTTGGACGATTCGCCCCGCAAAGAGTTCTGCCATCGCCAACGAACGAAGCGCTTCACCGCGTCGTTCATCGTTACTTTGTACGCGGAAGCGCTCGGCCGCTTCAGAGAAAATTGATCGTGCCAAATCAAGGTCGCCGCGTTGCTGGGCAAGTTCACCTTCGACGAGCGCAAGTTCCGCCAACCCATTCTCATCCCCAACGCTGCTAGCTATCGCACGGGCCACAACAATGTCGTCCATTGCTCCCTGAGCGTTGCGAACCATTGCCCGATTCTGGGCACGTCGAACCAGAAACCTTAAGTGAGTCACCGGATCTTGTGTTCCCGCAAGTGCAATCGCTTGGGTACACAACCGTTCAACATTAGGAAACAGTCGGAGTCGCGCATCTCGGGCACTGACTTGGTCGAGCCAAAACAACCCACGTGCGTGCGCCGCCGCCGAAAGCGACTCAATCGTCCCAAGGTCGCTTAACAATTCAGCCGCTTGCCCGTAATGATGGGCGAGCACGTCTGCGATCGCATCGGTGATATCGCCCTCTCGAAATTGTTCAATCCACCGTGCCACGCCAAGGTGCCGCCGCGCCCGATCAGATTTGGTGAGCATGCCATAGGCGACCTCGCGGGTCAGATCAGACGTGAACTCCCAGTTCTCGCCATCTGTTCGGATGAGGTCACGCCCGACGAGTGACGCCAGCGGGTGGGAAAGGTCATCCATGCCACGGGTCTCTCGCACCATGTCAGCCAAATGCACAACTTTGCCTCGACGCCCCAGCACCGATGCATCGTCGATGACCGCGCGTTCGTCGACGCCAAGGTTGTCGAGTCGGGCTGCAATGAGGCCACGCAAAGTATCGGGCAATGCGACAAGCGACGCGTCCACATCGAGTGTGCTCGAAGATTGTTCCTGCACGAGCGACAGCAGTTCAACCAGAAACAATGGATTCCCACCGCTGCGTTCACGCAGGACTGCCTTGGTGGCAGGACTCAGCCGTGGACGACCGCTCTCGGCCACAAGCTGGTCAATGAGCTCGTCAACCGACGCCACATCGAGTGCTTCCAGATTGAGCGCAAACGTGTCAAAGCGGCCCACCGGTGGCGACCAACGTGCAAGGAGCGAACGTCGTGCGGTCGCAACAACAACAAGTGGCCGTCGCGCAAGATCGGTGAGTAATCGCTCAACGAGACCATTGACGACAGGATCTGCCCAGTGCAGATCGGAAAGCCAAAGCACCACCGGGTGTTTGGTTGTCAGATCGTCAATAAGGGCAACAAAACTTCGAACGATCTCTTCTCGGACATGTTCTGGATCAACATCGTCGAATGTGCTCGTGGCACCGAAGAGGCCGAGTAAACCCGCAACAATCCGGGTGACCTCGTTCGCCGAACGCTCACCCACGCTCGCATCTGATACCAGCGCTCGCAATGCGGGCCGCATGTTGTCGACCGCTTCTCCGACATCTACAGCAAGCACCCCTCGCACGACATCGGCAATAGGCCACCACGCGTTCACTTCCCCATAGGGCAGACAACGACCCTGCAACACCATTGCTTGTTGTCCAGCCGCCAATTGGCCGGTCGTTTCTGCCGCAATACGAGATTTGCCCATGCCTGCATCGCCAAGAAGTACGAGAAGTGATGCCCGTTCGTTGGCAAGCGCAGTGGCGGCAACATTGGACAGAGTGCCTACTTCAGCGTCGCGACCAACGAGCGGCCCGGAATTACGATTTGGTCGATCACCTGGGGAAGTCACCGCCGAGAGTGCACACCAGGCCGAAACCGGTTCGTCGCGTCCCTTTGTGGGAACCACGCCTCGCTCTTCATAGGAGATCACGCGCGACGTTGCCCCAAACGTGGTAGCCCCAACCAAGACTTCGCCCGGATTTGCTGACGTTTGCAAGCGGCTTGCTGTATTGACGACGTCACCCATGGCTGTGTAGTCACCGCCCGCGGCAAGCGCCCCAACGAGTACTTCACCGGTGTTCACGCCAACACGCAAGCGAATGATCCCATCGAATTCATCTGTTCGTTCGTTGATTACTTCTTGCATGCGTAACGCGGTGCGTACCGCACGTTCGGCGTCGTCTTCGTGTGCGACCGGCGCACCAAACAGAGCCAAAATTGCGTCACCGATAATTTTGTCGACTCGCCCACCAAAGCTGACAACCTCTGCGGTAAGTAATTGAAAGCACCGGTCAACAAGATGTTTGACCTGTTCTGGGTCTCGCCGTTCAGAGAGCGACGTGAAACCCACAAGATCCGCAAAGAGCACGGTAACCACGCGGCGTTCTTCGCTGTGACCAGCGACTTTTGCCCCGCACGATGGGCAAAACCGTGACCCTTCTGGGATCAGTTCGCCACACGCCACACATTGCACGGACCGAGTGTAGAACGCCAACGCACGGTGCACGGCTCCAATTGGCGAACCAAATTTTCACACGGTAATCGCTTCTTTGGGCTACCAGCTTGACGCGCTCGTTTATCTCAGGTTGCTCGACGAGTGCTCCACGTAGTAGCCAAGAGCGGGTCTGCGGACCAGTTTTTGCTGGCATCCGCTCCCACCTATCCCACCCGACCCCGGTTCTATCCGGGAGCCGTTGAAGGAATCTTCCATGCCCCAACTGCTTGCTGCGGAAGGTGGCTACCAGGTCTTCGATCTGGGCAGCCGTGACACCGCGCTCCTCATCGTCTCACTTGTCGTCGCGTTGATCTCGCTTGCCGTCGCGTTTGTGCTCATGAAAGACGTTCTTGGATCTGATCCGGGAACCGGTGGGCAGGTCGAGATCGCCGACAATATTCACGAAGGTGCCATGGCGTACATCAAGCGCCAGTTCCGCACCATCGGTTTCATCGTCGTGCCCCTTGCGATCGTCGTGTTCTTGACCGCGTCGAAGCTGGTGAAGCCTTCTGGTGAGGTCGCTTTGGCGTTTGCTCCGTCAGGCTTGTTCCGTACGCTTTGTTTCCTCATCGGGGGCACGTTCTCTGCCTCAATCGGTTTCCTGGGCATGTGGCTCGCCACCAAGGGAAACGTGCGCACGACGAACGCCGCGGTGCAAAAAGACTTCCCGAAAGCCATGCAAATTGCGTTTCGCACCGGTGGTGTGGCAGGACTCGCAACCGCAGGTCTCGGACTGCTCGGCGCGACGCTCATCATTTTGATCTTCCAAAACACATCGTCGGCGATGCTCGTCGGTTTCGGTTTCGGTGGATCACTGCTCGCACTGTTCCTGCGCGTTGGCGGCGGCATCTTTACCAAAGCCGCTGACGTGGGCGCCGACCTGGTCGGAAAAGTTGAAGCCGGAATCCCCGAGGACGACCCGCGCAACCCGGCAACCATTGCCGACAACGTCGGTGACAACGTGGGTGACTGCGCCGGGATGGCCGCTGACCTGTTCGAGTCATACGGTGTGACCCTGGTGGCGTCCATCATTCTTGGTGTGTCAGCATTTAGTGCAGGCGGCCTCGGACTCGGTGCCGACGTCGCTGGTCGTGGCTTGGTCTTCCCGATCGCCATGATGGCCATCGGCGTGCTCGGCTCGATCGTGGGCATCTACGCGGTGAAAGCCCGCCCGGGCGAATCTGATGCGCTCAAAGTCATCAACCGTGGCGTAGGTGTCGCCCAGGTCATCGCGATTGTTGGTGCCGCGATTCTCGCATTCGTGTACGTCGGCAACCCGGCCGGATCTGCCATTGGTCAGCCTGGTGCCCGCATGTTCGGTGCGGTTGTGCTCGGTGTGGCGCTTGGTTTCGTTGTTTCGAAAATCACTGCCTACTACACCGCAACCGAATACAAGCCGGTTCGTGACATTGCCCGCTCGACTCGCACGGGCCCGGCAACAACCGTGCTCGAAGGTCTTGCTGGTGGTCTCGAATCATCGGTTTGGTCGCTCGTCGCAATCGCTGGCGCAATCGGTGGTGCCGTCGCTCTTGGCGGTGGCAACTTCCGCTTCTCGACCTACCTCGTTGCCTTGTCGGGTATTGGCATGCTCGCCACCACCGGCATCATCGTGGCCGAAGACACCTTCGGTCCGGTTGCGGACAATGCAGCCGGTATCGCCGAAATGTCCGGCAACTTTGACGGTGAAGCCGAAACGATCATGGTCGGCCTAGACGCCGTGGGCAACACCACCAAGGCTGTCACCAAGGGTTTCGCGATCGGTTCCGCGGTTATTGCCGCTGTTGCTCTGTTCGCATCATATGGAGAAACGATCATCTCCGAAGTTGCCAAAGGCACCGAGTTCGTTGGGAACTCGTCGTTCCCGATCAACATCGCGGATCCTCGGGTGTTTATCGGTGCTCTGATCGGTGGATCGATTGCATTCATCTTCTCGTCACTTGCGATTCGTGCCGTATCTCGTACCGCGGGAACCGTCGTGCAAGAAGTCCGCAGCCAGTTCGCCGATGGTCAGATCATGGCCGGAAAGCGCAAAGCTGACCACGGCCCGGTTGTTGACATTTGTACGTCGGCTGCGCTGCGTGAGCTCGCAACCCCGGCGATCATCGCTGTCTTGATGCCTGCCGTGGTTGGTTTCGGGCTTGGTCCGATCGCCCTTGGTGGTTTCTTGGCCGCAGCGATCATCACCGGGCTGCTGATGGCGAACTTCCTCAACAACGCCGGTGGCGCGTGGGATAACGCCAAGAAGTACATCGAAGATGGCAACGAGGGCGGGAAAGGCTCAGAAGCCCACAAAGCTGCTGTGGTTGGGGACACCGTTGGTGACCCGTTCAAAGACACTGCCGGTCCGGCGCTCAACCCGCTGATCAAGGTGATGAACCTTGTGGCGCTGCTGATTCTGCCTGCGGTGATCAAGGTGTCCAACACCGACAAGCTCGCACATCTCCAAGACTCGATGAAGCCAGCGGGCATCCTGATCGCACTTGTCGCACTTGCCATCGTCGTTGGGTTCATTGTCTACTCGAAGCGTCAAGGCTCAGCACTTGAACTCGAATCGGCCGGTGAAGCGGCCGCCGCCGTTGAAGTTGACGCCGCACAGGCAGCTGCCGTGATGGCCGGCGATCGGGACACGATCTTGTTGCAAGCGGTTGAAATGTGGCTTGGAGACTTGGGCCATGGCGACCACGACTTGAAGGTGCGCCTCCAAGAAGTCCGTTCATCGCTGACACCGGGCCAACAAAACCCTCCCGGCCAGTAACAGCGACACCTTTGGTGAAGGTGACTCGAATCGGTCGCCCGACCAGCAACCGTTAGGCTGCCACGATGCTCAGTACCCTCTTGGCTCTCGGGCCACGCTTTCTTGAACCAGAATTCTGGTTTGACCTTGCTGGATCCGCAGCCATCTGGGTGGTCGTCGCGATCGTCTTCGCCGAGACCGGCCTGCTCATCGGATTCTTCCTACCCGGCGATTCACTGCTGTTTGTCACCGGATTCTTGACGTCGTCTGCGGCCAAAGACTCCGACATATTTGGACAATTCGCGGGCAATCTTCCACCACTTCCAATCGTGCTGGTGCTGGTATTTGTTGCGGCGGCAGTCGGTGACCAAGTGGGTTTCTTGTTTGGGCGTAAAGTTGGCCCCGCAATTTTCAACCGACCTAATTCGCGCTTGTTCAAACAAGACAACGTCACCAAAGCGCACGAGTTCTTTGAAAAGCACGGGCCAAAGTCAATCTTCTTGGCACGCTTTGTACCAATCGTGCGAACGTTCACCCCGATCATCGCCGGTGTCGCAGACATGGACTACCGCACCTTCGTGCGCTGGAACCTGCTCGGCGCCCTGTGCTGGGCGGTTGGCATAACGACACTCGGCCATTTCTTGGGCCAAATCGCTGTCATTCGTGACAATATCGAATACGCCATCGTGGTGATCGTTGCCATTTCGATCTCACCCATGGTCATTGAGTTTCTCCGTCACCGCAAAGCGCGTGCTACTGAATCGTCATCGGCGGCAGAGTCGGTTGGCGCAACTGATTCTGAAGCTTGAGCCCACCGCTACGCTTACACCATGGCCGCATTTGGAACCAACGAGTGGATCGCACAACTTGATGACGCGCTGGCTTCAAGCACGGAACTTTCCAGCGCGACTGCTGACCTAGCGCTCACCGTTGGGCAACACGTCACTGAAGGTCCAAATGGCGATCTTGCGTGGACGGTCGTAATTGACCATGGCTTGGCACACGCACACAGCGGGTCGACCGACTCACCTGATGTGACCTTCACGCAGGACTACGCAACGGCCAAAGCCGTCGCAACAGGCGGCATGAGTGCTCAGAGCGCCTTCATGTTGGGCAAACTGCGCATTGGCGGCGATGTCGCGAAACTCATGGAACACGCTGCCGCGTTTGACGCGCTTGATGATCTCTTCATCGACGTGCGGTCACAAACCACCTACTAAATCACAGTTGGAATCGTGGGCGCGACGATCATTGACAAGCTCCCGATCAACGATCCATCGCCAGCACTTCTGGCACTTGATGTCACCATTGTTGCCTGCCTGTTGGCGGCAGCCATTTGGTGGTCCCGATTTGTTTATGCACGAACCCGAAATCGTGCGGCCACGCTGGTTCACGGAGCCTTTGCGCTCTACCTCGTTGGCTTGTTGGCCGTTGTCTTTCTTCCACTGCACGGCATCCATGCGTCGAGCCAAGCCTTTGACGGCACCCGTCCACTGACTCGGGCGTGGTTCTGGGGCATGCAAGTCCACAGCCCATATGGAGCGAACGGCGTGGTGTGGCAGCGGATAGCCAACGTCGCATTGACCATACCGTTTGGGTTTGGTTTCGGGTTGCTTGTGCCCCGTTTGGGTGTGCGCCGGATCCTGTTGTGGTGCATTGCGTGGGCCGTTTCGCTTGAGCTTGCTCAGCTCACTATCTCGGTACTGTTACGAGTTGTTTACCGGTCGTTTGATGTGAACGACATCATTGACAACACGCTCGGCGCGTCAATCGGGCTTGCGATATTTACTGTTCTCGCGTTTGTTGTACGCGACCGCGAAATCGGCGTGCACAAACCCAACACGACACTGCTCGGTTTTCTCGCCGAATCGGTGAATCAGTACTTTGCCGCCCATGCCGCTCGCCGCGGGTGGGACGATCCCGAACGTTAACCCCGATTAGATCAGACCAAGTTCGCGGACTGCGTCACGTTCTTCGGCGAGTTCGGCAACGGATGCGTCGATCTTGGCTCGACTGAAAGCGTCAATGTCGAGGTCCTGCACAATCGACCATGCACCATTGGCTGCGGTGCACGGGAATGACGCCATAAGGCCTTCGGGTACGCCATATGAGCCGTCCGAGACGAGGCCAACCGATACCCAGTCGTTGCCGGCCGTGCCTTGTACCCAGTCGTGCATGTGATCAATGGCCGCGTTTGCCGCGCTCGCAGCCGACGAGGCGCCACGGGCTTCGATGATCGCCGCACCACGCTTTTGCACGGTCGGAATGAAGTCGTTTTCAATCCAGTTTTGGTCCCCGACTGCGTCAGCGGCAATCTTGCTGTTTACCTGCGTGTGGAACAAGTCGGGGTACTGCGTCGCCGAGTGGTTCCCCCAAATGGTCATCTTGGTGATGTCGTTCACGGTGACGCCGAGTTTGGCTGCGAGTTGCGCGATTGCCCGGTTGTGATCGAGTCGGGTCATCGCCGTGAAGGCACTCGCCGGAAGGTTTGGCGCATTGTTTTGGGCGATGAGGGCATTGGTGTTTGCGGGATTCCCGACCACCAAGACTTTGACGTCTTTCACTGCACCCGCACTGAGGGCTTGGCCTTGCGCGGTGAAAATGGCGCCGTTTGCTTCAAGGAGATCCCCGCGTTCCATGCCCTTCGTTCGTGGGCGTGAACCGACAAGAAACACGATGTCGGCACCGTCAAACGCCTTGTTTGCATCATCGGTCCGGTCAACGCTTCGCAATAGTGGGAACGCACAGTCGTCAAGTTCCATGGCAACACCTTCAAGTGCGCCAAGTGCCGGGGTGATCTCTAGGAGCGAAAGGTCAACGGGCGTGTCCGGTCCGGTCACCGCCCCGCTCGCAAGTCGAAACAACAAGGCGTAACCAATGTTTCCGGCGGCTCCAGTGACGGCGATACGAACGGCGTTGTCGGACACGAGGCGAACTCCTAATTGGCGATGATGAAACGTGTTGCAAATGATGGTACCCGTGGAGCCCTTTTCGCGCCCAACGTGCCCGCGTCAATCAGAGCGGACGTGAACGAGGACATAACCTCAGCTGATGGCTGATCTCGTGTGGGAAGCATTTCAACGAACCCGGGTTCGGATTGATCTGGGGCATGCGTTTGTCGATCTTGCCCCAATACCAGGCGTCGAACCCGGCGCATTTCTGCCAGACGCAATGGGGCCAATCCACATCCTCACAGCGTGGAATCCCCAAGGCCACCAGGCTCCCCTGCAAGCCAATAGGGCGGCCCAGCAGCGCTTGGCTATCCGAATCGAAAGTTATGAGGGAGTCACAACGTGGCCTGCAACCGGGTACGGAGGCGGGCTGTTCGACGATGATGGTACGTGGCGCGAAGACGGCGTCGCGATCCAAGGGCTTACCAGGCCTTCTGCACTTGCGCTCGCGGTCGAGTTTGATCAACGCGCCATCTTTGAATGGCGAAACGAACCGGGAGGTTTCCGGCTCATTGAATGCGACGGTTCGCTTGACGAGTCACGGGGCTGGAAATCCACAATTCATTCAAAGCGGTGATCGGGCACAATAGTGTCGTGCGCTTTTTCACCGCCGACCTTCATTTTGGGCACGCAAACATCATTGGTTACTGCGACCGGCCGTTCAACACGGTTGATGAGATGAATGACGCGCTGGTGACCAATTGGAATGCGACGGTTCGCGACGACGATGAGGTCTGGGTGCTCGGGGATGTTGCGATGGGTCGCATTGATGAGAGCCTCGCATTGGTCAAAGAACTCCACGGTCGGAAAGTCCTTGTGTGTGGAAATCATGACCGATGCTGGCACGGAAACGCGAAGCACCGTGACGAATGGGAGGTGCGCTACCGGGACGCCGGTTTTGACGAGATTCTGCAAGGAACGATCCCACTGCGTATCGCATCTCATGATGTCATTGCCTCGCATTTCCCCTACGTCGGCGATTCACACGACGAGCCACGCTTCGTGCAATTCCGTCCCCACGACAACGGGTCGTGGCTCTTGCACGGCCACGTCCACACCACCTGGCAAGTTGACGAACGGCAAATCAATGTGGGCGTCGACGTTTGGAATTTCGCTCCCGTCGACGAGCCCACACTTGTGGCCATCATTGATCGTGGCGTGGCCGCCTAAGGCGGTCATCGGTCACCTTGCCACGCAATAAGGACCTTTGGCCCTGCCGCCAAACGGCTTCGCAGGCTTTGCTAGTGGCGAGCCACGCAAGGGGTCACGTCATGAGCATTGCCGAAGCGCACAACACAACTGAACACGCTGCGGGCTTCGCGTTGCTTGGAAGCCTTGGAAAGCGCGTGTTGCGCCCCGGTGGGGCAGAAATGACACGGCATCTTCTGGCCGATCTTGCGATCACAACACAAGATGAAGTCGTTGAGCTCGCTCCTGGCCGAGGGCACACCGCTCGGCTTATTCTTGAACGACAACCCGCGAGCTACTACGCGGTTGATCGTGACATTGAGGCCGAACAGTCGCTCGCTCCGCTGCTTGTCTGGCCGAAAGGACAGTTTCGACGGGCATCGGTGAGCCGCACGGGCCTACCCGATCATTGCGCAAGTGTGGGAATGGCTGAGGCGGTGCTGACCATGCACCCACTCAACATCAAAGAAAATATCGTCGCAGAACTTGCTCGGCTGGTGCGCCCCGGCGGACGCATTGGCCTCTACGAAGTTGCGTACCGGCTTGATGATCTTGATCACACGGTTGAAAGTGACGACGTTGAAGAACTGCGAATCGAAACCGAACTGACGTCCGATTTCAAAGTTCCTTTTCAAGCATTGACGATGTCCGACTGGGAGTCGCTCCTTGCCCGACACGGTTTCTCTCTTGAGTCCGTTCACCGAGCACCATTGCGACTCTTAGGACCGGATCGCATTGTGGCGGACGAAGGTTTCGTCGGCGCAGCCAAGTTTGCTGCAAATGTCTTCGCTGATCCGTCAGTTCGACGTCGTATCACCCATATGCGTGCAACGATGCGACGCAATGCTCCGCATTTGCGGGCTGTGGCGATGATTGCTCATCGTCACAGATAGAGGGCTGCCAACTCGGCGTGGTGTCGGCTCCACCACGCTGAGTTGGCACTCAACTTGTGTGCATGAGTTGCTGACGCTGCATGGATGGATCCCATCACGATTGGTGGGCCCGTTCCACGGAAACGAAACCTTGACAATTGCGAGTTCAACTGTCATAACTATTGGCATCGCCCGCCAAAGGAACTCGATGTCAACAATCAGCCAAACCCAACCCCATGTTCTCACTGCCCCAACTGCGGTACGCCTTGAAGGATTACGGGGTTTGCGCTATGGCGAAGTCCTCGTCGTGCGCGAGAACAACGGTGCCTATTCGGCTGAGATCTGGAACTCAATGGGGCTCGGCGACTGTCCACAAGCAGCATGGGTCGCCCTTGATCCGGTTGAAATTACCCGTGAGAGTCAGGCGCTGATCACGTTGTTGAATGGCCCTCGCCATTGGCTCATGGATGCCATTGAGAACGTGCCACCTGTAGATCGTCAGTTTCGTCGTTTCGGCACAATAGATACGTCGCTGGTCGCAACGCTGGATCTTGGCACAGAACTGCCCGACCCCACGCCCTACACCGAACGGACCGTATTGCGCGACACCATTTGGGAATGGTCCCCCGGTCGCACCATCTATGAACTTGTTACCCCCCAGGGCGTCACCTATGTGATGCAGGCGTACTGTCTCGCGGTCGACTCTGGCCTCACGGAAGACGTTCTTGGCGAGCTTGCCTCACGCCTCACCGTGCCCGAAGGTTGGCATTTTCGTACCCGCGTGATTGACGAGACACTTCACCTCCGAGCCCCTGACGCGGTTGCCACGGTCATTCAAGACGAACTCAAAAACACCTATATGCGCAACGATGGATAGGCCGCGCGTTACAACTGCAACGATTTGACCTGTAAAAACTCGTCAAGGCCGTATTTACCGAGTTCTCGACCGATGCCGGACTGTTTGTAGCCACCGAATGGTGCCATCGGGTTGTAGCGACCACCGTTGATTTCGAGTTGGCCGGTGCGGATGCGTCGTGCAACGGCTTTGGCACGTTCGGGGTCGGCGGACCACACGCCCCCGGAGAGTCCATAGTTCGAGTCGTTTGCGATGCGCACCGCGTCGTCGGTGTCGTCGTAGGCGATGATCGATAGGACCGGTCCGAAGATCTCTTCTTGTGCGATCGTCATCGTCGTGTCAACGTTTGCGAACACGGTGGGCCGAATGTAGTAGCCGGTGCCAAGGCCTTCGGGTGGTTCGGCACCACCAGTCACCAGTGTTGCGCCTTCGTCAATCCCTTTTTCGATGTAGCCGCGCACACGGTCTCGTTGTGTCGAGGAGATCACAGGTCCGAGTCGACCGGCGTCAGCGGCGGGGTCACCGACTATCCATGTCGATTCGACTTCGGCGCGTACGAGCTCGACCACTTCGTCGTGTTGGGTTGAAGGAACAAGCAGTCGGGTGAGTGCGCTACACGTTTGCCCCGAGTTCAAGTAACACGCACCGACCGCAGCCTTGGCGGCTTTGGCAAGTTCGTCACCTGCTAGATCGTCGAGCAGGATGTTTGCGGACTTCCCGCCAAGCTCTAATGCAACTTTCTTCACGCTCTGTGCGGCGAGTTCCGCGACTCGTTTGCCAGCGCGGGTTGACCCGGTAAAGCTGACCATGTCGACTTCGGGGTGCGCGGCAAGTGCTTCACCGACCACGGGGCCCACACCGGACACCATGTTGAATACACCGGCTGGAAGTCCGAGCGTGTCAATGATCTCGGCCAAGATAAACGCGTTGATCGGGGCGACTTCTGACGGTTTCACCACAATTGTGCAACCGGCCACGAGCGCAGCAGCAACTTTGATGACGATCTGGTGCAGCGGATAGTTCCACGGGGTGATCGCCGCCACGACTCCAACGGGTTCACGTACGACAAGCGAGGAACCGATCTGTTCTTCCCATGCAAAATCGTCGGCCAAACCGGCGATCCCAGCGGAAACCGCTTGGGGAAGCCCGGCTTGGATGATGCCAGACAGTTTGCGGGGCATGCCCACTTCTCCGGTGATCACGTCCGCGATTTCATCGGCGCGTGCACCAATGCCTTGGCCCATGCGAGCCACAAAGTCAGCTCGCTCACTTGGGGTTGTTGCGGCCCATGCGTCGAAAGCACGACGGGCGGCGAGCACCGCGAGGTCGGCGTCAACCGCGTCGGAGTTTGGGATCGTGCCCATTACCGCTTCGGTGGATGCGTTGATCACGTCAATGCGCCCTGTGCCGTGGGGTGCAACCCACTCGCCCTCAACGTAGATCTTGTCGAAGTCGTACACGATATTCCCCTTTAGTGCGCTAGCTCAGCGGGCCGGTGTCTTTGATCTTGCCACCGCGAAGTGCAACGGCATGTATCAGATCAACACCATGGCTTACCAAGAAATTTCGATCTCGATTTCTGAGGTTTCTCCAACTTCGATTTCGACTTCGAGTGTGACTTCATCGGGTACGTCGATGCGGGTGGTTTGGCCCTCTTTCACAAACGAAATTTCGTTGTGCCGGGCCAGCTCGTCGGCGATCTCATGCAAGCGTTGCGCGGCTTGTTCGCGTGAAAGTGTTTCTTTGGTTTCGTGTTCGATTAGTGCCACAGAATTGTCCTCATCGATGTTGTTTTTGCCAAGGCCGTCCTCGACAAGACAGCGAGCTGGGTCGCCCGCCATATTCGGGCAGGTTAGCGGGCGTCGATCCGCACTAGTGTCCGCGGTCCATTCGTTTCGACGCGACATCTGACGAGCGATGTCCGGCGCGCAACAAATCACAGGGCGGTCGATCACGCGTTGAGCTTTCTTCGGACATGGTTTGGCATTGCGCGCGATATCCAGCGCCGCACCGTCGACTTGAACGGCACCTACGCGGCCAGTGCCCTCACCCTCAGCGTATTCGTCTCGCAGTTTCCCCTCACACTGCTAATCATCTCAATTGCTGGTCTCGCCTCGAGGGGCAACCCGCACGTCGCGCTGGAAATTATCGACCGATTGGCGCTGAACGGCCAGGCCGCGGAACTGGTCCGTCAGACGCTACAGGCGGCTCACCGAACGGGAAGTACCGGGTCAATCATCGCGCTCATCGGCATGGCCTGGTTGGGCCTCCCCGTTCGCGGTTCTCGCCGGGCTTGGCGTCAACGCCGCCCTGTTCGCCTGGACGTTCCGGTTTCTCGATGCTGTGCGCCCGCCGCTTCGTGAGTTGTACCCAGGGGTCATCGTGGCAGCGGTCGGGTTTGAGGTGCTCAGCATTGCTGGCACATGGATCGTGCCACACATGGTGCAGACCACGTCTGCAACCTATGGCGCCTTGGGCGTGGTGTTCGCGATCCTGGCATGGCTACTGATTTTCGGTCGCCTTATTGTGAACGCGGTCGTCACGGTCACCCATCGCGACGAGTGGCCCAGTGTAGAACGCGGCAAGAAAGGCTGGCGAGAGCAACCGAGCACACGGGATAAATGTGATACAATTATCCCGTGTGGAGATCTATCCGTCCGCACGACGTCACCACATCCCCGACCAAGACATCGTCCACGCCTATGAACACACGATCACCTGGATTGAGCTCGACGACGATCCGCCTCGCTACCTCACCGCCGGACTGGACCGTGCAGGGAACCTCCTTGAGCTGGTCGTCCTCGACACCGGCATCACCCAACTGGTGATCCACGCGATGAAACTCCGTCCCACCTCAACACAAGCACTCTTCAAAGGAAACTCGTGACAACCAAATCAACCTACGGGCACACCAAAGATGGCACACTCATCACCGATGAAATGGTCGAGGCCTTCGCTGCGGAAGCAGAGCGTGGTTACACGCCAGACGAGTTAGACGGACGGCGTCGCGGGCCTGGCAGACCACCACTGGGTCCGAATAGCAAGGTCAGCCAATCCTTCCGAATAGAACCCACGCTGCAAGCCGAGGCCATCAATCGTGCCAACACTGACGGAGTTCCAGTCTCCGAGGTAGTTCGACGCGCTTTGCGTGAATACCTGCACACTGCATAACGCTTGTACGCCAGCAGGCCCAAGCCGGAGAGGCGAAAACGAATACAGCTCACCCACGCCGCCCCCGCCGAAGCCGCCGGCGTCCACTTCTCCCAAATCCGACGCTACGGAGCCGGCACCAGCCAACCCACCCTCGAAGTCATCCGCCAACTCGACCAAGACGACCAAACCACCATCAGAAACGTCATCGAAGCCATTGACCACGCTCATGTAAATCTCCCCAGTTCTGCTCATTGAAATTCCCAACCATGCCGGGATTATCGGTCCTGTGAGACTCCAGGAGGCTGCCAGAACGTCCGTTGTGCCCGCAGGGCATTCGAATGCCCCACCCGGCGCTTCTGGTGGGACTTCCAGGATGTCTGTGGGGTTCAGCTGTTCACTGGCAACTCCGACGTCATCGGGGCGCACGACGTGAAAGTGGCGACGGTCGATCGTGAAGATCGTGTCAATGCGGAGTCTTTCCGCGACGGTGATCACCGACGCGTCAACGAAACCAAAATCAAGATCGGCGTGGGTCGCGGCCAGTTCACGAATCCGAACCCAATCATGTGCGTCGAGGTTCTCGACGAGGAGGTCCCGGTCGATGATCGACGTGTAAAGCG
>CAZJAZ010000043.1:0-24301 GCA_964544305.1 uncultured Iamiaceae bacterium | reverse complement strand
GGCGTTAGTAGTTCTCGTTCAGGGTTTTAGAGCCGGGGGGCGGCGTCATGTCGACCGGGCCGTCTCGATCAGCTCGGTGATTTGCCAACGCCAAGATCGCAGCGAACGCGGCCAAGGGAATGCACGCCAAGACCATGGCTAATGCGTCGCTTTGATGAGCGAGTAGGGGCGTGAGTTGCATCGACATGCAGTCCTCAGCTTCCCACGTCGTCGCTCAATCGACCAACATTTGCCCGGACCGGTTTCGCGTTTCGAGGTGACGCGCGACCATCATCGTTGGAACGATGCGCCTGCCGACTGCTGTCACCGAACTTGTTGCTCTTGCTTTATCGGGTGACCGCCGCGCGCTCGCACGGGTGTTGTCAATTACCGAGCGCGGCGGACCCGGTGCACGCCGAGTTGGCACGCTCGTGTTCGATCAGGCCGACGGTGCGACCACAGTTGGCATCACCGGGGCACCTGGCGCTGGGAAATCCACGCTAACCAACGCGCTTGTCGCCCATATGCGCACCCTGTTGCTGCGCACCGCAGTTCTTGCCATTGACCCGTCGTCACCTTTTAGCGGCGGCGCAATACTTGGCGACCGTGTGCGTATGGGAGACCATGTCCTTGACCCCGACGTGTACATCCGGTCGCTTGCCACCCGAGGGCATCTTGGTGGACTCGCACTTGCGGTGCCCGAATCCATTCGAGTCCTTGCCGCCGCCAAGTTCGCTTGGGTGCTGGTTGAGACCGTTGGCGTCGGTCAAGTCGAAGTTGAGATCGTTGAACAGGCTGACACGACGGTCGTGGTCGTGAACCCAGGCTGGGGCGATGCGGTACAGGCCAACAAAGCCGGTCTCATGGAAATCGCCGATGTTTTCGTAATCAACAAAGCCGATCGAGACGGCGTGCGCCAGACCCGTCATGACCTCAAAGCCATGGTTGAAATGGGTGACACCAAAGCCTGGACTCCGCCCATAGTTGAAACAGTTGCAATAGAAGGCTCTGGAGCAGATGAGCTTTGGGGTGCCATTCAAGACCACCAAGCCCACCTGTCTTCGTCGGGTGAACGTACGCAGCGACGCCAGAACCGGCGATCCGATGAACTCCAGGGTGTCATTACCGAACGCCTCCGCCAACAGGCCGAAACGCTCCTTGCGAGTGGAACAGGCCAGTCGTTACGCGCGCGCGTGTTGAATGGAGACTTGAGTCCCTACGATGCCGCCGACGAAATCCTTGGACTTCCGAAAGACCGGTAGCATTCACGGCTATGGCCGACAACAACTCTTCTGGATCGCAATCGTTGGTTCACCTTGAACGACGCAGTAACGGGGTCGCGGTCATTCAACTAACAAATGGCAAGGTCAATGCGTTGTCAAGTGCGCTGCTTGCCGAACTCGCCGCAATTGCCCAACAGCTCACCGAGGACCCGCCCGGTGCGGTGGTCGTAACCGGTGGGCCAAAAATCTTTGCCGCAGGTGCCGACATCAGCGAGTTTGCTGGTCCCGACGAGGCGCGCAGTATCGGTGGCGCGTTCCGTTTGGCACTTGATGGTGTTGCGGCCATCCCACGCATGGTGATTGCCGCGGTGAACGGGGTTGCGCTTGGTGGAGGTTGCGAACTTGCACTTGCCTGTGATCTGCGTATTGCGTCAACTCGTGCAAAGTTTGGGCAACCCGAAATTCTCCTTGGGATCATCCCAGGCGGTGGTGGAACGCAGCGCCTGAGTCGCTTGGTTGGCCCGGCAAAAGCAAAAGAGATCATCTGTACCGGACGCCAGATCAAAGCCGACGAGGCAATTGCTATTGGGCTTGTCGATGAACTCGTTGACGTTGATGAAACCGATGCCGACGCGGTCCTCACGCGGGCCCTTGAAATTGCCGAGACCTATGCCAGTGGGCCACTTGTCGCCCAAGCACTGGCGAAACAAGCGATCGATCGTGGCTTGGACGGTTCGCTGGATCAAGGCCTGGCCCTTGAACAAAACCTGTTTGCTGACGTGTTTACAAGCGACGATGCCCGCATTGGGGTGGCGTCGTTTCTTGAGCATGGCCCCGGGAAAGCGACCTTCACCGGACGGTGAATCTGCATCTTCCCCCCACACACCCGCGGCCGTCACTGGGCAATGATCCCCAGTGGTTTCGCACCGCAGTGTTCTACGAGGTA
The DNA here is from genome assembly GCA_964544305.1 of uncultured Iamiaceae bacterium. GTDB lineage: Bacteria > Actinomycetota > Acidimicrobiia > Acidimicrobiales > Iamiaceae > JAFDWI01. The sequence continues at coordinate 22,153 of CAZJAZ010000043.1, read as the reverse complement.
TTGGTGCGTGGTTTCGCCGATCTCAACGGTGACGGCTGCGGCGAGCTTCGAGGCATCACCGAACGGCTGGACTACCTCGAATGGCTTGGCGTCGACTGTTTGTGGCTTTTGCCGTTCTACGACTCACCGCTGCGTGACGGCGGCTATGACATCGCCGATTTTTTCACCGTCCTTCCCGAATATGGCGAGGTTGCAGATGTCGCCGAACTCATTCGAGCGTGCCACCATCGGGGGATTCGCGTCATCGCGGACTTGGTGATCAACCACACGTCTGACGCACACCCGTGGTTCGTTGAATCTCGACAAGACCGCACCAACCCAAAAGCTGACTGGTATGTGTGGGGTGACGACGACCAGCGCTGGAGTGACGTTCCTATCGTTTTTGTTGACACCGAAACGTCGAACTGGACGTTTGATCCGCAACGCGGCCAGTACTACTGGCATCGTTTTTTTCATCATCAACCCGACCTCAACTACGACAACCCGCAGGTCGCCGATGCCATGGTGGATGTGGTTCGATTTTGGCTTGACCTGGGCCTTGACGGCTTTCGGCTTGATGCGGTGCCGTATCTCTTCGAACGCGACGGCACTCGGGGTGAGAACCTTCCCGAGACGCACGACTTTCTGAAACGGATTCGGGCGACAGTCGATGCCGAATACGGGCCAGGTCGGGTCCTGCTTGCGGAAGCAAACCAATGGCCAGCCGAGGTTGTTGACTATTACGGCAATGGCGATGAGTGCCACATGTGTTTTCATTTCCCGCTCATGCCACGCATGTATCTTGCGGTGCGTCGGGCGCAACGGTTCCCGATCACCGAGATACTCGCCGATACGCCTGATATTCCCGATGGCTGTCAGTGGGGTCTGTTCTTGCGCAACCACGATGAGCTCACGTTAGAGATGGTGACCGACGAAGAACGCGACTACCTCTACGCCGAGTACGCGAGCGACCCGCGTATGAAACGCAATGTGGGCATTGCCAGGCGGCTTTTCCCGTTGCTTGACAACGACCGGCGTGTTGCCGAACTGTTCCACGCGTTGTTGTTCAGCCTTCCCGGATCTCCGGTGTTGTATTACGGCGATGAAATCGGGATGGGTGACAACATTTATCTTGGTGACCGCGACGCGGTGCGAACCCCGATGCAATGGTCACCTGATCGCAATGGCGGTTTCTCTCAGGCGGATTTCGCGCAGCTCTATCTTCCGCCGCTCATGGATCCGGTGTATGGCTTTCAAGCGGTCAATGTTGAGTCGGCGCTGCGTGATCCGAGTTCGTTTTTGCATTGGATCCAACGCATGATTGCAATTCGACGCCAATTTCCGGCGTTTGGCACCGGCACGTTCGAGGTGGTTGGTGCGCCCAACCCGGCGGTACTGGCGTATGTCCGCCACGATGCGGCGTCAGGTAGTGACGTCTTGTGCGTCAATAACCTGTCTGGGCTCGCCCAACCTGCAGAACTCACCGTCGGTGAATATCACGGCCGCACACCGGTGGAGATGATCGGTGGTGTGCCGTTTCCCACGATTTCTGGCACGTCAAGCACATTCACCCTTCCCCCGTACGGTTTCTTCTGGTTCAATCTTCTTGACGAACAATCGTTGCGACCATGATCTCACAAACCGCCCTCGAACCCCTTCTGCCCGGCTTTCTCGCCCGGCAACCATGGTTCGCTCGTGGGAAAGCGGCCTCGTTTGTAAGCAATGCGCAATCTGCGCCCATCGATGCGGTGATCCGAACGTGGGAGTTCTGGCAGGAGGGTCAGTCTGGTCTTGTTTGGATGATCGTTGACGCCACGCTTGCGGGCACAGATGTCGGGTCGTATCAGGTGTTGATCGGGTTGCGTCCGGTGGCTGCCTCGCCGGGGTTTCTCATTGGTGCTACCGCCAGGGTGCTCGGCACGGTCGATTCGCCAGAACACGGTGAACTCGTTGCGTATGACGCGCTCATTGACCCAGAGCTGACGGCTCGGGCTTTGGGCGTCATGTTCCCCGATCTTGCTGCGATTGCGAGCGTGCGAAAACTTACGGTTGGGAAAACGTCAACGTCGGTTGTGGCCGATGAACAGTGGCTGTGCAAAGTGTTTCGACGCGTCTACGACACGAATAATCCGGGCGTTGAGATGCCAAGCGGACTGTGGGCGAACGGTTTTCGTGCCACGCTTGAGACGGTTGAGGCATGGCAACGAGACGGTGTGGATCTTGCGTTGCGTCGTCCGTTTCTGCCTGGTGCGGCAAACGGATTCGATTTGGCGAGTGCCTCGCTACGTGAATTGTTCGCATCCGGGCTTGATCCCCGCCGGAGCCCCGGCGATTTCAGCGCCGAGGCTGGTCGCATCGGAACGATGCTTGCCAATATGCATCGGGCGTCGATTGCCGCGTTTGGTCAAACGTCGGTGACCGCGCAACAACTCATGGATGAAACCGTCGAATCGGTCCTCGCTTTACAAATTGTCGGCCTTGACGAGACGTTGTTGGCGACGTGGGCCCACAACATGGTTGCTCGTCTTGATGTGGAAGTTCCGACAATGCGCGTGCATGGAAACTTGCATCTCGGGCAACTTTTGCGAAGCGACCAAGGCTGGTTGGTTCTTGATTTTGAAGGGGCGCCGCTTCTCGCTGCGAATCGGCGCCGAGTGCCCCAGTTGGGATGGTTCGATGTGGGATCGATGCTGCGATCATTTGATTACGTGGCGGCAATGACCAGTGCGGTCGGTGCTGAAGTTCACCCAGATTCCAATGAGGTGAATGCGGATGCACGAGCATGGGTGCAGCGCAATACGCAGACGTTCGTGTCGGATTATCAGCGCGGTATGCACATTGACGATGGCGACCAGACTGCGGCGCTCATTGTCATTGGTGAGGTGCAGCGTGCGGCATATGAAGTGGCGTATGAACGGGCGAATCGTCCGGATCTGGTGCACATTCCGACGAACGCATTGCGCCGAATGCTCGTTTCGCCATGATCGATATCGGGGAATTTTGCGTGATGGCCGATAGGGTTACCGATTCGTGAGTGTGCCTTCACAAGGTGTCCGCACCTGTTACCGCCATCCAAGTTCTCCCGCGGGAGTGGTCTGTCAACGCTGCGACCGGCCAATTTGTCCACAGTGCATGCATCAGGCGTCGGTGGGGTTTCATTGTTCTGAATGTGTCGCCCGTGAACACACGCGTGTTGTGAATGGACGGAGTGCAATGCGGGGCGCACAACCGATTGTGACGATCGTGCTGATGGCAATCAACATTGCCATTTGGGTTCTCGGTCAGATTATCTGGAAACCTCGAGAATTTCTCACGACGTCTGATGGGGCAATTCGGGTTGGTGCATTGTTTGCAAACGGCCTTCATGTATTGCCCAACGGTGGTATTTCGGGCGGGCCAATTGGGGTTGGCCAGGGTGAGTGGTATCGGCTGTTGACCGCTGGTTTTATCCACGCTGGCCTGTTCCATATTGCGGTCAATATGTGGGCGCTCTACGTGCTTGGCAAAGTGACCGAGCAGGCACTTGGTCGTGCCCGAATGGGTCTCATCTATTTTGTTGCTTTGTTTGCCGGCTCTTTTGGCGCACTTATTGCATCGCCAGATTCGATCACGGTTGGCGCATCCGGGGCGATCTTTGGTCTTATGGGTGGTTTGCTGGCCGTGGCGAAGGCACGTGGCGTGGCATTGCGCGACACCGGGTTGCTCGGGGTGCTTGCCATCAACCTGGTCCTCACCTTCGGCCTGTCGAGCTATATTTCGGTCGGCGCACATGTGGGCGGACTCATCGGCGGGGCAATCGCAGGGTTTGCGGTGGTTGACCTTCCCAATCGGATGCGTCAGCAAGATAAACGCACGCGAGACCTCGTTATGTGGTCCGTTGGTATTGGGTTGTGCGTTGTTTTCATCATTGCAGGGATTCTGGCCGCGAACAATGCGACATCCGGTCTGCCAAACGGTATCGCCGCCGGCTTAACGCACTGAGTATTGTTCAGTACGCCAACAGTTCGGCTGCGGCTTCCGGTGCCACAATGTTGATAAGTACGCCGGTTCCTTGTTCGAAACCCACGACGCTCGCAACACGCGGCACGATATGAATGTGCCAGTGATAGAGCGAATCGTGTTGATGAGGGAGCGTGTGGAGCACCAAGTTGTACGCCAAATCACCCGCATTGTCGCGTAACGCGCCCAGCGCATCACGCACCGCGATGCCCACACCGGTCAACGTGTTTGCATCGGCATCAATCATGTGCCCGTGGTGTGCTTTGGGAATAACCAACATCTCATAAGGCACCCCCGACCAAAATGGGCAAACCACGATTGCCGCGTCATCGTCGTGAACGACGCGATGCCCAGCGTCAGTTTCTGCCGCGACCAGTGAGCACAACGCACACGACGAGCCAAAGCGCCGGAACCCAGCTTCTTCATCGGCCACTTCTCCGGGAACGAACGGAATACCAAGCAGCTGACCGTGCGGATGACGCAACGAGGCACCAGCTTCACGTCCGTAGTTCACGATCGCTTGGCTGTAGCGCACATTTGGTTGTTCCCCGTGCGCCGCAATGCGATCTCGAACGGCCGCCATGACGAGTGCGATCTGCTCATCGGCAAGATCCGCAAAGCTCGCGTGATGATCAGGCGTGAGCACGAGCACCTCATGAATGCCACTCGCATCCGCTTGGCGAAACAACGGACCCAAGTTGGAAACGCTCAACGGTTCGGTCCCTGAAAACGCGGGGTAGCGGTTGGGAACAACCCGAACCTGCCAGGTGTCCCCGTCGCCGTAGGTTTCTAACGCTGGCGGCGTATCTTCTTCATGGCCAGCGCAAAACGGGCATGGGCGAGACGGGTCGGCCTCAACCTCCATGCGAGTCGCCGGAAACTCATCGGGTCGAGTCGCTCGCTCGGTGGCAATCGTGACCCACCGGCCCGTCAACGGGTTCAGCCGAAGTTCACTCACGACGCAACGCCCACGGTGTGCTCCACGTCGATGATCCTAATTTGTTCTGGAATCCCCGTGGCAAGCGGATCGTGAAAAAGCCTGCGTGCGTTCTACGCTTGACACTGTGGCTGTCTATTTGGACCATGCGGCGACAACGCCAATCCGAGCCGAAGTGCTCGATGCAATGGCCAAAGTTCATGAAGCAAACGTCTCCAATCCGTCGTCTCGTCATCGATCTGGCCGTGACGCACGCCGCATGCTTGACGATGCCCGAGACGAAATCGCCGAACTTGTCGGATTTGCACCCTCCGAGATCGTGTTCACCTCAGGTGGAACCGAAGCCGACGATCTCGCAATACACGGCATCGCCCCGGATCAGCCCGGTCTCGTGCTGTGTAGCGCGGTCGAACACGAAGCGGTATTGGCCGCGGTAGACCAACGAGGCGGCCAAACCATGGGTGTTGATGCATCCGGACGAGTTGACGTTGACAAACTCGCCGAGACCCTGCAACGCGAACACGACACGAACGGCGTTGCGTTGGTGTCGGTCATGCTCGTCAACAACGAGAACGGTGTCGTCCAACCCATAGAAGCGGTCGCCAATGTGCTGCACAAATACGCGCCTGGAACACCACTCCACAGCGACGCCGTGCAAGCCGCAAGTTGGATGGACTTGCCAAGCGCGCTGCGCAATGTTGATGCGGCCTCACTGTCGGCACACAAGATCGGGGGACCGGTCGGCGTGGGGGTTCTTGGCGTACGTAAACACGTCCCCTTCCGGGCGAGAGTCCCCGGTGGAGGACAAGAAAACGAGCGACGCGGCGGCACCCAAAACCTGGCCGGAGCGGTTGGGCTGGCGTGTGCACTGCGCCTCGCCAATCTTGAGCGCGCCGAGACGCTCGAACAAATAACCGCGTTGCGCGACGATCTCGTGGCGGGCATTCTCACGCAGTGTGCAGGCGTTCTCGAACCTGCCGCGCACGATGGGGTGGCGAGGCCATCGGGGGGAATCGCCCAATTGTGTATTGAAGGCGTCGAGTCTGAAGCGCTGCTCTTTTTATTGGACGAAGCCTATGTTGAAGCATCCGCAGGGTCTGCCTGCGCGGCGGGAGCGTTAGAGCCATCTCACGTCTTAACCGCCATGGGGGTGCCCGAAAGCCTGGCAAAAGGAGCGCTTCGCTTGAGCGTGGGACGCACCACCACACGCAACGACATCGACCGAGCACAACACGTCATAGTCGAGGCCATCCATCAACTACGCGGCGAGAGAAACACATGACCCGCATCATGGTCGCCATGTCCGGCGGAGTAGATTCGTCGGTTGCCGCCGCGCTGTTAGCACGTGCCGGCCATGACGTCGTAGGTGTCACGCTCAAACTATGGGGCGGTGAGTCCGACAGCGGATGTTGCTCAATCAGTGATGTGGATGATGCCCGGCGCGTTGCCGATCGACTCGGAATCGAACACCACACCTTCAACTTCTCAGAAGATTTTGACACCCACGTCGTGGCACCCTATGTCGAAGCGCACACAGCAGGGCGAACGCCAAACCCATGCATCGAATGCAACCGTCATCTCAAATTTGACCGACTCGCTCAACGGGCCGCTTCACTTGGCTTTGACACCCTCGCAACCGGTCATCACGCCCGCGTCGTCAACGATGGGCCGTATCGACGAATCGCCCGCGGCGTTGACGCCGACAAAGACCAGTCCTATGTATTGGGCATGCTGAACCAGTCCCAACTGGTCGGCCTCGAACTGCCAATCGGGGAGATGACCAAGACACACGTGCGTGAGATCGCCGCCGAACTCGACCTTCGCACCGCGCACAAACCCGACAGCCAAGACGTGTGTTTCATCACATCAACAACAAAACGATCAGGGTTTCTCTCAACGCGTATCCCATTCACGCCCGGTCGAATCGTCGACGGCGACGGAGAAACGGTCGGAGAAGTTGATGCGGTTGAATTGGTCACCATTGGCCAACGCCGAGGGCTCCAACTCGCAGGAGGAACAGAACCGCGCTATGTGGTTTCCACCGATGTGCCGAGTGCAACGGTCACCATTGGGCGCCGCGAAGACCTGCTAACCGACACGACGGTCGTGCGACAGATCACCTGGTCAGCAGAACCCGAATGGGGTGCCATGAAAGCCCAAACCAGCGCCCACGGCAGCGCCCAAGCAGGCCGCATTGCAGCAAGTGACAATGGGCTAGGGACACTTTCATGGGACCGACCGCATCAACGCGTCGCACCCGGGCAAACCATTACCTTCTATCGAGGTGATCTCGTCTTAGGGAGCGGAACCGCGGTGTGAGACTGATTCGGGTCACGCGTCGGTGCCTGCGTCGGGGCCGTCGAACCAACGTTGATACGACTCTGTTGCGCCTGCTCAAGTAACGCGCCTGGCCGAAGGACCGCAAAAAGAATGCGCTCGGTTTCAATAGTCTTCTCGCTTGACGCGCGCCCGTCACGCAACCCAACGGAAAAGGGTTCGGTGAGATCAACCTGAAGTGTCAACCCCAGCGTGCCTTTTGTGAGATCAGTGGCATCGGTGTCCGCGAACGCGGGCCCGAGGGCAGCGATATTGCGGCGGGGCAACAAGAGCGCATCAACGAGTGACAGCGGATCAGCAACCACAAGGCCCGCGGGAACGAACACAACCCACCGGCGCGCAGGTAGATGAAAAGACCGCACCGCAAAGCGCGCGCCAACGCCCCAAACCATCAATAGTCCAACTCCGACGACCCAATTTTTTGCGGCAAGCAGGGGAGCGGCAATAACGATGAGTGCAAGGATCGCCCACGTGAAAGGCACCGCAACTATTCCGATAAACAACGGGGTGCGAAGGGCAAAACGCTGTTCTGGGCCATACGACGAGCCATCAACGAACGCATCCACCGTTGTCGGAAGTGCGAGCACACCGAGCGCGATGGTCGCCAATACTGCCCAACAAATTGTCAACAGATCAGGGCCGCTTGCGACAAGCGCGACAAATGCTCCAACCACACCAACGGGGATTCCAAAACGTGCGACACTCAACGTCACGATGCGGGGGACTAAAAGCGCAATCCAAACTGCCATCCAACACATTCCCGCTTCCACACTGAGCGTCCACGCGACGGCGCTCGAAAATTCTTCGAAATGTGCCCGCCCAACCGCCATCCCGGCCGCACCAAAGCCAAGCCAAATGACAATGAGGAACCAAGGCGACCGGCGAGGCATAGGTCAAAGATTTGTCGCCAGCGTGCCCGAGTGACTAATCCGTAGGTATGTCAATTGGGGGACAATCATGGCTGCAAGCCTGATTTCGAGTGCTGCGCCGGACGAATCGGCCTTGCCACTCCGACTCGGATCGATGACATCGATCGGCGCGTTGCCGCACCGCGACCCGCGTCATGCGGCCGAACTTGTTTTGGATTTGCAGCGTGATCTGCCCGCAATGCCCAGCCTGCCGAACCGATCGCCACGTGAAGGGCTCATTCAACAAGCCCTGTGGGGAATCCAAGGCGTCAGCATTGATGCCGACGGTGCGATCAATGTTGATGTCGATCGCATTGACCCAGAAGCGCCACTCGTTGACTTGGGTTTTGATGGCGATGCCTACGTCGGGTTCAAGGTTTTTCTTGATACGGCTGCCGGCCGAATTGACCCGGTTAAGTTCCAGATCGCGGGACCCGTGACAACCGGTGTGGCATTGACCATGTTCGGGGTGCCCGACGAGATCGCCTTTGCGGTTGCCAAGCGCGCGGTTGACGAGCGGGCCAAGGCGCTGTACACGTGGGTTGCCAGCGCACTGCCTGACGCGCCGCTGGTAGCTTTTCTCAATGAGCCGGCCCTCGTTGGAACGGCAGAGCGAGATTTTCCGCTTTCAACCGATTCGATCATCGATCTTGTTTCCGGAGTCTTGGCGACCTGGGAAGGGCACGCGGTGACGGGTGTGCATTGCTGTGGCGAGGCTGATTGGAAAGCGATCCTTGAGGCAGGCCCACAGGTGCTCTCACTGCCAGTTGGCGCGCAAGTCGATCGTTCGATTGGGGCCGTTTCGTCGTTCTTAGAAGCCGGCGGATGGATTGCCTGGGGTGCGGTTCCAACGGTCGCACCGGTCGGGCAACATGCGGGCTTGTACTGGAAAACGCTTTCCGCGCAGTGGTGCGAGTTGGTGCAAAAAGGAGCCGACCCGGTGCTCATTCGGCGACGATCACTCATTACTCCGCATTGTGGTCTCGGCGAACACGAAATTGATCAAGCCGAGCACGTGCTGCGGCTGTGTGCAAAAGTCGCCGCGTCACTCCAAGAACAAGCCGTGAGCGTCAAACTTTCGGTGGGAGCGTAGGCCTCCGGGCTTGCGGGACTTATAAGCGTTTGAACGCTGACATGAGGCGCTTGATTGAGCGCTTCTTTGGCGCACCGCCGTCTCCGGCAGGAGCCCCTTGGCCATCGGAGCCTGGTTGTTTTGCGCCACCCTCACCCGGCATGAATTGGGTGTAGAGACTGTCGAGCCATTCTGGGTCGGCTGAACCGCCACTTTGTGCCGGGGCCACATGAGGTGCGTCGACGGGTTCACCGTCTGGCGATTCGAAGGATTCGGCAACCGGTTCTGCGGTGCGTGCGACATGTTCGCGCTGGGGAAGCGGGGTTGATTCGACACCGGTTTCCCACACCGCTGGCTTCCAAATGAAGTCAAACGATTCTGAGCCGTCTTCTCCTTCACCGGCTGACCAGAAATCATCGCCGTCACCGTTGCCTGAGCCGGTGTCCCAATCGTCTTCGTCGTCGTCGGATGCGCCAAGTCGAGCGGCCATCGCGTTGATCGCCGTCGCCGAGTCGGCATAGGTTGACTCGGCGAGAGCTTTGGCGATGTCAGGATGCAGACCGGATGCGCCAAACGGATCGTCCGTACTCGGTTCGGCCGCAAACCCGCCTTCGTCGATGGTGTCGTCAACATCAGGAACCGCACTCAACGACGGAGCAGACCAGTCATCGGTCTCTTTGGGTGCATCACTCTCGTCGGCAATGAACGACGTGTCTGACATCCAATCGGCGTCTGAGTCGTCGTCTTGGGAAAGGCCCCAATCATCTGTTGTCGGTTCTGCCGATTCGGCCAAATCCCAGCTCGACGATTGCTCGCTCTCTGGCATTGACCATGGCTCTGGTTCAACGTCCACATCACCCAGAAAAGCATTCGCGTCTAAAGGAGGTGGGCCCGCACTGAGATCGGTGGATTCAAAGTCCGCTGGCTCGCTCGCGAATCCTGTGTCAGCAGCAAAACTTGATCCGGTATCAAATCCCGTGCTCGTATCGAAGCTTGCATCGGAATCGAAGGCCGAACCAGCATCGAACGATGATCCGGATCCACCACCGAAAAGGTCATCATCAATTGCGTCGCCCGATGAAATAGCGAGCAAATCGGCTGTCGCCAAGCGGTAGACGAGGCGAGCCGTCGACCAACGGCCCCGTCCCAGTTCGATCGCCAGTTCATTAATTGACTTGCCGGTGGCGGCCGCGACGACGACTTCCCAGTCGTCACGGCGCAAGTTCACACTGCCATGTGTTTCGGGTAGCGATCGAGCCGATTGCACGACGGCATCCAACGACGGAATGATCGGGGCCATCTCGTCAGCCTCACGTGTCCGTCGCCGCACTTCAGCGACAATGGCATCCACGCGAAAGGTACGGTAGGTGCCGATCCAGTGCACGACCCCTGGCGCAAACTCGTAGTCGCCTTCGGGTGCACGAAAGAGTTGAATCAGTGGATCGTAAATAACACTGAGGACAATTGATGCGAGCATTTCTTGGCTGATCGCACCGGTTCCGATGAGCGACTCGCCAACGGTCTCGGTTGGGTAGCCCTCCTCTGTACAAGCATCCCATTGTTGGGGGGTCAAGCGACCAGGACGAACAAGCGCGACCGACAAATCTTCGGCCGTTTCTGCGCTTTCCGCAAAATACAACTCGCCCTCGTGCAAATAAACCGTGCACCCACTTTCGCCAAGAAAGCGGACCGCGCCAGTCTCACGCTGCGACGAAAGTACTTGCAGCACGCCAGCAGGTGTCGTGTCCTCTAAGGTTCCATTCATGGGCGTAGTCGCCCCTCCATGAGCGTTTGCGGAGAGATCAGATTCCACGTCATCCTTATCGGATGTTCCTCGTAAGGTGTGAGTGTCTTGCGTGGTGTTCCCGCTCAGAACAGCTAGGGAAGGCCATTTGGCCTACTAATTACTGGCGTTCATCCCTCGCTAAAGGGTGGCTCTGGCGTTCCTGGTTCGGTGAACGAACAGGGACGAGGTTCGGGATCAACGCTTGTGTTTGACTGCTCTGGAACATCATGTGTTGTTCTGTATTCGGGAAGAGATTTGTCTGGCGCATCCGGATCGTCCATGGCTTGCATCCAGGCAGGCTTTTCGCGCGGTGCTTCCGGGAGCGCTTGGCCAGCCTCTGTTGTGTACCACGCCACACCTAAACCAACCGCAATAAGGCCAAAAATGATTGCGATGGCAACCCAGCTCAGGGCGATCGCGACGAGAAAGATCACGGTGTAGAGAATTCCAAAGCGTGCGAAGGTTGACCGACGCTCGTCTCCGGATCGATCCGCCCAAGGCGTGCTCGTGGCCATACCTTTAGCCTATGCACATGATCGCTTGATGAGCGGGGATGTCTGAAACGCGTCAGTTCACAAAGAATGCCCAGGAAATGGTTCGAGCGTGTGACTCGCCGTCGGCAATGCGCCAGAATCGAACGGTGACATGGACTTCACCGCTGTCATAGTGGTCAATCACCTTGCCTGGACCGGGCGTGAAGAAAACGAGTTCCTTATTATTTGGTCGCACGCCGTAACGTGGGTCATAGGCAGGACTCCCTTCAGATGCTGCGCCGTCCATCTGGTCTTCGGGTATGGCAACACCGTTCACGGTGAGCCGGCCGTCGTAGCCAGTTAACAATTTTGCTCCAACCGGAGTCTGACGCAACACATGGGTGCCTGGCGCTGGGCTTTGGGCAACGATTGCAGGGTCGGCGGCTGCCCCGGGATGGCTCGTTGATTCTGGCGATTTCGCCAACGTAACGACAACAAAGGCGATTGCTGCGGCCAATGCAAGTGCCATGAGCGCGCGACGCGGCCATTTCCACGGGTCGGTACGAATAGAAGGTTCAGACATGGGCGATTCCCATTGTGCCGTGTTGCCACTCCCGATCACGAAGTGCCTATCCATCAATCATGGTGTAGGTGCCCGGTACCATGGCGCACAAGTGTCCCCGTATCTCTCCCAACATGCCATCGGCTCTGTTGTTGCTTCTCGCTACCGGCTTGTCTCGTTGATTGGCCAAGGGCCATTTGCGACCGTTTATCTTGCCGACGATGTCAAACTGCGTCGCCGTGTGGCGATCAAAGTCATGGACGGATCGTTGGCACAGAATGCGGCGTTCGTCGAAACGTTCCAACGTGAGGTTCATGCGGCGGGCGCGCTGCGTCACCCACACATTGCGGTGATCCATGATTGGGGCCTTGACGGCGATGTCTTTCTCGCGAGCGAATTCCTTGAGTTCGGTTCGCTGCGCCAACTCATTGACAACGGCGGTCGCCTCACTTTGCCCCAAGCCCTGCAAGTCGGGCTTGGGGCGGCGCGGGCGTTGGCATTCGCCCACGAGCATGTCGTCGTGCACCGCGACGTGCAGCCATCGAACCTTCTTTTTGGGTCAGATGGACGTCTTCGCATTGCCGACTTTGGCCTCGCTCGCGCGTTTGCTCAAGCGGCAACGACCGCCCCAACTGGCGTTGCAAGTTCTGCATTGCGCTATGCGACTCCTGAGCAAGCCCAAGGTCACAATATTGATGGTCGAGCCGATGTCTACGCGTTGGCGATTTGTTTGATCGAAGCGGTTACCGGCGAAGTTCCCTTTTTGGCCGACACTGCGGTTGCGACACTCCTTGCTCGAGTGGGTCGAACGTTGGATGTGCCAGATTCACTCGGCGCATTGCAAGAGCCGTTGCTCCGGGCCGGCGCCGACGATCCCGCACAGCGACTCGATGCTTCAGAGTTCGCGACGGCACTGATGGCGGTTGCAGAACGTCTCGACGAACCCGAGCCGATTGTCTTTGATTCGGCCGGCGATGTACCGGTGCAAGATTTAACGTACGACGACATCACCTTGGTTGTCACGCCGCAGGCACTCGAAGCGGACCGAGCACATATTGCGGCCACATCACCGGTTGCTGAAGCAACCGCTTCATCAGACCCCGTTGAACAAATCGTTTCGTCTCGGTCGACAACGCCTGGCCAAGATGACGCCAGTGAGTTCAATGCCCATGGCACACAACATGGAGTGAGCCGTCGTCGTTGGCGCCGAGCATGGTTGGCGCTTGTTGTTGTCATAGTGGTCGGCGGCGGCACCGTCGGCGGACTTGTTTGGCGAGCGCAACAAATACCAAGAGTCGTTGTTCCACAGGTCGACGAATTGCCACAATCGAAAGCCGCCGCGGCACTTGAAGGGGCTGGTTTTACCGTCAAGATCCGACACGAACGACGCGATGGGTCGCACGCTGGTGACGTACTTGCAACAGAACCTGCCGCTGGAGCGAAAGCGGTCGAAGGGTCGACGATTGCGCTGGTCGTGTCGTCTGGTCAATCACTTGTGACGCTTCCCGAAGGCCTTGTTGGAAACACTTTTGCAGTTGCCAAGGCACGTCTTGATGACAGAGGCCTGCACGTGGCTACACCACAGAAGCGCTATTCAGAGGATGTCAAGGCCGACGTCGTTCTGGCCGTCGAAAAAGGCACGCCAGCACGTCTTGAAAAAGGTTCCAAGGTCACGCTGATCGTGTCAAAAGGGCCGCGACCTCGAATCATTCCATCAGTTGCGAATATGACGCCTGATCAGGCCGCACAAGCATTGCGTGACGTGGGACTCGTCCCACGCCTTGAAAAGCGGTACGACACCAAAGTCGACACCGGCGGTCTCGTCGGACTTGAACCAGCCCCGGGTACATCAGCGCCTCGAGGTGCAACGGTGACCGTCATTGAATCCAAAGGACTCCTCGTGGCCGTTCCAGAACTCGGCGGCATTTCCACGGTGGCCGGTGCAATAGCGAAACTTGAAGCGGCTGGACTCGTTGCGAACAATTTGACCGGAACCGGCAACCTATCAGGCACACCGGCCGGTTTTGATCCCCCTGCAGGACAACTCGTCGTCAAGGGAAGTCGCGTGAATATTGTCGTGCGCTAAGCACGTCAAGTCAGCGCAGCTTTTCAGTCGGTGAGTTCTTTGATCTTTGCGGCAATCTCAAGCGCGGCAGGATCGGGCGCGCCTTGCATGAGCATCATCACTTTGGTCATGTCGCCCGTGATCTGAATCTTTCCACCCATGAAGGCTTGCATTGCTGCTTGTTGATCTTGCTCAACAAACACCGATTTTGCGGTGTTGTAATCGGTCGTGATTGTTGTGGGCGCCCCGTCAATGTGACCAAGATCAAGTTCGGGTTCTGCCCCAGTCGTGTCAAGGTGCGCCTGCACGATGCCATCACCAAAAGGGGCCTCTTTGACGACAAGATTGATTTGGACTTGCTGTGTGGCAGCCGGAGCATCACCCGCATGGGCCGCGTAGATTTCACGTGCTGCCTGGACCCATTCGTCGGAAAGGAACTGCGCCACGGTGTTGCCTCCAAAGTGATGCCCCCGTCGTTCGGGAGACGTGAATAGTTGAACGGACCCTAACGCGCGTTGCGTACCGATGTGGACACATAGCGCTTCGGCACGGCCAATACACGACGGGCGATCGATTCATTGGCGGCAAGCGAGCAAACAACCGAGCGGCCAACGAACTCGGCGAGTTCGTCAACCGGCATTGTGATACGTGCAACCCGATGGAAATGCCCGTAGTAACTGACCGTTCCGACCACGCCCAGTGCAAGGAGTTCGGGATCGTCGTCTCGAATTGCCCCAAGTTCAATACCTTGTCGTATCAGGCGGCACGTGTCAGCCGTGTGGATATCGGTTCCTTGGCGCAAAACGTCGGCAAAATCACGATTGACATTCTCAAGCTCGAGGAGCGCAAAGAACGGGGCCCGGTGAGCCATGAAGACCAGCGAAGCCTGAGTGCCTTGACGGATTTGCTGAAGAGGTGTGGCGTGCACGTCAATCGCAACCGTTTGCGCACGTCGAAGTTCTTCACGGTTTTCAATGACAAGTTCAGTGAACAGCGCGGCCTTGTTTTCGAAATACCAATAGAAAAGTCCTTTGGCGACCCCGGCGGCTTCAACAATGTCGACAACGCGTGTTTCTGCGTAACCGTGCCGTGCAAAAAGTTCGGTTGCACAGCGAAGTAACTGTTGTTTGCGTTCCAATCCTTGATTGGTGAGTCGACGGTCAGCAGACATGTGGAGACATCATCGCGATCACTTGACCCGCCGGTCAATGCCGCTTCGATAGAATTCACCCCATGACCGCACCAATCATGCCGGGAGCAGAGCCATATTCGTCACCGAACGGTGGGCCACATGGGGTCTTAGTCCTCCATGGATTTACCGGGAACCCACAGTCGATGCGGCCATTGGCCATGGCGTTTGCCGACGCCGGTTTCGCGGTAGAACTGCCATTGTTGCCTGGACATGGCACAACCGTTGAAGACATGATTGAAACCGGTTGGCACGATTGGGTCGGGGCCGCCGAAGATGCGCTCGCACGCGTGCAGGCTCGAAGCGAACGTGTGGTTGTGGCGGGCCTATCGATGGGTGGAGCGCTCACCGGCTGGCTTGGAGGTCATCATCCTGAACTCGCTGGACTTGTCTTTATCAACGCACTTGCCACTGAGCCAGCCGGTGTACGTGATCTCGTGCAGGCAATGCTTGATTCAGGCGAAACGGTCATGGATGCGATTGGTTCCGATATTGCCAAACCTGATGTGGTCGAATCGTCGTATCCCGCAACGCCGCTCGCCCCATTGATGTCGATGTTCGAAGCCGCCGATGACCTTGCTCGGGCGTATGATGCCATCTCGTGTCCGGTACTGGTGTGTAATTCACCCCAAGACCACGTGGTTCCACCCTCAGACAGTGACTGGATCGCCGAACACGTGCAGGGTCCGGTTGAGCGGCTCACCATGCCCGATAGTTTCCACGTTGCAACGCTCGATTTTGATGCCGCAGCAATTGAGACGGCAGCGGTGGCTTTTGCGAGAACGGTGACCGGCCAACCGGTGTAGCCCGCTATCCGATGATGGGCTGTGCCACGTCAAAGCTCGGACGCTCTGGAATCGGTGTTTCGACGTGAGGGTCAACGACAAGTTCGAATGAATATCGTCCTGCTGGCGAACTACACGTCGTCGGGTTGACAAGTGAACCCGGGCAGATCGCTTGTGAACCGTGCGCGTCGTGCGAAATGATGCGCAGCGCCTCGGCCACGGTCGCGTGGGCCGCTCTTTAGTAGGGAACCGGTGCACAACTACCATCGAGGATCGTGTCCGAACGCATCGCACAAGCCGATGTCGTCCACGTCGCTCGCCTCGCCAACCTGGCTTTGACCGACGAACAAGTGACGACTATGACCGAACAACTCGCGGCAATCCTCGCCCACGCCGCCGATGTCGAAGCCCTCGACCTTGAAGGGGTTGAGCCAACGACCCATCCCATCGCACTTACCAACGTGTGGCGTGACGACACACTCGGGGAAACGATTGATCGTGACGAGGTCCTCGCGAGTGCCCCCGCGGTGGACGAAAGTCGCTTCGAAGTTCCCTCAATCTTGGGTGTTGAACCATGACCACGCCAACGACCGCACAAGCGATCGCACAAGAAGTTCGTCAAGGTTCGATCTCCGCGACCCAAATCGTGCGCGATGCGTTTTCGGCAATTGCATCCAGTGAAAGCCAGATCCACGCGTTCAATCACCTCACCGAAGTTGAAGCGCTTGCCCGTGCAGAAGCCATTGACCAACAAGTTGCTGATGGTCAAGACCCTGGGCCACTTGCTGGTGTGCCAATCGCGCTCAAAGACAACCTGTGTACCCGGGGTATTCCGACCACATGCTCGTCACGCATTTTGGATGGTTGGACGCCGCCCTATGACGCGACCGTGGTGCAACGCCTGAGCGCGGCCGGTGCCGTTTTTGTCGGCAAGACCAATATGGACGAGTTCGCAATGGGCTCATCCACCGAGAACTCGGCTTTTGGTCCCACCCGCAATCCACGCGATGTTTCTCGAGTCCCAGGTGGGTCGAGTGGCGGTAGCGCTGCAGCAGTTGCGGCTGGTTTTGCGCCGGTGTCATTAGGAAGCGACACCGGAGGTTCAATCCGCCAGCCCGCGGCGCTGTGTGGCGTGGTGGGCGTCAAGCCCACCTATGGACTCGTGAGCCGGTACGGCTTGGTGGCTTTCGCATCGAGCTTGGATCAAATCGGTCCGTTTGCAACGACGGTTGCCGATGCGGCGTTAACCCTTGAAGTCATTGCAGGCCACGACGTGGCAGATTCGACATCAATTCCAACAGATGCCCCGTCGCTCCAAGAGTCTCTTAAGCAAGGCGTTGCGGGCCTGCGTGTGGGGCTCGTTACCAACCTCATGGGAGAGGGTGTCGCACCGGACGTTGCAACCCGCGTGAATGAAGCAGCACAAGCCCTTGGTCGAGCGGGCGCCGACGTGATCGAAGTCGATCTGGCTGAACTTCGCTATGGGCTCAGTGCGTACTACCTCATTGCCCCAGCAGAAGCCTCAAGCAACCTGGCGAGGTTTGACGGTGTCCGCTATGGACTTCGCGTTGATGCGCCAACCACCGCGGAAATGATGGTTGCCACCCGCACAGCCGGCTTTGGTGATGAAGTGAAACGGCGCATCATGCTGGGAACCTACGCATTGTCCGCTGGCTATTACGACGCGTACTACGGCAAAGCGCTCAAAGTGCGCACGCTGATTTGCGACGCGTTCGCCCGAGCGTACGAGAACGTTGACGTGCTCATATGCCCGACGTCTCCGGTCACCGCGTTTTCACTTGGTGCCACGACTGACCCAATGTCGATGTATCTAAACGACGTGTGCACGATTCCGTCAAACTTGGCCGGCCATCCGGCGATGAACGTCCCCTTTGGTACAGACGGATCTGGATTGCCCGTTGGCGTCCAAATCATGGCCCCCGCGTTGGGTGAATCCGTCATGTTTCGAACCGCGCAGGCTCTTGAGGGGGCGGCACCATGAGCGAATCTCAAAGCCTTGCCGATGGTTATGTCATGGTCGTCGGTCTTGAAGTCCACGCGGAACTTGCGACCGTCACGAAAATGTTCTCTGGTGCCCCCAATGCGTACGGTGCCGAGCCGAACACCAACATCGATCCGGTCACCTTGGGGTTGCCGGGATCACTTCCTGTTTTGAACAAGCGCGCGGTTGAACTTGCGATCCGATTGGGGTTGGCGCTCAATTGCACGATTCAGCCATCCGTGTTCGCGAGGAAGAATTACTTCTACCCGGACATGCCCAAAGACTTTCAGATTTCGCAATACGACAAACCAATCGACGTTGATGGCGTTTTGGTGTTGCCTTCGGGCAAACGAATTGGTATCGAACGGGCCCATCTCGAAGAAGACACCGGCAAGTCCACCCATGTTGGGGGTGATGGTCGCATCGCGCAGGCATCTCGGTCATTGATTGATTACAACCGTGCCGGTGTTCCCTTGCTTGAGATCGTGAGCCGACCCGATATCGCGTCGGCCGAAGAAGCCCGCGAGTATGCAGCCGAGTTGCGCGCCATTTTGGTTGCGACCGGTGTGTCCGATGGCCGCATGGAAGAAGGTTCGATGCGTGTCGATGCCAACGTGTCAGTGCACAAACCAGGCACGCCGCTTGGTACACGATGTGAAATCAAGAACCTCAACTCATTGCGGTCGCTTGCCCGAGCGGTCGACTACGAAGCTCGACGTCAAGTTGCGGCGTTGCTCGATGGTGAAGAGATCCGACAAGAGACACGTCTGTGGGACGAACAGGCTGGACACACCGCCACCATGCGCGTCAAAGAAGATGCCGATGACTACCGGTACTTTCCTGAACCGGATCTCGTGCCCGTTGTGCCAAGTGACGAGTGGATTGAGCAGATTCGGTTGGCACTTCCATTGTTGCCTGCACAGCGCCGAACGCGGTTAGGCGAGCTCGCGGGCTCGACTGACGATCAGCAGGCGACCATTGCGTTGATCGTGGAGCGAGGTCTTGACGACGTTGCCGCTTCAATGATCGAACAGGGGGCTGGAGCGCCGCGTGTTCTGGTGTACCTCGAGCAACACTTGAGCGACATTGAACCTGGTGCCATTGACGCGGCAGGTGTCGCAAAGTTGATCAAAATGGAACAAGGCGGTGAACTCACGGCAACGCAGGCAAAAAAGGTGTTGGCCGTCATGATCGAATCTGGTGGGTCGCCTGAGTCAATCGCGCAAGACCTTGGCTTTGAAGCCATGGCAAGTGACGCCCTTGATGCCGTTGTTGACGAGGCCATTGCGGCGAGTCCTGACGAATGGCAGCGCTTTTGTAACGGCGATGAAAAAGAGCGAGGCAAGCTCACCGGATTTTTTGTTGGTCAAGTGATGCGTGCCACAAAAGGCCAGGCCGATGGCGGTGCGGTCACCCGCATCATTCATGCACGGGCGGAATCAGCAAAATGATCTGAAAATGTGCGGTATGGCCTCGTGCTACGTGACAGAATGACACGTGACATGAAGCAAAGGCACTTTGAGGAGAAAGCTATGTCACGCATTGCAAAACGTGTTGGTGCACCACTGGCGGTCATTGCCCTTGTTTCAATGTTGGCGACCGGTTGTAGTTCGTCGTCTAGTTCGTCGGCAACCAAGACAACGAGTGCCAATTCGGTAACGACCCAACTTGCGGCAAACACGACAATCGGGACGTCCGCGGCGCCGAACCCACCGACGGGCGGGGGTGCAACCTCAATCGATCGGAAAGCACTTTTCATGCAGATGTGTACTCGGGGTGCGGGTCAACCCATCTGTGAATGTGCGTGGGGCAAAATCGAGAAAGAATTGCCCGATGGCTTCCTTGATAGCTCAGCGGGCACGGAGACGTTGACTCCCGAGATTCGCAAGAAGATTCTTGACGCGACCATGAGCTGCATGGGTCAATAGTCCGGGGCGGTGGGAAACGCTACGCTGGAAGCCTCCAATGGCATTGCCACGATGCCTCCAACACGACACAGGATTGACGCCATGCTCAAGCGCACAACCATTGTTTTAGGAATCTCCCTATTTATTGGTGCGTTCACGACAGGTTGTGGCGCATCAACGAGCACGGTTGCCTCGAAACTTCCTTCGTCGACCACTGCTACTAGCAACAAAATTGCCGCCTCGACGACGCAGGCGCCCACGACCGCTCCAGAAATAACGGCACCGGAAGACACCGAGCCTGATATCACCGTTCCCGACCTCACCATGCCCCCGGAAACCGACGATTCGGTGCCCAATACAACGACCGGTGGGGGGTCTGGAACGTTGCCCCCGAACGTGAAAGATGCGTTCATGCAGTCGTGTTCCCAAGGAGCAGGCCAAGCAACGTGCGAGTGCGTTTGGGGCAAGATTGAACATGAATTGTCGATTGAAGCGTTGATGGAAGCTGGGAGCTCCGGATCTGTTCCTGCTGATCTGCAACAAAAAATCATTGATGCAACCACAAGCTGCATGACTGATCCATCGGCCTGAGGTACGGTCACGCTTCGTGACCGACGCCACATACGATCCGCTTGCGTTTCGAAACGCCCGCGTTCTATATTGCATCCAGTTTGGCATGCGAGATGAAGAACGAAGGTTGATTCATGCAAGAAATGGACGAAGCAACAATTCACCAACGCCGGTGGCTCGCACTTGCGGTGCTTTCGCTGAGTTTGTTGGTGACCGGGCTGGATAACACGATTCTGAACGTGGCGTTGCCGCACCTTTCTGAAGGACTTGGTGCGTCAAATAGCCAGTTGCAGTGGATTGTCGATGGCTACACCATCATCTATGCGGGCCTGATCCTCACCGCGGGAAGTTTGGGCGACCGATTCGGTCGCAAAGGCGCGCTGAGCATCGGTCTTGTCATCTTCGGTCTCGGTTCAATTGGCGCCGCGTTCTCGACGACCTCCACCATGCTGATTGCCTTTCGCATGATCATGGGAGTCGGCGGCGCGCTCATCATGCCCGCTACCTTGTCGATCCTGACCAACATCTTTCACGACCCCAAAGAACGTGCTCGTGCAATCGGCGTGTGGGCGGGCGTTGCCGCATCGGGCATTGCTTTTGGCCCGATCATCGGTGGGTTACTGCTCGCACACTTCTGGTGGGGTTCAGCCTTCTTGGTGAATATACCCGTCGTCATCCTCGCATTTGCTGCTGGTCACTACGTACTGCCTCGTTCAAAAGATCCGTCTGCTCCTCGAATCGATCCGGTCGGCGCGCTGCTTTCGATTGTCGCGCTCATCGTCCTGCTGTGGGGCGTGATTGAAGCTCCGGCCAAAGGGTGGACATCGACGCCGATATTGGCGGCCTTTGGCATTGGCACGGTTGTGCTTGTCGGATTCATTCTCTGGGAACTTGCCATTGACCATCCGATGCTCGAAATGCGCTTCTTTCGTTCCGCGCGCTTCTCGGCTGCCAACGCGGGCATCACCCTTGTCATGTTCGCCCTGTTCGGCGCGAGCTTCCTCATCACCCAACAGTTGCAATTTGTCATGGGTTACAGCGCTCTGAAAGCCGGACTCGCTCTGATGCCAATTGCTCTTCCACTCATGATCCTTGGCCCGGTATCTGCTCGCTTTGCCGAAAAGCTTGGAACAAAAATTGTGGTGGGGGTCGGTCTTCTGTGCGCTTCGATCGGTCTGTTCTTTTTAAGCCAGGTCACATTGTCGTCGGGTTACTTTGATGTGTTGTGGCCAATGGTGATCTTGGCAAGCGGTATGGGCTTGACCATGGCGCCTGCAACGGAATCGATCATGGGCGCCTTGCCTCGAGCGAAAGCCGGAGTCGGTTCCGCGATGAACGACACGACGCGCCAAGTCGGTGGCGCCCTTGGTGTTGCCGTCATCGGATCCGTGCTGGCATCGGTGTACCGGCCCCACGTTATGGAGAATCTGCGATCAACCGCACTGTGGGATATCGCCCATGGAAACTCTGCCCTTGCCCCACAGGCTAGCCAAGCCATCGACGCAATTCGAGACCAACTTGGTGCCGCATTTGCGGTCGCACAACACGCGCCCGGTGGCGTTGATGGTCCGCTTGGGTCGTC
>CAZJAZ010000042.1:0-25440 GCA_964544305.1 uncultured Iamiaceae bacterium | reverse complement strand
AAAGTGTGTGAGGCACCAAAATCCCTACGCGCTCACTTTTGTGTGAGGCACCTCGTGCGACAGCACATGGTGGTCGTCTGTGGCAGTCAGTTATCCAACGATTGGGCAAGACAACCTGAGAAACTAGAAAAATGAATGCCGCTCACGTGACCGCTATCACTGCTGGCACGGCCATAGCGGCAGCAACCGGCCTTTCCGCGGTACGCACAGTCGTATTGCCTCGCGGAGATCAAACGCTACTTACCCGAAGTGTGTTTTCCTGTGTGCTGGTCATCTTTCGTCGCGCCGCACGGGCGAGCAAAAACTTCGAAACCCAAGACCGCATCATGGCCAGATACGCACCCATTGCGTTGCTACTCGTCGCGGCTGCGTGGGTCGTTGGAATCCTCAGTGGTGGCATATTGGTTTTTTGGGGCATGAATGTTGGTTCTTGGCACACCGCATTTCAACTCTCAGGCTCGTCGCTCACCACACTTGGATTCACCGCCGCAACAGGGGACTGGGCACACCTTGTCGCGATTATTGAAGCAACGATTGGTCTTGGTCTTGTCGCTTTACTCATTGGCTATCTCGCAACGCTGTACGCGTCGTTCCAACGCCGAGAACTTGCCGTGTCTCTTCTTGAGTCCAGGGCTGGCGATCCGCCAAGTGCGGTCGTGCTGATACGGCGTCACCATTGGATAGGCCGAATCGATGCGATGAACGCGCTCTTTGCGACCTGGGAACAATGGTTTGCAGACATTGAAGAAACCCACACCTCTCAACCTGGTCTCGCCTGGTTTCGTTCCCCCCTTCCCGGACGATCATGGATCACCGCAGCGGGAGCGGTCCTTGACTCAGCGGCACTCAGCGTCGCGGTCATCGACGAACCCAACGCGGCCGAACCCCAGCTCTGTTTACGTGCCGGATTCTTGGCGTTGCGGCGCATCGCACATCAATTCGACATCACCTTTGACCATGACCCGAACCCTGATGACCCAATCAGCGTGACACGCAAAGAATTTGACGCGGCATGTCGTGAGCTTGAAGACGCCGGCATTGCCATTCGCCCAGATCGAGACCAAGCGTGGGCCGACTTTGCCGGATGGCGAGTCAACTACGACCACGTACTGATCACCCTTGCAGCCGAACTCATGGCACCAACTGCCCCGTGGTCGTCGGACCGTAATTCAGTGCGCGCATCAACAAAGCACGCCTGAAAACGCCTTTGGGTGAACCGATGGTAGCCAGCCGTGACAATCGACCGTTCCACGCAGATCACATGCATTTGAGCGCGACCCCACAATGCCCACTAGGGTTCGCGTCGTGCGGCTCAAGCCAAAAGACGATGTCTTTTTCGCCCAGCTCACCAAAGCCGCCGCGAACCTTGACGACGCGGCGCGCATGTTGGTTGAGTTCGTTGACAACATTGACCGGCGAGTCGAACTCGCCGAAGCGCTTAACAAATGTGAGCACATCGGCGACGACATCACCTCTGAGATCACCAAACGGCTCAACACGAGTTTCATCACGCCGTTTGACCGAGAAGATATTTACTCACTGGCCGTCAACCTTGATGATGTCGCCGACCTGATTGACGCAGGCTCGGACCACGTTGTGCTCTACGAACTTGGCGAATTGCCCAAAGGGATCCACAAACAAGTTGCAATCATTGCGGAACTTGCCACCATCACGAACGAAGCCATGCCCCGACTCAACAAAGTGGCGAGCCTTGAGGACTATTGGACAACCGTTAAGGATATGGAATCTGACGCGGACCGCATCCATCGTCGCCTTCTTGCCAAACTCTTCTCAGGCAAGTACAAAGCGATCGAAGTCATGAAACTTAAAGAAGTCGTCGATGACCTGGAGGACGCCATCAACGCGTTCGAACGTGTCGCCAAAACCGTCGAAGCAATCGCGGTCAAGGAATCGTAGAACCGGGCCATTCGTGCAACTCGGCACACAAAGCATCCCCTGAGCCATGGAAACGTTTGCACTCGTTGTCATCGTGATCGTCGCGTTGGGATTCGATTACACCAACGGCTTCCACGACGCGGCCAACGCGATCGCCACCGCGGTCGGCACGCGCGCACTCAAGCCTCGTGCCGCACTCGCAATGGCGGCAAGTCTCAACTTGATCGGCGCGTTCCTTGCCGAAGGCGTCGCCAAAACAGTTGGGAAAGGCATCATCGCCGCGCCATCAGGAATGGACGGACTCATCCTGGTACTTGCCGCTTTGATCGGTGCGATCACGTGGAACTTGATCACCTGGTGGTTTGGACTGCCCTCGTCCTCAACACACGCACTCATTGGCGGCCTCGTTGGAGCAGGACTTGCAGCGGCAACAACCGTGCACTGGTCGGGCGTATTGGAGAAAGTTGTGATCCCCATGATCATTTCTCCAATCGTGGGACTGGGTGCGGGCTACCTCGTCATGCTTGCCATCTTATGGATCTTTCGGAAACGCAATGCCCACAAAGTCCAGCGTGGTTTTCGACACGCACAAGTTGCATCCGCCGCGGCCATGGCTCTCGCCCACGGTGTGCAAGACGCGCAAAAAACAATGGGCGTGATCGTCATGGCCCTCATCGCAACGGGCCACCACAGCGGCTACAACGTGCCGTTCTGGGTCACGTTGGCCGCCGCGAGCGCAATCAGTTTGGGCACATGGTCGGGTGGATGGCGCATCATGCGCACCTTGGGCCGCCGCGTCATTGACCTTGACCCGGCGAGTGGATTCGCAGCCGAAGCCACTGCATCAACGATTCTTTACACCACCGCGTTCATCTGGCATGCGCCTGTTTCCACCACCCACGTCATCACTTCATCAATCATGGGTGTGGGAGCAACCAAGCGTCGATCAGCGGTGCGATGGGGCGTCGCAGGCAACATTATGGCTGCATGGGTGTTGACATTGCCCGCGGCCGGAGCCGTTGCCGCAGCCTCCTATTTTGTGCTGCAACTCATCTTTTGACCAGATCCATCGCCCCATTTACGCGATTGTCGTGCCCGCGTCCACGGGCAGCGCCACTCCGGTCACGAATCGTGCCTCGTCGCTGAGCAGCCAGGCAACCGCCGCGGTGATGTCTTCGGGTTCAACCGATCCAACGGGCAACAAGTTGCCGAATGCTTTGGCCGCTTCTGGGTGCTGCGCAATGATGCGTTTGAGATTCTCATCACGTCCCATCGGCGTTCGCACCGCGGTCGGATGCACCGTGTTGACCCGAATATTGTGCGCGGCGAGCTCGTGGGCAAGTGAACGGGCCATGGCAACAACCCCGGCTTTCGAAGCACTGTAATGACCAAGAAGTGGCAACGGCTTGAGACCGGCACCCGAACTGGTGATCACAATCGAGCCACTAGTGCCTGCTTTGATCATGTGAGGAACCACGGCACGAATTGTGTGAAAAACACCCGTCAAGTTCGTGTCAATCACCGAATGCCACTGGTCGTCGGACAACTCCCACAACCTCCCATACGTGCAGATGCCAGCATTGGCAATCACACCATCAATTGAACCGAACGCGTCAATGCCTGTCTTGACGATCACGTCACAATCGTTCTGGCTCCGCACGTCGCCGACGTGCGCGACAATCCGTCCACCAATACTTTCAACCTCAGCGATCGTGGCTTGCAGGTCGGCTTGCGATGACGGTTCATATCCAATTGGGCCAGGGGAGTCACACAGGTCGAGGCCGATAATTGACGCGCCTTCTTGAGCGAGGCGAAGCGCATGAGCGCGCCCTTGGCCGCGCGCAATGCCGGTAATGAAGATGGTCTTGTTGGCAAACCGGCGAACCTCTGGCATGCCCCTATCGTGTCATGAATTCGCCGTTGGCGTCGGCTATGCCATGAGCTCCGAGTCCCCACGAGCTCGCCAACGAAGTTGCACACAGCGTGCTAATTTCTCGTCCATGAAACGAGCACTCGTACTTGCCGTCGCACTTATGGCCCTTGCATCCGCATGCGGCGGAAGCGGCAGCTCCTCAAAGTCCACAGACACTCCAGCGGGCGTCGTCACCACCGTGACAAAAGGCGAAGCCAACACCTCGACGGATGGATCATCGAATGGAAAGCCGGACTGCGTTGCGCTGAAAGCTGCAGCGTCGGATGTGATCATGTCAACTCAGTACATCGCCCAACTCAAGACACCCGACGATTTCACACAACTTGCTCAAAAAGGCACGGTTACACCCGGGCAGATCAAGTTTGACGTCGATGGATTCGGTGAACATTTGGCAACACTTCACCAGCTTGACAGTTTCGACAAGCCGCCTTTTGGTAGCCCCAAAGCTGCAATTGACAAGTACCAAGCAGCGGTCGACCAAGTCAAGAAGCTCGTCGCCAAAGGCACGCCCACGCAGGCAGAAGTTGACGAGTTTCAATCGAATGCAGTTGGGCCACTTTCTGATTGGGTCAACAAGCAAAGTGCGATTTCAGCGGCACTTTCTGAAACATGCCCTTGAAATGACGGGCATGATGGTTGCGTCCGCAACTTCCATGGAGACCAAGTGACATCGCTCGACCGGCTCTACAACACCCAGCAGGTT
Organism: uncultured Iamiaceae bacterium; assembly: GCA_964544305.1. Classification (GTDB taxonomy): domain Bacteria; phylum Actinomycetota; class Acidimicrobiia; order Acidimicrobiales; family Iamiaceae; genus JAFDWI01. The sequence goes on along the minus strand of CAZJAZ010000042.1, from coordinate 20,908 downwards.
CGCCTTGCCGCGAAACGCATCTTGCCCGGGGTTCTCTTTGACTACGTTGATGGTGACGCCGAAGACGGCGTAACGCGCCGCGCGAACCGTGACGCGTATGCCAAGTTCGCGTTGCGTCAACGCGTACCGACGAGGTCCGCTCCACGTATAAGTCTTGGGGTCGATGTGTTCGGTCGATCACTTGACATTCCGGTTATTGTCGCTCCCTGCGGACTTGCCGCGGTGATGCACCCGGATGGGCCCATAGGTGCGAATCGTGCCGCAGCGAATCGGGGAACGGTATCGGTATTGTCAACGGTCGCGGGCACGTCGCCCGCCGACTTGGCTGCCGACGTTGAGGATCCGGGATGGTTTCAGCTTTATGCGCCACAAGGCCGAGAAGGTGCAGAGCCCCTCTTGGAAGAAGTCCAGGAACTTGGCTTCTCTGCGTTATTTGTCACCACCGATACCGCCGTTCTTGGTCGTCGAGAACGCGACACCGCGCACGGTGTTTCCCTCACCATGAAACTCAACCCACGCATTATCACCCATATGGCTGCTCAGTTCGCGGTGAAACCAACATGGGTGTCACGTTTGGTGCGTGACCAAGTCGAACGACGTCGTGCGATCAAGACCGGCTCGTCTGACCGGCCACCTGCCAAGCTCGCGGTGCCCGGCATGGGAGCGTCGCCATTCACGTGGGATGACATCGCCTGGATCCGTGAGCGTTGGGACGGCCCGTTGGTTGTGAAAGGCCTCGTTGACGCCGACGATGCCAGACGGGCCGTTGACGTCGGCGCACAAGGCGTGGTGGTGTCGAACCACGGGGGTCGCCAACTCGACGGTGCGCTCGGTGCGCTCGACGCATTGCCAGCGGTCGTAGACGCGGTGGGCGACCAAGTTGACGTGATCATGGATGGCGGCATCCGTCGTGGCACCGACATCATCAAAGCGCTGGCGCTAGGTGCCAAAGCCGTACAAATCGGCCGGCCGTGGCTTTTTGGGCTTGCGGTCGACGGGCAAGCCGGTGTCGAGCACGTCTTGAAGCTTTACAAGACCGAACTGCTCAACGCACTCGCACTCATGGATGTCACATCGATTGCTGATCTTTCACCCGCTCATCTCATTGCCACCACATAGTGGGCGAGCGCCCTTTTTCGAGACTAAGGCTAAGAACGGCCTCTTTGAACTGGCGTGACCGGTCCGACCACACCCCAATTGATCGTTCAGTCGGCGCAAGAGGCGAGAACAGCGCGGTTACCGGGGCCGATCCAACGTGTTTGTGGGCTTCGAGAACCGCATCGCTCATTGTCGCAACACAGGTAGCGCTTCCAACCGCGGTCAGACCACGAAGCTCAATGAAACGGTGATCGTCGCTTGCACCAAGCCAAATCAACTGGAGTTGCTCAGCCGGCCAGTTCGCTAACTCAGCAACCACTGGGGTGAGGGGCACGCCTCGATCGTGACCACCTGCGATCAAGATCGTGGGCCCAGGCCGCAAACGCTCTAATGCGGCAGCCGTTGCCGACGGGTTTGATGCCAACGCATCATCGATCCACGTGACTAAGTCATGTGTTGCAACGATTTCAAAGCGGCTCGGCAAGTGCGGATATTCGCCGCCAAGGCGAGCCGTGAGCGTGTCAACGTCGGGTACGTCGGCAATTGACAACTTCGCAAGCTCTGCTCGGATCGCGGCAACCGCCAACGCAATATTGCGGGTCTGATAGTCGCCACTGACGTTGATGCCAACAACGTCAACGTTGAGTTGAACATCTGTCTGAGGCGTGAAACACGCTTCCATGGGCTCGCCGTTGGCTTGTGGAACATTGAAGACACGCAGTTTGTCGTGACGATACGCCTGCGGTGAACCGTGCCAATCAAGGTGATCATCAGCGAGCATCGTCAACACACCAAACTCGCCGGTCGCGATCAAATCTGCACCGTGATAGCTCGACAGCTCTGCAATGGCGACCCCGTCAAAATGTGGGTCAACATCCCACGCGGATGTACCGATGTTGCCAACCAATTGTGCGTCAACGCCAAGCTCTTCAAGGCCAGTTGCAATCAGCGTGGTGGTTGTTGATTTGCCTTTCGTGCCGGTCACCACAATCGTGCGTGACCCCCCGCGCACGCCAAGCCACAGGCCCGTCGGTGTCGTGGCAAGATCGGCCTGCTTGCACAATTGTGCAACATCGTCACGATGCGCTGGTACCCCCGGGCTCCGGAGCACCACCGGTGAATCGGTTGGCATTGAGTCGGTTACGTTGACCTCATGGGAGTCGAGGAGATGTTGGCGATCCGGCGAAATTGGTGCAGCTTCGACCATCGTGATTGCTCCAACGTCGGCGGCACGCAAGTGAGGGAGGACCGACAGGGTTTCGATACCAACCCCGAGCAAGGTCACGTCACGCCCCGTGAGCACACCTAAACCGTGTTCGTGGAGTTCTGCTCGTAGCGTGACATCCAATTCAAGGCCCACCAATCGACATCGCCTCGACAATTCGTGCCCGATACTCCGGTGGAACCAGGTCTTGCCCGCTCGGTTCGAACAGTGCCGCCAACGTCGTGCCCGATGCCGTGGCGACTTCGCGTGCCTCGTCACCGAGCGCGGCAACGACCACATGATCACGCCAGTGTTTGCTCGCCGCTAGTGTCGCCAACGCAATTGCGGACTCGGCGAGTTCGCCCACGCAATCAAAGGGCTTGTTTCGCCAGAGGTCGCGTACTCCATCGATCTGATCGGAGTCGGCAAGCAGGTCACCGCCAAACATTTCACGTGCCTCATTCGGTGTTAAGAACACCGCAAATGACACAAATGTGAACCTGCACTTGGCGCAATTGCGGCACCACTGTGGGTTCGCCGGCGGATTCGTCAAACTAAAAACCCGATTGCATGACAGGATCGCGTTTCGCAACGTCTCATTGCAGGCGAGTGCGCCGGCAATTGCAAGTTCTGAATAACGGCGAACCGCAGAAAAATAGCGCATGCCACTTGGGGCAAGTGCGTCGGCGAGCGCAGATTCAAAACGAAACGTTTTGGAATATTGATGGTTGACTTCGACGCCGTTGATCCGCTGCGTTGGTTCCTCGGCTGAACGTTCATTTGCAATGATCACATCACGGCGACCGATCAGGGCTGCGATCAGTGCACTCACCGACGAATTGATCGCCGTAATTGGCACATGCCCGTTGAAGCCACCTTGCGTCGTGCGTTCGAACAGCAGTGGATCAAGCTGGCGTTCTACTTCAATTAGTGGAACTCTCGCCGCGGCCGCTGAGCGTCGCTGCACGGCGGTTGGATGGATGGTGAGTGCAACGGGGTCATCAACAAGGCTCAGCGTGAGCGTGGAGTCTTTCCCACCGCCAAAGGGCAATAGCGGACCAACGTTCGTGTCAAAGGTAAGTGGAGTGATCTTTGAATCGTCTGAGGTAGGACAATCAACGCGTACCGGAAGTGGCACCTCAAGGCCGTTTCGTACCGCAAGCTCACGCAGCCCCTGGTCGTACAGATGCTCGGCGAGCGCCACGATCATGGGGTGCAACGACTTGGCCGACACGATTCGCCCCGGCAAAGTGAGTTTGTAATAGCTCACGCCAATGCAAAGGTGGGCTACATCAAGGAGATGTGCAATCGCCGGGTGATCCGGGTTGCCGGTCAGGATCGCAGGGTCGGCCAGCGCAAATGTTTCGGTGAACTCGTCGTCGCCCAGGCGAAACGAAAATGTCAACGTGCCAGCGCGCACGTCAATGCGGCGGTCGGTCAACTCAAAAGGTGGCGTGTCCATGGGCGACACAAGCGTACTGTCCACTCTGCGAAATTTGACGCGTTATGGCTCCATAGGAGCCATAACGCGTCAAATTTCGGAGTTAATCGGATGCTTTGGTGGCCCATAGAAAGTATGCGGCGACAAATGACGAGTTCGATGCGGTTGCCATGCGCCACACCCACTTTGGCCCTCGTATTTCGTTCGCAGGTCGATGCGACAGATCCCGGTGAGCAAGCCCCACCAGTACGACGTGTGAGATCAATGCTGCGATCACGGCTTTCTTGCCGTTGGGGGAGAGTTCGGACCAACGCTTTTTCTTCGACATGGCTCCATCTTGTCTCGCAAAGCGTGCAGAACCCGCAACCAGAATCTCTCCCCCTTGCGAAATTTGACGCGTTATGGCCTCTACGAGGCCATAACGCGTCAAATTTCGCAAAGGGATGGGAGAGAATAGGGTTCACCACGCCCACACGCGGGGTCTCTACGATCCCCGCAAATTCATCTTTGCAAAGGAAACCATGCGTCACGACGGCCGCACCAACGATCAACTTCGCCCAATCTCGTTCGAACGAGACTTCACCAAGCACGCGGCCGGATCAGTCCTCGTAAGTTTTGGCGACACGCGAGTCTTGTGCACCGCGTCGATTGATGAAGACGTGCCACGTTGGATGCGTGGGCGGGGGAGCGGCTGGGTGACCGCCGAGTACTCAATGCTGCCTGGTGCTTCTGCAGAACGCATTCGCCGCGAAGCCGCCAAAGGCAAACAGTCCGGGCGCACACAAGAAATCCAGCGCCTCATCGGCCGCTCATTACGGGCCGTGATCGATATGAAAGCGCTCGGCGAACGCCAAGTAGTAGTCGACTGTGACGTGTTGCAAGCCGACGGTGGCACGCGTACCGCGTCGATTTGTGGAGGCTATGTGGCATTGCATGATGCGCTCACGCGCCTTGTTTCAACCGGTGCGATGAAGACGCTTCCCCTCACAACCGAATGTGCGGCCATCTCAGTTGGAATCGTCGACGGCGCACCCATGCTTGACCTTGCCTACGTGGAAGATTCGGCCGCTGAAGTTGACATGAACGTTGTGCGCACCGGTGAAGGGAATTTTGTCGAGATCCAAGGCACCGCGGAAGGTGCAACCTTTGGGCGTGACGCCCTTGACGCACTTCTCGGCCTCGCTGAAAGTGGGATTTCCCAGATCGTCGAAGAACAACGCCGCGTGCTCGCGACTCCGCCGCCGGCTCGCGCTTGATGAGTTCGATTCGGTGACTGACATGGCCCCGACGTGGGTTGGTCCGCTGCCCGCACGGATCGTGCTTGCCACCGCAAACCCGGGCAAGACCGCGGAACTCAGCGCACTGCTTGTCGGCCGCACCATTGTTCTCCCTCGTCCGAGTCACGTGCCTGATGTCGTTGAAGACGCCGAAACACTTATTGGGAACGCTCGCCTGAAAGCGGAAGCAATCATGCGCGCAACGGGTGAAGCCGCTCTCGCAGATGACACCGGTCTAGAAGTTGACGCGCTGAACGGCGCTCCGGGGGTGCGCGCGGCACGCTTCGCGGGAGACGCCGCAAACGACCGAGAAAACGTTGACAAGCTTCTGGCCGAACTCGCAGATGTCCCTACCTGGCAGCGCACCGCGCGCTTTCGAACGGTTCTTGTGCTGCTGGCACCTGATGGTCGAGAACTCGTGGTCGATGGCGTTGCAGAAGGGGCGGTCGCACTCGCTCGATGTGGCGATCAAGGCTTTGGGTACGATCCGGTGTTTATTCCAGCGGCCGGTGACGGGCGCTCGTTTGCTCAAATGACCCGTGACGAAAAGTCACTGATCAGCCACCGCGGTCTGGCCCTTCGAGCGCTTGTGAAGTACTTCAGCAATTCTTAAGTTTCGTTGATTGCAAGCGACATTGCACCCAAGCTGGCCGATACCGATCCTTCAACACTTCGCTACTTGCCGGGTTGCAAGAACTATGCGAGAAGATACTGAAAGTCGTTGATCACCAAGATCACCACAAGCACCATGATCCCGGCGTAAATGGCGGTCATGTGCCAGCGCCACCGGTGATTCGCTTTCCAAAAGCGCCGCATGCCAGCAACATCAAAAACCAACGCAACAGCACCCACCGTCAAACCGATGGCTGGCCCCCAACTTGATGCGGCATAGAGCGCCGGGGCGAAGATCGGGAAAACGACATAGGCGAGTAGACAGCGGGTTGCCGAAATCAGAATGGATTTCTCAAACAGGCTGTTGACCTTGGCATCGGTCACCGTTGGGTCCGGCTCGGCGATGAAAAGGACCTTGCGCATAAAACGCTCGGCCGTTGTGCGCACAATCGGCGCGCCGTCGGTGGTGCAGGGGGCCGCTGTTACAACGGCATCACCGAGAATTGAACCCGTTGGCGAAGTCGCTGAGGTCGGTGACTCGCCGGGTTTTGTGTTGGCGGGCGAAGGCGATGGGGCCCGTGCTTCGCCGATCAACGATGTTTCAGCCATCGCTGTGCAACGCTACCGTTCCCGTCCCCCAATTCCGAACTTTGGGACATTTGTCCGCCTACGGCGGACACCTCGCGCTGCATTCAGCAAGCAATCCCAAAATTGCAAGCCGCTTCGCTCAGTTATAGGGCGATGACGAGCGGGGATGATGGTGCCGACGGAGGGACTCGAACCCTCACTGGCATGGACCTAAACCATGTGCCTCTGCCAATTGGGCTACGTCGGCGTGCGCGTTGCATGCGTGCGCCCGCTATCCTGCCACGCCATGGTGCAACACACGACAACGATAACGAATGACGCCGCCACAACCATGTCTGCGGGTGGTTTCGACCCGATGACCGAGGTGTACACCCGGCTGCTCGGCGAACGCATCATCTTTCTCGGATCTGAGGTAAACGACACGGTTGCCAACCTGCTCACCGCGCAACTCCTTCACCTTGAAGGCCAAGATCCCGAAGCTGACATTTGGCTCTACATCAATTCGCCGGGTGGATCGGTGTCGGCTGGGCTCGCAATCTACGACACGATGCAGTTCATCCAACCCGATGTAGGAACCATTTGTACGGGGCTCTGCGCGTCAATGGGCCAGTTCTTGTTGTGTGCAGGCACACCCGGCAAACGCATCGCCCTGCCGCACTCACGGATCATGATGCATCAGCCGTCGGGCGGTTTTCAGGGTCAAGCATCCGATATTGCGATTCAGGCCGAGCAAATGGCGTACACGAAGAAATTGATGGCTGAACGGATTGCGCATCACACCGGCCAAACTTTGGAACAGATCCAAGAAGACTCCGAACGTGACCGTTGGTTCACCGCAGAAGAGGCCCGTGACTATGGAATCATCGACAAGGTGATCGTGCGCCGCGGCGAACTTCTCTAAAACAAGCCACCACACACAGTCGTTCTGCGACAAGTTCCGCTTTTGTGCGACGAGTTTCGCTTGGAGCGAAATGATTATGACCGGTTGAAGACCGAAACAGCTTCCAAATGCGGCGTCTGACCAAATAGATCCACGAGCGTTGCCTGAACGAACTCGTAGCCCGCTTCGCTGAGCAGTTTCGTGTCTCGGCCCAGTGACCCCGCGTCACAACTCACCAGCACGACACGCTGTGCCCCGGTCGCTGCCACAGCGTTCACCCCTGTACGCCCTAAGCCCGCACGAGCAGGATCAGCAACCACCACATCAGCGCCACTTGGACTCCACGAATCAATCGATGCACGAACAATCCGAGCATCATCAATTGATGACCAATTCACCTTCGCGTCATGAATCGCCGGACGATGTCGTTCGACGCCAACGAGGCGCCAACGATCAGGATCGCGTAATGCAAGGGCCCCACCTAACAGGCCGACGCCGCAACACAGATCAACAAGGCGCCCCGACGTTCCGTTCAACGCATCGTGAATTGTATCGATCAGTACTTCGGCACCATCTGGGCGAATTTGAAAGAAGGATGTCGCCGAAATACGCCATACGCGTCCAGCAACAGCCTCATGATGCCAGGCGTGACGCCCAGCATTGAGCTCATCGGTTCCAACGACCAATACATCGTTTGGCACGGCGACGCCGTCTGCCTTGGGTGATGCCACGACTATTCGTTCGTCAGTTCGTGCCCCAACCCGAATTGTCACCTCCCGGCACCCGTGAAATTCGCCGTCCTCGATGAGTTCGTCCACAAGGGGGTGCGCGACCAAGCACGAATCCACGTCGACTATCGACCGTGATCGAGACCGGCGGAAACCCGCACGACCATTGACCACCCCAACACGCACGGTCGTTCGATACCCCGTTTCTTGCAACGAGATGCCAGGAAGAACAAGTGGCGTCGCCACCCCACCGATACGAGACAACACGTCGTTGAGCACCTCGGCCTTGAAATGCCGCTGCGCGTCGGGCTCGATGTGCTGCCAACCACAGCCTCCACAACCACGGGCCACATGCGGGCATGGAGGTTCTCGCCGCTTCGCCGCAGCGTTAGAAATTGAAAGCACATGCGCGTGAGAGAACGACCGCGACTGCTTGTCGACCTCAACGGTAACGCGCTCGCCAGGCAGGGCTCCGGTCACGAAGACGGCACGACCTTGCGCGTCTCGTCCAACAGCATCACCACCATTTGCCATTGATTCGGTAGTGATCTCGTAGCGCTCGGCCATGGCGATCAAGCCTACGGCTCCGAGGGTCTTGCAGCCGGACCCTGCGTCACGCTCCACAAAGGCAGGGGCCGCGTGCGAGACTAGAAGGCGTGGCATCTAACGACCGACCCACCCAGATCGTCCCGTCGGTGCTCCCCGCCGATTTCGCCAACCTTGAAAATGCGGTTCGGGCGTTAGAAGAGGGAGGCGTTGATTGCATCCAATGGGACGTCATGGACGGCAACTTCGTTCCAAACCTGACCTTTGGACCTGACGTGATCGCAGCATGTCGTCCCCACGTGCAGGTTCCCTTCGAAGCACATCTGATGGTGAATAATCCTGACCAATTGGCCGAGCGCTATGTCGAAGCGGGATGTTCGCGCCTCATTGTGCACGCCGAAGCGTGTGTCCACTTGCATCGCACGCTTGGTGCCATCAACGACCTTGGCGCGTCAGCCGCGGTAGCGCTCAACCCGGCCACACCCGCAGTCGCCGTCGCGCACGTGCTTGACCTGGTCGACCTCGTGCTGGTCATGACCGTGAACCCAGGATTCGGTGGACAGAAATACATCGCAACGATGGAACCTAAAATTGCGCAAGTCGCGACGATGATCGCGCACGCCGGGCACCCAATCGACCTGGAAGTCGACGGAGGCATTGGGCCGGCAACCATTGCTGGCGCGGCCAAAGCGGGCGCCAACGTATTTATCGCAGGCAGTTCATTATTTGCCGACCCAGAAGGGTTCTCGCACGCGGTCACCGACCTGCGTGCACGAGCTGAGGCTGCGCGATGACTCGCAACGCGAGAGGTCGCGCCCCACACAACTCGGGTGGTAATCAAGAGGTCGAACCGACCGTCGGCAAGCGCATCACCCCCTCAAAGTCGACCGGAAAGAAGCGCTCGGCGACCAGGACACGAGCGGTACAAATCGGCGCAATCTGCTTTGTGCTGCTACTGCTCGCGGCAACTTTGGTCGGCTGTGCCAAATACAACGGCGATCAGGCCGAATTCTGTGCGGGCCTTAAGCAAGCGCCGTCATTTGCATCGCTGTCTTCCAAGGTGAACGACGGCACCGATGCCCAAGCGGCCGAGCAACTCCGGGCGGCTGCAGTCACGTTTCGTGGACTTGAGAAAGCTGCGCCCCGGACAATCCGTGTCAAAGTTTCAACATTGGGAGATTCTGCTGAGCGGATTGCCAAAGGGATCGAATCGGGAAACCGCATGCAAGCGCCGATGGTCAGCGTCGTCCAGGCCGATGGTTCAGTAACTGCTTTCCCGGTTGAAGGTTTTGCCAGTCAACGGCGCATGGGTGTGTTCTACGACGAGTTTGTCCGCCATCCCGGAACCGTTCGGGCCATGTATTCGCTTGCACGCTACGCAACGAACACGTGTGGTCTCAACGATGGTGACGTCAATCTTGGCGTGATGGGTTACGGCCCAACGGGCGAAGGCGACTCAGGAACATATGGCGTGCCTACCGAGAACATGCCGGTAGAACCAACCCCCAATACGGTGCAACCCGGGGGCTGAGAGGTGAATCCTCGTGATCGGGTTCGAATCGTCACTGAAACGGCCAGGGCCGTGCTCGAAGGCCGACTTGACCCGGCAACAGGCGCAGCAACACTCGAACTGCAACAAGAACAAATTGCGCCGCATTTGCGAGGGGACCGTATTGACGTGACGCAAAGCGAATGCAACGACGTCGCGGTAACGCTCCGACGCCTTGGAGAACAAGTTTCGGAACTTTCACACGTTGACCACGATCGTACGTCACTTGTTGCAATGGCGCGTGTGCTTGGTGAACTGGCCCAAACCTTGCGGTAGTGACCTCACCACACTACGTGCATTAAAAGTTGCGCCCGCCTATGTGATCGCGTTGGTTGCCACCTCGGTCGCCATGCGTTGGTGCCAACGGGACGATGAGTGGATTTGCGACGTCCCATACCGGATCATCTGGTGGAGGGAAGCGAGCTCCGAGCCAGGCAATGATCAAGTTTGAGAACTCATCAACATCTTGTTCGTAGTCAGCGTCGTCGCGTCCGAGTGCGTCGCCGAGTGCTGCGAATGTGAGCGTAGTGACCATGCGTGAAATGCGTGCAAGATCGTCATTTTCGACAGTTGGCACACGAGTGCGAATAATCATTGCAACAGCGTCATGGAGGACCGTACGCAATGCAGAGGTCGTTGTTGAAGAGACCGAGGCCGCAACGATCGTCGGAAGGCCTGGGTTGTCGGCCACAAGCCGTGCGAGATCGTGTATGCCGGTTCGCATCAAATCAGACTTGGGCGGAGCGGACGATATGAGATCGGTATAGGTCTGACTGAGTCGTTCAAGATATCGGGCCGCGAGCCCGTCGGCGAGTGCTGCTTTATCAGGGAACCAGCGGTAGAGCGTGGCGACCGGAATCCCTGCACGATCAGCAATGAGATTGGTGTTGGCATTGTCATAGCCAACGTCGTGAAACACACGCTCTGCGGTGTCAAGAATTGCTTCGATGCGTTCGATGGAACGTTGCTGTCGTGGTTGCTGGCGCAACCACGAAAATTCGGCGCTCATGATTGTCGCCACATTAGAACCCGAGCGAGCGTCCAAGAACACCGAACAGTTTTGATGGTGCGCCCCCCGGGATTCGAACCCGGAACCTGCGGATTAAGAGTCCGTTGCTCTGCCATTGAGCTAGAGGCGCGGAGCGAGTGTAGTAGAGCCGATGTCATCGCTTCCAAGACGTTCGCATTGCCGATGCTGGATCTTTCTTCTCATCTGCTCAGAACAAGCGGCCGCAATGAGAAGAAAGATGGGGTGACCGAGGGGATTCGAACCCCCGACCTCCGCGACCACAACGCGGCGCTCTAACCAACTGAGCTACGATCACCGTGAGGGGCCGATGTTAGCGGGTACAGCAGCTTTGGTCGTAGCTGAATTACTCCGAACGCTCAAGCGATTCGCTTCCCCGACGCTTTGGGCGACCGGTTCGTGCCGGTGGACGTGATGATGGTTTGCGACTCTTGCTCATCGATTTTGCGCCGGACTTAGCCGTGTTTTTCTTCTTTGGACGAGACCTGGGGAAATCAGCATTCGGCGGTGATTTGGTACGGCTCTGAGATCCACTGCGCTCCGAACGTCCTCGAGGCTTCTCGTCGTCTCGACGTACACCATCCACACGATGCCGTTGCGTTGAACGAGAACCGTCTGCTCTGGAATCTTCGGACTTTCGACGACCGTCACGCCGCTCATCGTCCCAGCGAGTTCCGGTGTTGCGATGCTGGTTCTTCTTTGCCGAAGCATTGCGTTTCGGAGCACCCGCGGGGCGGCTGGTCGAACGAGATGGACGTGCATCGGTGTCGAACTCGTATCGAATCTCGTCGAACCGCTGCTTTGGCCGAGACTTTGCTTTCGCCTTCTCAGAAGGTCTTTCAGAACGTTTGGCCCGGTCTGGTCGAGACGATTTGTCATGCCGCGAACGGTCTTGGCCACGTGATCTTGGGTTCTTGGAACCGTCTTGTTCGCGTGGGCGTGCATACTTCGGACGAGCACGTTTGACCGGTGGTGGCGCTTCAGGCAGCAAATCGACGTCAACTTCATCGATGGTCACGTCAAGACCAAGCGTGCGTGCGAGTTGTTTGGCACTTCGGCGTTTGTCTGGCATCACGAGTGCAACGACAACCCCCGTCGATCCTGCCCTGCCGGTTCGACCTGAACGGTGCACATAATCTTTGTGATCCTCGGGCAAGTCAAAATGAACGACACAAGCAACGTCATCAATGTGGATTCCCCGGGCTGCGACGTCGGTGGCAACAAGCGCACGTACCTGGCCTGAAGCGAACTCGCCAAGTGCTCGCTGACGCTGGCTCTGCGAGCGATTGCCATGTATCGCTGCGGCTGCAATACCAGCCTGTCCGAGTTGCTTGGCGGCTCGATCAGCACCATGACGGGTCCGGGTGAACACAATGGTTGGCCCAACGCGTGCGATGATCGAAGCTGTCGTTGCGATGCGGTCCGGATGCTTGACAAGCCAGTGATAGTGCGTGAGTTCTACCCGTGGCGTATCTGGCGTGACGTCCGCAAAGAACGGATCGTTCTGATACCGCGTGACGAGTTCGTCAACGTCACCGTCAAGGGTCGCGGAGAACAGCCATGTCTGGCGATCATCGGCGGTCTGATCAACGATGCGCTTGACTTCGGGCAAAAAGCCCATGTCGGCCATGCGATCGGCTTCGTCAATGACCACGCGGTCGACACCGTCAAGTCGGAGGATGCCTTGGTTCACGAGGTCGACGAGGCGCCCCGGGCAGGCAACGGCAATATCCACGCCCTGTCGAAGCGCCTTGATCTGGCTTTCAAAACGTACGCCGCCATAGAACGCCTGCACTCGAATGCCCCGACCCGCGCCCATCCACGCAAGGTCATCGGCGACCTGGGCGGCAAGCTCACGGGTTGGGACCAACACCAAACCGCGTGGGCGCTTGGGGCGGGCACGTTCAACAGTGGCAAGTAACGGAATGCCAAAGGCAAACGTCTTGCCGCTTCCAGTCGGGGCACGACCACAAATATCTTGACCGCTAAGTGCAGCAGGAATGGTGGCCGTCTGAATCGGGAATGCTTGGCTCGCGCCACGCGCGTCAAGCGCGTCACACAGATCGTCGGGCACGCCGAGTTCGGCGAAAGTAGGCATGGAAATCTCCAGTTATTGGTGCGAAGTGCCGGTACGAGAGAGGCAGCCCGTCGACTGGAAAATGGTCCGACACCCAAGCGGTGACCCATCTCGGGGCAGCGTCGTAGCGCATGCCTCCACCCGAGATGACGACCAGTAATGCCAAGCTACCATCGCCTGTGCTTCTGCCCCGCACAAGTCGATGTGGTCATTGGTCACGTGGTGCACCCGCTTGCTTCGTCGGAGTCACACGCGAGCAGGTTTCACTAGTGGGGTCATCCCAGGTTCATGCGATACTGACTCGGTATTGCCCTCGTAGCTCAGCTGGATAGAGCAGCCGACTTCTAATCGGCCGGTCGCAGGTTCGAATCCTGCCGAGGGCGCCCAAAAACGCGGTGCACATGAGAGTTGCGAGGAAGAATCATGGAACTACCACACACGTTCGACAAGGCAACGGCAATCGGCGTTTCAACACTTGCGTTGTTCGGCGCGTCGACGCTGTTTGCATACGGTGCAAGCGCGGCGCTGCCTGCACTGAACACGTTCTCATACACCGGTGCAGCCCAGACCTATACCGTTCCTGAAAATGTATGTGCGGTCACGCTCGTAGCGGCAGGCGCGCAAGGTGGTACTTGGACCATGGACTACGAGGATGAGAGCGCACCTCAAGCGGGTGGGAACGGTGGCACCGCGACCTTGTCAATCGCCGTTTCGCCAGGAGAAGTCTTGCGCGTGAATGTTGGTGGTCAGGGTGGCACCGGGAGTACTGCAAACCCAGGAGCGGGTGGTTGGAATGGTGGCGGCGCCGGTGGCGTGGGTGGGGGTGGCGGTGGAGGTGCGTCTGATGTCCGTCAAGGTGGAACTGCGTTGGCCAATCGAGTGGTCGTTGGTGGCGGCGGAGGTGGTGTCGGTGTCGACGCCACTGTTGCGAATGCCACTGTCGGACTTGGTGTGCCTGGTGTGGGAGGTAATCCAGCGACCGCTGGAACCGGTGAAGAGAATTGGCTGGGATACATCGGTGCCACCGGCGGAGGTGCGGGAACCGATAGTGCGGGTGGTGCCCCAGGAAGCGGCGCAAAAGAGAGCATCTATGGCACGTTCGTTAATGCCGATGGCCATCCCGGGGTTCTTGGAATTGGTGGTGCTGGAGGCTCAAATGACGATTCTGACTACGTCGGTGGCGGTGGGGGTGGCGGTGGCTACTTTGGGGGTGGCGGTGGTGGCGTTGGTCTTGACACCTTGGACGGTGCGGGAGGCGGTGGTTCCAGCTTCGGCGACACCACCGTGGCTGGCAATCACACCGGAAATGGTCAAGTGATTATTACTCCGACAACCGAATGCACGACCCCAGCCGCGTCAACCACGACTGCGCCGACTATCACGCTTCCAACAAGTGTTGGCGCAACAGACACGGCCGTGAAACCCGCAACTCCAGTCGCGGCGAAACCCGACTACACGGGCTGAGCAAATTTTCTCGAATTTCTACGGGGCCCCAGGATTCTTGAGCCCTGGGGCTTGGACAGTTTTGCGTCAGCACGCGTTGCTAGCAGCATCGCAAATTCGTTGTTCGCTCATCCTGAGAAATCGTTGAGAAGTGCCGATAGTGACCTATGCCTGTGTCAGATCCCGCTGAACCGCTGCGCGTCCAAGACTTAGGAATCCCCCCGAGCTTGGTCCTTGACATCGCCGTACGTCGCATTTTGCGTGAGGGTTCAACAACCACCATGCGACTTGCCGAGCGTCTGTGTATCTCGCCTGTACTTGCGGATCAGGTCATAGAAAAGCTCCGTCACGATCGGCTTATCGAAATTCAGGGTGCCGAGGGCCGTAGTTATCTCTTGCAGCTTTCTGAACCAGGTCGTCAGCTTGCGCGTGAGCGCATGGATGCGTCGAAATACACCGGGGCGCTTCCGGTGAGCCTCACCGAATACACCGCAATGGTGACGGCCCAACACAAGCGGCCGACGATCAATCGCGACAATATTCGCAAGAGTTTCGATGACCTCGTCATTTCTGACGAGCTACTCGACATGCTCGGCCCAGCAATTCACACGCCAGGCGCCATTTTCCTCTATGGCCCTCCTGGAACAGGGAAGACATCCATCGCCGAGCGCATGATCAATACCGAAAAAGACACGGTCTTGATTCCACACGCGGTTGAAGTTGACGGTCAGGTCGTCACGGTCTATGACCCAATGATCCATCACGCGGTTGATCCCCAACCCGATCGTCTCGATCGACGTTGGATGCGATGCAAACGGCCAAGTGTGATCGTCGGTGGTGAGATGCAAGCGCATCAACTTGATCTCAATTACCAAAATGATGCGGGGGTTTATCTTGCCCCACTGCAAATGCTTGCGAACAATGGGGTGCTCACTGTTGACGACTTTGGCCGTCAGTCGCTCACGCCAGAACAGCTCTTGAATCGTTGGATCGTTCCGTTGGACCGTGACGTTGACTTCCTCACTCTTGACTACGGTGCAAAGTTCGAAGTGCCGTTCTTGACCAAGATTGTGTTTGCCACCAACCTTGACCCATCACAGCTTGCTGATGAAGCCTTCTATCGCCGGATTGCCTCAAAGATTCTGATTCCAAGCATTGGCGATGACGCCTTTGACGAAGTTCTGCGTCGTGTCGCGAGTGCTCGACAGATCACCATGCAGCCTGAAGCACCAGCATTGATCCGAAAGGGAAGCCGCGAGCTTGGTGACGGCGATCTTCGTCCGTACCTGCCCGGTGCACTCGCAACATTGATTGCGTCGATTGCCGCCTACGAAGGCAAAGCGCCGGTCATGGATCGACCCACGGTTGAACGGGCGCTTGCCATGTTCTTTAGTACCGAGAAAGACATGCGAGGCGATCGTGGCCCCGAGTACACCGGGCCCCTTGGCACGCCACAAACTCTGAACTCAGGGTCCTCGCCAACCATTGCGCCACCTGCGAACGAAGAATCGTCCGAAGCCCTTGATGCCATTCTTGGTGCGACCGGTGATTTGTTGTGGGTGAAATCAGCAGACGTAGCACGCCGGATCAGTGTGGAACTCTTGAAGCGCCTCGGACTTGCCACCGCAACGCCTGAAACGAATCCAACGCAGGTCATTGAGATCGATCTGTCGTTTGGTGCCGGCGATGCGCTCAAAGCCCAGCGCCCCCAAGACCCCGTGCTTTCTGCGCTTCTCGATGAACAGCTTCCACGATTTGTTGCGGCCGGTCAACGATCGCTGCATCTCACCGCGGGTGAGAACCTCATGGTCGACGAGCTGTCGATTGACCCAGAAACCGGTTTAGCAACCGGCGATGAAGCGTCAAAGCTCGTTGGAAGACTTGGTCCGGAAGATGTCGTGGTCGTACTCGAAATTGATCCGCCTGTTCCAGGATCAAAGGTGGCAGCAAAACCGTCTGTGCTCACCGCATTCGCTCGGATGCTTCGAACCGAAATTCGAACCCGCGACCGCAGCGCCCGACTTGAGAACGGCCGGTTCATGGTGGTGATCATGGGAGGCGTTGAGCAAGACCCGCTGATGGTGCTTGATCGCATCAAGAAGGCGTGGATTGATGTACGCAAAGGAACCGAAACATTTTCAGCGGGCTATGCCGTTGCCGGCGAGAAAGCCAAATATACGCTTGTTGCAGCGGGTCACGCTCTCTTGCGAGCGCAAAGCGGCGGTGGTGACACCTGGGTTGAAGCGACTGACGCCGACTTTTCTTAAACTCGCGCGGTTTCAACGCGCAACCAGAAATTTCAAGTCAATCTTGATTGAGTGCGTGAAACATTGCTTTGTCGGCCCGGTAGCGCTTCGGAAACTGTTCAAAAAGCGCGTCGTAGACCCTGCGATTTGCTGCGTTCGGTTCAAAGCGGTCAACGGGTCCGATGAGGTCTGCGACGTTGTCGAGACGAATATGGCCGAGCGCTATGGCCGCGCTCAATGCGGCGCCACGCAAATTCGCGGAGCGAGGATCATGCGGGCGCTCAATTGTTCTGTCCAGTACATCAGCGTGGATCTGACACCACAAGCTGCTTTGCGCTCCACCGCCGATGACACGTATCGACCCGAAACGTGTCCCGGTAAATCGTTCGACTGCTTCACTTAACCAGCGAGAGTTCAGCGCGACTCCTTCAAAAACGCTCCGGGCCAGTTCGGAACGACTGGTGCGCAGCGACAAGTTGTGAAAGCCTCCACGTGCCCGCGAATCTTCGATGGGGGAGCGTTCACCGTTCAACCAAGGGGTGAACAAAACATTCCCCGCGCCTGGCTGTGCCGATTCGGCCAGTTCTGTCGCCGTATTAAATGCGTCTGTTGAGTCATCCAAACCCAAAACCGCGCCACAAAACCAGTCCAGCGCAAGCCCGCCCACCTCGTGGTTGTTAATGACTAAGTAATCGTTTGAACGCAGGCCCGGAACGGTTGCGATCTGGTGCAAAATGTCGGTCTTTTTTGCATGGACCGGGGCAGAAACCCACGAGCTCGTGCTGATCGCCAAATGTGCCTCATTGCGTCCGACCGCACCTGACCCGAGAGCTCCAGTGTGTAAGTCAGGCAACGCTGCGATCACGTTGAGCCCTTGGGGAAGCCCGAGGAAGTCGGCAACTTGGGGAATCACTCGGCCGGTCACACTCGCCGATGGCACGAGAGGTGGGAGTTGGCGGGCATAGATACCCGAGCGTTGCACGAGCTCAACGTCGTAGTGACGCTGATTCGGTCGCCTCGTATCGATGAGCCACGCAGTTGCCATCGAAGCCGGTGAGGCAGCCGCAACGCCGGTGAAGCGCATCGCGAGATGGTCGATTGGCTCCATGAGCCACCGAGCCTCTTCGATGATCTCACGGTGTTCCGCCTGCAAAAAGAGGCGGTGCCCAATCGGATCGGCGCCACTCAGTGAAGGGGCGCCGCCGCTGCGTCGAATCCATGTGGCGGCAATTCGAGGGTCATATCCTGCGGCACGTCCACCAAATCGTTTACGCGCATAACTGCGACCGCGGGTATCCATCCACAAAAGGCAGTCGCCGACTGGTTTGCCCGCGCCATCAACCGGGACCGTGCTCGCGTACTGGCCGGTGATTGAGACCGCAACCAACTTGTCTGCCTTGACTTCAGGTGACGCGAGCGCTTCTCCAATCATTTCGACAATCGCGTGCCACCAATCGTTTGGGTCTTGTGTTGCGCCCCATGCCCCGATGCGTTTCGACGCAACGGGACGTCGACCTTGCCAAATGATTGAGCCATCAAACGTCACAACCCCAACCTTGGGTCCGCCGGTTCCAAGGTCAATGGCGATGGCCGCAGGTGCATTTGTCGCGTGCTGATCGACGTCCCCGCTCGGCTGTGTCGACATGGTCGCTCCACCTGAAATGGTTCGAGTGGAGCGGGTGAGGGGAGTCGAACCCCCGTCTTCTGGATGGAAGCCAGATGCTCTACCGTTGAGCTACACCCGCAGAGGCGTGTCCACAGACGGTAGCGCAACACCGCGCTCTAGCGTGCGATCGGCGCTGTGGAACCGGTTGCGATAGCGTAAGAACCTTCCATGACAAACCTGTCTCGCGCCCTGAACTATCTTGACGCGCACACCAATCTTGAAGCGACCGCAGGTCAGGTCCACGGCCTGTCGTTGGATCGCATGCGAGCGCTTTGCGACGTGCTTGGCGATCCGCAAGATGCTTTTCCCTCGATCGCTGTGACCGGAACAAACGGGAAGGGTTCCGTTTCGAAAATGACGTCTGCACTGTTGCGTGCGGCCGGCCTTGGCGTGGGCACCTACACCAGCCCGCATCTCGAATCCATCACGGAACGACTTGTTTACGATGGCGAACCCATCGCGCCCGACGCTTTCGCAGAACTCATCGGCGAACTGATATCCCTCGATGACCTGTTCACGCAACGGCCGTCGTATTTCGAGCTGCTCACCGCTGGCGCGTTCCGTTGGTTTGCGGACATTCCTGTTGATGTTGCAGTGGTAGAAGTTGGGCTGCTTGGTCGCTTTGACGCCACCAATGTGGCGGACGCGCAAGTGGCGGTACTCACCAATATTGGCAAAGACCACACCGACGGCGTCGGGAACTGGCGCCGTAACATTGCCGAAGAGAAAATCGGCATTGTCAAACCGGGCGCGACGTTCGTGTTGGGTGAAACTGATGCCGACCTTTCCGATGTTTTTTCCCAGACGCCCGCGTCGGAAGTGTGGCTCGCCGATCGAGATTTCGGTGTTGTTGACGATCGAATCGGCCTTGGAGGGCGTCTTGTGTCGTTGCGAACGCCTGCGCATCAGATTGACGACATTTTTCTGCCGCTCCATGGTGAGCACCAGGCGACGAATGCGGCGCTTGCGCTTGCGGCGGCTGAAGCCCTTGTCAACAAGCCACTCGATGCAGATCTCGTGCGTGAGGCATTTGCGTCGGTGGTGATTCCGGGGCGTTTCGAGGTGGTTCATCGAGAGCCAACAATCATTCTCGATGGTGCTCATAACCCCAATGGTGCTGCTGTGGTCGCACGAACTCTTCGAGACGAGTTCACGCTTGCGGGCACCCTTGTGCTTGTGGTGGGCATGTTAGAAGGACGCGATCCACGTGAGATGCTCCTTGCCCTAGGTGCCACCGACGCCGGTTACCTAATCGCGTGTACCCCGCCATCACCTCGTGCATTGCCTGCAGCACAACTTGCGGGTCTTGCCGATACCCTTGGCATCGTTGCAGAAGCAGTGCCCAATGTGCATGATGCGGTGCGACGCGCGCTCGCGCTTGCAACAACCGAAGACCTCATTCTGGTCGCGGGCTCCCTCTATGTTGTCGGGGCCGCGCGCTCTGCTTTTGTGAACGCTCAGGCATTGGCTTCCGTAGGTGAAGACGCGAATGAAGCCGACTGGATCGAGGCCTGGGATGATGCGCGTCAACAGGCGCTACGTGAGCAAGCAGTTCGTGGATGAGCTGGTTTCTCGTTGCGGATACAAGCTCCTTTTGACATTTCGAATGCGAAAGATTGAGGCTTAAGAGATGACCGAGCCGACCGATCCGACACGCCTAGGAAATAATGATCTGTGTTTTTGTGGATCGGGCCGGAAGTTCAAGAAGTGTCATCGCGATTCATTTGCGCCAATTCGCCCCTTTGCGCAATCGCCGCGGCGAGAAGTGCCGGCCACCATTGAACGACCGCCTTATGCGCAGAGCGGGGAGCGATCAGTTCGTGGCGAATCCGATGTGAAGTCGCCTGACGTGATAGCGCGTATGCGTCGCACGGGCGTCGCGGCTGGCGACGTCTTGCGTGAAGTTGGTGCCGCAATTGCTCCCGGTGTGACCACCGACGACCTCGATCAAATCTGTCACGACGCATGTATCGCCGCAGGTGGATATCCGAGCCCGCTGAATTACGGGGGATTTCCGAAGTCGGTGTGCACGTCGGTGAACGAGGTGATCTGTCACGGCATCCCCGATGCCCGACCGCTCAGAGATGGTGACATCGTGAATATCGATGTCACGTTGTATAGAGAAGGGGTCCACGGTGACACCAATGCAACCTGGTGTGTGGGAACGGTTGATCCGCTTTCACGCAAGCTTGTGGACGTCACACGCCAATGTCTCGAACGGGCAATCGCTGTTGTCGCGCCGGGTCGTGCTTTCAACGAAATCGGTCGTGCCATTCAAGAGCATGCTGAGTCGAATGGCTTTTCAGTCGTGCGCGCATTTATCGGACATGGGGTTGGAGAAACGTTCCACTCTGATCTTTCGGTATTGCACTATTTCGATTCGCGAGATCGCCGCGTCATCGAAGAAGGCATGACGTTCACGATTGAGCCCATGATCGCCATTGGCGATTGGCGTCACCGCATGTGGGACGACGACTGGACGGCGGTCACCGTTGACACCAAGCGCACCGCGCAGTTTGAACACAC
>CAZJAZ010000041.1:0-26045 GCA_964544305.1 uncultured Iamiaceae bacterium | reverse complement strand
CGATCTTTCACGATGAGACTGACCGGATAGGTTGCGTACACTTCGTTGTTCGACATGGGCTTCCGTGGTTTGTGACCGATGGGTGATTGCGCGTATCGCAGCCGACTTGCGAAATCCCGACCAGTTTAGTCATATTTAGGTATGAAGCGATACAAGGAGCACCAATCATGACCGTCTATCTCGTGGGCGCAGGACCTGGTGATCCCGAATTGATCAGCGTGCGTGGGGCCCGACTCCTTGGTGAAACCAGTGTCATTCTCCACGACCGGCTCGCCGAGCCATTGCTTACATTGGCAAACCCAAATGCGCAACTCGTCGACGTTGGCAAAGCACCAGGATCAGCACCGGTTACTCAAGATGACATCAATCAGCTCCTAATCGAAGTTGGCCATACCCACGACCACGTCGTCCGGCTCAAAGGTGGCGACCCGTATGTTTTTGCCCGAGGCGCCGAAGAAGTCACCGCACTACGCGCGGCTGGCATCGACCATGTCGTTGTGCCAGGCATTTCGTCGGTTCTTGGCGCGCCCAGCGCGGCTGGTATTCCACTAACCGTCCGCGGCATCAACCGAACGTTCGCAGTGCTTAGTGGCCACGAAGACCCCGAAATGTGGGCGCCCGGTTACGCCGAGTCGTTGGTGCGCTTGAACGGCACGATCGTGGTCATGATGGGAGCGGCGCGCATGGCACGAATTGCGGCGTTGCTTATTGAGGCAGGAGCAGATCCGTCCACGCCATTTGCCGCCATTCGTTCTGCTACAACCGAGCAACAAATCGTGGCGCGCGCCACGCTTGGGAATCCGCACGAAGCACTTCTTGCATCTCCGAGCGTTTTTGTGATCGGCGACGTTGCCGACCTCGACCTTCGATAACCGCAAGGATTCCGGCCGACTACAACTCCCGGTCGACGTGCATGATGAATCAACGACGAACGTAGAGTCGGACAAAAGAGTCATCAGGCAAACTCCAGGTTCGTACGGGCACAAGTCCAATGTCGAACGCTGGCAATCGAGCGACACCAACCTTCACAGGCGTCGCAAGCATTGACATGTTGACGACCCATAGCCGGTCGCAATGACGTGCGAGCTTGACACTTGTGGCAACTGGCAACTGTGGCGTGACGCGCTCAACTACCCCGAGTTGTCGTGTCGCGGAAATAGTTACGAGCCGAGGTTTTGAGGGCAACTCAACCCATTCTGACTCAAACTCAGGCCGCGTGAGGCCACCTGTGTCCCCGGGAACGTCGCTTGCAAAAAAGATGCAGTCACCTGTTCTCCCTTGCGCATAAACTATTGAGGCCATCATATTTCCGTACGATCTTCCGAACACTGGAGTTTGTTTCTGCGACAGAAACAACATGAAGAGGACCAGTAGCGCACTGCTAATGCGGACAACTGGTGACGCGGCCTTCGGATAATTCACCTTATCCAGATGAGCAGCAATTCGTTTATTTAGTTCCTGTATGGATTGCCCAATGAGCAAGGCGATCCCAGGAAGGCTCGGCAGAATGTAGCGCAGATTGAACGTATTGTAGATAAGCGAAAGAATTGCCAGCGTAAATCCTGGAACTACTGCCCAAAGGAGCGGGATACACCATGCATAATCTCGACATTTTAATGTCGCAGACATCGATGATTTGAGAAGTAAATAGGTTCCAAGCACGAGAACAAGCAACAGAGATAATCGGATGGGTACAGACGTGCCGAAGAAAACCGTGAGGGTTGACCCAAACCAGCTTGCGAGACCGCCAGGGATATATGTCCCAACGTTCTTGATCCGAAATGTCATGAGGTAGACCAGCATCGCCAATGGCCCAAGCAAAACGATTCCACAGTACTTGAGCATCCGAAATGTGGGCTGCTTTAACAGCGCATACAGAACCATTGGAACGAGTTGCAGTACGAATAGACCGTGCGTAAGAACGCCGATCGAACTCACACATGCAATGATAATCAGCCGCGAATATTTCCGCTCGTCATCCGTTTCAAAGCATTTGATTAAAAGAAGCCAAACAAGCGTGGCGAGCAAGATCTCAAGTGCGTACGCACGAATCAGCGTCGAACTCCAGTTAAAATAGCCAAAAATGCTTAGCGCGATGAGCCCGCAAGCAAGTGGCAACCCTCGAAGAAATCGTTCTCCAATTTTCCAGGAAACGAACAGGGTAGAAATTGAAAACAGCAAGGAAAGCCAGCGCAGTGCTTCATAGGACCATGATCCCGCATAAATGATTTTGAGCAGAGCCACATATCCCAGCATGTCGCCACCATCGTGCTGCATATAAAGATGCAAATTGTTGACCGCGGCAAGTGAATAGGCTTCGTCTAGCCATATTCCATTTGACTTCAGATCCGAAACGGTTCGCGCGAGTAGGAGTACGACAGCTACAGCAAAGCCAACCGATTCAATTGAGATTTTCGTCGAGAGGTGCGAGGACCGCATGTCCTAGACGTCGGCAACTATACCTTCAAGAACAAGATGTTCCAGAATTCGTTCTGCCGCATGTTCCGCTGACAGCGCCGTGGTGTCGATTCGCACATCAGCATTCTGTGGAATCTCGTATGGGGCATCAACGCCGGTGAAGTTCGTCAACTCGCCACGTTGCACTTTTGCGTACAGACCTTTCGGGTCTCGCTCTGAGGCAACCGACAACGGTGTGTCCACATACACTTCGCAGAATTGGCCCGGCTCAAAGAGCTCGCGCACACCTTGGCGTTCTGATTCATACGGCGAAATAAATGCGGCGACCACTACGAGTCCAGCTTGATGCATGAGTGCGGCGACTTCACCCGCACGGCGGATATTTTCGGCCCGATCTGCTGTTGTGAATCCAAGATCACGACACAAACCGTGGCGAAGATTGTCACCATCAAGCAAGAACGTGTGCACGTCACGGGCATGGAGTTTGCGTTCCAAAATGTTTGCAATCGTGGACTTTCCGGCCCCAGAAAGCCCGGTCAACCAGACAACAGCCGCGCCGTGGCCCATGAGCGCGGTGCGTGCAATCGCGTCGACCTCAAGATGTTGCCAATGCAAGTTGTTTGTCGAAGCCAACGACTCGTCGATCATGCCTGCAGCAACCGTGTCGTTGGTGACCCGGTCGATCAAGATAAATCCACCCAGGCCACGGCCAGCCACGTAACTATCGAATACAACCGGTCTGTCCAAGGCGACTTCTACATGACCAATGTCGTTCAGTTCGAGTGCTTCAACCTCATGTTCATCGAGTGTTTCAACGTCGACAACCCGCATGGGTCGCTCAATCACCGCCCCGACAACATTTGACCCGATTTTGACGTGATAGCGGCGGCCCGCAACCAGTGGTGTTTCTGACATCCACACAAGGTGCGCACGAAATCGCTCCGCTGTTGCTGGCAATCGATCTGGCGCACACAGCACGTCACCGCGGCTGACATCAATTTCATCGGCCAAGGTCACGGTCACTGACTGGCCCGCCACCGCCTCATTGTCATCGCCACTTGGGGTGACGACACGCTCGATCCGAGAATGCACGCCCGCAGGCAACACGACGACCGGGTCGCCCACACGCACCGAACCGGACTGGATTTGACCGGCAAATCCTCGAAATGTGCGATCTGGGCGATTCACCCACTGCACCGGCAAGCGGAAAGCTTGTTCGTCATCTCGTTGTGCCACCGGAGCCGCTTCAAGTGCGCCAAGCAACGTCGGACCGGTATACCAAGGAGTCCGCGCACTGGGAGCTGTGAGGTTGTCACCGTTTGCCGCAGACAAGGGAACCGCCGTGACCGACGCGATGTTTACGGCGTCGGCCAATTGCTGATAATCAGCCGCGATCGCGACAAACGTAGCCTCGTCGTAATCAACAAGGTCGAGTTTGTTGATGGCCACGATCACCTGGTCGATGCCCATGAGCGAAACAAGATGGGTGTGGCGTCGGGTTTGTGGAAGCACGCCTTTCGTCGCGTCAACCAAAATGACCGCGAGGTCTGCGGTTGATGCACCGGTAGCCATGTTTCGGGTGTACTGCACATGGCCTGGCGTATCGGCAACGATGAATTGACGAGTTGCGGTCGTAAAGAATCGGTAGGCAACATCGATGGTGATGCCTTGTTCACGCTCGGCTTGCAATCCATCGACGAGCAGTGCGAAGTCGAGCTCGGCACCTCGAGTTCCCACTTTGCGTGAATCCACTTCGAGCGTGGCGAGGTGGTCATCAAGGACAAGGTTTGACTCGTAAAGGAGACGTCCGATCAACGTGGATTTGCCGTCATCGACCGATCCGCACGTAATGAAACGGAGCGTCGATCGCGCTTCATGTTCGGCAAGATACGCGGCAAGTTCTGATGCCGCATCTTTTCGTCCAGGTTGGACGAGCGCATTGACCATTAGAAATAGCCCTCACGTTTCTTGCGTTCCATCGATCCCGATCCATCAAAATCAATGACGCGACCCTGGCGTTCCGATGTTGTCGACGCGATCATTTCCAGAATGATTGACTCGAGGTCAACCGCGTTGCTTTCAATGCCACCGGTCAGTGGATA
Source organism: uncultured Iamiaceae bacterium (assembly GCA_964544305.1). Taxonomy (GTDB): domain Bacteria; phylum Actinomycetota; class Acidimicrobiia; order Acidimicrobiales; family Iamiaceae; genus JAFDWI01. Next base: position 21,525 of record CAZJAZ010000041.1, on the reverse strand, counting down.
GCAACCAAGGGTCCGGAATCGAACGTTGCGCACGCTTGGCGTTTCACCTTCACGTAATGGAATGCGTTGGTCGTCAACCATGATGAGCGCACCATCTCGCTCAACAACAGGACGAGGCGCCGCGAAATACAGCGGCACCACGGCAATGTTTTCACGCAAGATGTACAGCCAAATATCGAGCTCGGTCCAGTTCGAAAGCGGAAACACCCGAACACTTTCACCCGGGTTCAACCGAGCGTTGTAGAGCTGCCAGAGTTCTGGACGTTGCCGTTTGGGGTCCCAGCCATGGGCCGCGGATCGAATCGAGAACACGCGTTCTTTTGCCCGTGACGCTTCTTCGTCTCGACGTGCCCCACCAAACGCGAGATCAAAGCCGTATGCATCGAGGGCTTGCTTGAGGCCTTCGGTTTTCCAAAGATCGGTATGAACCGCCGAGCCATGGTCGAACGGATTAATGCCTGCCGCTTGTGCTTCGGGGTTGACATGTACAAGCAATTCAACCCCCGGTAACGCAGCAACCTGGTCACGCATGGTGTACATGTCGGTGAACTTCCATGTGGTGTCAACATGGAGCAGCGGAAATGGCAGCGGGCCTGGGGCAAAGGCTTTGCGTGCAAGTTCCAACATGACCGATGAGTCTTTGCCGATCGAATACAACATCACCGGATTGGCCGATTCTGCGACCGCTTCACGCAAAATATGGATTGATTCAGCTTCGAGCCGATCAAGGTGGCTGAGCAGTCGGTCTGAAGCGACAGGCCGGGTTGCAAGATCGGTCATGTCGTCACGCTTTCGACGGTCACGCCGGCCCCGGTGAGGCCCAAGGTGAGCGTGATCCCTTGGGTCACGACGGTCAGCGTGTGTTGGCCCGGTGAGCGAGCACCCACTCGAACCGAATCAATTTGGCGACCTTGCAACGCGGTCAGTGCTTTGTTGACCTCGTCGAGATGAGCGATGCGTTCTTTGCCAAGCGGGGTCCGGTGAAGAAGGCGATTGAGAGTTTTCTCACCATCGGCGCGGTACAGCTGGCGTGCCCGACCACCTTGAATGGAAGCAACCAATACGTCACCGAGGGTGTCAAGAAGCTCGGTTGGAATCGTGCCGGTGTCTGCCGCGTCGGCGAGCGCCATTGCTCTTTCACGAGCCTCACCTTGCAACACTCTCGCCGCCGCTGAACTTTCTGCAACAACAAGTGCTGCTTCATCGTCGCTCAAGGTAAACGCGTCGGTTGTCGTCACGGCGCTCAATGATCCGATCCCAATATGGCGTGCGCTTCGTGTTCGAAGCCACCGGTCTCAATTGGGCAGTGGATCCCGCATTCTTTGGGTGCGTTCGTCTCCCACCACCAGCGTCCGGCACGGTCGTCTTCACCTTCGGTGACCGGTCGGGTGCACGGGTCGCAACCGATGCTGGTGTATCCCTGGGCGTACAGAGGGTGCACCGGAACTTCGTTTTCTTCGAGATAGTCCCACACCTCGTCTTTGGCCCAGTCGGCGAGCGGATTAAGTTTGACAATCCCGTCGTGATCATGGTCGAGTTCGACTTTGCGGATCGCGGCGCGTGAGGCCCATTGTTCACGTCGAAGCCCGGTCACCCAGGCGTCAAGCCCACGCAGTGCACCAACCAAGGGTTCAACTTTGCGCACTTGGCAGCACTTGAGTCGCTGCGGAACCGACTCTTTGAACAGATCGGGTCCGTCTTTTTCGATGAGACGGGCAACCGAAAGTGGGCTCGGTTGAAGAACCTCAAAACGGGTTGATGGGTAGCGGGCTTTGACCTGTTCGATGAAGTCGTAGCTGGCTTGGGGAAGTCGCAGCGTGTCAACTGTGATGATGCGCACATCGGGCCGGAGCTTGACGGCCATGTCGACAATCGCCATGCCTTCAGCTTGCATGGCGGTGACCACCGCAATCTCGTCGCCACCAAAGGTGTCAAAAGCCCATTCGAGCACTTCATCTGGTTCGCTCGCGTCGAGGTCAATGGCGATCTCACCGATCTCTAGGTCATCGAAAGCCACTCGTTGGCTGCTCATTTTTCTCTCGTTTCTCGTTCAGTGTGGGTTGATCGTGGGCGCATCGTTGCGCGTCAACAACCACCAGAAAGGGCAGGCAGGATCGACAATTCCTCACCCACAGCAACGGGTGTTGCCAAGCCTTGGAGAAAGCGAATGTCTTCTTCACCAAGGAACACGTTGACCGACGGGATGACGTCACCCTTGTCGTCAAGCATTTGGGCGGTGAGTTTGGGGAACCGTGCGGCGAGTTCGGTAATGATGGCGCCCACGGTGGTTCCATCGACTTCGACCACGTCGGCGCCGTCAGTTGATTCAAGCAACATGCCCGGAATGCGAACGATCGGTTTCGTCGCGGCCTGTTCTTGTTCACCGCTTGATCCGTCTTCGTTGTCGCCTGCACAGATCGCGCGCAGTGCGTCATCGTCGTGGCGTTCAAGGAACGCGGCGAAGGTCAACGGTTCGTCGGTCTCGCGTGGGGCGTCAACGTACGCTCCGACGAGGCGGCAGACGACTTCGGTGATCTGATCGGCTGGAATACGCCGAATCAGTGGTGTGCCAATCGCAGCACCCGCACCAAGTTTTCCTCGCAAACGCAGGTTGTACGCCTCGGTGCGCACGCCCGTTTCTTTGTTCGTTGCGGTCGTGCCTTGAAGGCCGATGTCGCCGACCCAGTGATGTGCACACGCGTGGGGGCATCCATCCATGTGAATGCCCAGTTCGGCAACAGCTTCAGCTCCAAAACGGTTTTCGAGTTCCGGCAGGATCTTGTCGAGGCGCCCTTTGGTTTCTGACACCGAATAGTTGCAGAACTGATGATCGGTGCACGCCACCGAACGGGCGTACAAGTTTGAGCGTTTCGGCGTGAACCCGAGGTCTTCAAGTTTTTGGGTGAGTTCAGCGATCTGTGCGGTTGGGATGTTGGCAATGATCAGGTTCTGTGAACGGGTGATGCGCGCGTCGGCGCCATAGCCATCCAACAATTCGCCCAGCGCAATGAGTTGATCACCGGTGACGCGACCCATTGTGACGGGAAGCCCCAAATACGACCGACCCAGGTCGCGTTGACGATGCACACCCACGTGCCCGCTGCCTGCAACCGCCTCAGGGGCGACGCCATCTTCGAGCGCGTAACCGAGTTGCTTTTCGATCATGGCGCGCATGGCTTCGGGCCCATAATCGTCCATCATGTGTTTGATGCGGGCTTTGACTCGGCTCACGCGGTACCGCGGGTTGTTTTGCCACACATCGGTGATCGCCCGGAGAACCTCAATGATCTGTTCATTAGATTCATAGGGCACGAACACGCCGATGTCTTTGGCGATACGTGGGGTTGCCGACAAACCACCACCAATGCGAATTGCGAAACCGTTTCGGCCGTCTTTGACCATGCCGATGAGCGCCACGTCGTGAATCTCGGGCGCGTTGCACTGCTGGGGGCAGGTTGCGATCGTGTACTTGTGTTTGCGTGGCAGATCGGAGTAGTCACGGTTTCCCGAGAAGAATTTCGCCACGTCGTCGATCAGTCCGGACACGTCGAAGAGTTCGTCGTCTGACACACCACCGACCGGGCAGCCGGTCACGTTGCGGACTGTGTCGCCTTCTCCCCCGGTGGTTGTGAGGCCCGAGTCGCCAATGCGGCCGAGCACTTCGGGCAGTTCACCTAGGGCGATCCAATGTAACTGGATGCCCTGGCGGGTCGTGAGTTCGCCGTAGTTGCGGCCACGGTCTCGTGAGATCTCGCCGAGAGCTTTGAGTTGCTTGGGGCTCAAGCGGCCGCCGGGCACTTTGACACGCACCATGAAGGTGCCGATTTTGGGTTTGTCGTGCATCAAGCCGTACCAGCTCAAGAACACGATGTCTTCTTCGGGGATCGCTTCGTATCCTTTGGCGATCATGTCGGGAAGCTCGTCGATGATGTCGAGCGGGAACTTCTCTTTCTTGTGACGCTCAATCGCATTGCGCTTGAGGATCAACTCCCACGATGGTTCTTTGGCGGGACCTTTGGGCCGGGTGCTCGTTGGCATGCCCGACAATCTAGCTAAATATGACTATTCCGATCAACATTTGTCAGATTCGCTTGATTGGTGCGCCCAAACCCTTGAGTTTTCCCACAAAATCTTCGTAACCGCGATCAATATGATGTGCGTCAAGCACGCGAGTTGTCCCTTGTGCCCCAAGTGCAGCCACGACCAACGCGGCCCCCGCGCGGATGTCTGGCGAACGTACGGGAGCGCCAGAAAGCCGCTCGATGCCGTTCACCACCACATGGTGCCCTTGCACCGAAATGTCGGCCCCCATCCGAACAAGCTCATTCACATAACGAAAACGGCCGTCAAAAACATTCTCGGTCACAATCGACGTACCGTCCGCCACGCTCAACAACGCAACGAGCATCGGCATGAAATCTGTTGCGATCCCTGGATACGGCAAGGTCGCAAGGTCATGGGCTTTCGTGCGCTGCGCAGCCATTGCCCACAAGCCATCGTCGGTGGGCGAAATGCGCACACCCATCGCACCTAACGTTGAAATGAGCACGCTCATGTGTTCGGCTCGTGCCCCACGTAACACGATCTCACCACCTGCGACGCCGAGTGCCGCGAGAAAGGTCGCGGCCTCAATTCGATCGGCAACCACTTCGTGGGTGACCGGGGCGAGCTCGTCGACGCCTTCGATCACGAGACGTGAGCTACCAATCCCGGTGATTTGTGCACCCATCCGATTGAGCATCCGGGCGAGATCCGACAACTCAGGCTCACGTGCCGCATTGTCAATCACGGTGGTGCCCTGGGCGAGTGTCGCGGCCATCAACGTGTTCTCCGTCGCACCAACACTTGGATACGCCAACGTCACTTCTCGTCCGACCAGTTGTGTGGCGCGGGCCTCAACATAGCCATGCGACGTCGTGATCGTCGCCCCCATTTCTTCTAGGGCACGCAAATGCAAATCGATGGGGCGGTGACCGAAATCATCTCCGCCAGGTAGGGCAATGCGCACTGAACCCGTCGCTGCGAGCAGTGGGCCGAGCACCACAATCGACGCTCGCATCCGCTCCACAAGTTCATACGGGGCCTCTGGGACGATGTCGTCGGGGCGGACAATGGTCAATTGGTGTGCGTCACGGGTCACCTCACAACCCATCGCACAAATGAGGTCCGCCATGTCCGCGACATCGGTGATGTCGGGCACATTGTCAAGCACGGTGGTTCCTGGCACAAGCAGGCTTGCGGCCATCAACTTGAGCACCGAGTTCTTTGCCCCGGCAATGGTCACATCGCCGCGCAGAGGGTCACTCTCGGAAACTTCAATTGCTGGTTCGTTCACCACCTCGGCACACCTCTACGGTCCAAGCACAAAGCGCACCATGTGTTCACCGACCCATTCAAGCATGTGGGCATTCTTTCGCAGCCCTGCACCGCCCCTCAGCGGGCCAGGTTTCGATCATTTAGCTCGCGATATTGACTTGCATGATTGTTGTCGGCGACCCGGCGGTCGGAACGACATAAACATTTCCCCTGTCGTCAACAGCGATGGCGTCTGCCCCGACTGGGCATGCAGTTCCTGGCGGAATTGTTTCCGGCGGCGCACTCGATTGGCCTGCCGATGCCAAACCTCCTGAAGCGTTTTTGAAATGGCCGCCGCAGGGCACCGTTGCGATCCCAACCGTTGTGGGATGATCGGCATGGTTTGGGTCGGTCACAACGAGCCCTTTGCCACCAGCAAAAACGAGCCTGCCGTCGGGAAGAAACGATGCGTCACCTCCCGTTCTGTCGACACCGACACCTGTTGGATATGCAGCTTGTTTCGCAATCGTTCCATCTGGCGAAAGAAACGTTGACCCGGCGTTCGACGACGCCCGAAACCCTCCTGGAACACTGGCAATCAAACTTGACGACGCCACAATTCGCACCTGGCCGAGCCTTCCATTGTTCACGTCGACAAAAGCTACCTCGGTCGGGTGACCGACTTGTCGCCCGCCAGGAGAAGCTGCAGCGTAGCGGTACAGGCCAACTGCTGCCTGGCCTTTTTCGTTCGCGGCAACTTGAGTGACCGAAGAATTCGGAGGGAGCGCAATCGGAGTGAACTTCTTTGTCTTGGCATGAAAAATGTAAACTGAGGCATCCGCGTTCGTAGCGACAAGCACGGCTCCGTCAGGCCCACAGCTCAAACTATTTATCCCCGATGATGGCTTCACTTCCGGAGGCACCTGGTGCGCTGGCGACAATGAGCCAGACGCTGGAATTGTAAAGGTTGTCACCATTCCGTTCGACGGATCGAGTTGGAGAAGCGAACGATTCGACCCAAGATACGTCGCGTTCGCACACGCGGCGAGCGCAGGCAGCGCAACGCCACCAAGAGCATCTCCTGATTGACCGATCGGCCAAGTTCGGGTCGCTCCCGTCGCCGGGTCATAGTGCAAGATCGAAGCTGTGGGTGAATTGCTCGAAGCATCGAACCACGTGTCATAAACCCACACGCCAGCCGAGCCGCGTTGTGTTGCAAGTATTGGCAATGAACTTGCTTCAGCGGGCAACCTGATGCGAACTGCAGCATTCTTCCCAGGTTCAACACGAAAGCCGGAGCGACCATCTGACGTGGCCGAGTGCAGAGCGTTCGTGTTCTCATCGGCCGACTGATCGCCAGCAAGCGTTGATCCCGCAACCCGAGTTGTCGACCCACACCCCGCTAGCACACAAATGAGAGCGGCCAGGCTCAAGTACGAAACACGTACACGATTCAAGACGGGCACCGTGCTTTCCGGACTCTATGTCTACCTGTGCGAGGTGATCTACCGATGCTTGTTGTCACGGCGGAATCTCGCCGGTCAACCCGTGTAGGTAACCTTCGCGTCAACAACCGGCTGGGCCGGGGGAAGCGTCGTGGCCGGAGCCGTCGTCGACGTGGGAAGTACCGTCCCAGGAAGGGTGGTCGTCGTGGCGGGTGAGGATGTTGTAGTCGTGATAATCGGCTCACCAGCCACGGTAAAGGCAACTGGGTCAGTCGCCGAAACACCAGCATCGCCTGCAAAACATGACATTTCAAGGGTTGCAGGGCCTGTAGCAGCATTTGAGGGTATTGGAAATGTGCCCGAGAAACTACCTGTTGGCACCGGATATTTACGGCTAAAGTCGATTGGTGCGCCGGGCCCGCCTCGCGTAAACCTTGCGAACACAAATGCATCAAGTCCCGGGCCAGGCTCCACGTCTCCGCAGTCGCCACTCACTTGCAATAGCCCACCCGGTTGCACGCTACTTGGAGTGATGGTGAGCGTCGCATTTCTCAACGCATTCGATCGCGCGAACGCGCTCGGCGCGGCAACGGCAGCGACTACGCAAAGCGCGGTAATAGAAGCGCCAAGCACATAACGGGTCATCCTTTTTGATACCAATAGATTCCATCTCCATTTGAGCTGTCGAAGTCGCCAACGACAGGTTGGTAATAGCCATCCACCGACTCAGGCGACATGACGTTGTCATCCACGCCGTTCGACGTGCCCCACCAGATCGAATCACCGCCGGTTCCAGGCGCGTACCAAAACACGTCGTCGTAACCGTCGTTGTCGAAGTTTCCCGCAACGGGTTCATAGACACCGGACACATTCCGTGACGAATGCGACGAACTGAAACTCGAGTGACTCGACATCCCCCACCAGATCGTGTCCGAGGTTCCTTGAGGCCCATACCAGAACAGGTCGTCATAACTATCGCCATTGAAATCGCCAGTTACCGGTCGATACGTCCCAGAAACGGTCTTGGGGGTACTTGATGACCCAAAGCCGCTTCTGCCGTTCCCTCCCCACCAAATGTTGTCGTAGCCAGAGCCTGGGGCATACCAGAAGACATCGTCAGCCCCGTTGCCATCAAAATCACCAACGAATGGCTGATAGGTGCCATTAACCGTGTTCGTCGTTGCTCCGGTTCCAGAAATGGTCCCAAGACGCCCCCACCAAATCGTGTCACTTGAACCACCAGGGGCGTACCAGAAAATGTCATCAAAACCATCGCCGTCGAAATCACCGACGATTGGGTCATAATCTCCCGAGACGTTACCCGGGTACTGCTCGTTTACATTGAGTCCGTTGTCGAAATACCAGGCACTCTCAGACGGTTCGCCCGGCACATACCAGAAAATGTCGCCGTTACTGTTACCATTGAAATCGCCGCCAAGCGGAGTCATCGGTTGGGTTTGATCTTGTGGACTTGCCGAACTGAATGTGCGGTTGGTCTGCCCGCGCCACATGCTGTCATTGTTCGTCGATTTTTCGTAAGCGCTCACCACCCAGACCATGTAGGACATTGCGAAAGCATTGTTTCTTGTCGACGTGCCTGATGGATAGCTGGTATTGGTGAATGTCTTAGCAGGGTTCGAAAATCGCAGGTCCTCAACGCAAGTCCCGCAACTGTTGGGATATACCATCACACCCCTCACGGAATTCGTCACATAATGCCCATACGAATCTCCGAAGGTCCCGTGTGAGTTCGTGCCGCTTGGCGCGTGGCCCGCACCTAAATCGTGGCCTAGCTCGTGGGTTGCCGTGTATGGGCTACAAGACGAACCAGGATAATCAAGGGCTGTAATGCTGTAACCGAAATTCCTGTAGCCATCTTGCGACGGTACGTGACTCAACCCGCAGTAGTTAGCGCTGCCCTCGGGTTCCATCAGCATTACCAAATCAGCGCCCAGCGCACTTCGCTGGGCATACACGTCATCCATTTTGCCATCACCATTGGTTTCGAGCCTTCCGAGGTCATCGGTCATGTCACCTGGCTCTTGGCTTGGGTCATAATTCGTGTCCATCGTGCCAGCGAGTTGCACCGTAGCGTCGATGCCTGACGCTGTAAGCGCCCAGATTGTTTGGGAAATAACCATCGTGTTCGCGATGTAACTCTTTGAATAGGGATACGTCCCATCAGCGAACGCCACGAGCACTCTGATAACGGGAGTTGATGGTGCCCCAGCACCCGCCAACTGAAAACCGCCCTGGGTCGCGGGCAGCATTGACCCGGTAGTTACCTTGCCGGTTCCGCTAGCAATCGGTTCCTTCTGTGCCGGCAGCACCCCGTCTGGCATTTCAGTTACTTCACTGCTGTCGCGTTCCACCATCCGATAGCCAGGCCCACCCTCGCCCGGAGGTTCAATTGCGACTAATCCAGAACCCGTTTGGTACAAGCCCGAAAGAACAAGGAGTCCGGACTTTTGGTCACGGTTAACACTGAGCCCAAGCCAGGAAATCAGCTTGCCGTTGTCGTCGCGATATTCACCAAACCAATTCATTTCCGAATCAGCCCCGGATTCACTCGAGGTAACGTTCTGGGCCTTAAAAGTGACCTGCTTACCGTCAAAGAACTGAGCCGTGAGAGAACCCACAGTACTTTCGCTCAGACTTCTACTGACTAACGACGAAAGCTGATCTTGGTCAAGGACGAATTCGCGAACGCGGTCAATCCCTGGGCGCGAATTCGTCAAGGGCGAGTTCCCGGCCGAGCCTGCAAACAACACCGGAGACAGGTCAGCAGCCCCGGAACTTGCTATCGGGGTTACCCCCCCCAGCACCGAAAACACCGCAGCTACCACCACGGTCACCGCAAGCTTCTTGCCTCTTCGCAACTGCGCATTCATCACAACCCTTCCCTTTTGAAACCTGTAGCAAGCAACAATTTCACAGAGAATGACACTTGTCAACTCCTCGACGTGCTTCACCCTCTGAAACGCGGGCCCATCACCTTTTGGAATCGTTCATCTAGGATCTTCGCCGTTCTGGAAGCAAGCGTCGTTACCGAAAGGAGATCCGCACGTGTCGAGCGTGACCTGCATGTCGGTGATCCCACGTGAACGCCTTGCAAACTTTCTTGCCGCCCGCAATGACGAGATTCTCGAAGTTCAAGTCGCGCCCGGCGTTTTCGAACTCAGCGAAGGCCCATTTCGCCACTGGCGTCGCGAAGTTACGTCGGTTCCCGTTGGCGACGGCGAAGTTGAAGTTACCCAGCGGGTTGAATTTGTCATTGCTGCGCCACTGTGGCGCTGGCTCTTCGTCTTGCCATTACGCGGACTACTCAAACGTCGACATCATCAACTTGGCAACAGCGACGGACCAGTCTCATTTGACAAGATGCCGGTCTGGTTGCCGCCGGATCGAATTGACGTGCGTGCCGCAACCGTCTTGGCCACGGTCTGTTCACTCAGCGTGGTGGTTGGATATTTGGGAACGGTCCTGACCCAAACCATTACCTACGCGGCCGATCAGTTCGGTGCGACGACCGCGAATCAAGGACAAGTCTTGGCGTCGGTACGCATTGGTGTTCTCGGTTCACTCGTTGTCGTCGCAATGGCCGACCGAAAAGGCCGTCGGCTGTTGCTACTCGGTTCGATCGCCGCATCGTGTATCACCGCGGCGGCAAGCGCACTCAGTACGTCGATGGTGATGCTCGGGGTAACCCAAAGCATTTCGCGTGCGTTCAGCACATCGGCGGCAATCCTGCTTGGCATAGTCGCGGCCGAAGAAATGCCCCGATCGTCGCGCGCGTATGCGGTCGGGGTTATGACGTTGGCGGGCGGCCTGGGTGCAGGGGTGTGTGTCTGGTTCTTACCGCTTGCTGGAACGAGCCCGAGTGGTTGGCGAGTGTTGTACATGATTCCTTTGATTGGCCTCGTACCCCTACTGCGGTTGGCAAAAGTGCTCCCGGAAACTCGGCGGTTCACCCAGCACAACGAAAAAGTTCCCCTGACCGGACACGGCAAGCGACTCGCAATCGTGGGGGCAGCATTATTTGGCGCCGCACTTTTTGCCGCGCCAGCTTCACAACTCCAGAACACATTTCTCGACCACGAGCGCGGATTCACCGCTTCGCGGATTGCGTTGTTCACGCTGCTGACCACCACCCCTGCTGGCATTGCCGTTGCCGTTGGTGGGCGGCTCGCCGATACTCACGGGCGTCGCATTGTTGGCGGAATTGGCGTGCTCGGCGGATCAGTCCTCGTCCTCATCGGGTATTTCAGCCACGGCTGGTCGATGTGGGTGTGGACGTTGGCGGGCACGATGTTTGGGGGCGCGGCGGTGCCAGCAATGGGCGTCTATGGCCCTGAACTTTTCCCCACGGCGTTGCGCGGGAAAGCGAACGGCATCCTCCAAGTCATTGCTGTTGCGGGCTCAAGCGTTGGATTGCTTACCGTCAGCGGCCTGGTTGACCGATGGGGCGGGATGGGTCCGGCGATGACGCTCATGCTTGCTGGGCCACTACTTGTCGCGTTCTTGTTGGCATTCGCATATCCAGAAACAGCTCATCGCACCCTTGAAGAAGTCAATCCGGAAGATCTTGTAGCTTCCGACACCGTTTACGACGCGTCGCTTCGCCCCGACGGGCGGTAGATTTACCCGGATGTCTCCACGCCGCTTCTTTCTTCCCCTTGTGGTCGTCAGCGCACTTGCATTTGCCGGTTGTGGCGGCTCGCGGCCCACGCTCAAGCCGGCGGCCACAACGTCGCCTTCGGCATCGGTAGCCTCTACCCTGCCCGCGCCAACAACGATTGTCGCACCTGGTTCCTCGCTTGTTGCCACCGCAAAGCCCGCTACGGTCAACGTGTATTCGTCACCGGCTGCGGCAGGCAAACCCAAGGCTTCGTTGTCGAATCCGAATGAGAACGGTGCACCGCTTGTGTTTCTCGTCAAGAATCAACAAGGTGGCTGGCTAAACGTCTACCTTCCGATCCGCCCTAACGGGTCAACCGGGTGGATCCAAGCAAGCGACGTCAACGTGCAAACCAATCCGTACCGCATCGTGGTGTCTGCCTCGCAACATCAGTTGACGTTGGAGAAAAACGGCGAAAAGGTTGAACAGTTCAAGGTGGGAATTGGCCGTGATCAGTACCCCACCCCGGGTGGCGTGTACTACATCAAAGAACTCCTTCAACCACCGAACCCTGACGGAGCGTACGGCCCCTACGCGTATGGCCTGTCAGGGTTTACCGAAGTGGCTGAACTCGCCAACTTCGAAGGTGGCACGGGTGTAATCGGTATTCACGGCACGAATGATCCGTCGTCAATCGGCAACAGCGTGAGTCACGGTTGCATCCGGATGTACAACGGTGACATCACGAAATTGTCGAAGATCTTGCCCCTTGGCACCCCGGTCACGATTCAAGCGTGACGCGGCTTACGAGCCGATACCGAATCGAATCACAAGCGCGCAATCCATGTTTTGACCGTGTCGGCAATGATCTCGTCACATCCTTTTGGGTCGTGACGTTGCCCATCGAGCCAAACCAACTCAACCGGCCCCGCAATCGCTGACACTTCCCGTTCGAATTCATCGGGCGTACCGAAAGGGTCACGGGTGCCAGAGATGAACAAACAGGGCACGTTCAATTGCGGGAAATGCTCGACGCGTAGCCGGTCCGGTTTCCCCGGCGGGTGGAGTGGGTAACTCAGTAAAACCAGGCCCGCCGCCTCGAGGCCTTCGGCCACCGCCATCGAACACATGCGGCCCCCCATTGACCGGCCGCCATAGACAATACGAGGACCGCGTTGCGCGGCGATTTGCGCGGCATCGTCGGTGATATTGGCGAGCAATTTCGGGGCACGATCTGGAGCTTTACGACCTTGCTTCCGGTAGGCAAAGTCTCGCCGAGCGACGTGAAGCGGCACCAGCGCCGTTTCGAGTGCGCGAAGCGTGGGGTGGGCGCAGTCACCCCCCGCACCGGGATACATCACAAGTGCATCAATGGTCACGCCGCCAGTCGATCAGATACGCATGTCACAGCGCGCATCGTCGAGGAGTTCCCGGTTTCACGTTCAATGTTGCACTAACGTGACAATCAACTGACCGACGGACACGAAAGTAGGACCCGACCATGAGCGACTTTTCGCAAGGGCCAGGATGGTGGCAAGCCTCCGACGGCAAGTGGTATTCGCCAGAGCAGGCGCCCGGTGCGCAGCCGACGCCAACGCCTACCACGCCACCGGCTGCCGGTTTTGGAGCGCCAGGCATGCCAACACCTGGTCCCGCTGGTGGCGGCTTTGGTGCACCGATGCAAGCGGGGGGAAGTTTCTCAGTCGGTGACGCATTCAACTGGGGTTTCAAGAAGTTCCAAGAAAACCTTGGCCCAATCATTTTGGCGGCGCTGATCATTTTCGCCGCGGTCGCCGTTTTGGAAATCATCATCTGGGTAGCCATGATCGGGTCGTTGACCGCCACGACAACGGTTGATCAGTACGGCGTCGTCCACACATCCGGTGGCGGATTTGGCCTGTTTTTGTTCGGCTATGGCGCATTCATGATTGTCATGATGCTCGGCTCTTACCTTGTACAAATGGCCATTATCCGAGCGACCTTGATGATCACCAATGGTGAACAAGTCACGCTGAATCGCATGTTTTCGACCGAACGAATCGGCACCTTCATTGCCGCCGCACTGCTCGTGGTAATCGGCACCTACATCGGCATGATCTTGTGCTTCATCCCGGGCCTTATCTTCATGTTCTTCTCGTTCTTCTTTGGTTGGTTTGTCATTGACAAGCAAATGGGTGCGGTCGAATCGATCCAAGCGAGCTTCCGTCTGGTGAACCAGAACATGGGCACGTGTGTCGGGCTGATCATCGGTTCGTTCATTGCGTACGCAATCGGTGCCATCCTTTGTGGGATCGGCTTGCTGGTTGCCATCCCGGTGATCGTCCTCGCCACGGGCTACGCCTACCGCCGCATGCAGGGCGAAGCGGTCGCCGCCTGAATTGGTTACTCCGGCTGCTCCGGCGGGTTGGGTTCCTGACCCGTCGGGGCTGTGGGAATTGCGTTACTGGGATGGCACGGCCTGGACCGAACATGTCGCCACCGGCCACTTCACCTCGCAAGAACCTCCAACAACAACCATTCAACCTCCCAACGACCAGTCGCTGGTCTTGTGCAGCGTGTCGGGCATCTCGACCCGGGAACCGGCTCGTTTGGATCTGACCTGGTCAACGCTAAATTTTGTACCACTCAAACGGCTGCATGAAACCCGGAATCTCCCGCTCAGCTTCGTTGCACGACTGAACGCGGATGGCCCAGACGATGGCCAGGGCACGTTGCATCTGACGGTTCGTGGCCACGGCTATGTCGGGCCATCAACATTCGTGCTCAAGGGCGTCACCCATGCACATTGGTTTCGAGCGTTGGTGTTGCGCCAGCGCGCGATCCTGACCGGCTGGCCACCCACGCTCTAGCAAGGACGCTGAGCGGATTGCGAAGCGGAACTTGTCGTGAATTAGGCGATTGGACGGTCGGTGGGTTGGACCGGTGACGGCAAATCTGTCGATCCCATCAAATGCGCATCAACCGCGGCAGCAGCCGAGCGACCTTCAGCAATCGCCCAGACGATCAGGCTTTGGCCGCGCCCCATGTCACCAGCAACAAAGACGCCAGGCACGTTCGTTGACCAATCACCGCTGCGTGCAACATTGCCACGTGCATCAAGGTCCACACCAAGATCGTCGAGCAACGGCGTGCGCTCGGGGCCGGTGAAACCCATCGCTAAAAACACCATTTCACAGGGCAACTCGAACGTGGTGCCGGGCACTTCAACAAAGCTGGGTCGCCCGTCCACGATTTCCTGACGAACCTCGTGAGCAACCAGGCCTGCAACATTGCCCGCACCATCATCGGTGAACGACTGCGTGTTCACCGCGAACACTCGCTCGCCGCCCTCTTCATGTGCCGAAGAGGTTCGCATCATCAGCGACCACATTGGCCACGGTGTTGACGCGTCACGCTCATCGGGCGGGCGGGGCATGATCTCGAACTGGTGGACTGAAGTCGCACCCTGACGGTGCGCGGTGCCCAAACAGTCGGCACCGGTGTCACCGCCGCCAATGATCACCACACGTTTGCCAGCCGCATCAATCGGCGACTCTTGCGTATCGCCGAGTTGCACCCGGTTCGATGGAGGCAAATATTCCATTGCCTGATAGATGCCGTTGAGTTCTCGTCCAGGTATTGGCAGATCACGCCATTGGGTCGCACCGCCAGCCAGCACGATCGCGTCAAACTCGTCACGCAGCGTCGCAACGGTGATATCAACGCCGACGTCAACGTTGGTGCGAAATGTGGTGCCTTCGGCTTCCATTTGTGCGAGACGCCGGTCGATGACGCTCTTTTCCATTTTGAACTCGGGGATGCCATAGCGCAACAATCCACCGATCCGATCGGCACGCTCAAACACGGTCACGTCATGGCCCGCACGGGTTAATTGCTGCGCGGCGGCAAGCCCAGCGGGGCCAGAACCAACCACCCCAATGTTCTTCCCGGTCTTTGTTGTGGGCGAAACCGGCGGCAGCCAGCCTTCTTCGAATGCACGCTCAACAATCTCGTATTCAACTTGCTTAATGGTGACCGGCGGCTGGTTGATACCAAGCACACATGCGGTTTCACACGGTGCTGGGCACAAACGCCCGGTGAAATCGGGAAAGTTGTTCGTGGCGTGCAGCCGGTCGGACGCGTCCTTGAAATGTCCACGCCACACCAGGTCATTCCAGTCGGGAATGATGTTGCCAAGTGGGCAGCCTTGGTTACAGAACGGCACACCACAGTCCATGCAACGGCTTGCTTGGCGCCGCAACGTTTCCTCGTCGAAGTCCTCGTAGACCTCTTTCCAGTCTTTGAGGCGCACGGGGACCGGTCGGCGAGCGGGAAGCTCGCGTTCGGTGTGTTTGAGAAATCCTCTGATATCAGCCATGGTTATCTCCTCACCCCGCCGCTGCGGCCATGATGGCCTCGTCGATGTCGGCCCCGGACTCTTCTGCTTTGGCAATCGCGTTCAGCACCCGCTTGTAATCGCGTGGCATGACTTTGACGAATTGCCCGGTCGCCCATTCCCAGTCGGCAATGAGACGTGTCGCGACCTCGGATCCGGTCAGATCACGATGCCGGAAGATCGTTCCAAGTAGCCAGGTTTTGTCGAGGTCGTCAAGGGCTTCGACGTCAACCATTTCGGGGTTCACTTTGGATGGAAATGTTTCGGTCGGATCCCAGACGTAGGCAATTCCACCTGACATACCGGCGGCAAAGTTTCGTCCGGTCGGCCCCAGAATCACGGCACGACCACCGGTCATGTATTCGCAACCGTGATCACCGACGCCTTCCACTACCGCGGTCGCCCCTGAGTTGCGCACACAGAACCGCTCACCCACGATCCCACGGAGGAAAATTTCGCCACCGGTTGCCCCGTAGGCAATGACGTTGCCGGCGATGATGTTGTCTTCGGCAATAAAGTCAGCGTTTGCGTCAAGGGGTGGACGCACGACGACTCGACCACCAGAGAGGCCCTTGCCCACATAGTCGTTTGCGTCACCATTGAGGTGCAAAGTGATGCCCTTGGGCAAGAACGCCCCCAGGCTTTGGCCGGCCGAACCGGTCAGCGTCACGTTGATGGTGTCATCGGGCAGACCGTCGCCGCGGTAACGCTTGGTGACCTCGTGGCCCAGCATCGTACCGACCGTACGGTTCACGTTCGAGACTTCGTAGGCAAGATCAACTTTTTCGCCACGCTCGAGCGCGGGAGCGGCGTCGTCGATCAGTTGGTTGTCGAGGGCCCGGTCGAGACCGTGATCTTGCGTTTTCGTTGCGATGCGTGACGCGCCAGGGGCGAGTTCCGGCAGCGCAAGGATGGGCGACAAGTCGAGTCCGTGCGTCTTGTAGTGCGCGAGCGCGTTGGAAAGATCAAGCGACTCGACATGCCCAACGGCCTCAGCGATCGAACGAAAACCAAGTTGCGCGAGCAGTTCTCGAACCTCGGTGGCAATGTACTCGAAGAACGTTTCCACGAACTCGGGTTGGCCGGTGAAGCGTTCACGCAAGACCGGGTCTTGGGTGGCGACACCAACCGGGCAGGTGTTGAGATGGCAGACGCGCATCATGATGCAACCCGACACGACGAGTGGCGCGGTTGCGAAACCGAACTCTTCGCCACCAAGCAGTGCGGCGATCACCACGTCACGACCGGTCTTGAGTTGACCATCGACTTGGACAACGATGCGGTCACGCAAATCGTTGGCGAGAAGCGTTTGCTGGGTTTCGGCGAGGCCGAGTTCCCATGGGCCGCCCGCATGTTTGAGCGAGGTAAGCGGCGCGGCACCCGTGCCACCGTCATGACCCGAAATCAAGACCACGTCGGCGTGTGCTTTGGACACACCGGCTGCGACAGTCCCAACGCCTACTTCGGCGACAAGCTTCACGTGGATGCGAGCTTGGGGGTTCGCATTCTTGAGGTCGTGAATGAGTTGCGCCAAGTCTTCAATCGAGTAAATGTCGTGATGCGGCGGGGGTGAAATTAAACCCACACCCGGGGTTGAATAGCGCACTTTTGCAACCCAGGGGTACACCTTGTGGCCGGGCAACTGCCCACCTTCACCGGGCTTTGCACCCTGGGCCATTTTGATCTGAATGTCATCGGCGTTGGTGAGATATTCAGAGGTCACCCCGAAACGACCCGATGCAACCTGTTTGATTGAGCTTCGCAGTTCGGGGTCGTAGAGGCGTCGGGGATCTTCGCCACCCTCACCGGTGTTCGATTTGCCGCCGATCCGGTTCATGGCCACAGCCAGTGTTTCGTGCGCTTCCGCCGAAATCGAGCCATAACTCATAGCGCCGGTGGCGAAACGTTTCATGATCTCAGAGATCGGCTCAACTTCATCGACGGGAATTGCTGGGCGGACATCGGTCTTAAATCCAAAGAGTCCGCGCAGAGTGGCGAGCCGACCGGCCTGGTCGTCAACGGCTTTGGTGTATTCCTTGAACACATCAAAACGACGGGTGCGGGTTGCGTGCTGCAATTTGAACACGGTGGTCGGGTTGAACAGATGAATTTCGCCTTCGCGCCGCCATTGATATTCGCCGCCGCCTTCAAGTTCGCGATGGGCTCGCTCGGTTGGGCGCTCGAGATAGGCGCGTCGGTGACGAAGGGCGACTTCTTGCGCGATTTCGTCCAATCCAATCCCACCGAGCTTCGATGACGTGCCTGTGAAGTAGGTGTCGACAAGATCTTGGGACAGACCCAAGGCTTCAAAAACCTGCGCACCGGTATACGACGCGACCGTTGATATGCCCATCTTGGACATAACTTTGAGCACGCCTTTGGAGGCTGCTTTCAGGTAGTTCGCGACCGCGGCTTGCGTGCCGATATCCCCGAGTTGGCCTCGGTTGGCGAGATCTTCGATTGTCTCGAATGCCAGGTACGGGTTAATCGCTGATGCGCCGTAGCCCACAAGCACGGCCATGTGATGAACCTCGCGGGCGTCACCGGCCTCAACGACGATCCCGGCACGTGAACGCAGATGTTCACGTACAAGATGGTGATGGACGGCCGACGTTGCAAGCAGCGAGGGTATCGGGGCGAGCTCTTCAGTTGAGTTCCGGTCGCACAACACAACGATGCGCGCTCCATTGCGCACCGCGTCGGCCGCGGCAACACAAAGTTCGTCAAGGCGGCGACGCAACGCGTCTCCCCCACCTTGCACTTCATACAACGCGGAAAGTTCAACGGAAGCAAGATCACCGCGGGTGCCGTCGTCATCAATATGAATGAGCTTGGCGAGGTCGTCATTGTCAATTACGGGATACGGCAGCACAACCTGCGAGGGGGCCGCAACATCACGATCTAACAAGTTGCCTTCTGAACCAAGGGTTGCCCGCAGCGACGTGACGAGCGCTTCACGGATCGCATCGAGTGGCGGGTTGGTTACCTGCGCGAAGAGTTGGCTGAAGTAGTCAAACAACAGCCGTGGGCGTTCGGAGAGCACCGCGACGGGGGTGTCGGTTCCCATTGAACCAATAGCTTCAGCACCGCCAAGCGCCATCGGGGTGATGATCATCTTGAGTTCTTCGGTGGTGTACCCAAAGGTTTGTTGACGCCGAGCAACTGAGGCGTGGGGCCAACGAGTATGTGGACGTTCGGGCAGTTCGGCGAGTTCGACGAGTGATTCGTTGACCCAGTCGCCGTAGGGATGTTCGTCGGCGAGCGTGTCTTTGATCTCGTCGTCTTCGATGATGCGGCCTTGGGCGGTGTCAACGAGGAACATGCGGCCGGGTTGCAAGCGGCCTTTTCGCACCACGGTTGACGGGTCGATTGGCAGCACGCCCACTTCGGATGCCATCACGACGAGTCCGTCGTCGGTCACCCAGTAACGCGAGGGGCGCAGTCCGTTGCGATCGAGGACGGCGCCAATGACCGTTCCGTCGGTGAACGCGACCGATGCGGGGCCATCCCAGGGTTCCATGAGCGACGCATGGAATTCGTAGAATGCCCGGTGGTTGGCGGGCATGGTGTCATCGTTTTCCCAGGCTGCAGGGATCATCATCAACACGGCATGATGTATGGGGCGACCCGCGAGGTACAGCAGTTCGAGCACTTCGTCGAAGCTGGCTGAATCGGATGCGCCAGGTGTGCAGATTGGGAAGATGCGGTCAATGTCGCCGTCGCCAAAAGCGTCGGAATGCAACATGGCTTCGCGGGCGCGCATCCAGTTGCGGTTGCCACTCACGGTGTTGATTTCACCGTTGTGGGCGACGTACCGATAGGGATGCGCGAGTGGCCACGACGGGAACGTGTTCGTTGAGAACCGACTGTGGACGAGGCCGATGGCTGAGGTCACCCGTTGGTCAAGCAGATCGGGGTAGAACGCGTCGAGCTGCGGGGTCGTGAGCATGCCCTTGTAGACGATCGTGCGCGACGACAAAGAGGCGAAATAAGCAAGCTGTTGGCCGTCAACGTCAAGGAGTTCTCGTTCGATGCGTTTGCGCAGCACGAACGCGCGTTGTTCAAGTGCAAGCCCGCTAAAAGCGTTGTTCTCGCCTGCCACAAAGAGTTGGCGAAAGGCGGGCATGGCGTCACGGGCTGCTTTGCCAAGGGGGGTTGCATCGGTGGGAACGTTGCGCCAACCCAGCACGACGAGCTTTTCTTCCGCGGCGATCTTGGCGATTGCATCGATGACCTGGGAGGCGGCGGCCTCATCCACTGGCAAGAAACCGATTCCGGTGGCGTAGGAACCTGGTTCGGGCAAGGCAAAGTCGACGACGTCGCGGTAGAACGCGTCGGGAACTTGGATGAGAATGCCAGCACCGTCACCGGTGTCAACGTCAGCGCCAGAGGCGCCACGGTGTTCAAGATGGCAAAGGGAACCAACTGCTTTTGCAACCAGGTCGTGGGTGGCGCGTCCATACATGTCAACGACAAAGGAAACGCCACAGGCATCGTGTTCGTAGGCAGGGTCGTACAGACCCCGAAGGCCGGGAGGATACAACGGATGTCCTTCCTCTTTGAGGCGGTCGCGGCGGGGGGGATTCGCAGGGACGCCGTTGGCCCAACGAGGGGAGATCCCATCGTACCAAGATCGCTTCGTGGCGTCGAAAGCGATTTCTAGGCAATAGGGTGCGGAAATGGATTTTTCGACACCGCAACAGCATGCCGCCACGATCGGTGATTTGAACCTTTCGTGGCTCGAATGGGGACCATCGGACGGGCGTTTGGCCCTGTGTGTGCACGGGTTTCCGGATACGCCGCACACGTGGCGCCACCTTGGGCCGGAGCTTGCCGAGGCCGGGTATCGGGTCGTTGCCCCGTGGCTGCGTGGGTATGCGCCGTCACAGGTACCTAACGATGGCAACTATCGGATAAGCGCCTTGGTGAGTGATGTTGCGGGGTTCGTGGATCATCTGCAATCTGCGGGTGGTTCGAGCGAGACACCGGTTCTAATTGGTCACGATTGGGGTGCGATTATCGGCTACGCAGCGGTCGCGTCTGCGCCTACACGTTTCGAACGTCTGATCGCGCTCGCCGTGCCACCGCTTGGAACGGTGATGGCCGGATTCATGACGTTTCGGCAAATTCGCAGGTCGTGGTACATGTTTGTGTTTCAACATGCGCTTGCCGAAGGGATCGTTGCCGCGGATGATCTCGCGTTTATTGATGGATTGTGGGCCGAGTGGTCACCGGGTTTTGATGCCACGGTCGATTTGGCTCATGTCAAGGATTCGTTGCGTGATCCTGCGAGCTTGTCGGCGGCGCTTGGATATTACCGTGCGATGCTTGGCACGCCTGATCCGGCGACGGCGAGCCCCGTGGATGCGGCTGTGTATGAACCTTCTCCGGTTCCCACGTTGTACATTCACGGCGAAAACGATGGTTGCATGGGGGTAGAACTGGTTGGCATGGCGGCGAGCGCCTTGCCGGTAGCTGGCTCACGTGTCGAGATCGTGCCCGGGGTTGGGCATTTCTCGCAGTTGGAAGATCCGGCATCGATCAACCGGTCGATTTGCGACTTTCTCGGTGGTTCGCGTTCGTGACCATGCTTGGGTTGTAACCGTCGAAGGTGATACCCGACGCAGCAAACGATTGCCGCGGGTCGCGGCTTGGTTCACCTACGAATTTCACTATTTACAGAACCGTAAGTAGGAGGAGTTTTGCCGCCCGGCAGGCCGCATACTTTTGGTGATTTTCTTGTGGTTTTCAAAGGTTTTTTCTGGTCTCGCGTGGCAATGTCCCCCCTCGGT
>CAZJAZ010000040.1:0-26146 GCA_964544305.1 uncultured Iamiaceae bacterium | reverse complement strand
ACATCGAGCGTGTGATCGTCGATCATCACCACGCGTGCTTCACCGCGTACTCCGCTGAGCGCGCCGGCTATGGCATGTTCTGGTCCGCGCAACGTAATGAGATTCACATAATCGTGTGCGGTCGATGTCGACGTGTCGCGCACTTCAATCCCCCGGTCCGCGGCGAGTTGCGGTGCGTTCACATAAGAAACGGGTTCGTCCGTCGAAGCTGCGAAAAATCCTTTCAACACAGCCAGCGTCAGAATGCGAGTGTCGTAGTCGGCGATCTGGCCTTGATAGCCAATGTCGAGAACGTCCGGCGCGCCACCGGAAAGCGACGCAAACAACGACCCGAGCTTTTCTGCCAGAGGCAGGAACGGACGGACTGTTTCGGACGCGGCAGCTGCATCAACATTGACCGCATAGGGCACGAACTCTCCTGCGAGTGCGAGCTCAACCATTTCGGCAATCGTGGCGCCGGCCTTGTCTTGTGCTTCTGCGGTTGATGCCCCCAGGTGCGGGGTGACAACAACTTCGGAAAGTTCAAAGAGGGGCGACTCGGTTGTCGGTTCTGAAGCGAAGACATCGAGTGAAGCTCCAGCGACTTGACCAGAGCGAATCGCATCGGCCAAATCAGCCTCATTGACAATGCCACCGCGGGCCACGTTGATAATGCGGATGCCTTTTTTGGCTTTCGCCAAGGATTCGGCACAAATCAAGTTCATCGTCTCAGGGGTCTTCGCGACGTGCAACGTAACGAAATCGGCGGTGGCGAGCAACGTTTCAAGATCAACGAGTTCGATGTTGAGCTGGCGTGCCCGATCTGGGGAGACAAATGGGTCATAGGCGATGAGCTTCATCCCAAAGGCCATGGCCCGCTGCGCCACGAGCTTGCCAATCCGACCCAGGCCGACAACACCAAGGGTTTTGTCGGCGAGTTCCACGCCGTTCCATTTGGAGCGCTCCCAGCGCCCTTGGGTGAGTGCCGCATGAGCTTGGGGCACGTTGCGAGCTTGCGCCAACAGCAATGCCATGGTGTGCTCAGCCGCGGAAAGAATGTTCGATTGGGGCGCGTTGACCACCATGACCCCAGCGGCGGTCGCAGCGCTCGTGTCAACGTTGTCAAGGCCAATGCCCGCACGACCCACAACGACAAGATCGCTGCCAGCGGCGATGACCTCTTTGGTAACCGTCGTGGCAGATCGAATGATGAGCGCGTGCGCCCCTTTGATGGCTTCAAGTAGTTCGTCAGGACTCAAGTTGGTTTGCACGTCGACTTCATGGCCGGCCGCCCGAAGGCGATCTAAACCAGAATCAGCAATTTTTTCAGAAACAAGAACTCGGGCCATGGCGTCTATTGTCGCGGCCCGTGACCCAACGCCACGAAACGGATCAAACCGTTACACGACTTTGGCAATCACATTTTCCCCAAACTGTCCGAGTGCATCTCCGATTGCATCGGGATCGAATGAGAGTGGCGGAATAACGACTCGGCTCACCCCCATTTCGACAAGTTCGCCCAGGGCCTCGACCGGGTCTGGCGCAAAGGCAGCGGCACCACCAACGGTCAGTTCGATTGCGTCCGGGTCACGACCAACATCCTCGGCACTCTGGCGCATAATCGCAATGAGTTCAGCGAGGCGATCATTGTCGCCTTTGCCCGGAAAGAAACCGTCGCCGATCTGACCGGCGCGGCGAGCGGCCTGTTCAGAGTGACCACCAATGATGATAGGTACTCGACCATTCACCGGAGCGGGACGGGAAATGCAATCGGTGAAGTCCACGGTCTCACCGTGATAGCTGGCAATCTCGTCGTCCCATAAGGCCCGCAGTGCACCAACATATTCTTCGGCACGCTTTCCACGTCCGGTAAAAGGCACACCGATGGCGTTGAACTCTTCTTCCAACCAGCCCACGCCAACGCCGAGTCGCAAGCGGCCACCCGAGAGCACATCAATGGTGGAGCAAGTCTTGGCGAGCACAACCGGATTGCGTTGCGGCAGGATCAAAATGCCAGTTGCGACGTTGATTGTGGTGGTTTGTGCGGCGACCCACGTCAACCAAACCAGCGGGTCAGCGATTGGGGTTGCTTCGCTGCCTGGCATACGGCCGGTGTCACTGTAGGGATACGTCGATTCGTAGCCTGCGGGTACCACCACGTGTTCGACCGTCCAGATGGATTCGAAACCCGCCTGTTCTGCTGCTTGTGCGATCGCCGTTGCGCCGTGTGGCGTGGCGAACGGCCCCGTGTTCGCGAACATCAATCCAAAATCCATTGTCGTCCCCTTGAAATGGTTTCTCTGTGCCTCTGTTTCTATCAGGTGACCTTTATTTGCACGGGCAGGGCGGATGAGATCACGTCGGTCGCCCCCACCACATACGCCAGGTACTTTCCTTTTGGCAACGCGGGAATTGCGCCGTGCTCGTCACATGGCGGAAAGGCACGGTCGGTGGCGGCTTGGTGGTTTAGGCAGGCGGAGTATGTTGCGGTGATCCCAACGCGAAAGACGGACTTTCCGTTGGGAATCATCCCATCGGTTGCACAATCTGCAAACGCTGGCTGTTGAAATGCTTTGCTGCTTCGAAGGCTCACTGCAATATTCAAACCGTCGCAGCCCACAGTGTGAATGACGTGTCCAGTTGCGTTTGTGACCACGATTTTGGCCCCGATCGTGGCACCTTGTTTTACCGTATGTCGCGGAACGACGAGTTGAGATGTCACCCCGGGGACGATTGTCGCCTTGAGTGTGGGCGTCGGCGGGAGTCCAGGTCCAGTATTTTTGACATGAATAACAACGCCAACAGCGACCAAGGCAACGGCCACAAGCACACCGAGAGCGATGCGTTCCTTCTGAGATCTACGGTGATCCGTTTTCGAATCAGCAACGTTCGCTTGTGACTCGCCCACGGGGCGGGTTTACCACGTCACTTTGATCAATGCAACGACATCGCATTACGAAACAAGGCCAAAGCCTGGGACGGGTTGTATCGGTTCGTCTAGGTCCATGCCAAAGGCATGAGCGAAAAACCACAACTCGGCCTCGAGCGCACGAATGATGTTTTCGGCTTT
Source organism: uncultured Iamiaceae bacterium (assembly GCA_964544305.1). Classification (GTDB taxonomy): domain Bacteria; phylum Actinomycetota; class Acidimicrobiia; order Acidimicrobiales; family Iamiaceae; genus JAFDWI01. The sequence goes on along the minus strand of CAZJAZ010000040.1, from coordinate 23,097 downwards.
GCGAAAGCCGTGCCCTTCACCTTCAAAAGTCAACGCCGCGTAGGGCAGGCCTTTGTCTTGCAGCGCGGCGACGATCATCTCAGCTTGATTCGGCGGCACGACGGCGTCGTCGGCTCCTTGCAGAATGCCCACGGGACAAATCAGTTGGTCAAGGTGAAAGATGGGCGACCGTTGTTCGTAAACGCCTGTTACATCAGGCCAGGGACCAACGAGTCGGTCAAGGTAGCGGGATTCGAACTTGTGGGTGTCGGTGGCCAGCGTTGAAAGATCAGGTATGCCATAGGCGCTCATGCCCGCGCTGAACGTGTCGGTGAAACACAGCGCCGCCAACGTCGTGAAACCACCCGCGCTGCCACCTCGAATACCAAGCCGATTCTGGTCAACCACGCCAGTGTCGGCCAAGTAACGAGCAACCGCAGCACAGTCATCAACGTCGGCAATCCCCCACTTGCCGTTGAGCGCGTCACGATACGGTCGCCCGTAGCCAACCGAACCGCGATAGTTCACGTCCGCGACACAGAAACCCCGTGACGTCCAATAGGCAATCGTGAGATCCAATTGCACTCTGGCTGCCGACGTCGGCCCACCGTGGCTGAGCACAATCAGTGGGGGAAGGCCCGCACGATCGTCGTCGCTGATCTCAGGATTCGTCGGCTGGTACACCACCGCGTAGGTCACCGCTCCCCCGGCAAGGGGAATCTCAATGCTTGAAGGTTGCGCGAACCAACCGTTCCCGAGACCCAATTCGCGGGCGGAGCGCAAGGCGGTCGCTTCTGCACGATTCGCCAGCTGGTCGTGGATATTGATCAACCAGACATCGCTTTCCGTTTCCGGACTACCCGCAACAACCACGACGCCATCGTCTGGGCCGGGCACAACTTGGCGAATGTGGGTAAAGCTGAGTCCAAGATCAACCGGTGGTGTTCCATCGGCTCGTGCGAGCGCGACACGATCAATGCCGTTGCTCGTCATCGAGCACACAAATTGTCCGTCTGGGAGCCATGCGACCGATCGATTCCCAAAAACCCAAACCGGATGACCGATCTCGGCATCTACGACAGCGAGCGGCACAACCGGGTCGGACGGACGGTTTGGATCCCAGCGGTATGGGTTCCACCAGTCGGTAGCGTCCGATGCGAAGGTGAGCGAACCATCGGGAGCCCATTGAGGTTCGACCACCGACTCCCCAGGGCCGCCCGCCACCACCGTCTCGGTATTCGTGGTCAGATCAACCACCACGAGTTCGGTGGCATCCCACGGCATGTCGGGCAACATCCAACGGATGTACGCCAACCGTTTTCCAGTCGCATCAATACAAGGGAACGCGTAAAAGTCCGCTCCAGTGGCGACGTCCTGCACCGCGTCTGGCGAGGCCGACGCGCTCCCATCAAGGGGCACCTGCACGAGATCGTTGACCACGTCGCCGTTCGACAAATGCGCTTCACGAACCGCGATCACTTGACTATTCACCAAGTCAATATGGAGGTCGGCGTATCGCAGCGCATACGGTGCCGAGTCACGGGCGCGAGGCGGAGTCAACGGTCGTGGCGCACCGTCGGGAGAATCCAGTCGAAACATCCTCCCGTCGCTGGCATCGTCGACATAGACAACGAGACCCTCGGCCACGGCCCACGCCCCACCGCCGTATTCGTGGACTCGAGTGCGCGCAGAGGATCCCTCTCCAAGCACATCAACGGTTGACCCGTCAGAGTCACGGCGAACGAGTTGGGTCCGGCCACCTTCGTTGGGGCGACTTTCTGACCACCAAATTGATGCGCCGTCAAAGCGGACTTCACCGGGTTTTGCCGCTCCGGCAACAACCGTTGCCGCATCCAATCGCGACGGCCAAACATTGCGGCGTGACGGTGCACCCATTTGATTAGGCGTTGTTCAAAAGGTTTGCGATGCGGGTCACACCTTCGACCAAATCGTCGTCACCGAGGGCCGTGGAGAGCCGGGCATACCCGGGCGCTGAGAACGCTTCACCCGGAACGATCGCGACCTTGGCTTCATCCAGGATCACCGCAGCCAGGTCGAGCGTCGTTTCAATTGTGCGACCCGCGATCGTCTTCCCGAGTACTGACGCAAACGACGGAAACGCGTAGAACGCGCCTTGCGGATCAAGCACCTGTACTCCATCGATCGTGCGCAGCAGCTCAACCATGGTGTGGCCGCGGCGTTCAAAAGCTGTGCGCATTTCGCCAACCGCATCCAGCGTCCCAGACACGGCCGCAAGCGCGGCGCGTTGCGAAACGTTGGCGACGTTCGATGTTTGGTGCGACTGCAAGTTGGTTGCGGCTTTGATGACGTCGGTCGGACCAACCACCCAACCGACACGCCAGCCGGTCATCGCATACGTCTTTGCCACCCCGTTGACGATGACCACTTTGTCGCCGAGTTCTGGCACAGCAGTGGCAATTGATGTGAAGACGTGGTCACCGTAGGTGAGATGCTCATAGATCTCATCGGTAAGCACCCAGATGTCATGCTCAGCAGCCCATTGTCCAATTGCAACCACTTCCTCTGGGGAGTACACCATCCCGGTTGGGTTCGAAGGAGAAACGAACACCAGCACCTTGGTGCGCGGCGTTCGAGCCGCTTCAAGCTGTTCAACCGTCACCTTGAACTGTGCCTCAACACCGGCGTGTACCTCGACGACAACACCGCCGGCAAAGCGCACTGGCTCGGGGTACGTTGTCCAATATGGGGCAGGCAGGAGCACTTCGTCACCCGGATCGATCAGCGCGTTGAATGCGTCACTAATTGCGTGTTTCCCGCCGTTGGTGACCAGCACGTTCTCTGCACCCACTGCATAGCCCGAGTCACGCAAAGTTTTTGCCGCGATTGCTTCGCGCAACTCTGGTAGGCCACCTGCTGGGGTGTACCGGTGGTTCTTCGTGTCCCGACAGGCCGCCACGGCTGCTTCAACGATGTGGTCGGGCGTGGGGAAATCGGGCTCTCCCGCACCGAACACGATCACGGGTTCGCCTGCTGCTTTGAGAGCTTTGGCCTTGGCGTCAACAGCCAATGTCGCCGAGGGGGCGATGGCGGCGGTGCGGGCGGCGATGCGGTTTGTGGACATATCGGGTTTCACTCCTTAAGGGGTACCGGTAATAGTGGCAGACAATGACTCCTCCACCTGAAGCCGTTTCCATCACCATCCCTGCCGACCTCAAGCCAGCCGACGGCCGCTTCGGTTGTGGACCGTCCAAGGTACGGTCCGAAGCAATCGACGCGCTCGTCGCAGACGCGCCCACCTATTTGGGTACGTCGCATCGTCAGGCAACCGTGAAATTCATGGTGGCAAGGCTGCGAAATGCGGTGGCCGAACTGTTCGCACTGCCCGATGGCTACGAGGTCGTGTTGGGCAACGGTGGCACAACCGTGTTCTGGGATGCCGCCGCATTTGGTCTGATTTCCAAGCGCAGCCAGCACTTGAGCTTTGGCGAATTTTCCTCGAAGTTCGCAACTGTTGCTGCAGGCGCGCCGTTTCTTGACGAACCACAGGTCATCAAATCTGCGACTGGCACACACCCTGTCTCGGCCACAAGCTCCGACATCGACCTGTATGCGCTGACGCAAAACGAAACATCAACCGGCGTGGCGATGAACATAGTTCGGCCCGATGGAGCCCAAGGGCTCGTAGCAGTCGATGCCACCTCAGGAGCGGGTGGACTGCGGACGGATTTGAACGAAACCGATGTTTACTACTTCGCCCCGCAGAAATGCCTTGCGGCGGATGGCGGACTGTGGATCGCGGCCATGTCGCCGGCTGCGATCGAGCGCATCGAACAAATCAAGGCCTCTGGCCGGTGGATCCCCGCGTCGATCGACTTGGCAACAGCGCTTGAGAACTCCCGCAAAGATCAGACGTACAACACCCCTGCCCTTGCCACCATTCATTTGGCGGTCAGCCAGCTTGAGTGGATCAACAACAACGGTGGTCTGGAATTTTCGGCCGGCCGCTGCGACCGATCCGCGGAGATTCTGTATGGCTGGGCCGAAGCATCCGACTACGCCACGCCATTTGTTGCGAACGTTGACGAGCGGAGTCACGTCGTCGCCACTATTGATATCGCTGATTCGATTGACGCGACCACCTTGTCGAACGTTTTGCGGGCGAATGGCATCGTCGACACCGACGCGTATCGAAAACTCGGCCGCAACCAGTTGCGGGTCGCGATGTTCCCGGCGATCGACCCCGAAGATGTTCAAGCACTTACCGACTGCGTCGATTACGTCGTAGCAGCCCTCTCCTAATCTCGTTTTGGGTGCCGAATCCGGACAAAAAACGGCGTGATCTTGCACCCAAAACGCAATTGAGCAGCACGTGAGCGGGCACAATAGAGCGGTGACCTTGGCGCGCAAACTCACCATCGCGCTTGTTGTGATCGCAATCGGTTGGCTACTGGTTCTTGTCGTGTGGGGGCCGGCACCGTTTGCGGCGAGCTTCGACGACGCCTACTACTACTTCACGATCGGTCGGAACTGGGCGCAAGGTCACGCGTCAACGTTCAATCAGCTCGATCAAACCAATGGGTATCACCCGCTGTGGCAAGCGATTTCTATTCTGCCGTTTCTTGTGGGGCTTGACGGGTACGCTGCGGTGCGCTCGCTTCTCGTCGTGCAGCTTGGCTTGTGGTGCGTCGCAATGCTGCTTGTGATCCGAATGGTTGCGAAGTCAATTGATGGTTGGCCTCGACTGCAGGATCACATGCAAGCAAAGCGCTGGTGCGATGCGCTGGTTGTCGCGGCTTTTGTTGTATTGGCGGCGAATCCGTTCGCATTCAAGATGACCGTGAACGGCCTCGAGTCAGGACTTGTCGTACCCGTTGGCGCATGGTTGATTTGGTTTGCGACCACATTCAAAGGTCGCTTCGTGACACAAGCGACTCCGCGTGACCGATGGGTAATCGGAGGGCTCCTTGGCCTCGCATTCTTGTCCCGCACTGACGCCATCATCCTCGTTGGAGTCATTGCAGTGTGGTGCTTGATGGACCGTGACGCCACCACGTTGTCTGTCAACAGGCGCGCTCTACGGATGGCGCAACTGCTTGCCATACCGGCGGCCGTGATCGTTGGCTATCTGATAATGAATCAGGCAGTCTTTGGCACGCCAATGCAAATCTCGGGCACGATCAAACGCCTTCCGCTCACCCCTGTACGCGTGGCTCTAATCGTTGTCTGGGCAGCACTTGGACTCGCCGCCCTTTGGGGCTGCGCAAAGCCAATTCGCAAGTCGTCGCGCCTATTGCACACGCGTCGGTTCTTGTCGGCCAATGGTTGGTATTTGGCGTTCTGCATTGGGCTTGTTGGCTATTACACGACGCTTCAAGAAGTCCCGTACTTGTGGTATTTCGCACCGCTCGCGTTGCTTGGCACTTTTCTTGTGCTCTTTGTTATTGCTGATCTTTCCCAAGGTGCTGTGCTCGAGGCAACAGCCAAGACCAAAGGGCCGGTCACTCGAATGGCCGTCGTACCCGCCATGATTCTGTTGGTTCCCCTTGCCGCCGCATTGATTTGGGCGATACCCAATTATGTGGCGCCAGGTACTCGTGCGCTGCTCGAGCACGACGCGTACGCGGGAACGTGGATGCACCACAATCTTCCACCTGATGCTCGTGTTGCTTCGTGGGATGCGGGAGCGATCGGCTATTTCTCACATCGCCGTATCGTGAACCTGGACGGCGTCGTCAATAATCTTGACTTTTACCACGCTGGCAAAGAAGGTCGCATCCCACAATTCTTGGCGCAGCGTGATGTTCGCTGGCTCGCCAACCACGGAGGCGACCTGCACGGCCGTGATCCCGACATTGATCGTCAGATTCGGGCCTACTTTGGCCCAGCAAACGTTCGACGCATTGCCGTGGTGTATCGCGCTACCTACGACTACTCCGGGTCACTTGATGGGTCACGCAGCGATATTTCGACCAAGCGTATGGGCACCTACGTCTACCGCATCGATCAAACGTAGCGACTCCGAGTTTGCAATCTTTCGACTTTGACGCGCTCGGCGTCATTGCCCACCGCGCTGTCGCTCACCCACGGTACTTGCCGCAGAAAGTGTTGTAGAATGACACTTTCTGCGACAAGTTCCGCTTGGGTGGGGGAACGTGAAGCGCTTTACTTCGATTTATCGGACGATGGCTTACTTGCCGGTGGATTCGAGTTTTTTGGTGGCTGGCCCGATTGTCCCGGAGTCGAACCTGTGGGATCACCGGCCTGCCCAGGCGCCGTACCACTCGGATCACCAGCCTGCCCAGGCGCCGTGCCACTCGGATCACGAGCCTGCCCAGGCGCCGTTGACTGAGGTTGCAACGACACGCCCGGCGCTGTCGCTCCCGGGCCGCTCATCTGACCCGGAGCTGAAGCATCCGGCGAGTTCAACCACCCGTTCGTATTTGGGTTCGAGGGGATTGTTGTTGTCGTCCCAGTGGTATCGGGGACATGGACACCGACAACTGCAAGAGACCGGTGCGCGAACGATTGCAACGGCCCCGGAAGGCCACCTTGTGACGCAGCAGCAACACCGCTGAGGGTGAAAAGCATTCCCGCCCCCGCAAGAACCGCCGCCGCACGCTTTCCCAGACGTCGGCCACGCAACTCATCGTGTGGCGCGAACGTTTCAGTGAACATGCGCACGGCGTCATCAGAACCGCTGAGTTCTGCCACGTTCCCCGGCAAACGGGCTGCTCGAACAAGCTCTTTGAGCGATTCGTCATTTTCGAGCATCGCAACAACGTCATCGTCAACGGTTCCTTCGTGGCCGTGTGACATGAAGTCCCCTGGACGCTTCATAGCAAAAGTACCGTTTCCCGAGTGTAAAACGTTACCATTCTCCACCCGTATTTTCGATCTTATCACGTAGATTCTTGAGGCCGCGGTGACAAAGGACCCGCACTGCACCCTCACTCTTGCCCATAAGGTCTGCAACGCGAGACACATCAAGGTCCGCGATTATGCGCAATGCAACGGCTTCGCCTTGATCGTGTGGCAACGTTGCGATGAGTTCTACCGCACGATGCGTTGCATCTCGTCCGGCAATAAGGTCCTCCGGGCCTGGCTCCTCGACAACAGGATCGATATCTTCGATGTCTCCCGCAATTGGCCGACGAGCGTTGTAGCGCAATAGGTCAATGCGGCGGTTGCGGGCGATTGTCAGCACCCACGCACGAAACTGGGCTTCACCGCCCTCGAAACGGCGCAGCGAGCGAACAACTTCAACCCAGGTAGCCGCCGCGATGTCCTCGACATCATTCGAGCGTGATAGAACCCGCAAATAGCGGAGAACCACCGGGTTCGTGGCGGTCCAGAGTTTTCGGAACGAATCGGGGTCGCCTGCTTTGGCGCGTTCAATTGCTGTATCGAGTGTCGCAGACGATCGTGCTGAATCGTCAGTCATTGTGGTGACCACGTCGACGCCTAAGGATTTCAGCCCAAGCGCGGTAGTTCCGTATGCGGAGCTCATTGATTAGCAACGATGAAGACTCTACTGCGTTAGTACGACAAAGTTCATCGACCCACCGAGTTCGTTATCAGAGGGGTTCGGAGCGACAATTGTGCAAACCGATGACGGCAACGAGCCACAGGGAACAAAGGTTCCTTTTACGCCTTGCATCGTTGGAGTTGCATTCCCGTTTGGGTTCCATGCTTTGTAGACGGTGTTGTTTCCGCCCTCTGATGGCAACGCAACAATGTCACCCGCGAAATGGAGGCGTTCAGGTGAGGCCGAAAAATTCTGGCCTGGCAGCTTTTGGAATTCGCCGAAGAGAAAGATCGGCACAAAATCGCGAATGTGATAGTAGGAGCTTGCTGGCCCGCCAGATGTTTCCCAATAGCGTGGCACAGAACCCATGCGTGGCGAATTAGCAACGTCTTCAGAAAAGATAACGCCGTCGCCAGCATTCCAGTCGGTTAGACACACGGTCATCAATGCTTCCGGCGTATAGTCGGTCGGGCCGCCAGGTTGACCAACTGGGACGCCAGCGGCAACTTCGGCTGCTTTCGTCGCAAGAATGTCACGTTTCGCACTCAAACTTGAAGCTACTTTGCACTCAAGTGGAGCAGAAGACGACATTTGTGATGCGGGCAACAAGAAGCTCCACAAAGGTCGGTTGTCAATACGCAGATGATTGATCGTGGCCGGGTTCAAATTTGTTGAGTCAACGCTGTACGGGCCACCAATGAGTCGGCCATTGTACGAATTGACCCCGTCGGTGATGTTGTCTCCAATTAGGGATTTCGAAATTGTTTGGTTTGAGAACCCGGTTGTGCCCGAAAGTGTGTTTGGGGCGAGCACCGTACACGTATTTCCGCCGTTGATCCGATCCGGCGGTGACATTCCGACATACGGGTGACTGGAATCTGCACCGGGAGCCAAGAAATGATCGAGACCTTTCGCAAACGCAGGCCCAAGATCGTAGAACTGACCAGCCCCAGCATTACCGCTTGGACAGCCTGGCGCCTGGTAATAGTACGGATCGAATGCGCCAAACTGCCCGGAATACGCCCCGCTACACGGCGTTGACTGGCCACCCGGTGCGTTCAACACGCACACTTGGGCACCCGCCCCGATACCCGAAAAGATGTACACAGGAAGCGTGCCACCAGCGGTTGTTCCAACTCGTACAACCGCGGTCCCGGTCGTCGACAACTTATTGATCCCGATGACTCCAGCAAATGACGTTGAGCGTTCAATTTCAGGAAGATGGACTCTGATCGACATGGAACCGTTCTTCGACGGTTGAGAGAAACTAATGCACGGCGATCCATTCGTTGGATCAATGGTCACGGACGACAAAGTGAGAGCACCGGCGTCCACGCACGCGTCCCATTGTGCTTTGGTGAGCGGTGTCGTGAGGTTTGCGTTTGCTACAGCTTTGATCGCGGCAATCGTCGCCGGGAAACTCCCACTCATCAGCATTCGTTGCCCACCTGCGAGCGCGGCGGTGTCAACAGAGGAGCGATTCTGGCGGCGTTGGGCATATGCCGTTCCAATATCAACCGCAAAGGCCGAAAAAATCATGAGGACAACCAAGACGACGGCAAAGAGCACCAATGCCGCTCCGCGTTCGCCTTCGTCGCGCGAACGGGAACGTCGACCACCTACGGGCATGTCAACCCCCCACTAATTGTTCCGCCAGACTCCGTAACGGCGCTCGTGTTTGACCAAGTGGGTACTTGTTCGATGTAGAACGTCACTTGAGAATGCGCGGTATTTTGTCCGAGTATGCCGCTAAAAAACCCGGTTATTTGTTGCAGAGGCTTGTCTACCTTGATCACTGCTTTGTCACCGGGGGCCACGGTTGACCCGCTTGACGGGGTGGCAATGAGCGAAACGTGCATTGCACTGCTCGACGAATCCATACGACTACAGACTGAATTCACAATCTGTTGCGCGGTAACTGGAGCCGTGCCATCGATGTTTGATACCGCGGCAAGTCGTGCACCTTCACGTGCCCCGTAGCGCACGTCTTGCATTTGGTTGAGTGACCATCCGAACTCGATCGCCCCCATTATCAACAACATGAGTGGCAAGCTGACGAGTGCAAACTCAACCATCGATGCGCCACGCTCTGGATGACGTTTCCTCCAAGTTTGACGTGTCCGGATCAACCCCACGACGTGCACGTTGCACTCCTCCAAGAAAATGGTGACTACTCAGCGGAGGAAACGTCGGATGGTTCGTATTTGTTACACCGAATTTTCGGAGCATGCGCGGCCGTGGCCTGACCGTGGCCTGGCCGTTGCCTAACCGATCTATCGCGTCAAAATCGGAGGTGGTACACGGCCACAGCGGAACTTGTCGCAGATAGTGTCGGCATAGAGCGCGTTCTGCGACAAGTTCCAGAAGAGACGTTCTTGAGGCTAGATGCTAACCGGTCTAGGAGCGAGCGGCAGCGAATGCTTGATCGAGATCTGCGAGGATGTCGTCGATCGTTTCAAGACCGACCGACAAACGAACCAAACCAGGTTCGATGCCAATGCGAAGGAGTTCTTCGGTCGACATCTGTGAATGCGTCGTCGACGCGGGATGGATCGCAAGGCTGCGTACATCGCCCATGTTGGCGACATGCTGGTGCAATTCGAGTGCGTTGATGAACTTCTTGCCGGCCTCGTGCCCACCCTTGATCACAAACGACGGCAGCGATCCATACCCTTTGCCACCAAAGAGTTGCGTGGCCCGGTCGTGCCACGGCGATTCACTGAGGCCCGCATAGTTGACCTTCTCAACTTGATCGTGGTTAGCAAGGAACGCTGCGACTTTTGCACCATTCGCGTTGTGTCGTTCGACGCGCATGCTGAGCGTCTCGATGCCCTGAATCGTCAGGAACGCATTGAACGGTGAGATCGCGGCGCCAAGGTCACGCAGCAATTGCACGCGTGCTTTGATGATGTACGAGCCAGGCCCGAGCGCTGGCCAGTAGGCCAAGCCGTGGTACGACTCGTCGGGTTCGATCATGCCGGGGAAGCGGTCGTTCTGTGAGAAGTCGAAGCTGCCGCCATCGACGAGTACCCCACCAATGGTGGTGGCGTGTCCGGTCAGGAACTTCGTGGTCGAATGCGTGACGATGTCGGCGCCGTGTTCGAATGGGCGCACGAGCCATGGGGTGGCCAAGGTGTTGTCAATGATGAGCGGCACACCAACGCCGTGTGCAACATCGGCGACACCGCGAATGTCGAGCACGTCGTTCTTTGGGTTCCCAATTGATTCACCGAAGAACGCTTTGGTGTTGGGTTGTGCCGCCGCGCTCCACGCTTCGAGATCGTCAGGGTCTTCAACGAAGGTGAAATCAATACCGAGTTTGCGAAGCGAGTGGTGGAACAGGTTGAACGTGCCGCCGTACAACGAAGCTGATGCGACGATGTGGTCGCCGGCACCGGCAATATTGAGAATCGCAAAGAGACTCGCCGATTGGCCAGAGGCAAGTTCAAGGGCGCCGGGCAGACCCACCGCCGTGTCAGGTGCGCCTTCAAGGGCCGCTACTTTGGCTTCAACAACAGCCTGGGTTGGGTTCATGATGCGGGTGTAAATGTTGCCGATTTCGCTCAGCGCGAACAGATTCGCAGCATGATCAGCGTCGTTGAATTGAAACGAAGTGGTCTGATAGATCGGCGTGGCAGTCGCACCCGTTGTCGGGTCTGGCCGATGACCAGCGTGGATCTGCTTTGTTTCAAAACCCCAAGAATCTTTGCTCATGGCCTGTGAGGCTACACGCTCAATTCCCGACTAAACAAGTCAGGAATTGGCAAGTGCGCCCGCCAGCGCCGCACCAAAACGAACCGGATCCTCAATCATTGGATAATGACCCAAGCCATCGAGCCGGTTGAGCTGCGCTCGTGGGCAGCGTTGCGCTAGCTGCTCCCCCATGGCTGCAACGGCGACCGGATCTTGTTGCGCCCAAAGGATTGTCATGGGCGATGGATGCAACTCAATTGCTCCGGTGTACCGGGCCTCTGCCCGCTTGCGATCGTCCAGGTAACGGATGAGTCGTGGAAGGAGCAGGTGGCCCCCGCCAAATTCCATGAGCTCAATCTGGGCGGCGCGCTCGCTCGCATCGGGTTGATGGTCAGGATGAAAAACCCGAGCCAGCCCGTCTGCGTAAGCATCGCCGCCGATGAGCTGGCCAAGCTCATCGGGCAAGCGCGCATCTTCGGCCGACCAGAGGCGTTGTTGGCCTTCGGTCAGCGATGCGAGATCGAGATAGATCGATCCGTTCACAATGATCCGCTGCGAAACATCGAGGTTTGCCGACCCAGGCGGGCGTCGCGTGCCCGAGACGACAATCGACGGATCGAACCATGCGGGATCATCAACGACCACACCGCTCGTCATCGTTCGGGCGAGCATTTCGCCGCCCACCGAGTCGCCCATGTCATGGGTGACAAGGACACACCGGTGAATATCGAGTTGCTCCAAAATCGTGAGGGCGGTGCCGGCATGGAGATCGATGCCGTAGCGAATATCGGATTTGCTCGACAGCCCAAACCCTAGAAAATCGAACAAGACAATTCGGCGTTCACCTCGGCCTAGTGCGTCAAGCACGTGACGCCAATCAAATGAGCTCGTCGGAAAACCGTGCAAGACCACGACCGGATCTCGTTGGGCTTGTGCCGGGTTATTGGGGGCGAGATCGACTACAAACACGTCACCATGTGGCGTTGCAAGATTGCGACCGAGTTCGTGCCAGGCGATCACGTCGGGCTGTTGGGGCGAGCGACGCAAACTCATGCGAGCCATTGTCGCAGATTTATGTCCTCGTTTGATTCAGGTTGTGGTCGTCGACAAGGACTGCCTCACCACATGCAATCAACGCATCGATTTGCGCGTCGGAAAGACGGTCGATGAACACGCGTCGCACCGTCGCCACATGACATGGCGCGGCCCGAGCGATCGCCGCCACACCACTGGGCGTGATCGCCACGACGAGTCCGCGTTTGTCGGTCGGGCATTCTCGACGGACAAGCAAGCCGCGGCCTTCCATACGGCGAAGCTGATGGGACAGCCGACTCGCTTCCCACTGCACAAACTCGGCGATCTCATAGGATCGCAGCTCCCCCGCTGGCGCCTCAGAGAGCGCGACAAGCACGCCATAGTCGGCCAATGAAAGCTCGGATTCGTCTTGGAGTTGCTCGCGCAATGCTCGATCGACCTTGGCGTACATGCCAAGAAACGCTCGCCATGCGGCTTGTTCTCGATCATTCAGCCAAACGTCCGGTGATTCCATAGTGAGCCCTTTCGAGGTGAGCCACTGCGCATTTGAGCACAAATGGCGCACCTCGTTGTGCTGGAGGAGGTCAGTCTTGTTTGACGGCGGCGACTTCAAACTCAAGTTTGACTTTCTCACTTACCAGCACACCACCAGCGTCGAGCGCGGTATTCCAGTTCACGCCCCAGTCTGAACGCTTCACGTCAACTGAACCTTCTAATCCAATACGTGTTCCTCCCCACGGATCGGTGACCGGACCGGTCAGTTCAAGATCGAATGTGATCGGTTTGGTGACGCCCTTGATCGTGAGATCACCGGTCACCGCGAATTGCTCAGCGCTGAGCGGGCTGATGGCGGTCGAGGTAAAGGTAATTTCGGGATGATTTGGTGCATCAAAGAAGTCGTTGGTGCGCAGGTGCTCGTCACGTTGTGCGTTGCGAGTATCAACGCTTGCGACTTGAGCGGTCATCGTCAGCGTTGACTTGGCAGGGTCAACGGCGTCGAGCGTGCCGGAGCCAGACACATCGGTGAACGTGCCTCGTACTTTGGTGACCATTGCGTGACGGGCGACAAAGCCCAAAGCGCTGTGCGACGGGTCAATAGCGTAGGTACCGGCAAGTTCGGGGGCGAGTGAAACGGTGGACATGATTGCTCCTATTTGGTTGATGTATCAACTAATAACCCACGGCGCCCGCGAACTATTCCCGGCCCGCAAGGATTCGTCCACGCCATGACAAACACAATTCTGAAGAGCTGCTAGAAAGTTTCTATGAAACGCACACGACGGATGTGGTTTGGCTTGGGCACGCTCGCATTGACGGGCCTGACGCTCGTTCCCAGTGCGGGGGCCGCTGACCCGCACGCGATTGCTGATGCGCGCTTTGCGGCCATGAACGGCCCGCTCGCGCAATTCGTGGTCACACCAAGCACGTTTGGCATGGACCCATCCAAGGTGCTCACCGATATCCCACCGCTACTCAATAATGTTGACGCGGTGCAGCTCAAAGCTGACACCACCACCTTGGCCAATCAGTTCCGATCCAGTGCATCTCCCCAAAGCGACCTTGACGCCGCACGAGACATTGTGACGAGCCGTTTTGTGGCGCTCGGCTTCACACCGACAATCGAGCCGGTCACATTTCAGGGAAAATCGATGCCCAATATTTCGGTCACCGTGCCCGGGACCGGATGCGCCACAAAGATCTTGCAACTCAGCGCCCACTATGACGCGAAAGGCCCAACAAATCCTGGAGCCGACGATGACGCGTCGGCCATGGCAGCACTTTTTGAAGTGGCACGAATTCTCAAAGCCAACCCTCAACCCGTCACCGTTCGACTCGTGGCCTACGCATTCGAAGAAGACGGGCTGATCGGCAGCTTCCAGATGGCAGGGCACGACGCTCAAGCAAAAGCTGACATCGTCGGCGCCGTGTCGATGGACATGATCGGGTACACCGACGCTTCCAAGACCGATCCTTTTGTCGGCCTGCCAGCCGACTATCTCGCCATGGTTGCGGATCCCTCGTCCGCCAAGCTGGCCCGAGCCATGGGTGCTGGAGCGTACTGGTACACGCCAGAATTTCCGGCCGCGGCGGCGATCATTGACCCGAAGATCATGAGCGACATCTTTCGTTCTGACCATGCCCCCTATGTGCTCAAGGGGTATCAGGGGCTTATGGCAACCGACACCGCCAACTTCCGGAACCCGAACTATCACACCCCAAACGACACACTGGACACCATCGACTGGGACTTCCAGGCCGGGTCGACGCGGGCAGTGTTGGCTGGCCTTACGACCTACGCTTCGTCAGATCAAGACGCAAACGGCGTCGCTGATCTGTGCCAAGGAGAGATCGTGGCTCCATCGACCACAACCTCACTTCCTTCACCAAAGCCAGCCGCCGATGCTGCACGACCTGTCGCAAGTGAGCCCACCTACACTGGCTAATGCATTGGCGACTCGTTGACGGGAGTGCCAAAGCCGACAATCTGATCGCTTGAGCAATGCGGTCGAAAGGTGCGTCAGCGACGCCGATATTCGTCAGCGCGGTGTGCGACATGGATAACGAGGACCACCAGGCGCTCGTCATGGATTTCGTAGATGATCCGGTAGGGGCCGCGTCGAGCTCCCCAAAGCCCTTCTAAATCGCGTTGTAAGGGTTTGCCGACGGCTCGCGGACGACGTGCCAGATCACCATACGCGAACTCGATGATGGCGGGCACGATGCGCGGTGGGACATCGCGTAGATCTCGGCGTGCGGTGCCTGCGAACTCGACCTGGTAAATGTGGCCGTCATGTCGCTCATTCACCGGTTCGCGCGACGTGGTACGCAAAACTCGGCTCGAATCTCGCGTTCGCTCAAAGTGGCGCCGGTGTCGAATTCCCGGCGCGCTTGCGCGATGTCGTCGAGGACACCGGGTTGGGAGAGCCAATACAGCGTCTCTTGAAGCGACTCCCATTCGTCTGCGCCGATGAGCACCGCTGCAGGCGAACCGTTCTTGGTGATCGTCACCTGTTCGTGGGTGAGCGACACGGTGTCAACGTACTCGCTGAGTCTGTCTTTCACCTTTGAGATGGGCTGGGTCTGCACCTGATCAGCATAGCTTGTTATTCAGCCTCATCTAGGCCGGTATTCTGGCTAGCGCCGAAGCTTGCCAACGAGTCGGGAACGTAGACCCGGGCCATTTCAGTTGTCACACGCAAATGCGTGCCAGCCGACTGTTCGCTTCGCACTCGCCGAATGAGACCCTGATCGGTGAATTGACAGGTTACGGGAGGAATGCAGTCGGTGTTGCGGCAGATTCGTTCCCGCCGCCTCCCGACACCTTGAAGATCATTGAGAATGTGTTCGCACCGGCCACAATCGGGTCGGTGTACGAGTTATCAGTTTGACTGGGACCCCACGTATGTGACGTCACGGTCAGGGTGTTCAAACAATTTGTCCCGTCACTTTGCATGATGACAATCGATCGCCCGGTAACCGGCTGACCGGTCGAAAGGTGGATCTGTGCGGTGATCGTGTCTGGGCTTCCGGGCGTCCTCGTGAAAATGACCCATCCACGGCTTGCGGTGCTAACAAAACCACTCACACATACTTGTGCGTCAGTCGGTTGGTTCTGATTCGGATACTTCCACAACGTCAACTGTGGGGATGACTGCGGAGACGTTCCAGCCGCCGCAGGTGTGGCAAAACTTGTTATCGCCGGTGCAACCCAGATCGCGCCGGCGCCGACAACCGCTCCTTTGAGCATGTTGCGCCGCGAGTGAACCCTTCCCTCATCGTTATCAGGCGTCACCATGCCGTCATTGAATTCGTTCATAAATTGGCTCCAAACCATCGCCTGCACTCCGAACGAGAACAGTCCAGAACTTAAAACGACAGCTACACGATTTGCGTTACACCCGAATCGAAATATTTTGGAATCGCCGGATCTGGTGGCGTCAAGCGCCTGCGCCGCAGCAAATACACTACCGCAATGCACCACAATTGTGCTGCATTGGAACCTTCATTCCATGATCGCCTATCTGGATACCTATGTTGCCGTTTCACCAGAGAAACAACATTTTGTGGGCCAACGTGGACGACCACGTGGTCGCCCTCAACAAGACCCACGGCACGCTTCACGTTCTCAATGCCAGTGCAGGAGCGGTTTGGGTGGCAATCAACGGGAAGCGTTTGCCCCATCAAATCATATTGCACATCGCAAGCACACTCAGCGACGTTCCATCGCTGCTCAGCCACGACGTGATGTCCACGATCGAATCGCTTGCCGCACTCGATCTCATCACCACGACACCAAGTCAACAACCCTTGCGAAACAAAAACGAGGATGGAAACCCAACCGCGGCCGCCTGCAAGGCGTCCCACCTTGTGGGGCCATATTTGGTTTCCGGCACAACCGTTTCAATCGGCACCGACGATCCCGAGTTCCACCGTCAAACCGAGTCCATGCTCACAGACTTGCCTGGCGCAACATCCGCTCGGTCACATGTCCACGTTGACGGACCCGACCGTACCGGCACCTACGCGGTCTACCTCGATACACAGCGAATCGGCCAAGCCGGAACCCGTGACCATGCGCTTGTTCTCCTCATCACCGCGCTCAACCAAGCCGCCACCAAAGACACCCAAGATTGTCTGTTGCTTCATGCAGGCGCCGTGGAACGCGAAGGTGAATGCATCATTGTCGCTGGAGAATCTGGTCGCGGGAAATCAACATTGACCGCGGCACTCGTGCAAGACGGTTGGAACTATCTCACCGATGAGGTTGTCGCGATTGACGCCCACGACAACCTTTTGACGTACCCAAAACCCATTTGCTTGAGCGACCAATCTCGAAAACTCGTCGGGTTACCAAACGAAGATGTACCGGGCAAACCTCCTACCTCGGCACATGTCTTTGGAAACGTATCCCACGGAGGTCGTGTTCGGGCGATCTTCGTCATCGGTGACCAAGAAGCGGCAAAAGCCGAACACATTGCGTCTCCGATTGATGCGATCGTGACGGTCGTTCCTCAACTCTTCCGAGAAACCTACAATCAGCCGCACGCTCTAGAACGCATCGCGCGCCTTGTGAAAACGGTACCCGTCTACAAGATGGGGCGTCGACCACTTGGCGAAATGGTCGACGCCGTCAATGCCATCTCCGACCGATAGCTCTCAGGTGTTCAGTCGCCGCCTGATGCGTCTTCGACTTTGACCTTGCCTGCCGAGATCCACGGCATCATCGCACGCAGTTCACTACCGACCTGCTCGACTTGATGGGCCTTGCCCGCGGCACGCAGTTCAGCGAACTTGGCACCGCCGCTACGCACCTCGTTCATGAACTCAGCAGCAAAAGATCCGTCCTGGATTTCGCCGAGCACCTTTTTCATTTCAGCACGCACCGAATCGTCAATGATGCGCGGACCACGGGTCAGATCGCCGTACTCAGCGGTCGTCGAAATCGAATAGCGCATCCCAGAGATGCCCTGTTCATACATGAGGTCCACGATCAGCTTCAGTTCATGCAAGCATTCGAAATAGGCAGACTCCGGTTGATACCCCGCGCCCACAAGCGTGTCGAATCCGGCTTGAACGAGCGCGGCCAAACCGCCGCACAACACCACCTGTTCGCCAAACAAGTCGGTTTCGGTTTCTTCTTCAAACGTGGTCTCGAGCACACCGGCCCGAGTACCGCCGATCCCATCGGCGTAGGCAAGCGCTAAGTCGTGTGCTTTACCGGTTGCGTCTTGTGACACGGCAATCAGACACGGCACCCCGCCGCCTTCGGTGTAGGTGCGGCGAACCAAATGGCCGGGGCCTTTCGGGGCGACCATGGCGACATCAACGTTGTCCGGTGCGACAACATAACCAAAGCGCACGTTGAAACCGTGCGCGAAGAAGATCGCGTCACCATCGTTCAAGTTCGGCTTGATATCGGCTTCAAACACGTCTTGTTGCTCGGTGTCGGGCAACAAGATCATGATCAGATCAGCTTCCGCTGCGGCATCGGCGATACTCATCACCTTGAGACCCGCTTCGGTTGCCTTGGCACGTGACGATGACCCTTCACGCAGCCCCACCCGCACGTCAATGCCTGACTCGGCCAGATTCAACGCGTGCGCATGGCCCTGTGAGCCATAACCGAGGATTGCGACCTTGCGGTCGGCGAGCACCGAACGATCGGCATCTTTTTCGTAGTAGACGGTTGCCATGATTGGTTAGGCCTTCCCTTTGATACTTGTGCGGACTGGTTTTGCTTTGCGGTCAAGTTTGGACAGTGCGATCCGACCGGTTCGTTGCATTTCGACGATGCCGTAGGGGCGGACGAGGTCCTCGAAGTCATCGATTTTGGAAGGAGTTCCTTCCAACGACAACGTCATAGCTCCGTGGGCTACCGCAACGATACGCGCTTCGAAGATCTGCGCTAATTCGATGACCTCGTTGCGCACATCTCGATCAACAGACAACGTCACCATGCACAGCTCACGTTCAACAGAATCACGCGGGTCAAGCTCGGTAATTTTGACCACGTTGATGAGCTTGTTGAGCTGTTTGACCATCTGTTCGATCGGTGTGGTTTCCACGTCGACAACCACGGTGATTCGGCTGAATCTTTCGTCGTCGGTCGGGGCGACCGCTAACGACTCGATGTTGTAGCCACGGCGTGCAAACAAGCCGGACACACGGGCTAACACACCCGAACGGTTCTCAACGAGCACCGACAATGTGTGAAGGCGAGGCTGGGTCATTGGTCTTCTCCTCGCTGGAAAGGTGGCACCACAATGTCGTCGTTCGGTCGACCAGATGGCACCATCGGAAACACCTTTTCTCGGTCATCGGTACGGAACTCAACAACAACCGGTCGGTCATCGATTTCGTTGGCTTTGTCGATTGCAGGGCCAACTTCTTCAGGTGACTCGACTCGCATACCCACACATCCCATCGCCTCGGCCCATTTGACATAGTCGGGCAGGTCAAGTGACAGGTATACCTCGGAGTACCGCTCTTCGTAAAACATTTCTTGCCATTGGCGAACCATGCCGAGATAGCCGTTATTGAGGATCGCGATCTTCACCGGGATGCGTTCGGTCGCAGCCGTAACAAGTTCTTGCGCGGTCATCTGGAAACAACCATCGCCATCAACCGCCCACACGGTGCGATCAGGGCGACCAACTTTCGCACCAATCGCCGCGGGGACGCTAAAGCCCATGGTGCCCAAACCACCCGAGTTCACCCACGTGTACGGTTCTTCGAAACGCCAGTACTGGCTCGACCACATCTGATGCTGGCCCACGCCAGACACCAAAATGGTTGAATCATCGGCCGCGGCACGAAGCTGCTCAATCACCGATTGTGGCTTGAGCGCATCACCAGCAACATGGGGTTCATAGGCGAGCGGATACTTTTCTTGCCAACCACTCAGTGTTGATTTCCAGGCGGACCGATCTGGCGTGGCCGGCCCGGTCGCGTCGAGATCTTTGATCACGTGAATCAACTCGCCGATGATCTGACGACAGTCCCCCACAATGGGCACGTCAGGTGTGCGAACTTTGCCAAGCTCGGCCGGGTCAATATCCACATGAATAACCTTGGCCTCGGGTGCAAAACCCGCAACCTTGCCGGTCACTCGGTCGTCAAAACGCGAACCTAACGCGATCAACAAGTCGGCTTTTTGCAACGACATAACCGCCGTGTAGTTGCCGTGCATCCCGGGCATTCCAAGAGCGAGCGGGTGCGAATCAGGGAAAGCACCCCTGGCCATAAGGGTGGTCACGACGGGGAGTTCACACAGCTCGGCCAGCGCCCGCAATTCATCAGCGGCGCGCGCTTTCAAAATACCGCCACCCGCGTATATCACCGGGCGATACGCGGCCCGAATGAGCTCGGCCGCTTCACGAATCTTGAGCGGATGCCCTTTCGTCGTTGGCTTATATCCGGGCAGTTCTGCCGCAACTTCCGCGTCGGTGGGCCACTCCCAATCCATGGCCGAAACCGGGTTCGTGGCATCAACGAGGTCTTTGGGTATATCAACGAGCACCGGGCCAGGACGGCCGGTTGTGGCGATGTGGAACGCTTGGCGAATCGCCATCGGAATGTCTTGCGCGCTGTGCACCAAAATGTTGTGCTTGGTCACCGCTTGGGTGATCCCGGTGATGTCGGCTTCTTGGAACGCGTCGGTGCCAATCGCTGGGCGCGGCACCTGCCCGGTGATACACACCATTGGAACCGAATCCATGTAGGCATCCGCGAGCGGCGTCACAACGTTGGTTCCACCGGGGCCACTGGTCACCATGACCACACCTGGTCGACCGGTGACGTGCGCGTAACCCTCGGCCATGTGGCCGGCACCTTGTTCGTGACGCACCAAGATATGACGGATCGACGAATCGAGCAGCGGATCGTACACGGGCAGAATCGCGCCACCGGGAAGTCCGAACATTACATCCACGCCTTCGGACTCCAGGCTGCGAATCAGGGCTTGGCCACCGTTGAGCTTCATTGTCGTGTCCTTCACCTTCTTAAGTGGATTGGGTTCATCTCGTTGCAGCCCTGAGGTGTGACGCTAGGCGAAAGTGCTTGCGAAAACGACAACGACCTCCCGTTTGGGAGGTCGAAGACGCACGCGGATCAGGGTTGCGCGTGCGTCAGTGGCGTACTACGAGGGTCGGCTGCAAGTGCATCACAACTCCATTGTGCCACGTCGGTTGACTTTTGCCAACTGCCGACGTGCCTCACCTACTTTGAGCGCGAATGGTTCGGTGGTGCCGCCACCGAAGGACCAGGCTAACAATCGTGCGTTGAAAGCCCGTCGCTACGGGTTGACTCGCGGATGTTGCTCAAGCACATCTGGCGGCTCACGGGCATGCCGTGCGGGAAGTATCCGGTTGTGATGCTCGACCAGTGGCTTTTGGTCGCAGACACGGTCGCGCATTGCGGACCTACCCTCATCGGCGAGTTCGCCCGCACGCTCACGACGGGCAACAGGCATGGAGGCCGGGCTGAGAACGCTTCGGTCCGCAACAACGCGGATCACCGAAATTGTCGAATACCTGCAGGTGTCGTTTCCGTTCCCGTTTCGGTCGATCGATTCGGACAACATATCTGAGATCGTCAGCCACAACATCGCAAGACTGGTCGCCTCCCTCACGAGAGGCCTTCAATTCCTCACGGCCTTGATCGACGAACACCGACACCTCTCCGAAGAACCGTTACGCATGGCAATCAGCCGCCGATCGGGTAACCGACACGCGCCGCACGCTTCGCATCACGCCGGCTCGGCGCGCCCAGCTCATCGCACAAGCCAGTGATATTCCACCTCGAACTGAGGATGACACGTTCCGCCTGCTGGACGGCACGTCTGTCACCGAAGACGAATACTTTGCCGTTGTCCCGCAACGTCGGTCACAGCGAAATGCCCGAGGCTGACCTTCCATCGGGTTTCCTGCGGATCCTCACAACGTTCGCCGAACACAAGGTCGCTTTCGTGCTGGTGGGAATGGGTGCGGGATGGATCCATGGTTCAAAGCACCGCACTGAAGATCTGGACTTTCTCATCGCAGGCGATCTAGAAAACTGTCACCGGGCTGCGATGGCGCTAACCGAACTTGGCGCACGTGTCCAGAAAGGCCCGCCCCCCGATCATGACGACCTCCTTGGCGGGAATCCTCTCTGGGACACGCGACACGGCCATGTCGATATTCTGCTCAACACCATCGGGCCCGGCCACACCCAATTGACCTACTGAGACGTCGAACCTCACGCTGTCGCAGTCCAAGGCCTCGTGACAAACCACGAAATCCTCATCGCGAGCCTTGGTGATCTGATCACAATGAAACAAGCAGCCGGACGGGCCAAAGACCTGGAAGTGCTGCCAGAACTACGAGCGACGAAAGACCCGCTCGACAACGGAGAACCGCACGACAATCCCTAATTATGATTCGCCTTCACGTTGAGCGCGCTGGGCCACCTGGTACACGGTTAGCCGGGAGACGTTGATCCGCTCAGCCATTTCCGTGCCGGTATATGCCCGCGTCGTAAAGTTCAACTAGGTGGGGTGAATCCCTATTCACCCTGACAATCTACGAGTGCTCGACTGCCAA
Organism: uncultured Iamiaceae bacterium; assembly: GCA_964544305.1. Lineage (GTDB taxonomy): Bacteria > Actinomycetota > Acidimicrobiia > Acidimicrobiales > Iamiaceae > JAFDWI01. The sequence continues at coordinate 801 of CAZJAZ010000040.1, read as the reverse complement.
TATTTCTCTACGCTGGCCGCCCCGACTGGCAACTCCTCAAAACCGTGAAACCCCGCTGAAATCCGAAGACCCGCTGTTTCGAAGACAAGCGCCGACCTTCAGGTCGACGTGCGTCAGCACATCAGCGTTCGGATCCAGGCTGAGTGTCATCATTGGCCAGTCTGCCACCACCGACGCCCACCGTTCCGGGATTGTTGTCCCTGTAGCCCCCGAAGCGTCCCAGAACGCCCGTTGCGCCCGCAATCCGTGCGGAAGCCCCACCAACGCTTCTGGCGGGCTTCAGGGCTGATAATGGCCATCGGTCGTTCACTGCCACCCCCGACTTCGTCGGGGATGCCTCCAATGACCGGCCAGGTGATAGGTCGGCTCGCAGGCGGAGGGGTCAGGGCAGGAGAACGAACCCGGGGATGTGGATCGGGCGCACGACAGAGAAATGCCGACGGTCGATCGTCGCGACCTCGGCAACCCGGTGGCGTTCCGCAAGGGCGATCAGCGACGCGTCGGTCACACCGAGTTCCAGATCCGCATACGTGGCGACAAGTTCACGAACCCGCGCCCAGCTCTGCGCGTCGAGTTCTTCGGCCACAATGCGACCGCGGGCAAGATCATCGGCCAACGCGATCTCACCAGGTGATCCGAGCCTGTCCGCGATCAGATACGCAGCCTCCGCGATCACCAGACCGGTAGTGACCAACGGAGAAGACGAAGCCAACAGCGCGTCACACGCCACATGGTCCGGGTCGTCTCGATCCGCGGTCGCGACCAACGGGCCGGTATCAACAATCAACACGCCAAAGGTTC
>CAZJAZ010000039.1:21383-26369 GCA_964544305.1 uncultured Iamiaceae bacterium | reverse complement strand
CAGTCCCCAGCGGAGTACAACTGGCCAAAGAACGAATTGAATGCTAGAGGTGCTGGGTGACAGGTTGCGCGATTGTCATAATTTTGAGCAGACCAGCCCAAGAGCAAAGGCACGCGTGCCGGTAAGGTCAGCGTTCGTGAGTGTTTCAGCGTTGCAAGTCGATGCGGTCGTTGTCGGCGCGGGAACTGCGGGTGCAAACGTGGCCGGTCAACTTGCACGCCACGGCCTGTCGGTTGCATTGATCGAACGGCGCGCGTTTGGCAAGGGCGGCGCGCATTGGCACAACGGTGTTCCGCCATGGCAGTTTGATCGGGCGGGTGTTGCCCGCCCCGAGCCGCCCGAGAAAGTCGCAGACGGCGGCACGCTCCATCTCTTTGGCCCAGATGGTACCCACGCGGTCACGATTGACAATCCGGTTTGGTCGGTTGACATGGCACTGCTTGGCGACCGACTACGCAACGACGCACGCTCTGCTGGTGTACACGTTTTCGACCAGGCCGACAGTCTTGCCGTTGAGACCAATGGTGATCGGGTTACCGCCGTCTCTTTTCATGGGTGCCGTGAAGGGAGCAACGTTGCCCACCATCGTCTTGAAGCAAGCCTTTTTGTCGATGCGGCAGGCTGGCGTGGCGCGCTGCGGCGAACGTCGCCGATCTTAAGCCGGTGGTGTGCGCAAGTGCGGGGCCCGCAGTTGTGTTCGGCGGGCGATCATCAACTTCGAGTTGCCGATCAAAACGGTGCCCAAGCGTTTCTGGAACGCCACGGCGCCAAGCCCGGCGATGGTGTCACGGTCGTTGGCTGCGATGGAGGTTTTTCGACCCGAGCGATACGGGTGTCAGAAGACGTCAGTCATGTTTCGGTGCTAGTGGGATGCTTGGCTGACGGTCGTTCGTCGAGCGCGCCACGCATGATCGCCGCCACTCGCAATGCTGAACCGTGGCTTGGCAAAGCCACGGTCACCGGCCAGGGTGTCATCCCGTTGCGTCGCCCGTACGCGCGCCTCGTTGCACCAGGCATTGCACTCGTGGGCGACGCCGGCTGCCAAGTGTTCCCCGGCCATGGTTCTGGCATTGGAACCGGAATGATTGCGGGCACGATGCTGGCCGAGTCTGTTGCGGACGCTTCCGATCCCGGCGACGAGACCGTGTTGTGGCGATATCAGGCAGCGTTCCATCGCGAGTTTGGTGGACTTCTTGCTTCTTACGATGCGGTCCGACAAATGAGCACCGCACTTGGCACCCAAGGCGTAAACGCAATGGTTCATGCAAAGTTGTTGAACCCAACCCTGAGCCGTGCGGGGCTCGATCAGCGAGAGGCAACACCCGCGCTTAGAGACCTGCCCGCCATGGTTGCGTCACTCGCACGGCGTCCTCGTCTGGCTGCCACAGTTCTTCCCTGGCTCGCGCGTGGTCGGGCTGCATCGATGTGGGCGACGCAATTTCCACACGAGGTGGACGCGGCGCAACTTGCTCGGTGGGAGAAACGTATGTCCCGTCTTTTGGGAGGTTGAGCACTCGGACGACGCGGGTGTCGCAATGCGTGCAACAATCATGGCTATGTCGTCATCAACGGAGTCGGCGTCACGAGCTCAGGTGCATCGCGCCGAGCATGGTGACTCTTTTTTGGCTTCCTTGTTTGCCGGGGCACACGACACAATTGTCGCGTTTGATGCCCATGGAACGATCACGGCGGTCACGCCTTCGGTTTACAAACTGCTTGGGATCACGCCGGATGAAATGGTTGGCGCAACGATCGCCGATTTCATGCACCCCGACGATTTTGAAAGCGCTTTGCTTGCTGCAAGCCAAGCACGCCGGAGCGCATCATCTGTTGGCAACGGGTTGATTCGTCTGCGTCACCGTGATGGCTCGTGGATTCCTGTTGATGTCAATCTTGGCGAAGCACACGCGCATGACCGCAACCTAACTGTTGCGTTCTGCCGGTTTGCGCAGTACCAACAATCCGAAGCTCAAGCGTTACTTCGTCTCGTTGACGATGCCTCGTTGCATGACGTGCTTGAACCGTTGCTGAATCTGATCAACTGGCAACAGCTTGACTCGCACATGGCAATTTCCTGGTGTGGCGATTACGTGCGCCAGCAGGTCAGCACCGGTTTGCCCGACACGTTGTGCGGTGTTGACGACGCCGAGCCTTGGCAGTCGGTGCGAACATCCGGTCGTGGCGTGACCTGTCAGAATCTTGATGGCTTAGATGCCGAGCATCGTCAAGTTGCGCAAGCTTTCGGTCGTGGGGGTTACTGGGTCGAGCCGGTCAGTGTGATCGGTTTTGATGAGCCTGCGCTCATCAGTGTGTGGATGTGTGGCGACATTGATCCTCGTATTCACGACCAAGGGATGCATCTTGCCTGCCAGTACGTGCGTGTGGCGCTGCAGTTCACGGCGCAACGACGTGCGCTTGATTATGCGGCAACGCATGATCCGCTGACCGGTCTTGCGAATCGCACGGTGCTCATCGATGCACTTGATGCCAGACCGAACAAAAGCGCACTTCTCTACTGCGACCTGGACGGCTTCAAGCCGGTAAACGATTTGCATGGGCACGCAACCGGCGACCGTGTGCTCAACGTGATCGCCGATCGCCTTCGGGCTTGCGTGCGGGTCGAAGACCTTCTTGCACGCATCGGCGGTGACGAGTTCGTCGTGCTCGTAAACGATGTGGACGAGGATCGGGCTGAGCAAGCCGCGCAGCGCATCTTGCAATCTATTTGCCAACCCATAGTGCTCGGCGACCTGCAACTCGATCTTGGGGTGAGTATCGGTGTCGTGTGCGCGCCAATTCTGAACGCCGCAATGCTTGACGATGCGGACCAAGCCATGTATGCCGCTAAGTCGGCTGGACGCGGGCAAATCCATTGGGCTGACGTTCGTTAGCGGGCCGACACTAGGTTCGGGTCTATGCGATTTGGGATCAATGGTTCTGGCAAGCTCATGACCGGTGGGGTGTCCGGTTTGCTCGACGATATGACGGCTGCGGAGACGGCTGGGTTTTCGAGTTATTGGGTGGCACAGGTTGGCTTGATTGATGCGCTTGGTGTGATTACGGCGCACGGTGATACGGGGTCGTCGATGGAGCTTGGCACCGCGGTGATCTCAACGTGGGAGCGCCACCCACATGCACTTGCCACCCAGGCGTTGACGGCGCAAGCAGTCGTGGGTGCACGTGTGATCGTGGGCATTGGGTTGAATCATCAACCCCATGTTGAGGCGAGCCTGCGGATGGATTGGCACAAACCGGTGCGTCACATGAACGACTACCTTGACATCCTTTGTGAATTGCTTGCCACCGGTTCGGCGTCGCATCAAGGCGAAGTGTGGTCGTATGACGGGCAGAACGCGAAGCCATCGGTGGGGACCCCAAAGGTGATGATTGCGGCGCTTGGGCCACAGATGCTTCGAGTGGCGGGCCGTCGTACTGACGGCACAATTTTGTGGTGCGTTGGCCCTAAGACGGTGTCGAGCCATATCGCACCGATCATCAATGATGCGGCGGCTGACGCTGATCGGCCGTCGCCGAGCATTGTCTGTTCAATACCGGTATGGGTGACCGACGATCCCGCCCCGGCCCGGGCTTTTATTGCGCAGATTCTTGCGAACTATGCGACGTTGCCGAGTTATCGGGCGATGATGGACATTGAAGGGGTAGAAGGCCTCGGGGACCTTTCAATTGTGGGTTCGGAAGATGAGGTGCGCGATGCGCTTGGTGTGATTCAAGCGTCTGGTGTGACCGACTTTGTGCCGGTTCCCCTTGGGGGCAACCCGGACGAAGAAGCGCGCACCATGGCCGTGCTTTCCGAGGCGTTGTCAGGATCTCGTTGAGCCGACTACGGTTCGATTACGGCCCACCCGCGACGTTGAAGTTCTGCCGCAAGTAACTCTGACGGCATGTCGTGAATGGTTCGTGCTTGGTTGGCAGCACGTCGTTGCGCGGACGTTACCGGCGCGAGTTTGGTCGGCGTTGCCCGGGGTGTGTGCTCACGCAAGGACTCATCGTTGGGTGCGTCGCCGCTGTCACTTTCGGTCAGCATTGCAATGAAGACATCGGCTTCATCACGGGTGAACTTGCCATTACCTTGGCGCTGGGTGAATCCCATTGGCCCACGGGCGTCACGAAAATCAACGTGGCCTGCAGCTTGCAACAGAGCCAACAGGTCACTTATTTGACGGTGGGTCGCCGGAGGTCCGAGCGGTTGTCCGAATGCCATGCGATCAAGTCTCGCACCTTGGTGTGACATGGTCACTGATGGAGGGGCTAAGAGCCGTGCGTTTCAGAGCGCAATCGCGGCTTCAATCGTGGCGACGTCACTTTTACCCATCGTCATCATGGCTTCAAATGCACGCTTTGCGACCTGCGGGTCGGGGTTGACAATGGCTTCGAGCAATACCGAGGGTGTGATTTGCCACGACACGCCCCATTTGTCTTTGCACCACCCGCATTCGCTAGGCGAGCCGCCATTGTCGATGATTGCATTCCACAACCGGTCGGTTTCGATTTAGTCTTGGGTTGCGATCTGAAATGAGAACGCTTCGCTGCGCGTGATAGCGGGGCCACCGTTGAGTCCCACGCATGGGATGCCACAGACGGTGAATTCGACGGTGAGTATGTCGCCGTGTTTGGTGGACGGGTTGTCGCTGGGTGCGGGCATGATGTGGCCCATCTCGCTGATCGCTGCCCATCTGTTTTGGGTGCGTTTTTGGCACCTGCAGGTGCCAAAAACGCACCCAAAAAATCTCAATGTGGATTCCCAAGACATCTCGTTACTGGTTCCCAATACGCGAGTGGAGAGCGAGCCGACCAGCGCGTGGTAAACCGTGGCAATGCGCACACTGACCGCACAGGACATTCGCCGCCTGCGACTCGCAAACCTGTGGCTCGCACCCCGCCCTGACGTCAGCGCACTTGACGTCGTCGCCCATTGTGGAGCGTTGCAGTCACAAGAAATCTGGAGCGGACTGTGGTCAATCGGTG
>CAZJAZ010000039.1:0-21283 GCA_964544305.1 uncultured Iamiaceae bacterium | reverse complement strand
GGGCCACAGCGTGGTGCAACGCAAACCATTGTCAAACTTGATCGTTGGGTGACCGACGCTCGCAGGTTGGGGCGCGCCGAAGCGCTTGGCGAGTTAGCAATCCGCTATTTCACTTCGCACGGGCCAGCACCCGCCACCGAATTGCGTCGCTGGTCAGGTTTAGGCATGAAAGACGTGCGCGCCGCAATTGCTGAAGCTGGCGAACAATTGTGTGAGGTGCCCACCGAGTTCGGTCCGATGCTCCTCGGCGCAACCGAAGCGCAACAGCTTGGCCCCGGCCTTATTGATCCATGTGATCATTCGCAACAAATCTTGTTGCTGTCGGGTTTTGACGAGTACGTGCTTGGCTATGGCGACCGAACCGCGATTATGGTGCCCGAACAATTGAAGCTGGTGGTGCCAGGCAACAACGGCATGTTTCGCCCGACGATTATCGACGATGGCACTGTGATTGGTACGTGGAAGCGCAAAGCCACCACCAAGCGCGTCGACATCACGCCCGAACCGTTCGGTGAACTCACAAAGCGCCAACGTCGTGGAATTGAAAGCGCCGCCGCCGACTACGGCCGCTTTCTCAACCTGGAACCGCGTGTGATTTGGCCCAACGATTGATGATCGCCATCTCCACAACGTCCGCGTGGCAATCGCCCACCGAAAATGCAGGGCATGACCGCTGAGGGGGATCCTATGATCAAACCCGTGGCAGACGACCCCACACCTGAAGATCGGCTCGCTTCGCTCAACATTGTGTTACCTGAGGCACTGCCTGCGTTCGGCCAATATGTTCCCGCCGTCCAACACGGCACGTATCTGTGGGTGGGAGGACATTTCGGCACCGACGAGAGCGGCGCGCTCTGTGTAGGAAAGTGCGGCCACGACGTCAGTGCGCAAGAAGCCCGTCTCGTTGCCCGGTCTGCAGCGATCAACATGCTCGCGACACTCAAAGCAACGCTGAAAAGCCTCGACCGTGTCGAGCAGATCGCACAGGTGTACGGGGTAGTAAACGCAACCCCAGATTTCGTTGAGCACACGGGCGTCATTGACGCCGCATCCGACGTGTTCGTTGATGTCTTTGGCGACGCAGGCAGGCACAGTCGACTCGCCGTTGGGGTGGCATCGCTACCGGCGAACATGGTGTTGGAAATAACCGCACAAATCATTATTCGCGGCACCTAATTGGATTGACGCTTGTTCGCCAATGTAGGTGGGAAGCCGAATGTCAGGCCGTAAAGTTGCCCGACGCACCCGCGTTGACGTCAATGACGACTCCGGTGGTGTGGCGGGTTGCGGGCTGTAATAAGTAGAGCATGGCGGCCGTGACTTCTTCGGGCTCGAGCCAGGGCACGCCGGTAGGATGCAATGTCGAGAGAGGCTGGGCAATATCGTCGAATGTGGGTGATTCGAGGTCGCCGCGCATCATTGAAATAAACCAATCGTTTTCAATCATCGGCGTGCGAATATTGCCGGGGGCGACTGCGTTGACCGTTACACCCGTTGACGCCAGCTCGAGCGACACCGACTTTGTCAAACCAATCACACCCCACTTCGATGCAACATACGCCGCGATCGCCGGGTTTGCCGAGCGTCCCATCATGGACGCGACCGTGATGATACGACCGCGGCCACGTTGTTGCATACCGGGCGTGACTGCTCGAATCAGATTGAAGGTGCCGGTCAAGTTGATGTCAATCACGCTCGACCAATCGTCCGCCGACGTCGCACCAATTGCCGCAATTGCGGTGACCCCCGCATTCGCAATGGCAATGTCTATCGGGCCCAAATCGGCTTCAACCTGGGCGACAAATGCAAGCAGCGCATCAAGGTCGCGTACGTCAACGACTTTTGCCGCACACCGAGCGCCTGCTTCTTCGACAAGTCGGACGGTTTCGTCAAGATCGTCTCTCGATGCCATCGGATAGGGAAACGCATCGATATCGGCACAAACATCACAGATCGCAATATCGACCCCGCGTCGCGCCAGCGCCACCGCGTGTGCGCGTCCTTGTCCGCGTGCTCCCCCGGTAATCAGCGCGACCGAGCCGTCGACACCGGTTTCGCTGCGTTGATCATCTGCCATAGACATTGTTTTTACTACGGTTCGCTGTCGTCGGATTGTCGACCTCAAGTTTGGCCGCTGTTGTTGTTCGTTAGCGAGTCGACACGTGGGGCATGAGTGCATCAGGCGGAATAACGCCGAGTTCACCACGCTGGTATGCCTCGACGGCTTCTGCTAACTCGGCACGCGTGTTCATCACGAACGGCCCGTAGTGTTCCATTGGCTCGTTGATTGGTGCACCACCGATCAAGAGCACCTCAAGGAACTGGGTGCGACTGTCTTGACCTGCATCCGCGGTGATTGTGAGCCGGTCGCCTGCGCCAAAAGCGACGAGGTTACCGGCGCTCACTCTTGCCTTCTCGGTGCCAGCCGTGCCATGTCCATCGAAAACATACGCAAGTGCGTTGTAGGTCGGCTGCCAGGGAATCGACAAGCGTTGCCCCGGAGCGATTGACGCGTGCACCATCGAGATTGGCGTGTGCGTAGAACCCGGCCCAACGTGCCCATCAACTTCACCAGCGATAACCCGAATGAGCGAGCCACCATCATCACTGGCGAGCAACAACAAGTCGCTGCCGGTGACCGGCTGATAGGCGGGCGGCAGCATTTTGTCTTTGGCGGGAAGGTTCACCCAGATTTGGAAGCCATTGAAAAGGCCACCGGTTTCGACGAGCGCGGCAGGCGGCGTTTCGATATGCAAAATGCCAGAAGCTGCGGTCATCCACTGGGTGTCGCCAGGTTCGATGATGCCACCGCCTCCGTGCGAGTCTTGGTGCAAGAACTGGCCGTCGATCAGGTAGGTGACGGTTTCAAACCCGCGGTGAGGATGCCAGTCCGTGCCTTTGGCTTCACCGACTTCGTATTCGATTTCGCCCATATGGTCCATCATGATGAACGGGTCGGTTGCGGCATACGGCATGCCGGCAAGGGCGCGGCGCACCGGGAAGCCAAGACCTTCGTGACCGGTCGGCCCTGTCGTGACTCGATCAACGGGGCGTTCGGTGTCGGTAGGCGACGCGGGGTTGAGCTTTGGCAAGGTCAAGGTGTCGGCGGTGATGGCAGGCATGATGGCTCCTCATTTACTTGATGTATCAACAACTTGTGCAACGCCACCAATCTTCTTTCTATTCCAAATCGTGCACGATGTCGTGTCGCCATAATCTCGAACACGACATCCTCGCAATATGGAATACTTCGCGAATGGCACCAGCCCCCAACGATCCAATGCAAATCATCTCACGCTTTGGTCAGGCCTGGGCCGATCACGACCTTGATATGGCGATGACGTTCGTCGCCCCCGATGCGGTCTTTGACGCAACCGGTCCTGCCCCAAACGGGATTCAGTATCAAGGCCACGCGGCAATCCGTGCGGCATGGCAGTCCATCTTTGACGATGTGGATTCAACGTTCACCATTGAAGAAACTTTTGTTGTGGCAGAAGATCGCGTTGTGCAACTGTGGCGATATGAATGGGAAGGTGGCCATGTCCGGGGCGTTGACCTCTTCGCACTCGAAGGATCACAAATCACAGAGAAACGCAGTTACGTCAAGGGTTGACAGCAATCATCAATCAATGAACCTTGCCTATTCAGCGGCTGCCCGACGCAACGTGCGCAGCCCGATCTCCTTGATTTTGCTGTCCCCGTTTGTAAACGCAACACCGAGTGCGAGCGCCCAACCCCAAGCTCGACGCCAGAGTTGGTCATCAAGTTTTGGCGAACCATCAATTCCACCAATGATTTGACACGCTGCGTCACGAAACACGCGTCGAGCGTCGCCCTCAAAGAGCATCCAGCCAACAGCTAGATCGCTAGCCGGGTCTCCGGCACAGACATCACCCAGGTCAATGAGCGCGCAAAGTTCGCCGTCTCGGACAAGAAGATTCAGCGGGTGGACATCGCCATGCAACCAAACGGGATCTTGCTCGTGTTGGGGGATGCGTAGCGCTTCATCCCAAAGATCAGTGAGCACAGCGCGTTGGTGCGCATCAAAAATCCCAGAACCGAGACCGTCACGCATGGCCTCGACTCGGGCGGCAAGTGGCACCCCCCGATATGGGTTCGTCGGCGCATCTTGTGGGGCAGGCCGATGGAGTCGGGCCAAGCACGTTCCAAGCACAGAAGCGGCCTTGATGTCGTCGCGCGGTGGCGAAACGTAGATAGTTTCGCCCTCAGTCCAGGGCCCGATCGTCCAATGCCATGGATACCCATGACCGGGTTGTCCGAGCAATGCGGGAACGACAACGCGGATCGGCAATTCAAGACCTTCAATCAGTCGAGCGCCCCACCGAAACTCATTCACGACAAGCGCGGCAGCACTTTCACGTCTCGGCATACGCACGTTCAAATCATCGCCCAGCCGAAAAACAAGATTGTCCCAACCTTGCGCCGCAAGCTTTAGCGGCCGATCCGCAAGATCGGGGAACTGGCCCGCAATCAGTTCGGCCGCCACGGCGGCATCGACATCTCGACAGGTCACAATCAACATTCTCGCACCTCGTGATTCCGACTCTTTCCAGCAATCTTGTTTTGATCAACCCGCTCGCTTGCGGGCGCATAGGTCCTTTAGAATCGAGACGTGGGATCGCCACAATCGCTCAGCGAAACCGACCGACGTCTTGTCGCCGGATGGGCGGCGGACTGTGCAGCGCATGTCCTCGGCATCTTTGAAACCGACATGCCGGGCGACGATCGGCCACATCGCTTGATCGAACGTGCGCGGGCCTATGCCCGGGAAGAATCGGCAACTGCAGACGAGATCCGTCAACGCTTCGAAGGCGGCATTCCGGCCGGGCAGATCGCAACTCCCGCGGCCGAGGCGGTCTCCCGCTCCGCGGGCCAGGCCGTGGCGGTCGCGCACATGGGGGCGCACGCGCTTGGTGCCGCGGCGTATGCCGCCGAAGCTGTTGCATTGGCCAATCCAGATCGGCCTGGCACTTCCGACGACGAGATCAAGTGGCAACTCGACCACATGACCCCACAAGTGCGTGTCGCGCTCGCGTCGCTGCCTGTGCTGCGAACGAACCGATCAGGGCCACTTGGACCCGGACTGTTAACCACCGGGCAACGGGGCGACTACATCGCACGGATCCAAGTCGAGATTGGCGGCAACACTTCGTAGCGCTTGACGTCGATCAGTTTGGTGCGCGCAACTTGCCGCTGCGGGCGACTTCTGGGTCGGTGCATGAGGACAAATCGAAACAACATGGGCGGCGTTTGCCATTGGCCATTTTGGAAATGGTTACTTCCACTCGGCGTTGCCGGGTAGTCGGATTTGCGGTGGCTTGCACCCAGCGCACCCACTCCCACCTGGCCATCGGCGTAATGTCGTCCCACATGGCCTGAATTTCCGTGGGTGCTTTGGCGAGTTCGGCCGCTAAGTCGGCGGGCACGTCTGGTTCGGGCCACTCGGTTGCTATTTCGATCTCGAAGGTATAACCGACCTTCGATGTTGCCGCATCGGTAAGCAGTTTCGAGAGTGTATCGTCGACTCGGATCCAGTGCCCTCGGCGACCGTCTGGTTCGATGACCGTGTCAACGGCGCGGCCAGCCACGGATGCTGTTGCCGCTACCTGACCACGAGAGGGCAACTGCGCGCTGGCATCGGCTGGTAACAAGATGAGCGTCGCATCGTCGATCGTTGAAACGGGCGCAGTGAAATGGAATGCGGTCGCAACTTTCGATGGCATGGATACCAGTCTGCCCCAAAACCACTCGTTTTGGGTGCCGAATCCGGACCTGCAGGTTCCAAAAACGCACCCAAAACGGAAAGCCGAAACAATGCGAAGAAACACTTGCGTTGCGCCGCCACCATCCCTATACTGAACCATATGGTTCAGTATAGGGATGACCGGCTTGACGACGCGTTCGCTGCGCTCGCCGATTGCACCCGACGCGGCGTGCTCAAACAGTTAGGGCACAACGAATGCTCGATCACCGACCTCGCCGAACACTTCGACATGACCCTGACCGGGATGCGCAAACACGTTGGCGTACTTGAACGCTCGGGCCTCGTCGTCACCGAAAAAGTCGGCCGAGTACGCCACTGCCGGATCGCGAAGCGTCGACTCGACGAGGTTACGGCCTGGATCGACGACTACCACCGGCTCTGGGACGAACGGTTCACGCAACTCGACGACGTCCTCGACAACCTCAAACAGAAGGAGAACACCAATGACCCCCAATGATCTCGCCGCCACAACGGTAGAACGCACTTCAGATGTCGAAGTCGTTGTCACCCGCTGGTTCAACGCGCCCGCCAGCCTGGTCTTCGAAGCCTGGTCAAACCCTGAGCTATTCAAGAAATGGTGGGTGCCACGGTCAATGGACATGACCTTGCACGGTTGCGACATGGACGTTCGCACAGGCGGCTCCTACCGTCTCGATTTTGGCGGCGGCATGGAGTTCTTTGGCCGCTACGTCGAGGTCACGCCGCCGACACGAATTGTGTGGACGAACGACGAGAACGGTGAGAGCCAATCGGTGACCACGGTGACTTTCGAAGAAACCGACGGTCGAACGCTGCTCGTCATGAGCGAGGTTTACCCCACCAAAGAAGCGCTCGATGCAGCGGGCACCGGCGCCCAAGAAGCCGCTCGGGAAACGTTCATGCAGCTTGAAGAACTGCTCGCAACGATGGATCACAATTAGGTATGGAGCGTTGCGATTCTTGCGATTTCATCTATGCCGATCATGTTGACGACGACCTGATCGAAAGCATTCGATCATTTGGTCCAAACTTTCAAGCGGTTCTCGTAGAGGCTGCGACTTCCCCGGAGCTTCGTCAACGGCGAGATACGAAGACGTGGACGGCGCTCGAATACGCATGCCATGTGCGCGACGTCCTACTCGTGCAGCGAGAGCGCTTGTTTTTGGCGCTCGTCGAGCACAACCCGACATTCGTGCCGATGTACCGAGAAGAACGTGTACGTCTTGATTCGTACAACACTCAGAATCCTGACGATGTCGCGGTGCAGATCGCCATTGCAGCGGACCTTTTCGCGAACGCCTGCGCGAATCTTGATGCCAATTCATGGGAACGGACGTGTATCTACAATTTTCCGAAACCGTCACAGCGAACTTTGCGCTGGCTTGGCGCACACGCCCTTCACGAGGGTGAACACCATTTGCGTGACATCACCAGCGTCATTGACGCCAATCGAGGTGCCGTCGTCTAGCGATCCCAGGACCGCGGCGTCCGCGACATGAGACGTCAACAAAATGAGTCGGCCACGACTGCGGCGCAAGTCGCGCTTACGTTTCAAGTGAAGGTTCGATATCGGTCCAGGAAAAATCGTCGCCTTTGAAGAGCAACGGCTCACGGCGTTCGCGCGCCAACGCATACGCGAAACAATCGCCGAAATTCAATCCGGCACGGTGCCCAGATCCTTTCCCAAAGGCCTGGTAAGCGCGACGGGCGAGAACGGCGTGCGCCTCGGTCACCGGCTCGACGACAACCCCAACGGCGGCCAGCAACTCATCGAGACGACCGCTGAGCACCGGGTCACCGACTGCGTCAACCACAATTCCGGTCTCGATTAGCGTGCCAGCCGACATCTTCGGATCGCGCGCGGCACTCAATGCCGCCATGAATTCCTCTGCGTCGCTTTCACCCCGAAGGATCGCGATGATCGCGGACGTGTCGACAATCATGCGGGCAGCCCGCGTTCGTCGTAAAGCCACGCGGTTGCGTCGCCGGCATCAGTGCGTGGCCAGCGGTTGGCGGCATCGGCCGAGATGGCACGCAAACGCTCCAGCCGCGCAAACGCTGCATCGTCGTCGGTGGCGTCGAGAAGTTCGAGTTGGTGACGGAGCGCGTCGGTGATCGCACCGGTCACGCTGTTGTCGGTTCGTGTGGCTAGATCTCGTGCCAGCGCTTCGGTTTCCGCGTTCTTAATACTCAATGCCATGGCAGCATTCTACCTAACATAGGCTTGAATTCAATACCAACTTATTCGCGCGTGCGGCGACCGACGTGATACTCGACGCGTAACAGGCAGCACTCGATGCGCATACCCGGGCCGATTACCGTCACCGCATCGAACACTGCAGCATCACTCACGACGACCAGATCGCCCGGATGGTCTCTCTCGGCCTCTTCCCATCTCTTCGGATCGGCCACATCCGCTAGTGGGGCCGCGCGTTCCGTGACCGACTGTTGGGCCCCGAACGGGCGTGCCGCTACGACCCGTGCGCCTCCGCGCTCGCCGCGGGCCTGAGGACCTCGCTGCATTCGGACTGGAACGTCACCCCGATCGAACCATTGCGCTACGTCGAGGACGCCGTCACCCGGATCATGGCCGAAGGCGGCGACGTGTTGAACGCCGATGAACGGGTCAGTGTGGATGCCGCATTGCGGGCGGTCACGATCGACGCCGCCTGGCAGTGCCGTGTCGATGCCGTCACCGCTTCACTCGAGGTCGGCAAGTTCGCGGACCGCGTGTAATTGGAAGACGACCCAACCGCGGTCGATCCAACAAACATCTCGAAGATCAAAGTGTCCGAGACGCGCCTGGCCAGTGCGGTCCGTTACACCGTCTGACCTCACATGAATCTCGCCGGCACGTCCGGAGCGAATTCGTCGCAGGCTTGAAGGGTCGACTCGCGGGGATGCGATCAGCACGGCGGGGTGAACACCGGATTGTCTATCGGATCGGCGTCGACACGATCGTGGTCGAGGCCGTGGGCCATCGCAGTTCGATCTACCGTCCTCGCTGAGAAAGCCGTGGATGAGAACGCGAAAATAAGCGAGGGTATGGCTTGAGTGCCTTGGTACCCAACGGCGTCATTCTGAGCGACGCCATATTTCATACGCGTCAGCCTCCGCCCCAGAAAATGGTTCGATATCCTCTCGGGTGTGGCAGACCGCACACTCCCGCTGCTGGAACGCCAAGCGATCATCGAAGCGCTGCCGTCCGTGGAAGGAAGTCGGATCCTGGTGTGTGATTCCATGGGCTACGCAAAGGGCATGCGACGTAAAATCATCGTGACTCTTGGACCGAACGGTTTTCGCGTGTTGGCCGACGGCTGGGTAGAACGCACCGCGCACGTCCTCGAGTGGATCGACTGGCCCTCGACCATGCGAGTACGCGCCGGATGCTGCGACGCATATTTTGCGACCAAACCCTGGCGCTGCTGGACAACCGGTGGCGACACCTTTAGCCTGTGGACCCGGCGACGCCAGGTTCTTGAAGTCGACCGTGCCTCAGTCACGCTGTCGAGACGGACCATTGCCGTTGACGATGTCATCCGAGTCGAGGCGTTCGCAGCATCGGGTTGGACACGTCTCGGGGTTCGTCTTTGCCTCACGGATGGAAATGAGCTGACAATCTCTGGCAAGGCGAACATTGGGCGAACAATCGACCCTACCTACGACGGGATCGATCTCAGGGGCGACATGGCATGGGCCGAAGAGCTTGCGACAGCACTTGCCGACTACATCGGCGTGCCGACCGAGTCGGTCACCTGATTGGCGTGACCAAGATGACGGCTTCGGTGCGCGCCGAACCCGCACACGCCGGGAGAATCCGCCCTGCATTGCTCAGGCGGAGGACTTTGCGACCCACGCACTCGACAGGCGACGCGCATTGGGGACCGAGGGCCGACGAGCGATTGACAGTCGTGTTGACGCATCCGTAAACTCATGGCTTATGTTGCGTGTCAGTGACGAGACCCGGGACCGCATCAAGCGACTCGCCCAGGATGAGTTCGGAGGGGCCAGCGCGAACGAGGTGGTCGAACATCTGCTTGATGAGCACTGGGAAGCTGCAGCGCTCGCGGCCGTTGCACGCACTGCGGCCGAGCATCCACACGAGTGGACCGAGTACCTTGAAGGTGCCGAGGAGTTCTCCAAGGTCGACGCCTCGATCAGCGATGAGTGGTCGCCTCGTTGAGCCGACCACCGATCACACCGGGGTCGATCTGGTTTTGCGATTTTGAGCCGGTGCGCGGGCGTGAACAGGGTCGCGACCGTCCCGCACTGGTCGTTTCGTCGGCGTTTCACCTTCGGTTGACCCGAGGAGCATTGGTGAGCGTCCTGCCGCTCACGTCCCGGGAGCGACCGGGTTGGCTGCATCGGATTCACGTCTCCGCGGGCGACGGATGGGTGATCACCGAGCAGATCAGGACCATCGCTGCTGAGCGATTCCGTCGTCCGGCACCAGAGATTTCGCTGTCCACCGACGAACTCGCCGACGTCCAACGGGTGTTGGGGAAGATGCTCTATTTTTCGAACTGACCTCGAACGGACCGACTCAGGCACTCGACAGGCGACGCACACATTGTGCTCGTCGCCCGAGATTCAGCTTCAGCAATCGCGACGTCTGATCCGGACGACCTGCACGCCATCGATACCTCGCTTCGACTCATTTTAGTCTGAGAACCTGTCACCTCGAGCCGGGAATCGGATCGGCGTGACCGATGGGAAAGCCGATGGCCGAGGACCCCGGATCGGTGTGAAACCGAACCAACCCGTGTGCCGAGAGCGCGTGGCGCACCTGCATCTCGAGCCGTGTCAGGAAACATCGGCATCTAGTTGAGCGGCCCCTGCAACTGCCGCACCACGGTCGAGTTTTATGTGCGGTACTGGAGCGCAAACACCCTCGCATGCTCATCGACTACGACCATCGGTGATCGTGGCATCGACAGGTTGATTCGATACCAGCGCCTGGCAGTCGGATCCCACCGGGCTAGAGGGGCCGTATCGGAGGACGCGGCGCCCGGCCTTCTATCGGTTGCCACCAACACGGTGCCCGTGGCGTCCGAGCGGTAGCCAACCGTTTCTTGCGTGCTCCATGCGGCGGGAACCGCGGGCGATCGCGACATGGACACCGACGATGCGTCGCGACCGTCGGTGACCACGAGTGGCCGAGCGTCTCCTTTCGAAGCCCCGCTGTTTGCCACAATCAGCCCACCGTCACCACACCCGGACGTGGTGACGACCCCATCAGGTGCCCCGGGCGCGTCGGGAACTGATCTGGCCACGACAGAGTTACCCGAAACGACACCGACAATGTGCATGGTCGGGCATGATGAGGGTCGTGCCGTTTTCGGCGGCGCCGTCGGACGAGAGTACGTTGCCGTGCGTGTCGATCTTCACCGGAACAGACCAGGTCATCGTGTCGAGCGAGAGCGCCAGCGCGACGAGCGGACCACGATCGCACGCCGAGCCATCGGACTTGTCGGTACCTGAGGAACATTCGTGATCAACCGAGCGGATGATGTCACCATCCATCCATGCGGGGCCGGGCATGAGGCCACTCGCTGCCTCGTTCACATGCCATCGTGACTTGGCGCGTAGACCGTCGGGTGCCCACCGTGGACATCGTCGAAGTTGGCGACCACGACGAGCCCACGTGACGTGCTGAGCAGAGGTGTCATCAGTAGTCCGCCAATCTTCAGGCCATCGAGAACTCCCGACACGGCCGCGACACGGGTCGTAGCGGTGCCACCTCCACGGCTCGCCACGACCGCTGCCGCCATCAATATGGCTGCTGCCACAACGGCAACGGTGATCGTCACAATGAATCGACGTGCCCGCACGGGGACAAACGTTTGCGCGTCGCCCACCTCGAAACGCTTGGCGATCGCATCGCCGATGGCATGCACTCGGTTGTGCAAGCGACCGTCGTCGTCTTCGTTCATCGTGGTCACAACAGGTGCACCTCCAGGTCTCGATACGCCCGATTCAACAGCGACGACACCGTCGAAAGTGCGCAGCCCATCCACTCGGCGATTTCACCGACCGGTAGGTCGACGTAGTAGCGCAGCAGCACCGCCATGCGGCGGCGAGTGGTCAGCCGGCCAATCGCGTCGAGCATCTCGACCGACAGTCGATCCAACCATGGCTCAAACACGTCCGAATCGAAGCGACCTTGGCGACGGGCGCGGCGGGGCTCCCGGCGACACCGGTTCGCCACGGTCCGCCACAAATACGCTTTCGGGTCCCGCACCTCGAGATCTGGTGAACCGAGCAGATCGGCAATGCAGTCCTAGATCACGTCCTCGGCTGCAGCCCCCGAACCGAGGAGCATCGTGGCGTAGGCCAACAGTCGGTTGCGCAACTCGACATTCATCTGTTCCCATTCCACGAGGTCGGTCAACGAGCAATTCCTTTCCGTTCACCATGTACGAGTCACCAGGCCGACAAGATCTTGCATCGTCGCCCACAGATCCGGCCCTCAATTGTCGGCGTCCACTCGGTCTCTTGATGTGTTACGGAACGGCTGACTGCGTCAGGTTGCACACATCACTGTGTCCGTTGGATGCCACAGCAATACCGTTATGCCCGCGGACTTGACCAACCTGACTGCTTTGCGTAAGTCATGTTTCTAGAATACGCAGGTGCCTTCGGATGCTTTCGACGCATTTTCGCTGGTCGAGTCGGTCCATGATCTCAGCGGACTCGGACGAGCTGTCTCGGAACGTTTCCTGGCGCTGGGCGTTGGTTCGGTCGACGACCACGACCTCTTTTTCGCAGTGCGCGCCGCGCTGGACGATCGGTCCGCTCTCCGCGAAGCGTGGCAGAAGTGGTCCTTTGACAAGCGGTGGTCTCCCAGTCCATACCTGGACGGTCTTGAGGTGGGGCACTTCGACGGAAAACGCCTCCATGTCAGGCATCACGCGGTTGCGTCGGAAGCCTGTGCGGATTTCATTGTCGCCGAGGTTCGCTGGATCGTCGAGCGTCGTGTCACGAATTCACCGCTGGACGTCTGACGCCCAAGAGCGCAGCGCGACCCACGCGGTCAGCCCCGCCAGGAGCGACAGGATTCGCTACGATCATTTCATGGCCACTCCTCAACCCGGAATTTTCGCTGTTGGCACTCCGGTGCACACCCACCTGGAATTCGACCTGCATCTCGGTGCGTCACCGGTCGAGTTGGCCGCGGCGCTGGCGTCACTCGACGAGTTGCACAAGCCAACGGCGGGCATCAACCTGGTTGTCGGCATTGCCCCACGCCTGTGGCGACAGATCGCCCCGGACGACTGCCCGGCGAGCGCGGCGGATTTCGTTGCGATCACCGGCGCGGGTGGCTATGAGTTCCCGGCCTCCCAACACCACGCCTGGGTGTGGATCGCCACCGGGGCACGCGACGCGGCGTTCGACGCGACACGTGCCGTGATCGCCGCACTCGCGCCGATTGCCGAGCTTGCCGACGACGCGGACGGTTTCGCGTACCACGACAGCCGTGACCTGTCCGGGTTCATCGACGGTACCGCCAATCGGGGGCTCAACGATGCCGCCGAGGTCGCAGCGGTCGCTGACGGTAAACCAGGCGCGGGCGCATCGATCGTGCTGATCCAACGTTGGATTCACGACTTGGCCGCCCTGCATACCCTCGACGTCGCCGAGCAGGAAAAGGTCTTCGGCCAGACCAAGGATCACGGCATCGAACTCGATCCGTTACCCGCCGACTCCCATGTCGCGAAAGTCGAGATCGACGATGAGAACGGTGAAGAACTCGAGATCTTCCGCCGTAGCGTGCCGATCGGTGACGCCCGGGCAGCAGGCTTGGAGTTCGTTGCGTTCAGCGCGGACCGCACGACGATCGACAAGATGCTGGCCGCGATGGCGGGGGCCGATGATGGGGTGCGGGACCGCCTGCTGGACTTCTCCACCCCGGTCACCGGCTCCTATTACGTGGCGCCGACAACAGAAATGTTGCACCGTTTCGCCCGCTGACGCCGACTCGCCCACGGCGACGAGATCGTCAACCGAGCTGAAGTCCGAAGCTCCCGCCACGCGACGGCGTCGTCGTACCCAAAGCAATCGAATCTTCGGTAAGAAAAGAATTCGTCAGCAGCGTGGCACAGATCGGTCACACTTTTGTGTCGTCATTCGTCAAGGTTGGTGACCGGCACCGCGCCGGGACCATCAACCGAACCGAATGAGCAAAGATAGAGCAATGAGCTACGCAGTGGACTTCAAGGAAGTATCGACCATCGGACTGGAATCGTCACCGGTCGCAGATGCCCTAGCTGGCCTGCGGGCAAACGAAGCCCGCTACTTCCACAACAAGTACGATCACGTCTTCACGGTGCAACCAGCCGCGGACGCTCCAGAAATCGCCGCACGGGTCGCGACAATTCTTGAGGACGAACGGGACCTGCGCATCGCTTCCACTCCCCTCGAGGTCAGCGAGTTCGAGGTGGAAGGCACCCGCTGGAGCTTCGTGTTCTATGAGAGTGGTCTGGCGATCAACGCGATGTACGCGCTCGACCCGGCCGGCAAGCGAGCCGTGGGTTTCAAATTGTCCGACGGGATGGACGTACCCGATGAGCTCGCCGAGAAGTTCAAGTTCGCCCGGCAACGTTCCAAACTGGCAGGCACGATCCGTGGCAGTTTCTTCGTGATCAAAGGCGAATACTGATCGCACCGATATTGACGCTGCGAGCATCGAGGACCCATGAACGCTGATGACCAAACCGACGCCACGCCCAGTACACCGCCAGATGTGGTGGCTGTGTTCGAGGCTGAGCGGCCCCGGCTGCTCCGTCTTGCCACACGGGTGCTCGGCGACCGGGCCGAAGCCGACGACATCGTCCAGACAACCTGGCTCCGCCTCCAGGCGCAAACCGATGTGCCGGTGAACATCCCGGCCTGGTGCACCACAGTGACCACCCGGCTGTGCCTGGACCGATTGCGTGCCAAGAAGCCCGACTTGCCCGGCGACGACACAGACTGGGACGCCGTCGCCGCGACCGGATCGACGAGCCCATCCCTGGGAGTCGGCGACATTGCCGAAGATCTTGCGCTGGCCGAGACCGTTGGGGTCGCGCTGCAGGTCGTGCTCGATTCGTTGGGCCCGGCCGAGCGGGTCGCGTTCGTGTTGCACGACAGTTTTGGATTCTCATTCGAGACCATCGCACAGATTTTGGATAACTCACCTGCCGCGACCCGCAAACTTGCGTCACGAGCACGATCCAAGGTGCGCCAACACACACCCCAAGATGCTTTGGCCGATTGGGAGGTGGTTGATGCGTTCCTCACCGCGGCCCGGGGTGGTGATTTCGCTCGGCTCATGGAACTGCTCGCACCAGACGTGCGTGTCCGAGCCGACGAAGCTGCGATCTCGATGGGCACACCTGAACGCATGGACGGGCGCGAACCGGTTGCGACGTTCTTCAACGGTGCGGCGAAGACCGCCCGACCGGTGATGGTCGATGGTCGTCCTGGTGCGGCGTGGGTCCAGCGTGGCGAGATGAAAGTCCTGTTCGATTTCACCATCGCCGACGGGGCGGTCACGTCGATCACGTTCCGGGCGGACCCGGACGTGTTGGCCAGCGTACAACGCCGCGAAGGGCCGGCGCTGCGAACGTGATTATTGATTGAAACGGCTTTTGAACCATCCAGGATGCCGGCAAGACTTGGATCCTGTGTGTGACGAGATCGAAGTGCTCGCGGGCGGGGTCGGCAACGCTGGCCTGGTCGTGCGAATTGGCGACCGCGTGCTGCGCCCAACATCGGCGCATACGCCCGGGATCCACGCGCTGCTCGGCTTCTTGCACGACGTCGGGTTCGACGCGGTGCCCCAGGTCGTGGACATCGAAGCTGACGGCCGTGAACGTTTGGTGTTCATTCCCGGTGACGTGCCGATTCCCCCATTCCCCGCCTGGTCGACCACCGACGCGTACGGACTGGACTCCGAACAACGTGGAGAATTGCTTGACATCCTCGACGACCGCATGGCGAATGCGGGTGGTTTCGTACGCCGTCACGTCGAGGCCGGCGAACAGGCATTCATTGCTATGTGGAACGCCATGGGCGGACAGGAGCGTTACGACCGCCGCCACGACTGGTTCGTTGCGAACCGTGCCACGTTCGAGGCGCAGCTCACCGGTTGAAACTCACGAGAGCGATCCTGGATGCACTGGCATCTGAATTGCGACGGCGTGTGTTTCAGGTTGGCGGCGCGACGACTTCGACGAAACCCGCTGCCGCGAAGTCATGATCAAATGCGAACGCTTCGCGTAGGCGCCGATCACGCATGGTCACAAAACTCGTCGCGTCGACAAAGGAGTACTCCCGTTCGACACGCCGCCGAAGAAATGTAAGCGCGGCAGCCTCCTGTTTGGCGGTCACTTGGTGAATCTCGATCTTGCGCGACGAACGCAGAAGGTCGATCCGGTCCAGGAACGCGACCGCGGTTGGATGTCCACCTCGCCGCCGCAGAAATGTCCATGACTCACCAATAACATGATTCGTCGTGAGCACCATCTCATTGCGGCCGAGCGTCTCTGCCAATGACACTGCCACGTGATGCCGTGCGTCCCCGGGCAATGCCCACGCCACCCACCACGACGTGTCCGCAAACTTCATCGCGGATACACGACGTCGTCGACTTCACCCGGATTTGCCGTGACCTCGTCCGGGCCAAATCCGGCAAGGTCCAACCAGAGGTTTTCGCCGCGGGCGCTTACGGCCTGCACACGCTCGGCGCTTCGCTCGATGACCGCATGTAGTCCTCGACGGAACAACTCAGATTTTGAGATCCCAAGCCGTTCGGCCTCCGCGGCTGCCTCAGCATCAAGCTCGTCGGGAATTGTCACCGTAACCGGCTTCATGACGCAAGTATACATAGGAGGTGTGACGACCTCTACATAGTCGGATACATGCTTGGAAGCGCGATCGGCACGGTTTGGGACGACGCCTGACGGGATCAGGCGGGTTTGGTGGCGCGGATGATCGCGCCGTGCATGCCGGGGGCTACCTCGTGGGTGAAGGTGACGTGTGCATCGACGAATCCGACGGCGGCCAGGCCGCCTAAGTATTCGGCGCGTGACAGCGCGCCCGCGATGCACGCCACGTACGATCCTCGCTCGGCCCGCTGGGCCGGGCTGAGATCGTCTTCGGCCACGACGTCGGAGACACCGATCCGCCCGCCGGGACGCAGCAGCCGGAACATTTCGGCAAACACCGCGGGCTTGTCAGGCGACAGGTTGATCACACAGTTCGAGATCACCACGTCGATGCTCGCGTCATCCAAGGGAACGTCCTCGATGACACCTTTGACAAAATCCACGTTGTCGGTGCCGGCTTTGGCGGCATTGGCTCGGGCCAACTCGAGCATCTCGTCGGTCATGTCGACGCCATAGGCGAACCCGCCCGGTCCGACCCGGCGCGCTGACAACAACACGTCGATGCCGCCACCCGAGCCGAGATCGAGCACGGCTTCTCCGGCGGCCAATTCCGCGACGATCATCGGGTTCCCACATCCCAAGCTCGCGGCGACCGCTTCCGCGGGAAGTTCGCCTTGTTCATCGGCGGAGTAGAGCCCAGACCCAAACGCGCCGTCGACTTCTCCCCCGCCGCCACAACAGGAGGCGTTCGCGTCGATGATCGCCAACGGTTTGCGTTGCGCGGCGGTTGTGACCGCTTGGGCTGCTTGGGCGTACCGGGACCGGACCTCTTCACGAACGTCGTCATTGTTTCGGGTCGTTGAGCTCATCACGTGCCTCTCATATTGATAGATGTCGATTTGATAGAATTGCACTTTTCATCGATAGTTGTCAATACGTTGTGGCAGACTCGTGTCATGACCACGACCTCGACGCTCGCGGATGACTTCGCCACCTGCTGTGCACCGGTGGCCGGAGGCGTGCTCGATCACGGCACCGCCGAACGATTAGCGATCGTATTCAAAGCACTCGGCGACCCGACCCGACTTCGGCTGGTGTCAATGATCGCCGCACACGACGGTGGCGAAGCCTGCGTGTGCGACCTGGTCGATCCGACCGGGTTGAGCCAACCCACTGTGTCCCACCATTTGCGGCTCTTGGTTGAAGCCGGATTGGTGTCCCGTGAACAACGTGGCCGGTGGGCGTACTACCGCATCGTCGAACCCACTCTCGACGCGCTGGCACAGTCGCTGCAACGCGTGCCGTGCCAGACTTGAACACTTCCCCAGGTCCACGATGATCGTCGCAAAAGATCTGCATAGCGAACAGGACGCTTGAATGCGCATAGTAGGCAACGTCCTTTGGCTGATCTTCGCCGGCATCTGGTTGGCGTTCGGCTATGCGTTGTCGGGGCTGATCCTGTGCATCACGATCATCGGCATTCCCTTTGGCATCCAGGCGTTCAAGCTCGCCGGGTTAACGTTGTGGCCATTCGGACGATCGGTGGCAAGAACAGCGAACGGTGGCTGCCTTGAGGTGGTGTTCAACATTGTGTGGTTGGTGTTCTTTGGGTGGGAGCTGTTCTTGTTGCACATCTTCACCGGCGTGTTGTTGTGTGTCACGATCATTGGCATCCCGTTTGGCATCCAGGCGTTCAAGCTCAGCATGCTCGCGCTGTGGCCCTTCGGGCACTCCGTCGTCAGCGGCCAATCAGGCTCCTATGCGGTGCCAGCGAACCCGACACATTCCTGACAGCCCGCGGGATTTGCGTTCTGTAGACCCGCCAGCCTCAGGGCCTGTTCACAGGCCGAGCACGAGGGCGAGGCCAACATCGATCGATCGCATCAGCACCGACGGGATACGTCGCATCTCGTCACCGAGCCAAGACCTGTCGATCAACTCCAAACCAAGGGGAACAGCGACCGAGTCTTTGCCAAGTCCGGTTACAGACGCACCAAGCAAGACGTTGCCGGCGATTCCGGCGCGTGCGAGATTCGACGTCAGTGGCACGACATGGGCTTGCCAGACATCCGCGTCGAGCACGTCATCGGACGACACCACGACACACGGCCGACGCTTGTCGAGGTCGACCCAATGGACACCACCACGTCTGACGATGGCGCGCGTCACCACGAAGCGCTGCGTCCCATACGTTGACCGATCAAGCGCGCGTCGCGACGGGTTGGGCGTTGCTTGGCGTCGGCAAGAGCGGCATCACGAGCGAGTTGATCACTGATCGACTCAGTCGTCTGGGCACCATGCTGACGAAGCTGTTCGGTCACCCAACGCGAGAACGGCATGTCGAGACCTTCGATGATCGGCACCACATCGTCGGGCACGCTGATCGTCTTATTTGGCATGTACGCATACTACATACGTATGCATGTCGGTGCGTCCGCGCTACTCAACGCGCCTAGATCGAACACGGCAATAGCGAGAATTCGGGCACGATGCCGCCGTAGAGGTCCAGGGTGTGACCCCGGGCGATGAAGGTTGCATCAGGGGTGCCGTCCCCGGAGTAGCCCTCGGAGGAATGCTGGCTGTGAATGATGTGCAGTGTGCCTTTGACCTTCTTTGGCCCCCACGGAGGCAGTGAGTGTGGATGCCACGCGTACTTGCCCAGGTGCACGCTCCAGTCCTCCAAACATCCGCCCGGTCCGCCTTTGGGGTAGCCCATCGTCGCGGTGTGGGTCGTGCCATCCCGGTAGGGATTGGTCAGATCCCAGCGCGTCACCGCCACATACGTGGCCAGTCCGGCGACGATCACGACCAGCGCTGCGATCTCGACAATGCGCTTCACGCGGCCTGGCCTCATAGTTTGATCCTACAACCACCTCGAAAAACCAAGCACCGACTCGAAACTCCCGGGACCAAATGGTCGACCAGCCAGCAGACCGAATCGCCAGCCGGGCCCATGGTGGCCCGCCCGGCCGTATACTTGACGCCATGAGAATTGCGTGCGCGGAGTGCGGTTGCGTCGTCGAGGACGCCACGGTCGTCAAGTCATGTCCGACATTTCCGGCGTGTTGTTGCGCCGAGCTGCCCTGCGCGCCCGAAGCCGTCAGGTTGGTCGACGACGCCTGAACTGAAGCGACCCCCATCCGCTTGTCCCACTCACTTGTCACTCACCGGCAATAGATCGAATCACCTTGGCGGGATTGCCCCCGACAAGTGAATCAGCCGGAACACTCCGGGTCACCACCGATCCGGCAGCGACGACAGAATTGCGGCCAATGGTCACCCCACCAACGACTGTCGCCCCAGCAGCAATCCACACGTTCATGCCAATGTCGATCGGGTCCGCGACGAGCTCCGCGAAGCGACGCGACGGTGATACCGGATGGCTCGACGTGATCAACGACACGTTGGGTCCGATCAAGGCGTCATCTCCGATCGTGACCGAAGCCAGGTCATAGATCGTGCAGTTCTGATTGATGAATACCCGATCGCCGAGAACGATGTTGCGCCCACAATCGGTAGAAAACGGTGGGATGAGATGGAACCGATCTGGAACCTCTCTGCCGGTCAG
Source organism: uncultured Iamiaceae bacterium (assembly GCA_964544305.1). Lineage (GTDB taxonomy): Bacteria > Actinomycetota > Acidimicrobiia > Acidimicrobiales > Iamiaceae > JAFDWI01. The sequence goes on along the minus strand of CAZJAZ010000039.1, from coordinate 1,083 downwards.
TTCGGCAAACATCGCTCGAATCTCTCCTTGATCCGAATAGCCGAGCCGGTTCAGCCGACCGGTGATCGCCATAGCCCGTTCGACGTCTTCGGCAAACTGACGCGACTCCGGCGTGGACGTTGGAATACGCACCGAGTCTGCTTTACCGGCCATCGCCGACGAGCCTACAAGAGCGTTCAGGAAGGACGCGGCTTGCCGGAGTTGTCGCGGATCCGGGGTCATGAGCACCTGGAATCGTGGCCACGGCGCAGGTAGGTGGGCGGCGATGTCAGAACAGCTTTCACCCGCTCGCTCGGTTTAGGTGCGAGCGTCGCGGGTTGCCACCGGGTAGGCAAGGAGGCACTCGTCCGCGGTGACAAGCTCGTAATCCTCACACGATGCTTGGGCGGCCAGCATGCGATCGAATGGATCGCGATGCAACATGGGGAGACGTTCGATCGCAGTGGCGTGGACTGCCGATAGTGCAAGTGGTTGCGCTCCGAGCGGTGCGAGGAGGTCTTCGATCGACACGGTCAACACGAGTTTGCCGATCGATCGTTTGATCGCGATTTCCGCGTAGCTGACCGCGGAGACAAACAGTCGATGCGACGGGTCTTGGAGTTGGTTTCGTGTGCGCGGACCGAGGCGATCGGGTTCGTTACTCGCCCAGAGCAGCACATAAGTGTCGAGCAGCAGTTCGCTCACGGCGCTATCGGTTCGCGCAATGCGCTCTCCATGTCGTCCAGGTCGTCGTCGAAATCATCGGCGATCTGAATCTTTCCCGCGAACGCGCCGAGGGTTCGCCGCTCGTATAGCGCGCTTTCGGTGATTCCGCGGCGAACCACTTCATTGAGTAGGTCGGTGAAGGATCGGTGTTCTTCGAAGGCGCGACGTCGGATCTTCTCGTGTAGTTCATCGTCGAGTGTCGCCGTGGTGCGCATACATGCATCATCGCACCAATGCCGATTGTGCGGCGCCTATCCTCAGGACAACGTCGAGTTCATCACAAGCAGTGTGGATTTTCGCGCTCAAAGTAGGTGAGGCACGCCGGCAACCTGCATCCGCTTTCCGGGATCGTCCGCAAGCGATCGGAGCACGCGAGCA
>CAZJAZ010000038.1:3138-26993 GCA_964544305.1 uncultured Iamiaceae bacterium | reverse complement strand
GGGACGACCCCGCGGGCCAACGCCCGCAACGTCGCATTCGGTGATTCTTCAACCACAACGAGACTCGCCAACGCTTGGCGTGCCGCGTCGTCGCTGACGCGAGGACCCGGCACAATCTTGGCCAACAACAGATCACCCTTGGTCAACGTGCCGGTCTTGTCAAGACAGACCACATCAACCCGAGCGAGCGTCTCGACCGCAGGAAGCTCTTGGACAAGCACACGCCGCCGACCTAAGCGCACCACGCTCGCCGCAAATGCAATGCTCGTGAGCAACACGAGACCTTCTGGCACCATGGCGACGAGCCCGGCAACCGTACCCCCGATCGAATGGGCGATGCTCGAATGAAGGCGCAACTGATTGACCAGCAACAAAATGCCCGTGGGAATCATCAGAAAACCCACGAGCTTGATAATCAAATCGATTCCGCTGCGCAACTCAGATCGCGCCAACGTAAAGCGTTTTGCGTCAGCGGCAATCGTTGCCGCATAGGCATCAACTCCGACCCGAGTGGCCTGGAAAACACCAGAACCGGCGGCCACGAAACTCCCCGACAGCACCTGATCGCCAGGTTGCTTGACGATTGCATCGGACTCACCGGTCAACAAACTTTCGTCAACTTCAAGTTCTTTGGACACGATGACATCGCCATCAACTGGAATCTGACTTCCCGGCTGCAACGCAATGACGTCATTGAGCACGATCTCGTTGACCATGATCTCGACCGCCGTGCCGTCGCGATGCACCATCGCACGCGGCGACGACAACAACGACAATCGGTCCAATGTTCGCTTCGCGCGAATCTCTTGGATCACACCAATCGCCGCGTTCGCAATGATCACCCCGCCGAAAAGTGCATCGTTGAGTGGTCCCACAATGAGAATGACGACGAGTAAACCACCGAGCAAAAAGTTGAAGGGCGTGAACACGTTTGCCCGCACAATTTCGCCGATGGAACGTGTTGTTTCGTCTGGAACAACGTTGACCTCACCCCGGGCGCGACGTGCCTCAACCTCGCTGCTGCGCAATCCTTGCAGCATCGCCTGTGCTTGACTCGCCTCCATTGCTCGTCAAGCGTAGACAGTCCGCGCCGGTCAGCGCTTCTACGCGCACCAGCAAATCTGCCCATTTGGACTAAACAAGGTAGCCATGTCCACACTTTCTGCGTCCGCACCGTCCGACGATTCAACGTACGTCGTGACCGGAGCCGCCGGGTGGCTCGGTCGAAACCTCATGCGCGTGCTCGCAAAGAACGGTCGAGCCATTCATGCGTTGGTGCGCGATGAAGCGGAAGCGGCCATGACCGATGTATTGGGCGAGTCGGTTCACTCCGTCGTTGGTGACGTTCGTGATCCTCAAGCGGTTGCAGCGCTTTTTGACGGAACGACGTCACCAACCGTGTTTCACACGGCAGGTGTGATCCACCCCACAACCGGTGTCCGGGAGTTCTTTGACGTGAACGTTGGGGGCACCGAAATGGTGATGGACGGTGCGAAGCGAGCGGGTGCCGCGCGCGTCGTGCATGTTTCGTCAAACTCGCCCTTTGGCGCGAATCCGACCATTGACCACGTGTTCACCGAGGCCTCGCCGTTCAACCCGTACATGGGATACGGCGCGTCGAAACTCGAAGCCGAAGAAATCGTTGGCCGCTACGCACAATCTGGTGACCTGCACGTGTTGATCGTGCGACCGCCCTGGTTCTATGGCCCCTGGCAGCCCGATCGCCAAACGCAGTTCCTGCGAACGTTACGTCGCGGACGCTTTCCACTCGTCGGCAAGGGGAACCAACGTCGTTCAATGGTGTACACCCAAAACCTGGTTGACGGCATGCTGTGTGCGGCAGCAGCGGATGTAGCGTCGGGGAGCGCATATTGGATTGCCGATGCGCAACCCTACGCACTCAAAGACATCTTTTCTGGGGTCCGTCAAGCCTTTGTCGATGAGGGATTTGACGTCACCGACCGCAACATTCCCATTCCTGGATTTGTGGGAACAATTGCAGAGAAAGTCGATGCTCGACTGCAAGGTCTGGGTAAGTATTCCCAAGCCATTCATGTGATCGGCGAACTCACCGACACAATCGCCTGCGACGTCACCTTGGCACGTGACGAGTTGGGATATGAGCCCAAAGTCGATCTGGTCGAAGGCATGCGGACTTCAATTCGCTGGTGTGTCGAACATGGAATTGCTCTTTAGATGACGACAAATATTTTGATCACCGGCGGTAGTGGCTATTTCGGAACGGTGCTTGCAGACAAAGCACGCAGCGCGGGACATGCGGTACGGATTCTTGATTTGAACCCTCCGTCACACGACGTTGCTGCCAGCGAATTTGTGCACGGAGACATTCGCGATTCCGCGATCGTGCGCGAGGCCTGCGAGGGCATCGACATCGTCTTGCATAACGTCGCTCAAGTTCCACTTGCTAAAGACCGCGAGCTTTTCGAATCTGTCAACGTCACGGGCACCGCAAACCTGTTGATTGCGGCACGGGATGCACACGTTGGCAAAGTTGTGCATACGTCAACGAGTGCCGTTTATGGCATCCCGAAATCCAATCCGGTCACCGAACAGACGCCGCCGACACCGGTCGAAGCGTACGGCCGAGCCAAATTGATTGGTGAGGACTTGTGTGCGGACGCGGTCGCTAGTGGTCTAGATGTCACCGTTGTTCGCCCCCGCACGATCATGGGACATGGGCGACTCGGCATCATGGCCATGTTGTTCGACCTGATTCGAGAAGGCGCCCCGATACCCATACTTGGACGTGGCGACAACCGCTATCAGTTTGTTCACGCTGAAGATTTGGCGGATGCGACCTTGGCCGCAGCGTTTCGATCCGGTCCGACGAGCTACAACATTGGCGCCACCGAATTTGGCACGCTGCGTGAAACGCTCCAGGCCCTCATTGACCATGCGGGAACCGGATCTCGGATCCAACCGCTACCGATGGCAGCCGCACGGGCTGCGATGAAAGGCGCATCGCTCGCACATCTCGTGCCGCTTGCCCCGTATCATTGGTTGCTCTATGGCGAATCGTTGTACTTCGATTCATCGAAAGCCGAGAAAGAACTCGGCTGGTCGGCAAAGTTTTCGAACGCACAAATGATGATTGAGTCGTACGAGTGGTACCTGGAACATCGTGCAACGCTTGATTCACGGTCGGGCTCGGTTCATCAGTCCCCCGCGAAACTCGGAGCGCTCAAGGTGTTGAAGTACTTGCCGTGAAACGACTCGTTGGTCGCCCACGACTACTCGCCGGAGTACTCTTCGGCCTTTTCGCGATCCCATTTGTTCTCGCGGCGATCAATCTTGCGCACCCAAAACCGTATGTGGTCCTTGATCTTGCACAGACAGAAATTCGTGTCCGAGGAGTCTTTAGTACCCATCCGCCGCTCATTGGATTGCCGGGACGTCTTGGCATCTTTGGTGTCCATACCGGAAGTCACCCGGGGCCGCTGAGCTTCTACTTTCTTGCACCGTTCTACAAACTTTTTGGATCAACATCGTGGGCCCTTTTCGCCGGTGCCTTTGCGGTCAATTTGTTGTGGATCGCTGGCGCAATTTGGCTGGGTTGGCGTCGTGGCGGCGTTCGCCTCATGATCGGTGTGAGCGCGTGCGTGCTTCTGCTCGTCCACACGTTCGGCATCATCGTTGTTGAACAACCTTGGAATCCGTACTTGCCACTCATGGCCTGGACTGTCGTGCTTCTTGCCGCGTGGTCGGTACTCGCCGATGATCTCGCGATGCTGCCGGTATTGGTATTGGCCGCCTCGTATTGCATGCAAACCCATGTTCCCTATTTGGGTATGGGTGGCGGGGTCGTTGCGGCAACATCCGGTGGGTGGCTTGTGTGGTGGATCTGGCGGCGGCGAACCGATGTGTCAAGCCATCGGCTGCGTTGGCTCATGGATAGCGAACGCGAGTTGCCTTCGGGGCGACATGTGCTTACCTGGTTTGTTTCGTCCATTGCTCTTGGTGCGCTGTTGTGGTCGCCACCGGTGTACGAACAACTTCGTTGGGGCTCGGGTGGCAACCTCAACTTGATCTGGAACGACCTCGCACACCCACCCAAAGCTGCAGGTGGAATTCAACAAGGCATACATCTCGTATTGGCACACCTTGATCCGTTCCAACTGGTGCGCGGGAATCGAATTGCGTTTGTCGTCCTCAACGGAAACTGGGTTGGCGCCGTTTTTCTCGCGATCTGGCTGGTGGGCGCGGTGTTTGCTTGGCGAAACCGAGTTCGCTTGTTGGTGCTTCTCAATACGGTGATTGGGATCGCATTGGTCTTTGCGCTCGTAGCGCTCTCCAAAATCTACGACGACTTGTATTGGTATTTGATGATGTGGATGTGGACGATCTGCTCGGCCATGCTGGCGTCGATTGTGTGGAGCATCTGTGTTGTGGTGTCACGATCCAAGATCGCCGTACCCCGCAAAGAACTTATGCAACGACGTGCACAAGTGGTTTTGACCGTCGCAATGGTCCTCCTTTTTGTTGCGCTCAATGTCGGTGCTGCCCGCGCTGAGATTCCGGATCGCATGTTGTCAAATCAAATGGCCCATGTAATTCCCCAAACCATTGATGCGATTCAATCGGGCAAGGTGCCAGGCGATACCGGTCATGGACGCTACCTCGTCACCTGGTTCGACGCGGTCAAGATTGGAAGTGCCGGTTACACGGTCTACGACGAACTGATGGGAAGCGGGATACCCGTTGGCATGCGACCAAACTTTTGGGGCATTGTGCCGCGCGGCGAACTCATTCCGGTCGGTCAAGAACGCGGCGTCATCCATCTTTCGGTGGGCGAGACCAACATTGACGAGTGGCGTGCAAAACCCGGCGTCGTTGAAGTTGCGTACTACGACGGGAGAACCGACGCGGAAAAAGTCGAGTTCGCACAGTTGCGAACCAAAGCCCGCCGACTCATTGCACAAGCCGGTGCCGACCCCGACGTCGTTGACACAAGCTTGACCGCCGCTTCGCTCAACACGGCACTGCCATTGGCTGCAACCCAAGCCATGTCACGCATGTCAGACATTGGTCTTCCCGTTGCAATGTTTCTCGGACCACCAGGGAGCTGTATCGACGCGATCGCATGTTGACGGCGCGCCGAATTATTCGCTCAGAAACTTCCTGGTGTTTCGAGTGGCGAGCATCATCACCGCGGCTTGCGGATTGACACCGGGTGCGTCTGGCAAAAGGGATGCATCGTTCACCCGGAGGTTCTCCATCCCCCGAATTCGCCCGTAACTGTCGGCCGCTGATTTGTGCGGGTCTTCACCGATGCGAACCGTTGAGGTGAGATGCACGGTCATCACATTGGCTTTTGAGCGTGAGACGCTGGACCACCATTGTGCGAGATCATTCGAATCATTTACGATCGGCCCGCCAACAAGTGATGGGTACAACGCTTTCGCACCAGCGGCGAGTAAGGCCGATCCGAGATGGATTGTTCCTCGTGCAAGTCGAGACATGTCTGCTTCGCTCATCGAATAGAACACGAGTGGGGACTTCACGCCGGGAACACTTTGCACTCGCCCACTTCCACCACGAATGGCGGCGTAGTACACGCCGACATTGCGCCAGTCGGCAAGCGCATCGGCATACGGCAATGAAGCATCCGCAAGGGCGAGAGCAACATGGCCTCGGCGCGCCGCAGAACCGCCAATCGTGAGGTGTGGGCCGAACTCCATGATGCGATGCATCGGCACCTCACCGTGGTCCATCTCGCGATCAAAGTGTGCTGCGACTTTGATGGTTGGGTGAAACTTGAGACCCGAACCGATGCCGCGTCGTAGGCCACTGCGCTGGAGAAGCATCGGCGTGTGTACCGCGCCCGCGCACACAAACACGTCCTCTGCCCGAATCTCAATGGGTTCTGGCCCACCAAGGCCAGTGAATACCCCATATGCGCCCCGCACGCGGCCGTCAATGATGTTGAGCTTGTCGATGCGGACATCGGCAAGCACCTCGGCGCCCGCGTCGACCGCACGCGGAATATACGTGCGGGCCATGGTTTGTTTGACCGCATGACCATTCTCGGTGTAACTGAACGCCCGGGCGAATTCGGTTGAGTCCCAACCCAAGACTTGCGCGCCGTGTTCGATCACCGCAGAAGCGGGAGGTGCAACACCGGGCAACATGGTGATGTCAAGAAAATCCTCGACTTCTGTCGCGTGGAGCGCGAGTTCAGCATCAGAGAAATCGCGAATGCGAAACGTCTCAGCCCAACCTTGCGCTAAGTAGTTCGGGAGCCGGCGATAGAGGCCACTGTTGATTTCGGTGCTGCCCCCGACACAGCGACCTTCCGCATATGAAATTCCAGGGTTTCCAAGCGCCGCGGTCAGACCGTGGTTGCGGTAGCGCGTCATCATCTCGTCCATCGAAAATGCTTCAACGTCGCCAGGCTTATGCCACGAGCCCTCTTCGACGATAGTGACGGTCCGACCATCCTCCGCACAGAGCGCCGCGGTGACCGCGCCACCTGCACCCGAACCGACGACGAGTACCTCGGTGTTGATACGTTTCATAAAACGGCTTCTTCACTGGGCCGCAGCTCTTGATCGGCGAACAACACCAGTGACGTCATGAGCCGCGCATACTGGCGAATTGGGGTAAAGGGATGGGCTTCCCATTCTTCGATCAGGTCGCGTAGCTCTTCGCCTTGGGGCACTCGTCCGCCATGAGTTGCCCGGGAAAGAGTTTCAAGCAGGATCGAATCGGCAAAAATGCCCAGCTTCAGATGGTGTGGCAAGTCGCGGAGTGATGCGTTGACGAAACTCTCGACGGCGCCTTTGCGAGTTACATCAACCGGTTCTACCAAGGCGTCAAGCACCTTGTTTCGAAAAGATGGCATGAACCGGCAATCCTACCTGTGCTCAGTCGCCGGAGATTACCGAGTCGGCTTCTGACTCGGGATCGTCGAGCCCGTCGAGCCGTAGCGCCAAATTGCCGGAGGCCACCACAAGGATGATCGCGCCCGCCGCGGTGCCAAGTGATCCTGCCGCAATGAACCGGGTGAGCGCGGGGTTCATCGTGCCAAGGGGAACCGCCTTCCCAAATGCTGGGACACGTAGCACCGCCCATACGCCGAGCGTGGCGGCACTGAACAGCACCAAGATTGATCGTGCCGTGTTGCCACGAAATGCCAACGCGCCAAGTGCGACAACCACACTGACCGCGGGGAGTGCGACCCAAATGGGATTTCCCCCTGCCAACACCGGGACGGCCGCGTATTCAGACACGCCCGCTCGCGCCGCGAAAACGCCCGCAAGAGCGAGAGCGGCGGCACCGAAGCGCGTGGAACGCGCACGCAAGACCACACCTATGGCACCGAGTGCGAGCGCGACCACAAGGACGAGTAGCCATGGCACAATTGCGTTTGGTGCCGTTTTCACGACGAGCTCGCCAACGACTTGTGTTGGCGTACCATCAACCGCGATTGGTATCACCCAGCGGCCGTCGTCGCGTTCGCCAATCGCGACTCGATTCGTGCCGGGTACAAGTGGCGGTGGCGCGTTTGGATCCATGTAGTGGATGCGATGGTCGTGCCAAACGTAATGACCGTTGTGGCCAACGACTTTCCATTTCGGGTGTTTCGTGGCGTTCTCAATGGTGACGTCGGCGGGAATCTCGGTATTGCCTGATGTTCCATACCGACTCTCGTTTAAATAGGTTGCGCTCGACGCACGATTTTCTTCGACAACACCGTGTGCGTCTACCCGCAGCCACGGCTCACCGGTGTAGCCGGGAATGGCGACCTTGTGGCCACGTTCCACGTTGAGTTCTAAAAACCCATCGCCGCCAACGACTCGAACATTGATCGCATTGGTGGCTGGCTTGATCCACTCAACTCGTGACTGAAAATTTGATGGTCGTGCCGGGTCCGCACCTGCATTCGGCGCAAAGCCAACCAACACGGCAAAGAGCAAGCCAACAACAACCCCGGCGCGTCGCATGATCACACGGCGGGATCGTCCACGATCCGTTGCGTTGCAAAAAGTGCTCGAAGGGGCTCATGGAGAGCACCATTGGAAGCGATACCGGAACCGTTACCCGGGTCGTTGGAGCCACCAAGGTCACTGAAACGGCCGCCAGCCTCGTGCATGATGACAGGCACGGGTGCAAGATCGTAGAGTTCGGCAACCGCATCCACCATGGCCTCGGCGCGCCCACTTGCAACCATGGCATAGCCGTATGCGTCACCCCAGGTGCGCAAATGGATGCCCTGTTCGTTACACGTGTTGACGATGTCACCCTTCCATGCGGCGAAACCTGATGTCATCACCCAGGCGCCGTCGAATTGACCCGTGTCATTGACGTGGATCCGCTCGCCATTGCTCCACGCGCCACAACCACGCGCCGCGTAAATTGTCTCGTCAAGCGCCGGAATATTGATGACCCCAACCGCAATTCCGAACTCGTCTTGGAGCGCGAGCAGGTTGGTATACAGGGGAACCCCGTGGGTGAATGCTTTGGTGCCATCGATTGGATCAATGATCCAACGTCGACCCGAGGTTCCCGGCTGCTCGGCTTGTTCTTCACCGAAAATGCCGTCAGATTCAAAGAGTTCGTTGATCTTTTCGCGCAACAGTTTCTCAGCACCCCGGTCGGCTACGGTGACTGGCGTACCGTCGCCTTTGGTGTCGACGTGGAGTGACGGGTTGCGAAAATGTTCCAGCGTGAACGTGCCAGCAAGCTGGGCAAGTTCGACGGCCTGACGCATGAGGCCCGCGTCAACGACCGGTGCTTGTGAGGTGTCCATGGCTTTCAGCATGGCACCCGCTGGCTGGTTTGCCACCACCGACCGCACTCGGTGCGTGCATGAGGTGGTTTGTACGATTGGCAACCGTGGACTTACCTGCTGCTCGCCGTACCTTTGCGATCATCTCGCACCCGGACGCGGGCAAGACCACGTTGACCGAAAAATTCTTGCTTTATGGGGGCGCGCTGGGCGGTGGGACCGCCGGTGCGGTGAAAGCTCGAGGTGACCGGCGATCAGCCACGTCGGACTGGATGGAGCTCGAACAAAAGCGTGGTATTTCGATCACGTCAACCGTGCTGCAGTTTCCGTACCGGGATCATGTGGTGAACCTCCTTGATACGCCTGGTCACCGCGACTTTTCCGAGGACACCTTCCGTGTGTTGGCCGCGGCAGACGCGGCCGTCATGGTGCTCGACGCGGCTCGGGGTATTGAACCGCAAACATTGAAGCTCTTTGAGGTGTGCCGGGCACGTGGATTGCCGCTCATCACGTTCATCAATAAGTGGGATCGGCCGGGTAAGACTGCGCTCGAACTGCTTGATGAAATTGAACAGACTCTGGGTTTGCCTGCTGTGCCGGTCACGTGGCCGGTCGGCATTGCCGGCGACTTTCGTGGCGTTGTTGACCGGCGCACGAATGAGTTTGTGCGATTTACTCGGGTTGCCCGAGGGGCAACGATGGCACCTGAAGAAGTTGTGGAAGCCTCGCGAGCCCAAAGTGAAGAAGGGGCCGCCTGGGATGAATCTGCGGAAGGTCTTGAACTGCTTGATGCGGTTGGCGCAGATTTCGATGCGGAACTTTTTGAGGCGGGGGAACTCACGCCCACGTTCTTTGGTTCGGCGTTGACGAACTTTGGTGTGCGGGTGTTGTTGGATTCGGTCATCGAATTTGCACCGGGCCCGTCACCGCGAGCTGACGTGAATGGTGATCCTCGGCCAATGGACGACCCTTTTAGTGGGTTCGTGTTCAAAGTGCAAGCGAATCTGGATCCATCGCATCGGGACCGCATTGCGTACTTGCGAGTCTGTTCTGGTCGGTTTGAACGAGGCATGGTCGTCACCCATGGGCCGAGCGGCCGCACGTTTTCAACGAAGTACGCGCACACGGTGTTCGGTCGAGACCGAGAGACGGTTGAAGAAGCTTGGCCGGGTGATGTCGTGGGGCTAGTGAACGCCGGTGATGTCCGTGTTGGTGACGCGCTGTGGCTCGACAAACCGGTTGTATTTCCACAGATCCCAAGTTTTGCGCCAGAGCATTTCTCGGTTGCACGAGTGCGTGACACAGGCCGGTTCAAACAGTTCCGTCGCGGAATTGAACAACTCGACTCCGAGGGAGTTGTGCAAGTGTTGCGGGATGCTGATCTGGGTGATCAAGCACCGATGCTCGCCGCGGTTGGGCCGATGCAGTTCGATGTTGCGGTGCACCGCCTCGAGAATGAGTTTGGGGCACCGGTCGAGTTGAGCCCAACGCGATTCAAGGTGGCTCGCCGAACCGATGCGCGAAGCGCGGCCGCGCTCAAAGGGATGCAGGGCGTTGCGGTCATGGCCCGGGCCGATGGCACCTTGCTTGCATTGTTTGAGTCTGAGTTTTGGTTGCAACGGCTCATTGGCGACAAGCCAGAGTTGCTGTTGGAACCACTCGTGGGTGCCGGCTTGGCCGGCTAACTCATTTGCGGTCCGCGGCCGGTTAGTGGCACGTCAGTCCGGCTTTGGGAGGCCGGAGCGACACAAGATACGCATTGACCGCGTCGTCGACACACGAGTTGCCGCGCCCATAGGCGGTGTGCTCGGCGCCGTCTTTGGTGATGAGCGCCGCGTTGGGTAGGAGTTTGGCGAGCTTCACACCATTCACATACGGGGTCGCGGGATCATTGGTGGTCGACACGATTGTGATGAGCGGCGAGCCTTTGGCTTTCGGGGGAGTCAGGGGTTGAGGAGGCGTGGGCCAATAGGCGCACCTGATGTAGTCGGTCACGATCCCTTCGGCCAGAAACGGCGACGTCTTTGCGACCGCTCTGCCCGCTGCAAGAAAGGATTTCGGGTCTGACGGCCAGTCCCAATCCGAACAACTCACCGCAAAATACACGTCGGTCTGGTTCGGATATGTGCCGTCACTTGTCCGACCCAAATATTCATCGGCAAGATTCTGCAATCCGGTGCCGTCACCCCTGGCTGCATCGGCAAGCCCATTGGCGAGCGTTGGCCACAGCGCTTTCACATACAACGCTTGACCCACGCCGAGATAAAACTGCCCGATTGTGAGTTTGCGGTCGTCAAGCGATGTTGGGATCGGTTTTGTGCGCACCGAATTGCGCACGTGCACAAATGCGTTGCGCGCATCTGAACCCAGCGGACACGAAGGCTCCGTCGCACAGTTCGCGAAGAATTCGTTGAGCACTTTGTCGAACGCAATGCCTTGATCTCGTGCGGCTTCGATGCCAGGTTGACCGAGTTGTACGACGCCATCAAGCACCATGGCTCGAATCTTGGTCGGAAACAAGTCGGCGTAGACCTGGCCGATGCTCGTGCCATACGAGTAGCCCAGGTAGTTGATCTTGTCAGCGCCAAGTGCGACACGGATTGAGTCCATGTCGCGGGCAACGTCGCGGGTGCCCATATGTGCGAGCAGATCACCGCCATTGGTCTTGCAGCCCTGCACGTATTTTTTCGAGATGGTCGTGAGCGAGGCGATCGCACTCGGCGTGCGTGGTGCAGGATCAACCGAGTACATCTGGCCGATCAGATCGCCGCAGTGCAGGGGCGATGATTGGCCGACCCCGCGGGGATCAAACCCGATGATGTCGAACTTGTCGGTGAGCGCCCGTGACCAGAAATTTTGTTCAACAAACTGGATGCCTGATCCGCCAGGTCCGCCCGGGTTGACGAGTAGTGGTCCGATCTTGGTGTCTTGATTGGTTGCGGGCAGTTTCACCAATGCCAAATCCAACATGCCGCCATTGGGTTTGGCATGGTCGACGGGTACGCGAAGGGTGGCGCACTCGAATGGTTGGGGGGCATCGTCGCAGGATTTCCAGTCGATGGCCGATGAGGCGACAAGCGGTGTGGTGGCCTGCGGTGCAGCCGACAAGCTCGTCGAAGGAGTGGTCGCTTTTGAGCCTACCGAGGCGGTGCATGCCGAAAATGTGATGGCAAGACCGGTGACCAAGCTGACCAAGATGGTTCGTCGAAACGCATGCATGACCTGTCAGGCTATTGGCAATGTCTGAATCTGTGGTCGATTCGTGGCTGGTTGGGGTCGTGGCCCGTGACGACGCGCTCAGTGGGGTGCGGGTTCACAGCGGTTACGTCGCCGCTGGGCCTGCGAGTGGACATTCAATTCGTGTGCAGCTTCGCTTGCGCTACGAGTCGTCAGGGGAGTCTGGTTTTCCTGATTCGAACGTGTCGCATGAACTCCTTGCGATTGAAGAACAGGCGGTCAACGTTCTTGGCGACGACGCCTACTTGGTTGCTGCGCTCACGGTCCCGGGGTTTCGGGATCTGATTTTCCATCTCACACCCGATGCCATTGGCCGTGTCGCTGCCCTCGTGAGCCAACTCGGCGTTCGCGAGGATGACATTGTGGCCGTCGATGATCCGTCGTGGAGTGCCTACCGGGCCTTCTTTGCCGATGCGGTGATCGCGGATGGCGATCGCAGAAAAGTTGAAGACATTGCGAAACGATTTGACCACGACGTGCCAAACGTCAACGTCGAGCATTTCTTTGCTTTTGATGATGTGGCGCAAGCCGATCAGGCGGCGGCTGCCCTTCGAGATGTTGGGCTTGAGGCGATGTTCGTACGTGACGACACAGCGGGCGAACGGGTGCACTTTACGGTCACCGAACTCGAAACACTGACCCAAGTCGAAGTGGCGAAATCACGCGATGCGCTGGGTGGCTTTGCGTCAAGCTGGGAAGGCGAGTACCTCGGTTGGAAGGCGGCGGAAGCGACACCGGATAGTGAGATTGCATGAGCGACATTGATCAACTCATTGACGTGCATCACTGGTCGGAGCGGTCACGGGTTTTGGTCGCTCTTGTGGTTGGTGTGATCGTTGGTACATGCGCCGCGCTGGTGAGCCCGTGGCAGTTGGCGGTAATCGCTGGCTGGGATGCCATGGCACTCGTGTTTATTGGCTGGACGTGGCTGCGGATTGGACGTCTTGATGGTGCCCGGACCCGGACCCACGCGCAACGTGAAGATTCCAGTCGCCAAGCCAGTCGAGTTCTACTGGCGATTGCTGCCGTCGCAAGCCTCGCGGGAGTGATCACCGCGCTCGTGCTCGGCAAACATGAGACGGGCACGATCGCGCAGGTGCTCAACGCCATGTCGGTGGTGACCGTGATGTGTTCGTGGGTGCTCATCCAAACACTTTTCACGTTGCGCTATGCCGATTTGTATTACGGCGATGATCCGGGCGGTATTGACTTCAACATGGACGTCGATCCTGATTTTCGTGATTTTGCCTATGTGGCGTTCACGGTGGGGATGACGTTTCAGATTGCCGATACGTCGGTCACCGACCCGCGTCTTCGTCGCAGCGTGCTTGTGCATTCGCTGTTGTCGTATGTGTTTGGCACGGTGATCCTCGGCCTCACCATCAATTTGCTTGCCAGCCTTTTCTAAGAACCGCTCTTTGAACACTTTCCGGCTCAGAGGCGGGCAAACCAGCTGCTTACCGTGTGCGATGGGGCATGATGAGCAGCGGGGAAACAGGGGTTGCACATGATTCAACAACGTGTTCGACGCTTTCAACGGCAATTGACGTGGGCTTTCTTGATGGTGACGCTAACGCTGTTGGCGGCGACCACGCTTGCGGGGGCACATCCCGATCGGGCAGCGGGTGGCACGGTGACCGGCCAGCTGCCAGGTCGCTCGACGAGCGCACAACTCAACGATCCCAACTTCTATCCCACACGAGGTTTCTGGGACATCAAAGGCGTCACTCGATTTGTGAACGCACCCGATCAAGCCGCGGCACTTGCTTCAATGGGTATCGGCCGGATCGACACGTCGTGGGCTGCTTTTGAACCGCAACGCTTCACGTTGCCATGCCCCACTGGCTATGACACCTATGACGGGCATTGCTTCAAGCCGCCGGCCGATGTTGATGCGCGGATCAAAGCCACAACCGCCGCAGGGCTTCCCATGATGGCGATCGTGTTTGCCACACCGGCCTGGGCCCGTGGGTCGCGCCCGTGCGTGCCATACAACTCATGGAGTGACGTGTTTTGTGTCCCGGATCATTCCGAGGACTTCGCTCGCTTTGCTGGCTATCTCGCGCACCACTATGACGGCGCATCAGGCAATGGCCGCATCACCGATTTCGTGATCCAAAACGAAGTGAATCTGAACCAATGGTTCAACGTGGGGTGTGGAGCAGGCGTGCCGTGCGACTTAGCGACGTGGGTCCACGACTATGCCCAGATTTACAACGACGCATACGACGCGATTCGGTCGTATCAAGCCCATGCCAAGGTGATGATTTCGCTCACGCAACATTTTGAGAAAGAACTTGATCGGCCGGATGACACACATCCGATGTATTCGATCAAGACGTTCTTGCCGTTGCTCGTTCCTGAGCTTGGTGCACGCGAGTGGTCGGTGGCGCTGCACCCGTATCCTCGTTCGGTGACTCCGGCGATTGACGCACGCGATTTGCCGTATGCGACGATGGGGAATCCGGGCGTGGTGGTTGGTTGGTTGCACGCCACCTATCCGACCACCCCTTCGGCTTGGGATGTTGCGTTCACTGAGCAAGGACTCAACAACCCTCGAATTTATGGTGATCAACAGGCAGCGTCCCTGTGTCAGGCGTTCCGCGGCGTCCTTGGCACGCCGGGTGTGAAGTCGTTCATCTATCACTCCTTGCGTGACAACCTGGGCGAGTTTGGTTTGTATCTGGGCTTGCTCGATGTCGACAGCAAACCCAAGCCCGCGTGGAATACCTGGTTGCACGCGAACGATGTCACCAACCCAACGTGCGGTTTCGAGAATGCGAATACGACAGTGATTCGTACCGGAGTTGATGCGTCAAGCGGTGCACACTGGACGTCATCTCGGCCCCTTCCGCGCGGTTACACGATGCAAACCCGCCAGTGGACGCTCGGCTATGAAGCGGCATCGGGCACGAGCGAAGTCTTTGAGTGTGGAGACGGCGACGATGATGCGAACCCACCGAGCTATCCAAAAGCGACCTGGCTCTCGCGTGCCGCGGATTGTGATGGTGCAACCCCGATGGGTCCGGTTGGTTGGATCCCAGACACCCCCGGCACGGGGCGCACCTCGATCGTGACGTGCCAAAACGCGGGAGTGCGAGTCACCCGGGAAAGTACGTGTGCCACCGGTACGACGACGGTGATCGGATACGCACCGGCCAGCGACGTGCCGACAAGCGTGTTGGACCAAGCCAATACGACGACGACCACTTCTACGACGCTGCCCGTCGATGTCAATCACCCTGACCTGTCGACCTACGACGTGGTGTTTGCTGTGCAACAAGGAACGTTTCACGTTGGAGCGGCGGGAACGGTGGCTCTTCCAGATGGCAACCCGCCAAGCGCAGGGCAGTCGTACTTGGTGGGCACGTGGGACCAAACCAATGGTGCGCTGGCGATGCGCCTGTTCGTTCCATCATTCACGGCACCGGTTGCGACGTCGATTCTTCCCGATCCGATTCCGACCACGTTCACGCTGACGCAGATCGGTGACGGCATCGGTTCGCTTGATCCGTCAACCGGGAACTTTCGTTTTGACGTGACGATCAATACGCAACTCACAAGCCCTGATCCGCTCTACGCCGGGTTCTTGGGTCCGAACTGTGTACTTGGTCCTACTTCGATCACGTTGCGATCGAACCAACCCTTTGATCTGCAGTCTGTCGAACCGGCCACCACTGTTGGCGACGGTGGGTTCGCCTTTCCGGCGGCGAGCGGCTGTGGCGACAATGGAAGCCTCGATCAAGTACTGAATCCGGCGTTGGAGCTGCCCACAACCGACACGGCAGTGACCATGCAACTTGCCATGATCAAAGGCGCACCAAACGCGCCGACCACCGGGTCAACCACCGTGCCATCTTCTCCGCCGACATCAACGGTTTCAACTTCAACGTCAGTTTCTACGCCATCTTCAACGTCGACTTCTCCGCCGACATCGACCCCCTCGGCCAACTCAATCCCCTTCCAATCCGAACTTTGGGACATTTGTCCGCCTCCAGTGGACAAATCGCGCTGCATTGAGCAAGCACCCCCCGCATCGCCACGCAATGTGACCCCGCGCTACACGGGCTAATGGGCCGCGCAAGCGAGGCGGCTTCTACGATGGCATCGTGTCGAACGTCGAATCCCCGTCACCGCAAGAGCAACCCCTGGCTCCAGACGTTCATCGTGCGCTTGGCCTAACCGACGATGAAGCCAACACGATTGCGTCGATCTTGGGTCGCCACCCCAACGGGCTCGAACTCGCCATGTATTCGGTGATGTGGTCCGAACATTGCTCGTACAAGTCGTCGCGCATCCATTTGCGCCGCCTGCCCACTGAAGCACCTCATGTGCTCGTCGGGCCTGGTGAGGGCGCTGGCGTGGTTGATGCGGGAGACGGTTTGGCGCTCGCACTTCGTATCGAGAGCCATAACCATCCCTCCTACATTGAGCCGTATCAGGGTGCGGCGACCGGAGCGGGTGGGATCTTGCGTGACATCTTCTCGATGGGAGCACGCCCAATCGCGCTGATGGATCCGCTGCGCCTCGGACCTCTTGACGATGCCCGTAGCCGATGGGTTGCGGAAGGCGTGGTGTCGGGCATTTCGGGGTACGGCAACTCGGTTGGGGTGCCAACCGTCGGTGGGGAAACCGTGTTCGACCCGACGTACCGCGGCAATCCGCTTGTCAACGTGCTCGCACTTGGATTATTGAAAGCCGAGAATCTTGTGCTTGGCCGCGCCACTGGCGTTGGCAACCTCGCGGTGTTGCTTGGGTCGACGACCGGACGTGATGGGATCGGTGGAGTGTCGGTGCTTGCATCGGCGAGCTTTGACGATGACGGCGCCGACGAAGAGAAGCGTCCGAGCGTGCAGGTGGGTGACCCGTTCGAAGAGAAGCGTCTGATTGAAGCGTGTCTCGAGTTGTATGTGAAAGATCTCGTGGTGGGGGTCCAAGACTTAGGTGGGGCGGGGATTACCTGTGCCACGTCGGAGACCGCTGCAAAGGGCGGGTCTGGCATGGATGTGTACGTCGATCAGATTCCATTGCGTGAAGCGGGCATGTCGCCCGTTGAGATCATGACGAGCGAGTCGCAAGAGCGGATGCTTGCCATTGTCGCCCCCGAACAAATTGATGACGTGTTGGCGATCGCCGCGAAGTGGGAAGTGCGTGCGAGCGTGATCGGAACGGTCACGGGTTCGGGTCGTCTTCGTGTGCTGTCTTCTCCGCACGGTGACGCCGAGGTCCTCGCGGACATGCCCGCGAAATCGTTGGAAGAAGATGCGCCGCTCTATGACCGTCCCAGAGCGGAGCCAACGGACTTGGCCACGCGTAAGGCTTGTGATCCAACGCAAGCTCTACGAGACATCGTTGCGCATGACGGCATGGCGAGTCAGCTCTTGGAAGGGCTGTGTTCGACCACGTGGGTGTCGTCACAATACGATCACCAGTTGTTCTTGAACACGGTGGCTGGCCCCGAATCGGACGCAGCGCTCCTTCGGTTGCGACACCCCGACACCGGCGCGGAAACTGGCCGGGGCATCGCTTTGACCACTGATGGCAATCATCGGTGGTGCGCGGTTGACCCGAAGGCGGGAACGGCCGCGGTCGTGGCAGAGGCCATGTTGAACTTGGCGTGTGTGGGGGCGCGGCCCCTTGCGCTGGTGAATTGTTTGAACTTTGGGAGTCCGGAAAATCCCGAGGTGATGTGGCAGTTTGCCGAAGCGGTTGATGGTATGGGCGATGCATGCCGGGCGCTTGGTATTCCGGTGATCGGTGGCAACGTCAGTTTCTACAACGCATCGGGCGACGCCGATATCGACCCGAGTCCGGTTGTTGGTTTGCTGGGAATGGTCGATCGTCTTGAGCGGCGCCCACCGGGTTTGGCGCTGCGTGATGGGGCGAAACTTGTGTTGCTTGGTGCCGACCGGGTTGGTGACTGCGAGGCCACGAGCAATGCGAATGGTTTGGCCGGCTCTCGGTTGGCGTTTCATCACAGCCTGCGCGGTGGCGAGTTTGTGCCGGTCGATTTTGCTGCCCATAAACGCCTTGGCGAACTTGTGCGTGGGCTGGTCAACGATGGCCTCGTTGCAGGCGTTGGCGATGTGGCCGACGGAGGTCTCGTTGGCGTGTTGGGCGAAGCGGTTGCACGCAATGCGATTGGTGCAACGGTGAGCGTCCCTGAGGGTGCCGACGAGTTGGCGTGGCTCTTTGGTGAGTCGCCCTCACGGGTGGTCGTGTGTGTGGAAGCCGACCGGGTGGCCGAGGTTCATCAACGCCATCTTGATTCCGGAGTGCCCGCACGATTTCTTGGCGAGGTTGGCGGTGCTCGTTTCATGGTTCGTTCAGGTGACAACGATCCGGTGCTTGATCTTGGCGTTGATGACGTGGCAAGCATGTACCACAACCGTTTACCTGACGCGTTTGGGGCGGGCACCACACAAGGCTAGAGATCGGCCGCACGCCACGTGGTGCGAATATATACTGGCGTGGAACAAAGGGAGTCCAACCATGAGCGGGATGCACGGCATAGCGAAAACGACAGCTTTTCACGGAAGCCGCAAAAGGTTGGCGGTCGTTACGTGTCTGGTGAGCGCCCTGATCCTGGCGGCATGTGATCCGGGCTGGGTGAATCCGATTGCGGGAACCGGTGGGGGAACCGGAACCCCGCCTGCGACGACGCCTACTCCCGAAGCGCAAGTGACCATGACGGCTCCCGGCCAGGTTGCGGTGTCACCGCTTGATGATTCGGTATACGTGTACGACACCACCGAGTGCACCATCTCTCGTATTGCCGATGGTCAGGTCACGCTGGTTGCCGGAACCACTGGCACATGTGGCAATACGGGTGACGGTGGCCCGGCCCTGTCTGCGACGATCCAACTTGGCTTTCTTCAAGTTGGATCTGACGGTCAGATTTACTTCAGTTACGGAACCGACACCATTCGTCGAATTGCGACGGATGGAAGCATCCATGCGGTGCCGTATGTGAGCCCGATCGCAAGCGGTGCGGCCAACATCGCGGGCTTTTCCGTTGATACAGCGGGCGCGTTGACGGTGTTGCAATCAACGTTGTACCCAGGGTCAGGTCCGGACGCAACACTGTATGTGAGCCGGATCGGGTCAGACGGCACACAGACCCTGGTTCGAACTGCCGACAATGGCATGTCGACCTTGGAGCAAGCGATTCCAGCAACCGCGACTACGTTTGCCGTCGCACAATGGATGTTCAATGGTTCGCATGGCTTTTGGTTCTATGACACCCTTGATGTGGCGACCGGAGTGAACACGTCGCTCACCGATGGCAACGTCTACACGCTTCTCGCAGCATCCCCAAATGGAACCGTATACGCGGCAGACGACCGGTATTTGTATCGCATTACAGCCGATGGCACCACGACCGTGATTGCCGGAAATGGTTCGACGCTGCCCGGCAATACACGCCAAACGGGAATCGGAACCTCGTTTCCGGTTGTGGCGACGGGTGCGGCGGTCACCCGATACGGCGGCCTTGTGTTTACCTCGGGCCGGGTCGTGTACCGATTGAACCAACCCGAAGCAATCCCCGCGCCTTCCACGACGGCACCCGCAAGCTGATTGGGCAAACATTCGACAAGTGGTGGAATTGAGCCAGTGACGTGCGATCATAGAGACGTGAGTCGGAGCGCACCTGACCCAGCCGATCATCTTGACGACGATTCACCCAAAGAAGCATGTGGCGTTTTTGGGGTACGTGCTCCCGGACAGCCGGTCGCGCATCTGACCTACTTGGGGTTGTATGCGCTGCAGCATCGTGGCCAAGAGTCCGCGGGGATGGCGGTGTCTGACGGCGAGGCAATCACCGTGGTGAAAGACATGGGGCTCGTTGCAACCGTGTTTGACGATCGTACGCTTGCCCCGCTCACCGGTGATTTGGCGATCGGCCACACTCGCTACTCAACCACCGGCTCATCCACTTGGCGCAATGCACAGCCGGTCTACCGTGGCCTGACGACCACGGGTTTTGCGCTCGGCCACAATGGCAACCTCACGAACACGGCGCAACTGGCAACCGAAGCGGGCATGTTGCCCGGCACCGTCGCGTCCGATACCGATCTTGTTGCCGAACTTCTTTCGATCGATATTGAACAGTCGCAGGCGGGCCTCAACGACATCACGGCAAACGACGAAGACATTGATTTGCTTGGCAGTGCATTGTTGCGAGTGCTGCCACGTTTAGAAGGCGCTTTCAGCTTCGTGTTGATGGACGAGCATCGCATTTATGGTGTGCGTGACCCGAACGGTTTCCGGCCGTTATGTTTGGGGCGCCTTGATTCGGGCGGGTGGGTCCTCGCATCAGAATCACCCGCGCTTGATGTGGTGGGCGCGCATTTTGTGCGAGAGATCGATCCTGGTGAACTCGTCATCATTGACGCGGATGGGGTCACTTCGGTTGCGGCATTCCCAGCGGAACGGCTCGACCCGAAATTGTGCGTGTTCGAGTTTGTGTATTTTGCTCGACCGGATTCGCAGCTTTACGGGCGAAGCGTGCACCACGCCCGGGTACGGATGGGTGAGTTGCTTGCCGAGCAAGCCCCGGTTGAAGCCGACATGGTTATGGGCGTGCCCGAGTCTGGGTTGCCGGCAGCCGAAGGGTTCGCTCGGGCAAGTGGGATTCCCTATGGGCAAGGTTTGGTGAAAAACCGGTACATCGGCCGGACGTTTATTGCGCCAAGCCAGCAGATGCGTGCCCTTGGGGTGCGCATGAAACTCAATCCGCTCCGTGAGAACATTGCGGGTAAACGCATTGTGGTGGTTGATGATTCGATTGTGCGTGGCACCACTCAACGCCAGCTTGTGTCGATGTTGCGTGAAGCCGGTGCGAAAGAAATCCATTTGCGGATCTCATCACCACCTGTGAAATGGCCGTGCTTCTATGGCATCGACACGGGTACGCGTTCTGAGTTGTTAGCTGCGAACCTTTCGGTGGAAGAGATCCGGGCCTATCTTGATGTTGACACGCTCGCCTACATTTCGGTTGACCGACTGATTGAGTCGACCGGTGCGACCGGCGCGGGTTTTTGCCATGCGTGTTTCAGCGGCGAGTATCCCGTTGAGGTTCCAGCCGAAGGCAATAAGGCGGTCCTTGAGGGAGGTTCGGGCGATCCGACCCCGAACCTGCTTGAAGGTTTGTCGTCGTTGGTCGTTGATGGCTTGCCAACCGACGAGGCAGTCCGGTCGAGGGGGAGCAATTCGTGAAAGGACACCGTTGGTGAGTGGGGAAACGTACGCCTCGGCGGGCGTTGACATTGCGGCCGGTGAAGCCGCGGTTGCGCGCATTGCCGAGAAGGTTCGCACAACCTTTCGCCCTGAAGTGATCGGCGACATTGGTGGGTTTGGCGGCCTGTTCGAGTTTGCGCAGCATCGGTACCGTCGCCCGGTCTTGGTGTCGTCGACCGACGGGGTGGGCACGAAAGCGTTGGTGGCCAAAGCGGCCGACAAGTTCGACACGATTGGCATCGATCTCGTTGCGATGTGTGTTGACGATCTGGTGTGTCAGGGGGCCGAGCCCCTGTTCTTTCTCGATTACATTGCGGTCGGTCACCTTGATCCGAGTCACATTGAGCAACTCGTTGAAGGTGTGGCAGAGGGGTGCAGACAGGCGGGGTGCGCGCTGATCGGTGGGGAAATGGCCGAGCATCCTGGTGCGATGGAACCAGGCGATTTCGATTTGGTGGGGTTTGCGGTCGGGGTGGTTGAGCGGGATCAGATTTTGGGCGCTGACAAAGTGTCGAACGGTGATGTGCTGATTGGGTTGGCGTCGCCGGGTTTGCGTTCGAATGGGTATTCATTGGCGCGACACGTGCTGCTTGAAAAGGCGAAGCTTCCCCTTGATGGGCCAGCGTTTGCGGGGGCGACGCATTCGCTGGCTGATGAGTTGTTGGTGCCGTCGGTGATTTATGCACCGGCGATTGCGGCGCTGCAGCGTGCGGTTGATGTTTCGGCGGTTGCGCATATTACGGGTGGCGGATTGCCCGGCAATTTGAACCGTGCGTTGCCCCAGAACCTGGATGCCGTGGTTGACATGTCGACGTGGGAGTCTCCGCGCATCTTTGGCGAGATCGCTCGCCTCGGTGCGATTGACGACGACGAGATGGCCAAGGTTTTCAACCTCGGTATCGGAATGGTCGCGGTTGTTCCTGCTGATGAGGCGTACCGGGCCCTTGACGTGTTGCGTACTGCCGGAGTCACCGCAACACGCATTGGTGTGGTTGAGCGGGGCCGAGGTGAAGTGCGACTGGTTGGTCAGCGCGACGACTGAAATTGGATTCGCCACCGAAGTAAGAAACGGCTATGTTTGTTACTCGTGGATGATGCTGCACCCAGAAGCGAAAGCGGGCCTCGGATCACACCGGGAGATCGGCGCGAGATCGGCTTTCTCGCGGATCGCATCACCAATGTGCTTGGTCTCGCGACCGGCTCAACTCCACCAAATCTGTTCACGACCTTGGCGAAGCACCGAAAACTCTTTCGCCCGTGGTTACGTTTCGCTGGGGCGCTCATGCCTGGTGGCACGTTGGCACGCCGAGAAACCGAACTGGTCATCATCCGTGTCGCCGCCCGCATGGGCTGCACCTATGAAGCCGAACACCATGATCGCCTCGCCCGCGACGCGGGCATCACCGCGGACGAACTTGACCGAGCACGCGACCTGTCGCAAATCAACGAGACCGCTTGGTCAGCCCACGAAGCGGCGCTCTTGCGAGCCGTCGACGAGTTTGGCGATGCGGGTATTATTTCGCGCCCCACGTGGGATGTGCTGGCCGCCAGGTATCGGGAGGCGCAACTCATTGAGCTGTGCCTGTTGATTGGTCATTACGAAATGCTTGCCAAGACAATCAACACCCTTGGAATTGAACCCGACGGCCCGCCCACGAAAGCGGTGCCCGGGTGGGTGCGCCAAGGCGAAAAACTTCTGAATCGATCAAACTCTGGCGCTTGAACGCGCAAAAAGGACGTGTCCATGTCGCAATCGAAAGCCACGCTCGCAGGCAAACGAGTCCTCATTACGGGTGCCGCACGAGGGATTGGTGCATTGCTCGCCAAGCGACTCACCGACCGGGGCGCCAAGGTTGCCCTCGCGGGAATCGAACCCGACGAGTTGGCCAAAGTCGCCCGAGCATGTGGCGATGCCCCAACGTTTGCATGTGATGTAACCGACCGTGGCCAAGTTGAAGCCGCGGTGATCGGGGCTGTCGATGCACTTGGCGGCCTCGATGTTGCTGTTGCGAATGCGGGGATTGCGTCGCAGATCCCACTCGTTGGCGGGGATCCGACCCTGTTCGAACGGACGGTCGCGGTCAACCTACTTGGTACCTATTACCTCGCACGCAGCGCAGGTGAACACCTCATGCACCCTGGCTCGTATCTGTTGGTCACCGCATCGGCCGCCGCCGCAGTGCACCCGCCACTGATGGGAGCGTATAACGCAACGAAAGCGGGCGTCGAAGCACTCGGCAACACGTTGCGCCTTGAGCTTGCACCCTATGGATGCAAAGTCGGGGTGGCGTACTACGCCGAACTCGACACCGACATGACGTCCCGTGGGTTTGGCACCGAGGCCGCTGGCTCGCTGTCGGGTTCATCCATCACGAAGGTCAGTCCGGTTGAAGTGGGCATTGATGCGCTCGAACGTGGCATCACCCGTCGCAGCCGCCGGATTGTGGCCCCGGGGTGGGTTGAACCGGTCTTACATGTGCGGATGATCGCGCAACGCGTCGTCGAATTGCAGACACGAAAAGGACTCAAAGTCGCCCTTGAAATCGCACGACGCGAAAAAGTCGAACTCACCACCCCACAAGACTGACCCGCAGGGCGAAATCGCGAGGCGAAATCGCGAGGCGAAATC
>CAZJAZ010000038.1:0-3038 GCA_964544305.1 uncultured Iamiaceae bacterium | reverse complement strand
GGCGAAATCGCGAGGCGAAATCGCGAGGCGAAATCTACGTCTCCTTCTCCTCCTGCGAAATTTGACGCGTTATGGCCCCATAGGGGCCATAACGCGTCAAATTTCGGGAAGAATGCTTCTATGAACGCATCAGTTCTTCCTTCACTCCCATCAGCTCGATTCCCGAATCTGCGTGACCATCTGTTGGCCCATGCGGTTCGTACCGGCGACTTCACATTGAAATCTGGCAAAAAATCAAACTGGTTCATTGACGCGAAAGCCACGCCGTGCAGCCCCGATGGCATGCTGGCGGTGGCCGATGCGTTGCTCGCCACGATCCCTGATGACACCACTGCGCTCGGCGGTCTCACCATGGGTGCGGACGCGGTTGCGTTTGCAACGGCGGGAATTGCAGCAACTCGGGGGCGAATGTTGGTGAGCTTCAGTGTCCGCAAAGAGGTCAAAGACCACGGTGCCGGAGGACGGATTGCGGGTGTGTTGCGCCCCGGCGACAAGGTTGTCGTGACCGAAGATGTGGTGACCCGGGGCGTGTCCATGCTTGAAGCGGCCGAGGTGATCACGCAGGCGGGCGCGCACGTGGTGCTCTTGGTGCCCATGGTTGATCGTGGCGGCACCGTTACCGCGATGGCCGCTGAACACGGCTACGACGTTTGCCCTTTGGTGACCGCCCCCGAGCTTGGTTTCCCCTATGAGGGTGGTGCGTAAGGCTTGGCGCGGCGCCACCAGCAGCCAAAACGTGACCAAAGACCCTGTTGCGCAACCTGCGAAACCCGAATAGGGGTTGGGGCGCGCGAACACGCTATTGGTAGCGTCGTACCATGACGAACACACCTTCTGCCGCGTACTCGGTGCGCCTTTTGGTGCGCTTGGACAATCGTCCGGGTGCACTGGGGCGCCTTGCTGCAGCAATTGGGGAGGTAGGCGGCAACATTGGCGCGCTCGACGGGTTTGAAGCCAAGGGTGATCATCTCGACGAGACGCTGATTGTTGACTGTGTTGATGCGCCGCACATGCTTGCGCTCCGCCAGGCAATTGAGGGCCTCGATGGGGTCGATGTGCTTGAAGCAGGCGACCGGACGTTTGAAATGCATGATGGCGGCAAGATCGAAGTGCTTGCCCGCATGCCGATCCGTGACCGTGACGATCTGTCGATGGCGTACACCCCTGGTGTGGCTCGGGTGTGTAAAGCAATCGAGGCCGAACCGCCATTACTGCACGAGTTGACGATCAAGAAGAACACCGTTGCGATTGTCACCGACGGCACCGCGGTGCTTGGTCTTGGTGATATTGGCCCGGGTGCCGCTTTGCCGGTGATGGAAGGCAAAGCGCTGTTGTTCAAGAATTTTGCGGGCGTTGACGGTTTTCCGATTTGTATCGACATCCCCGAAGGCACCCCGCAAGATGAACGGGTTGACGAGATCGTTGAAACGGTACGACGGATAGCCCCGGTGTTTGGTGGCATCAACTTGGAAGACATTGCGGCGCCAGAATGTTTCGAGGTTGAAGAGCGTTTGCAAGCGGCTCTTGATATTCCGGTGTTTCATGATGATCAGCACGGCACCGCGGTGGTGGTGTTGGCTGCGCTTGAGAATGCGTTGCGGATCGTTGACAAGAAGATGGAAGATTTGCGGATTGTGATCGCCGGTGCGGGTGCGGCGGGCGTGGCGATCTCAAAGATCTTGCGTGACGCTGGTGTGCCGGTGGTGATTGGCACTGACCGCAAAGGTGCGATTCACAAAGGCCGCACCGATCTCAATGAGGCAAAGATTCGTCTGGCAGAGAACACGAACCCCGAGCAGCTCACGGGTTCACTTGGTGAAATGCTCAAAGGTGCGGATGTGCTCGTTGGTGTGTCGGGGCCAGGGCTGGTGACCGCGGATGACCTGCGCACGATGGGTGTAGATCCGATTGTGTTTGCGCTCGCAAACCCTGAGCCGGAAATTCGCCCTGAGGCCGCGAAGGGTTCGGCGGCGGTGATTGCGACCGGTCGGTCGGATTTCGCGAATCAGATCAACAATGTGCTCGCGTTCCCAGGCATTTTCCGTGGGGCGCTTGATGCGGGCGCAACACGGGTGACGGAGAACATGAAGTTGGCCGCGGCAAAAGCCATCGCCCAGTCGGTTTCCGACGATGAGTTGTGCGCCGAGTGCATCATTCCATCGGTATTTGATACGGCGGTCGCGGTGCGAGTCGCCCAAGCAGTTGGCGAGGCCGCACGAGCCGATGGAGTGTGCCGCTGATCATGGCGATTGAGGCCGTCACGTTCGACTTTTGGAACACGCTGGTTCATGAGGTCGCTGATAAACGTGATGACCGCACCCATGCTTGGTCGCAGCTACTCCTGAACGCGGGATACGACGTTGACGATGCCCGTCTTCGCGCGGCGGTCGAAGCGGGTTGGCATGCCTATGTGATTCGCTGGACCGACAACGTGCCCTTTGGTGCCGCCGAAGTGATTGAGGTGGTGCTCGATGTGCTGGGGATTGCATCAACATCCGAGTTGTCTGGGGCGATGCTTGAGGTGGTCATTGATCCGCCGGTTGATGCGTATCCGCCACTCAATCCCAATGTTGGTGTCACGCTCGAAGCGTTGCGGAACGCCGGTGTAAAGATCGGCATCATTTGTGATGTGGGGCTCACGCCGTCACCGATCCTGCGTCGGCACCTGCAGGTGCAAGGGGTGCTTGACTATTTCGACCATTGGGCGTTTTCAGACGAGGTCGGGGTGTACAAGCCGGACGCCAAAATTTTCCGCTATGCGCTTGATGGGCTTGGCGGTGTTGCCCCCGAGCATGCGGCGCACGTGGGCGATTTGCGACGCACCGACATTGTTGGTGCGAAAGCGATGGGGATGACCGCGGTGCGTTATCGGGGCATTAGCGATGATCCGGTGATGCCAGATAGTCCGATGGTCGAAGGTGATCATGTACTTGATGATCACGCGGATTTGCCCGGCGCGCTTGGGATTATCTGATCTCTCACACTTGGTGGTCGGGACCGGCGTCGATCCGGTGACCTCACGCTTTTCAGGCGTGCGC
>CAZJAZ010000037.1:0-27983 GCA_964544305.1 uncultured Iamiaceae bacterium | reverse complement strand
TTTGTGAGCCGAAAGGTGCTAGATTGACGCCCGTGAAGACCGTGACGACCACCCAGGCCAAGGCCAAACTGCACGCATTGCTTGACGACGTGGCCGCAGGAGAAGACGTCTCAATTACCCGCCATGGTCACGTCGTGGCGGTTCTACGTCAACCCGACAATTCGCCCCGTCGTTTCGGCCGGTTCGCAGGTCAGATTCAAGTTCGCGATGATTTTGACGAACCGTTAGATTCCGCTGACCAAGCATTTTGGCAATAGACCCAATGGCAAACGGGCCTCTGCTTTTAGACACCTGCATTCTTTTGGATTTGAGTATCAACGCCAACAGTTCGGCGTCTCGCATCGCAGCGCGGCTCCTTGATTTTTCGGATCGGCTGTTCGTTTCTGCGGCAAGCGCGTGGGAGATCTCGATCAAGACCCGTGCAGGACGCCTCACCGGCGGTGAGCTTCTCGTAGCGCAATGGGATGAGAACCTGGTGGATTTACAGGTCGAACCGTTGGAAATTTCGCATGCCGATGCTCGGCATGCCGGCGCATTGGATTGGTCACATCGCGATCCTTTCGATCGGATGCTGGTCGCACAGGCTATGCATCATGGATTCCACCTTGCGACGCGTGATCGTCAGATACTTGCCGCGAACATCGTGGACACCATCGACGTATCAAGCTAATGCGACAGACCCTTGGACAGGGTCGTGACGCAGCCAACGAACGTCAGGACTTGTGTTTGCGATGAGGCAACAGCGCTTTGGCCTTATTGGCCACGCCGCTTCGATAGCGAAGTCGCATGATCCGAGTCATCTGCGTGCCCAATGATTTAGGCAGCGGATACCACCAGGCCTCCCGCTTCATTCCAAAGCGGTCAACCAACACCGACTTCGATTCGCAAAACTCTCGCAGCCCTTCTGCACCGTGTACCCGACCAATCCCCGACTCTTTGACCCCACCAAAAGGCAAGCCTGGCACCGCGTACGAGACAATCGTGTCGTTCACACACACATTGCCCGCTTCGATCCGAGCCGCAATGCGCTGGCCACGTTCGAGATCGGTCGTCCACACCGACGAATTCAAACCGTATACCGAGTCGTTCGCGAGCCTGATCG
Organism: uncultured Iamiaceae bacterium; assembly: GCA_964544305.1. Classification (GTDB taxonomy): domain Bacteria; phylum Actinomycetota; class Acidimicrobiia; order Acidimicrobiales; family Iamiaceae; genus JAFDWI01. Next base: position 26,881 of record CAZJAZ010000037.1, on the reverse strand, counting down.
CCTCTTCATCATCGGCCACCGACATGATCGGCAACACCGGCCCGAAGGTCTCCGCTGTCATGATGTCCATTGAGTGATCCACATCAACCAAGATCGTCGGCTCGTACCACAAACCATCACGACCAGCGACTCGACGCCCACCGGTCAGCACCTTGGCACCTTTGGCAACCGCGTCCGCCACATGCGCCTCAACAATCTCAACCTGGCGATCAAAGGTCATCGAACCAATGTCGTCGGAGGCAGATGTGCCTTGACGGATCCGTCGAGTCGAAGCAACCGCACGATCCACGAACTCATCAAAGCGGCTCGCATCCACATACACCCGCTCAACGGCCATGCACGTTTGCCCACTGTTCGCAAACGCCCCCCACAACGCGCCACCCACCGCACGATCAAGATCCGCGTCATTGCACACAATCATCGGATCTTTGCCACCAAGCTCCAACACAACCGGCGTGAGATTCTCTGCGGCCGCAGCCATCACCCGCTTGCCGGTACGGCCTGATCCGGTGAAACAAATCTTGTCAACCCCCGAGCGCACGAGCGCATCACCGGTTGCTCCCCCACCGGTCACCGCACTCACAATCCCCGAATACTCACCCACGTCAGCAAACAACTTCGCAATTTCAAGACCGACAAGCGGGGTGACCTCAGAGGGCTTAAACACCACCGTGTTGCCCGCAAACAGCGCAGAGATCACCGGCGTCATCGTCAACGTGAACGGATAATTCCACGGACTAATGACCCCAACGACACCAAGCGGGCTGAACGTCCGGTATGCCTTCTTGTGCACCATCGTGCCCGGACGAACTTTCTCGGTCGCCAACATTTTGGCGCCCTTTTTCGCGTAAAAGTCAATGAGCTCAACGGTCGCCAACAACTCGGTGAGCACCGCTTCATTTGGCAACTTGCCAGTTTCAGAACAGATCACGTCCACGATGTCTTCGGCCCGATCAAGCATAAGATCGCGCACCTTGCAAATGTGTGCGGCACGATCCGCGAACGACAGCGCCGACCACGCACGCTGACTATCACGAGCAACCAGTACGGCCGCAGCGACATCTTCGGCCGTGTGATCAGGCACACGAGCAATGATCGATCCGGTACGGGGATCACGGGTTTCAATAAACGTGGTACTCACTGGCTCATCTCCTTGACCAAAGCGATCAGATCTTGGGCGCTTTGTCCACCGGTGGGTACCGGTGAAACCTGCAAATGGGTGACCCCTGCAGCTTTGTACGCTTCAACGCGTTCTGCAACATACGATTTTGGGCCGCACAGACTCAACGAGTCCAACAATTCGGTTGGGACTTTCGCTGCCGCTTCTGCCTTGTTCCCCGCCAAATACAGGTCTTGAATCTCCTCGGCTTCTTTCTCGAACCCATAGCGCTGAACGACCGAGTTATAAAAGTTTTTGCCTTTCGCCCCCATGCCTCCTACATAGAGCGCCACCATCGGACGGATCAGCTCACGCAAGTTCTTCACGTCGTCGCCGTCACCGATCGCAAGCATGCCACCTGCTGAAATCTGAAGAGGTGCAAGATCCGCTGAACGTTGTGCGGCACCCTGGCGAAGTGCCTCACCCCAGATGTCACCCGCCCGCTCTGGCAAGAAGAACATGGGGAGCCAGCCGTCAGCAATCGTGGCCGTCATCTCGACATTCTTTGGTCCAAGCGACGCGACCCATGTTGGAATACTTGGACGAACCGGATGCGCAATGATTTTCAGCGGCTTGCCCAAACCCGTGCCTTGCCCCTCAGGCAACGGCATCGTGTAGTACCGACCCTGGTGACTCAAACGCTCTTCACGAGCCCAGATCGTCCGACAAATCTCGATGATTTCCTTGGTTCGACCGAGCGGCGCATCATAGGAAACCCCGTGCCAGCCTTCAATCACCTGTGGCCCCGACGCACCCAATCCGAGCACGCACCGCCCGTTCGAGAGTGCATCAACACCCGCTGCGGTCTGTGCAATGAGCGACGGCGTGCGGGTATAAATCGGCAAAATGCCAGCACCGATCTCAACGGTTGACGTTTTCGCAGCGAGATACCCCATAAGCGACGGTCCATCGAACCCGTAGGCTTCGGCGACCCACACCAGATCGAGGCCAGCGCTCTCGAGCTCAGCGACTCGCGCAACAGACTCAGCGAAACCACCGGAATAGTCGAGTGGCATGGAAATTTTCATGAGTGATCCCCTTGAGATGCGAACAGTCGCATGTTAGTTGGACGGCACCCTTTCACCCACCGGGAGCTTCACATTGGCGCAGCACGACTTCGCCACATGCTGTTGTCAATCAAACAACAACGTGTCGAGGCCGTCAATCACGCCGGTTCGACCACCGATTGCTTTGACCGCGGCGAGTACGCCTGGCATAAACGATGTCCGATCATAAGAATCTTGTCGGATCGTGAGCGACTGGCCCGTCGTGCCAAAGAGCACCTCTTGATGGGCAACGAGGCCGCGCAAACGAACCGCATGAATCGGAATGGAACCTGGCCCCACTCCCCCACGTGCACCGGGAAACACGGTTGATTCGGTCGGATCATGTGCCCACGTCGACGAGGCGTCTGCAATTCGTTGCGCGGTCGCGATCGATGTGCCCGAGGGCGCGTCTTTCTTGTTGTCATGATGCAACTCAATGATCTCAACGCTGTCAAAGAAAGGCGCTGCTTGCTCAGCAAAGCGCATCATGAGCACCGCACTAATCGCAAAGTTTGCGGCAATCAAACACGCCGAACTGGTAAACGACGAAGCGAAACCCGAGCGCTGGGCGTTGCTAAAACCAGTGGTCCCCACAACCGCGTGAATACCGTGTTTGGCACACCATTCAAGGTTTGCCGTTGCGGCATTCGCCACGGTGAAATCAACAGCGACGTCAATTGCATCCGGGTCAAGTGCGTCCACTTGGGCAACGACATCAACCGCGCTGCCATGAGCCGACGTGATATTCCCACCAGATGGGTCGACGGCACCAACCAATACGGTTGCGTCATCTTCCGATACCGCGCGACATACCTCGGCCCCCATGCGCCCGGTCGCGCCAAAGACGGCAACTCGAATCGGATTCGTTTCAACTTTCGCTTCGCTCACGGGATCTGAGCGTAGGCGACGGCTCACCCAACCGGTGGAGGCGGCGGCGCAATCGAACTCGGTGGAGGCGGCGCGGCTGGCGCAGGAGCAGCCACGGGTGGCGGAGCAGTCGCACCGGGAGGAGGTGGCGCATCTGATCCACCCGGCGGGGGTGGCGTCGCTGCCCCTCCAGGTGGTGGCGGCGTTGCACCGGGAACCGTGGGCAACGCAAGCGGACCGTTTGCGGCTTCCAATGCGGCAAGCTCGCTCACAATGCGCTCAATGTGCTGCTGGGCCTGCCCATCATCACGGCCTTGTTGTTGTGCCCACTGCCATCCACCGAGTTGTTCAAAAAGATGCTTCGCCGAACTATTGGTACTTGAGGCGTTGAGCTTGGCCTGACCTTGATTGATGCCATCTTGTGCTTTTGCCGCTAACGATTCAGCCTGCGCTTTGGCTTTATCCAGAAACCCCATCGTGCAACCTTTCTATGCGATTCAGTCGTCGCCGTGCACGTTAGCGCCGCGTCGAGCCCCCGTGCTCATTGTTTGGGCAGACCATGACCCGTCGCGTCACGAGAGCTCTTCTGAGCAACATTGCCACCACTCAACTACCTGAATTTGATGCTATGATGCGTTCATGCGGACCACTGTGACGCTCGACGAAGATGTTGTGCAAGAGTTGCGGGAGCGCATGCGTGAACGAGGGACCGGGTTCAAGCAGACAGTCAATGAACTCATCCGCCGAGGGTTACACGCTGACAACCCCGTTCACGAGCAGTACGTGACACCAACATTTGATGCCGATATACGTCCTGGCATTGACCTAGATAAGGCTCTGTCGCTAGCGGCCGTGTTAGAAGATGACGAGATCCTGCGGAAACTCGGCATGGGCAAGTGAAGCTTGTCGACGCGAATCTGCTGATCTACGCAGCGAACAGCACGGTACCCCGGCACCGCGCTGCACGAGATTGGCTGAACGATACCTTGTCGTCGAGTGAAACAATTGCCTTGCCATGGTCGGTGACATTGGCATTCGTGCGTATCACCACCAATGCGAAAATCATGCTCCCACCACTTTCAGCCAATGCGGCGCTGGATTATCTCCGCGAATGGTATTCGCTACCCAACGTTGTTGCACCTTCACCGACTACCCGCCACATTGCAATCCTTGCGGATCTGCTCGGTGCGACCGGTATTGGGGGAAATCTCGTACCCGACGCCCATCTCGCGGCGCTCGCCATCGAACACGGTGCAACATTGTGTTCGTGCGACAACGACTTTGCGCGCTTCCCCGGCCTGGAATACTTCAATCCGCTCGCCTAAATCTCTGGTCGAACATGCAGTGACCAAAACAGGACGTCGAATGCACAAATCGCTTCGCCGTCAATCAGCGCGAACGTGCCCGGGCCAAATGACCCGGGCACACATTCGAGTTGCAGTACGACCTAGCGACGACGGCGACGTCCGCCACCGCGACGATCACCACCACCGTTCCCACCGCCACGGTTGTCACGCTGGGTAGCAGGGCCAAGGTCACCAAAGCTCTCGGAAGCTTCCGCATCGAACGCGTCCGCGAACGACACAACTTCCACGTCGTCACCACTACTTGATGGACGGTCATTAGAAGGCGCGTCGCCACTTGCACCCGCGTCGCCTTCACCGCCAGCTTCACCAAGTGGGATCAGCGAAATCTTGCCGTTCGGGTCAACATCGTCAACGCGAACTTCGATCTCGTCACCAAGCGTGAGCACGTCTTCAACCTTTTCGATGCGGCGCTTGCCGCCGATCTTCGAAATGTGCACGAGACCATCGCGGCCCGGAAGGATGTTGACGAACGCCCCAAACTTCGTGATGTTCACCACCTTGCCGGTGTACACCGCACCGATTTCAGCGGTTGGCGGGTCCAAGATGAGACGGATCTGGCGCTCGGCCTCGGCCACCGCACCCTTGTCGACCGCACCGATTGTGACCACACCGACCATGCCGTCGTCGTCGACCGACACGTCCGCGCCGGTCTCGGCCGTGATCCCGTTGATGACCTTTCCTTTGGGTCCAATCACCTCGCCAATCTTTTCAACCGGAATCTCAAAGCTGATCAGCTTGGGTGCTGCATCACCAACATCGTCACGAGGGGTCGCGATCGCTGCGTTCATCACCTCAAGAATTTTTAGGCGAGCGTCACGGGCTTGCCCAAGAGCGGCTGCCAACACATCGGCGGGCAGACCGTCAATCTTGGTGTCAAGTTGCAGCGCGGTCACGAACTCAGCCGTTCCGGCAACCTTAAAGTCCATGTCACCAAAAGCGTCTTCGGCACCGAGAATGTCGGTCAACGTGATGTAGGCGTCACCGTCATGAATGAGCCCCATGGCAATACCAGCAACCGGGGCTTTGATCGGCACACCGCCATCCATGAGCGACAAACTCGACGAACACACCGAACCCATTGACGTTGAACCATTTGACGACATCACCTCAGACACGAGGCGCAGCGCGTACGGCCAGTCTTCTTTGGAGGGCACAACGGGCAGCAATGCACGCTCGGCCAAGTTGCCGTGACCGACCTCGCGGCGCTTGGTACCACCCATTCGACCAGTCTCACCGTTCGCGTAGGGCGGCATGTTGTAGTGGTGCATGTACCGCTTGTGGGTTTCGGGCCCAATCGTGTCAAGCAACTGGTCCATCTTGGGCATGCCCAAGGTCAGCACGTTGAGCACCTGGGTTTCGCCACGCTGGAACAATCCAGAACCGTGCGCGGTCGGGATCACACCGACCGCCGCAGACAATGCACGAATGTCGGTGAGGCCACGTCCATCAATACGCAAGCCGTCGTTCACCACGCGGCGACGAATGACCTTCTTGGTGAGCGACTTGAACGCGTTCTTCACCTCACGCTCGGCACCCTCAAATGGCTTTCCTTCACCGGTGAGTGCTTCGAGCACCTCGGCCTTGACCGCATCGTTCGCAGCGTTGCGCTCGGTTTTGTCGGCAATCGTGTTGGCCTGGGCCAACTTTGCTTCGGCAACCTCGGCGACCGCGGCAGCAATCTCGTCGGAATAATCGGTTTGTGCTTCCCAAACCAGCGGTGCCCGGGTGCCTGCTGTGGCAACGAGTTCGCGCTGCAACTCGATGGATTCACGGATCCAAACTTTGGCGGCTTCAAGCCCACCGGCAATGACCTCTTCGGTCACCTTGGGTGCACCGGCCTCGTAAATGTCCCACGCCTTCTCGGTGCCTCCGGCCTCAACCATCATGATGGCGACATCGTCGCCAACGGCCCGGCCAGCGACCACCAATTGGAAGGTGCACTCGTCTTCTTCTTGGAACGTTGGATGTGGCAACCAGGTGCCATCCGCGGTGAACGCAATACGAACCGCACCGATCGGGCCTTCAAATGGCAGCCCCGACAACATGAGTGCGGCCGAAGCGCCGTTGATGGCGGCGATGTCATACGGGTTCTCTTGGTCGGCACCGAGCACGGTGACGACAACCTGGGTTTCGTTGCGGTAGCCGTCAGCGAAACTTGGGCGCAGCGGGCGGTCAATCAACCGGCACGTCAACACCGCGTTGTCAGACGGGCGACCTTCTTTGCGGAAAAACGAGCCCGGAATCTTGCCTGCCGCGTAGGCTTTTTCTTCAACGTCAACGGTGAGCGGGAAAAAGTCGATGCCTTCGCGAGTCGACGATGCCCCGTTTGCGGTGACAAGTGCTCGAGTTTCGCCGATCGAAACGACGACCGAACCTTGCGACTGGGGGGCAAACTGACCGGTTGAAAAGGTCAGCGACTTGTCGGTGCCCGAAATCGGGCGGGATACGGAAATGGCGTCAGCCATGATGCTCCTTCAATTGAACAACGGAAATCTTCGATGCTCCCGTTGTGGAGGGTGCGGCGGTGTCAGTTCCCAGTCGGCAATATCCCGACCTGTCGTGGCCGAGCCATCGGCGACTGACAACTGATCACGCAACCGCAGCGTTTCTGGGTGTCGGTGCCCGAGATACGCAAACGGGACGGCGATGGCGCCGTCCCGAGAACTTGTTGCCTAGCGGCGCAGTCCGAGTTTTGCAATGATCGCTCGGTATCGTTCCACGTCGTTGCGCTTGACGTAATCAAGCAAACGGCGTCGGCGACCAACCAACATGAGCAGGCCACGCCGAGAGTGGTGATCTTTCTGATGCACTTTGAGGTGCTCGGTCAGATGCGTGATTCGGGCCGTCAACAGTGCGACCTGCACCTCGGGAGAACCCGTGTCACCGTCGTGCGTTTGGTGCTCGGCGATGATGCCAGCTTTGGCGTTATCAATAACTTCGGACATGTATTCCTTGGAAATGGGATGCCGCGACAAACGACATCTGGGGTCTGGGGCCCAGCTAAAACGAATCGCTGTGCGGATCCGCCAAGCGGCGGCATTGCCCAGTTGAAACAACCGGCCAAAATGCCAAGTGAACAGGTTAGTTGAAATGCCCTCGAAACGCCATACTTACACCGACGGACGAATCGACGCCTCCAAAACCGCAATGGCACCTCTGGCATGGGCCGAATCAATCTGACCATCGGTTTGGATCACTGCCACAAGCAACGCAAGGACGACTGCTTCAAGCCCGGCAGCAAACACGGTTGGTTCTATATCGCTACGAATTGTGCCTCGACGTTGGCCCGCACGGAGCGCGGCGGCGATGCCTCGTTGCAGTCGAACCTGTGAGGGCAGCACCACCATACGTTCCATGCCAGTCGCTTCCGCACCTTCTAGGACACGCCGAGCGAGCAGGTGATGATCAAGTGCACCAATAAGACGAGCAAATACTCCCGCGAAGTCGCCGGTAAACTCGCCGGTGGCAATCTCGGGCAGTGCTTCACGAATCAGACCATCAACGTCGGCGTCAACGGCCGCAGCAAATAATTCTGCTTTTGTCGCGAAGTAGACGTAGACGGCGCTCGGCGAAATGCCAACTGCACGGGCGATTGCTGGGACCGAAGCACCTCGTGACCCAACAGCGGCAAAATGCGTAATCGCAGCATCAAGGATGGCCACACGTGTTCGTTCGCCTTTGCGTTCTGTTACGTCAAGTTCAACCGAGTGCGCGGTGTCCGCCATGTGACAAGTGTATCATTTACTGATAGATTGACGGAATCTATCAGTTTGTCTATTCTGTAGGCATGACGATCACCAGCACTCCCACAGCTCTCACAACTGACGTCACAACACCACAGGTCGCGGTCGACCGGCTGAAGCACGGTGCCAGGATCGCAAAACTCAACACGGCATCGGCGCGACGTGTCATTGACCCTGACACCGAAGTCGCTGGCAGCGTGGGCGAGGGCATGGTGATTTCGCGGTCGATGTTGTCGGTCTATGGCCTGAACCTTGCACTCACCGATGACCAGTGGACAACCCTGAGCCGTGAAGAGATGGCATCGATCTTTGATGCCGGGGTGCGTTTCGAGTCGATGCTCATGGCGAACTTTGGGCGCAGTATTGCGTACCGGGACGACCTGACCGATCCACGCATTACCTACATGCTCCACGAGGTCGGCGAAGAAACCCGTCATTCCCGCTTGTTCATTCGCATCATCGACCAACTCAACCCAAAAGCGAAGAATCCATTTACCGGACGACTTTTCCGGATGTTCGACCGGGTGGTATCAGGTTGGGTCTTGCGACATGATGCCGCATTCATGGTCATGGTCCTTTTTGGAGAAGAAGGCCCCGATCTGCTCCAGAAACTCGCGTTAGACGACCCCGAAACCGACCCGTTCATCAAAGACGTGAACCGCTACCACCGTGCCGAAGAAGCCCGACACCTCTCTTTTGGGCGTATGGTGCTCGGCGAACTCTTCGAAGATGCCGGTTGGTTTGAACGGTTCGTCATCCGCCACCTCGCCCCCACCGCTGGCGCAGGCATGTTTGATTCGCTCGTCCACCCCGGCGTCTACGCAACCGTTGGACTCCCCACCTGGAAAACTTGGAATGCCGCCCGCAAAACACCTGAACGCGCAGCACTTCGTGCCCAGGTGCTTTCCCCAGTGTGCAAAGCACTGACCGACGCAAACGTCTTCCGATTCAACCGCCCCACACGAGCATGGCGCAAAGCCCTCGCCCCATTGCAGTAGAGAAACAACGACGACCCGACTCTTAGACCTGCTCGTTGTCAAGTGCGTCACGAGTTGCGGCAACATCATCGTGCATCTGGGCGATCAGTGCACGCTCTGAATCAAAGCGCTTCTCGCCACGCAAACGCCGCACAAATCGCACTTTGACGTGCTCGTCGTACAAATCACCGTCAAAATCAAGTAAGAAGCATTCCAGCAGCGACGCGTGCGCTTGTTGATAGAAGGTGGGGCGACGCCCGAGCGAAAGTGCCGCCCGATGTACGCTTCCATCAGGCCGCTCAAAAAGCCCAGCATAAATGCCGTCGGCAGGCAACAAAATCTCCCCAGGAACCGAAACGTTCGCGGTCGGGAAACCCAGCGTCCGGCCGCGAGCGTCACCGTGCGCAACAACGCCGCGGACCTCATGGGGCCGTCCAAGCCACCGGTTTGCCGTCGACAAATCACCCCGACTCAAACGTGCCCGAATTCCCGTTGACGACACTCGTTCAAGGCCACTGGCATCAACCGGTTTCCCATGCTCATCAACGAGGTCGAAGCCTTCAACAGTAAATCCCAACGTGCCCCCCAATTCTTGGAGCAACGCAACATTGCCGAGTCGCTTCGACCCGAAATGAAAATCTGATCCGACAACGACAAGGCGTGCATCCAAGGCGTCGACCAAAACGTTCCCAACAAAATTGGCAGGTAATTCGGCCGCACGATCCTCATCGAAACGAATCACGACCGTACGTTCCACCCCGGTTGATGCGAGCAACTCAAGCTTTTGATCCAAGTCGCAAAGCAATCGTGGCGCCGATTCGGGCCGGACCACCATCGCCGGATGCCGATCAAAGGTAATCACCGTCGTCGGCAAACCTGCTCGTGTTGCACGCTCACGCACGGCTCCAATCACCGCACGATGCCCAATATGCACGCCATCGTATGCACCAATGGTGACCGCACAGCCGTCATTGGCTGACGGTCGTGTTCCTGGCAAATGGACGATCTCCATCCCGGCAAACGCTACCGGTTCATCACGTTCCACAAGGAGTCGGCCGCGGATCGTGTCGTTATGAATCAGGCGGTTTTGGGGTTGGATGCTGGTGGGCTACCACCACCGACGGCTTCACGATGCCCGCCCCACGGTCCTCATACACCGCAAGAAGCGTACCCTCACCGTTGAGCACCGCCCACGGCCCTGCATGTGTTGCATCCACTCCAAGTTCGTCACGACTCAGACGTGTGCCATGCACAATTCGCTCAGCCAACGATTGGTCAACACGAACCTGGGCGAGATCACGCACCGTGTCAGCCAGATCGTGAAGATGGTCAACGGACAACTCAGATAATGCGACCGCTTCATCGACGCCAAAGGATCCAACCGCGACACGACGCAGTTGCGACAAGTGTGCGCCACCGCCAAGAGCGGTCCCAAGATCAGCAACCAACGAGCGCACGTATGTTCCCGATGAGCATTCCACACGAAATCTGAATGCCTGCTGGTCGTCTGACCCACCGACGCGCTCGTCCACGGTAAATGCATGAATCGTCACCGGTCGCGGGTCGCGCGGCACTTCAATTCCTTGGCGAGCGAGTTCATGCAAACGGTGACCGCCGACTTTGACCGCAGAAACCATCGGTGGCACCTGCAAAATCGGCCCAACAAATCGTTCGGCCGCCATCTTTTGCACATCGTCAAGGCTGACGTGGTTCATGTCGTGAACCGCAACCACTTCACCACTTGCATCTAACGTTGTGGTCTCAACGCCAAGTACAAACGTGCCCTCATAGTGTTTCCCAAGAACTCCGACATAGCGCAACAAGCGGGTTGCACGGCCAACGCCAAGCACCAGCACACCGGTCACATCCGGATCAAGGGTGCCCGCGTGCCCAACTTTGCGCGTGCCAAGTAGCCCACGGGCTTTCGCGACAACGTCGTGAGATGTCCAACCGGCCGGCTTGTCAACGATGGCAAGCCCGTCTGGGCCTTCGTCATGGCGCCCCCGACGGCTCATGACTCGGTGCCTGGCGATTCGGCCATATCCCGCAGCACCGCATCGATATGTTCACCGGCACGCACGGCCGGATCCGGAGCAAACCGCAACTCGGGGGTTCGCTTGAGGCGTGCCTGGCTCGCAATCGCATGTTGCAGTCGACCACGCACCTCGCCAAGTGCTTCGATTATTGCGTCGTCGTCTTCCGGACCGGATGGCCCATCAAAGTACATCCTGGCGTGACGTAAATCTGGGTCACAGTCGACACCGGTGACCGTCAAGAATGACAGCGCATCAATGTCAAGTCGTTCAAGCTCATCACCAAGGATTTCACGCAAGAGTTCATTGACGCGGGCAGTCCGGGGATAGTTCCGCCCGGTCGAAACTCGAGATCGCTTCACGAGTACCTCCTCAACAGCACACGTCTATCGTCGCAGATCCGCAGCACGCGACTGCGCTCATTTTCAGCGCCTGCACAGGAAATCAACTCGGTGGAATAAGCCGTTCTTCGAACGTTTCAATGACATCACCGGGCTTGAGGTCCTGGAAATCGGACAACCCGATACCGCACTCATACCCGGCGTTGACCTCACGCACGTCGTCTTTGAAACGCTTGAGCGACGACACATCGCCTTTCCAAATGATTGTGCCTTCACGCAAGAAACGCACTTTGGAGCCACGTGTAATCGTGCCTGACTGCACCAAACACCCGGCGATCGCACCAATCTTTGGCACACGGAAGATCTCGCGCACCTCGGCTTCACCGGTCACCACTTCTTCCGTTTCTGGAGCGAGCATGCCGAGCATCGCACCCTCAACGTCTTCGAGCAGCTTGTAGATGATCTCGTAGGTGCGGATCTCAACGTCTTCAACGCTGGCAATCTCACGCACTCGACGATCAGGGCGCACATTGAACCCGATCACAATCGCGCCCGTCGTTGCCGCAAGTTGAATGTCACCCTCGGTGATGCCACCGACACCCTGGTGCACGAAAGCCAGTTTCACGTCGTCGCGTTCAAGCTTGCGCAAGCTTTCGGTAACCGCACCAAGCGAACCGGTCACGTCAGCTTTCACAATAAGCGCCAACGTCGCTGCTTCACCCGCTTGGATCTGCGAGAACAGATCTTCAAGCTTGGCACCCGAACTTGTGGCCGCAGCCGCTGTGCCCGCAATTGAGGCGACACGATGCCAATGGCCGCGTTGTTCGGCCACGTTCTTCGCAGTCTTCTCGTCGGGGGCCACGATGAACTCATCACCGGCTTCTGCCACTTCAGAAAGACCGAGAACCACCACCGGTGTTGACGGTGGTGCCTCAGTCAACTGGCGGCCCTGATCATCGATCAATGCACGCACACGACCGACGGCCGCACCAGCGACCGCTGGGTCACCAACTCGCAGCGTTCCGTGCTGAACAAGAATCGTTGCAACCGGCCCGCGTCCAATATCGAGATTCGATTCGAGCACAACCCCGTGCGCGCGCCCCTCAGGGCTGGCACGAAGATCCTCGACATCAGCCACCACAAACAAGCTTTCAAGCAGTTCGTCAATACCAATGTTCTCGAGGGCCGAAATCTCGTTCACAATCGTGTCACCACCCCACGCCTCAGGCACAAGGTCATGTTCGGCAAGTTGCGTAAGCACACGAGTCGGGTCCGCGTTTTCACGGTCAATCTTGTTGACCGCTACCACAATCGGCACCTCGGCCGCGCGGGCGTGACTGATCGCTTCAATCGTTTGGGGCATAACACCGTCATCTGCAGCGACCACGAGCACAACAATGTCGGTCGCATCCGCACCCCGAGCACGCATCGCGGTAAACGCTTCGTGACCCGGCGTGTCAATGAAGGTCAACTTCCGGCCATCGAGAGAAACTTGATAGGCCCCAATGTGCTGGGTAATCCCACCGGCTTCGCCCGCAACCACGTTCGCGGAACGGATCCGGTCAAGAAGCTTGGTTTTCCCATGATCAACGTGACCCATCACGGTGATGACCGCTGGTCGAAGTGGCGAGTCCGAATAGTCCTGATCATCGAACTCGTCAGCGCCAAGGCGTTTCCGCAACTCAACTTCTTGCTCTTCGCCAGGATCAACCATGTGGATCTGCGCACCGACTTCTGCGGCAAACAGTTCGATCATGTCGTCGCTCAGCGATTGCGTCGCGGTGACCATCTCGCCTTGTTCGAGCAAAAACCGCACAATGTCTGCGGCCGTACGGTTCACCTTTGGCGCGAACTCTTGGGCAGATGACGCCCGTTCAACCACAATCACGCCTTCAGGAACTGGTGCATCCTGTGGCGTGTAGCTCGGGGCATCGAGCGGCTGGAGTTCTTCGCGGTTCCGACGGCGTCGAGTCCGACGGCGCTGCGGCGGACGACGGCCAGGAGGACCACCGGGGCGACCTCCCCCACCGGGTCGGCCACCACCACCTGGGCGACCAGATGGCGGACCTCCCGGAGCAGCGCCACCGGGGCGCGCACCCACATCAACTGGACCGCGTGGCGGGCCACCGGGACGGCCACCACCACCGGGACGTGACGGGCCGCCGGCACGCATCGGGGCTGGACCACGCCCGCCAAGGCCGGGAGGCGGAGGAATAGGCTTGCCCGTGGAAGAACGTGGCGCATGACCTGGAGGAGGCGGAATCGCTTTTCCACTGGGTGACCGTGGCGCGCCCTTGGGTGGTACCGGCGGCGCAGGCGGAGTGGCAACGACCGATGGCGGCGCCGCATCAGGCGCAACCCGAGCGGCTGGCGCGGCACCGGTCGACACCGGTGCACTTGGCTTGACCTGCGGGGCGGCCGGTGTTTGAGGCGTCGTCGGCGCACCCGCCGGCGGTGCGGCGGGACGAGGAGGATGCGCCCGACCAGACGACGAAACCACACGCTTTGGAGCTTGCGGCGACGGCACCGGTTCAGGGGCAACTGGCACTTCCGTCGCAACCGGTTCAGGCGTCTCTGCCACCACCGGTTCTGATTCTGGCGCTGGCGCTGGCTCTGGTTCAGCTTTGGCCGGCTTTTTTGACGTCTTCTTTTCTGGCTCTGGCTGTGCCTCGCGGATCAGCCCCTCGCGTTCGGCTTTACGCCGGACGCGATCGGCTTGCGCCTCTTCCATGGAAGACGAATGACTCTTGGCGGCAATACCAAGCGCGCCAGCAAGCTCAAGGGTCTCTTTGTTGGTGAGCCCGAGCTCTCGTGCCAGTTCGTGAATGCGGATCTTGGAAGCCAAGAGGTGTGACAGCCCTTCAAAGACGGGGTTCGGAAATGGGCGCGAAACGCACCCGACAGGTCAGTCTCGCACGTGAAGCGGCTCTGACGCGAACGAGACTGATTCGAGTCGAAGCCAGGTCAGACCCAAAGGCAGGTCTTGACCAAGTTGTTGACTACTCCTCGTTCTCCCCTTCTTCGGAGGATTCATCAGTCAACTCAGGTTCGGATCCCGCATCTACCGGTGCGACATCATCGCTGTCAACGTCGCTCTGGTCGGCTGATTCGGCATCATTTTCACCTGCGGCGCCTTCGTCAGCGTCGTCAGTGTCGTCAGCGTCTTCCCATTCTTGAGCAGAAAGCGCAGGGCCACCTTCGGCGGGTTGCCAAACCTGCTCACCCGATTCGGCGTCAACGACCCACTCGCCCTCGGCCCATTCTTCACCCGCATACGACTCTTCTTCAGCGAGTTGCGTTTCGCTCTTGATTTCGACGCGCCAACCGGTCAAACGGGCCGCCAATCGAGCATTCTGGCCTTCTTTACCGATCGCCAACGACAGTTGATAATCAGGGACGATGACTTCGGCGACACCGGTTTCATGGTTAATACGGACTTCTTTGACCTTCGCTGGTGACAACGCTTTGGCAACAAAATCTTCCTGCACATCAGAAAACGGCACGATGTCAATTTTTTCGCCGTGCAACTCGTTGACGACCATTCGGACTCGAGCGCCTCGGGCACCAACACAGGCGCCGACCGGATCGATGTTGCGGTCATTTGACCATACCGCGAGCTTGGTGCGGTGTCCGGGTTCGCGGGCACAAGCTTTGATCTCAACAATTCCGTCATGGATTTCAGGAACTTCCATGTTGAACAGTTCTTTGATCAACCCGGGATGTGTTCGGCTCACCACGATTTGGGGGCCTTTCACCGTTTTACGCACCTCAATGATGTACGCCTTGAGCCGGCTGTTCGGTTCGGGCCGTTCATGAGGGACCTGTTCCGCTTGGGGCAACAATGCCTCAACACGACCAAGATTCAACAGGGTGTAACGAGAATCGTTCTGGTCGATGATCCCATTGACGATTTCGCCTTCACGCTTGGCGTACTCGGCGTACTTGGTTTCCCGATCGACTTCACGCAACCGCTGCATCATCACCTGGCGTGCCGTCGCTGCCGCGATACGACCAAAGTTGTCCGGGGTCACGTCAAGTTCTGGTCCGACTGGATTACCGTCTTCGTCGAGTTCTTGTGCCGACACGCGAATGTCGAAGGTGTCGGGATCGATCGTGACCCACGCAAACTCATACGAGTCCGGCATTTTTTGGTACGCGGTTTCCAACGCGTCAGCCAATGCTCCAAGAAGCTGATCTGCGGACATACCACGTTCGGTTGCGAGCGCTTGAAGCGCTTCGATCATTTCAGAGCTGCCAGTCGTCATGGCTTTGCCTTCCTCGCGTTATGCGGTGCTTTCGCCCGCGGTTTGCTGGCGCTGTCGGGCCAGATGAAAACGGTGTGCACGGTCACAACCTGGTCATGGTCGACCTGTTGTTCGCCACTCTCTGCTTTGATGACCAGAGCAATGTCAGTCACGTCGCGCAATTCACCCTCAACGCGACGTATCGACCCGTCAGCGTCCCGAAATTTGCATTTCACTCGCTCGCCGATCGCGCCGCGACGGTGGTCAACCGTACGCAATTTGCGTTCGAGACCCGGCGACGAAACTTCCAGGGTATAGGTGCCACTGATGGGATCGCGGTCGTCCATGATTGCGGAAACGCCGCGCGTACACCGAGCAATTTCGTCGAGGCCAACTCCACCAGGACGGGTTACCACCAAACGAACTTTGCCCGCGGCCACTTCGATGTCGTAAATCGTCAGGTCGAGTTCGGTGAGAACCGGCGCGGCCCACATTGGTAGGTCAGTTTCAAGTTGATGGGCCACGGTTCACCTCCTCAGCGGGTGGAAACGCTCCGGTACGTAACGAAAAGGCGTGGGCAACGCCCACGCCTTTGCTCCGAAACGGTGGTGCAAATTGGCTGGAGCCAGTATAGCCGATTGAACTGTGGGTGCGCTTTTCCATTGCTTGCACCGGCGCGAAAGCACATGGTCGCCTGTGGTCGTGTGGAATGCTTTGACCCCAATGAGCACCGTCGGTTCAATAGATTCTCGCGAACCGAACGCCGGATTGTCCCCGAACTCGACGCGGCCATCGAAATGGATCACCTGTGTCTTCGCGCTCATCGTCGTGTCGTGGCTGATCGTTCCACTGCTGTTTCGCCCTGGCACCGCACCTGACTCAACCGCGTACGTCGCCGCGATGAACCAAGTCCACAAGAATCCAAACGACCTGTACGCGGCGCATGCGGCTCAATGGCACGATGTCACACCCGCCTATCGGCAAACGTGGTGCGAGGTCGCCCAAGCAACATCATGCCAAGGTTCCGCCTACTTGTCGGCCCCACTCGCGCTTCCCCTTGTATGGGCGGTGACGGCAAACGGTCAACGCTTTGGCATCGATGCCTTCCGAATTTTGGCGGGCCTGAGTCTCATCGCATCCATGGGTTTTCTCTGGAAGCGACTTGCTGGCCGGTCACGACACGCGGTCACAATGTTGACGATCTCGGCCGTGTTTCTCACGCCTCTCGCGTACAAGACCGTTGCGATCGGGCAGACGTCACCACTGCTGTTCTTGTCGGTAAGCATTGGTTTGGTCGCCTCTCCTAAATCTCGCAGCATCTCGGCGGCCTTGTCATGGTTTGCCGGTGTCGCATTCAAGACGTCACCGGTGGTCGTTGGCACCGTTTTGTTGGCACGTCGCCGGTGGCGCGACGTTGTCGCTGTAGGCGTGGCACTCGGTGTTCTTGTGCTTGGATCACTCGCCATTGCCCCCGCCAACCTTTGGGGCAAGTATCTCACCTCAAGCCGAGGGTTATCTGATGCTGCCGGTTCAATCGCACACAATGCGTCAATTGTCACGTTGCTGCCTGGCGCGCTCGGATCAGCGATTGGGCAGTTCGTCGCTGTGGCGCTCGCAGCATCGTTTTGCGTCATAACAATGCGTCACAAACCTGATGATTCGCTGTGGGCACTTGCGCATGTGGCCTGGCTCCTGATCGCACCGCTCATCTGGACCCATTACTTGTGGGTGGGTTTTGGGGCCGTGTGTGTCTTACTGGCCGCCCGTAGGGACCTCACCGATCGATCGTTTTTTCTACTTCCCGTTGTTGCAGCCCTGATCAGTGCCCCGGTCACCTTTGGTGCGGAAAACGTGTTCCACGATTTTTATGTTCCACTGCCACTCAGCGCGACTTTTTGGGATGTGTATCGGCCTCTATCTGTTGTTGGCATCGCAACCGTGTGCGCGGTGTTTGCGCGCCAATATGATGTGGCACGCTCAGCGCGGGCCAACGAGAGGATCTAGTCCTCGATGGACGACCAGCCAGTACAGCATTTCGCGGTACACGCCCATGATCTTTGGACCATAGTTTCCGTTCGTTGCCCACGTGTGGGTGAGCTGTCCCCACGTCTGGCAGCAGCCGGTTGGCCCGTGTAGGCGACGATCAACGAGCGGGTGTGCGAGTTTGACGCCTCGCTGTGCGTAGTCGGCCAATAATTGGATCTGTGCACGAACGCCAAGGTCGGGGGATGCGAACGCGAAACCGCTGGCGCAGGTGTCGCAGTGGCCGATCCCGGCGTAGTTGTTCAACCCGATCGTGTCCGGGTTCGAGAACGAACCCGTTTCAAGAACTGACTGTGCAAACGCCATGTCGCCGCGAATGTCTTGATCTTTGCCTTCGGTGATGTACGCGTCGGCCAGAACCGCTATCGGGGCTTGTGCACGAGAACCATGCCCGCGCTGTTGGAACCACGCGGCAAGCTCTTTCGCCGTAAAGACGCTCTTACCTTCAATGGGCAACGACCAGTTCGGGTTCATTCCTCGTGCATCGCCAAGCTCGGATTCCATCTTGTCAAGGCGATCTTGGGCCTTTGCGCGTCGAACCCGTGCCGCATTGGTCACGCTTTGGGCGGCTCGCACCCGTTTTTGCTCGTGACGCACATCGCGTTCTTTCTTCTCAAGTTGCTTGATCGCAGCATTGCGATAATCGATGCACTGCTCGATCGTCACGTCTGCCAACACGACACGAGTGCGGTCTGTGGTGTCTTGGGTGGCAATGAGCCGGGGCATACCGGTCGCACCAGGACTCATATAACGTGCTAACGCTGCTTCTTGCAGACGTTGCTTTGCTCGAAGCAGTTCACCTTCGGCTTGATCTTTCCGCTTGATGGCGGCTGCAAGATCGTCTCGCACCTTTTGTTCGATGTTGCGTTGTTTTGCCACGTCAAGGTCGTGCAAACCCACGATTTTGGTCGCGGCTTGCACTCGCAGCTGGGCGAGCAGAATGCGAACTTGGGGCGATGGGTCGGGCATGGGCGGCTCGGGCGGCGCATCGGGGTCGACCCGTGGCGATCCGAACCCACCGGGGCCTGCGGTTACCGATGGTGTTGTCAAGGTGGTTGTGGTTACTCCCCCAGGAACGGTTGCGTCTGGGGTCGAATCGCCGACAAGTGTTGTTGACGAGTCGGTTGATGCAAGCGAAGTTGACGGTGACGTCGTGTCCACGGGGTCATCAGCTCGCGCACCACTTGACCACACAAGCCCGGGCACGAGTGCGGCCACACAAACCACCACAATCGCCGATCTTGAGCGACCTTTGAGTACCACACGCCCGATATTCATTAGTACGAACGCGCCACGATCGCCACCAACTCTTCGCCGTCGTCGCCTGTTGGGAGCGAACCATCTTCGCGGACGAGACAACGCACCGATCCGCTCGCTTCCATCAATCTGCGTTCGCCATCGATGCCTAGGGTCGACCAAGGTATCTGCACAAAACCGTCGGCAATGGCTTCAAGGGCGTCGTCAACGTTTGTCACCGAAACGGTCCGAGCGTTCTGATTGTGCTCAGCGTCGGCGAGCATGTCTGATTGAATTTCACCAAGTAGTGCTTGCACGCTCACCGCGGCGTTGGCTTGTGCGACTTGGCTTTTCTCACGTCGGTCACGGCGCACGACGGTCACTTCGCCTTGCTCGAGGTCCCGCGGTCCGATCTCGATGCGCACTGGGATGCCTTTGAGTTCCCAGTCGGTGGTCCGACGTCCGAACGACACGTCGGTGCGTCGATCAAGGTGCACGCGCACTCCTGCTTGTGTCAACGAGTGAACGAGTTCGTCTGCGGCCGCGTCGGTGGTGTCGCCGTCACGCACGATGAGCACAACGACTTGAATCGGCGCAAGCTTTGGCGGCATGCGAAGGCCATGGTCATCGCCGTGCACCATGATGAGGCCACCGATCATGCGCGTGGACACACCCCATGATGTTGTCCAGGCAAGTTGTTCGGCGCCGTCATCGTCGAGGTACTTGATGTCAAAGGCTTTGGCGAAGTTCTGGCCAAGTTCGTGGCTGGTGCCCATCTGCAAGGCTTTACCATCGGCCATCATCGCTTCGCACGTCAGCGTGTCGATTGCCCCCGGAAACCGCTCTTGTGCTGTTTTCGCACCCACGATGACGGGGATAGCGAGCACGTTGGTCATGAAATCGCGGTAGACGTCCATGTGGATTTGGCGTGCATACGCTGCCGCATCGTCACGGCTGATGTGCGCGGTGTGGCCTTCTTGCCAGAGGAATTCACTTGAGCGTAAGAAAAGTCGTGGCCGCATTTCCCAACGCACCACGTTTGCCCACTGGTTTAATAACAACGGCAGGTCCCGGTACGACTGGATCCACTTCGCCATGTATTCACCAATGACGGTCTCACTTGTTGGGCGCACCACGACGGGTTCGGCGAGTTCTTTGCCGCCTCCGTGGGTGACGACGGCAAGTTCCGGGCTGAATCCTTCGACGTGTTCCGCTTCGCGTGTCAGGTACGACTCGGGAATGAAGAGTGGAAAGTACGCGTTCTTTGCCCCGGCGGCTTTGATGCGCTGATCAACTTCGGCTTGCATGCGCTCCCAAATCGCATAGCCATCTGGCCGTATGACCATCGTGCCACGCACCGGGCCGTTGTCAGCGAGTTCGGCTTTGGCGACAACATCTTGATACCAGCGCGGGAAATCCTCGCTCTGTGGGGTCAGTACGGGCGGTTTGGGCATAACGAATGGATTCTACGGGGTTGGCATGGATTTCGGGGGGATTCACATCACACGCATGACGTCTGTCTGGGTGAAATCGTCACCTTTGTAGAGCAGTGGCGAGCCGGTCACTTTTGCCAGCGCATAAGAAAAGCAGTCGCCAAGGTTCAACGCCGCTGGGTGGTGGCCTTTGCCGAACCGTTGCCATGCGCGCATTGCTATGGCGGCCTGTTCAGCGTCGAGCGGTTCGATGTTCATCCCGGTGATCGCCAATAGTGACGCCAAGTCTGTGGTCGCCTCAGGACCTTGACGGGCCTCGACGACGATCCCGATTTCGACCCGGGTAGCAGCCGAGATGAGGCATTCGCCAGCATGGTTGTGTAGAAGCGACGAGTACCGTTCGGCATCGGACTCACCAAAGATAACTGCGGCGAGCGCAGAGGTGTCCACGACGATAGTCATCGTGGCAGCCCGACATGGTCATAACCGATGATGTCGTCCGCACTGCGTGGATCGAGTGTTGCTCGGGCACGGCCACGGGCGATCAGGTCATCGAGTTGGTTCACCTGGGCGGTCGCATTTGTTCGAGCCCGCACTCGGGCGAGCCGTTCCTCGATGGATCGACGGATCGCAACAGTGAGGTTCTCGTCGGTTAAACGTGCGAGTTCCCGTGCGAGACGGTCTGTTTCGGGGTCTTTCACGTTGATCGCCATGGTTCTACCCTAGCATCAAGATTTCTTCCTTTGGCGGAAGAAATTGGACTTGAGCTTTTCTTCCGCCCAACCGAAATGTCGAAGCGTTGTCTGGAGCCAACACCAGTCGATCGTGACTATGGGCGCAAACCACCGTCACTGTGAAGCAATTGGCCGTTGATCCAGCCTCCCTCGGATGAGCAAAGAAAGCTCACGAGGTTTGCAACAGACTGTCGACGTCGGCACCCCATGGCATGCGATCGTCGTAAGGGCTTGACTAAACCGCACCGAAGCGTTCGGCGAGAAATGCGTCGACGGCGTCGTCGGGCACGCGGCGCGTCGAGTTGTTGCGTCGCTCGAAGAGCACCCGCCCTTGGCCTTTGAAAGTGGCCCAGATCGGCTTGGAGGATGCAGGCACGTCCACCCGGCACACATCGTGGCCTTCGACCACGTCGATGCTCGTGACCACCCGGTGTGCCCCGGCGTGGCCGAGGTTGTTCTGGAGCATTGTGTCGAGCCAGTTAACGAACCCGTCCGCGTTGCGAGGTTTCACACAGGTGTAGTCGGCGTCCAGGCCGACGGCTTCGACGGGGCGGTCGCGCACACCGATGAGCAGCGTGCCGCCTTGCGCGTTCAAGAATCCGGCGACGGTTTTCGCAATGATCTCCTCGGCTTCGCTACGACGCACTTCCGGATCACTCGAGCGCAGACTCCAACGTGCGGACTGTTTGAACTCCACATATCGGTTCTCCTCGACCAGGAGCTGCGCGGTGGGGATCGCCCAGGTGGCGTTCGCCCCGAAGACCTCCTCGGCCAACTTCGCCAACAGCTCCGGGTCGGCACGTACGGCTTCGATCACGCCCAGCCCGCCGGTTCCGGCTTCGCCCGTCGGCACCGCAACGTCGCTGATCGTGTACACCGATCCCCCGTCGTCGAAGTAGCTGGCATACAGGTGCTCATACACTTGTTGGACTTTGTCGTCGAACAGATCGGGGCCGTACACGTCGGGTAGCTCCGCGTCGAGCACGTCTTGAACCGCGGCGTGCACTTTGGCCCGGGAGTGTTGGCGTTTGCGCCAGTCCAGCACGAGCGCGTCGGCGATGCGTTCCAGCAGGTGCCGAGCTGCGGCTTTCACTTTGCGCTTTTCGTTGGCCGTCAGCTCGGGCTCGGGTTTGGTGAGCAGGTCGTAAATCGCCAGTTCGGCTTCGCTGAGCTCTTCGGTGACCGCACGCTGTTCTTCTGCGGTCAGCTCGTCGTTGATCTCACGCAAGCGGCGCAGGAACTCATCCAAGTTGTGGGTGCCCGCGTTGTAGGCGTCGATCAGACGCCGGAACTTCTCTGCCAGGCCCAGCCGGGTGGGGTTTTTGCGCACCGCGTCGTCGAGGCGCCGTGCCAGGTTGGCTTTGGCGTGGTTTGCGGCGGTGCGCTTGTTCGCCCCGAATCTGCGTGCCAACGCGTCGAAGTCGAGGGTGTTGAGGTCGATGATCGACGACTGCGCTCCACCGGCGCGGATCACGTATTCCTCGACGCCAACCGAACGGTCCAGGAGCTGCGCGACCGCGTCCATGACCCCGGAAATGTCGGGGGCCTCCGTGGCCGACATGAGCTTCGCGGCAAGTGATCCGATCACTGCAACCCGGTGGGTTTCGCGACGGGCCGTTTCGTCGGGCAGCAGCGTCTTGAACGCGTCACGGACCCGCCGCGCTACGGCCACGTAGCCGCGGCGTGTCGCGTCGTCGACGAGCAGCGCTTCGGTGGCCGCGGTCTGTAGCGCGATGAACTCGAACCCGGATGCCTGGCACAGGTCGTCCAGGTCGACGTCGTTGGCGGCGAGCAACGTGGCCGCCTCGCCGAGCGCGGCGGCCAGCTCGGCGGCGAGTTCGGACTTTGCACGGATTGGCGTATCGCCCCCTGCCGTGCCGGATGCGCCGTAGATTGCCAATGCGGCTTCGAGGTTGGCGAACACGCCGACGTAGTCGACGATCAGCCCGCCGTCTTTGTCGGCGAACACCCGGTTGGCTCGGGCGATGGTTTGCATCAGCGTGTGGTTGCGCATCGGCTTGTCGAGGTAGATCGTCGACGTGGCCGGTGCGTCGAACCCGGTGAGCCACATGGCGCACACGAAAACCAGGCGCAGCGGGTCGTCCGGGTCTTTGAAGCGCTCGTCGAGCTTTTCGGTGTTCATGCGTGCCCGGTGGGGCGCGATGTCCAGGCCCGCGTCGGCCATGTCGGCGATTTCGTTCTGGGCCTGGGAGACGACCACGGCCCTGTCGCTGGCTCGCAGGTAGGCCAGCTCGGCTTCCAAGCGGGCGTGTTCGGCGGGGTCGGCGCTGGCATCCAAACCGTCAAGGCGGGTTTCCAGCGCCGAGATGCGTTTCGCCCATTCAACGGCGACCAGGTCGTACATACGAAGCGCCGTGGCTTTGTCGATGGCCACGTACATCGCTTTGCCTCGGAATCCTCGGGCGAGGAAATGCTCGACCAGGTCGGCAGCGATGCGTTCGAGCCGGGCGGTGCGGGTGATCAGGTGATATTGGCGGGCGAACTGACGCTCGACGGCCCGGTGCGCGTCATCATCGAGGTCGGCATCGTCGAGCAGCGTGGCCAACTCGGCGTCGAAGTCGTCGTTGGTCAGTTGCAGCTCGGGGATGCGGTTCTCGTAGTACAGCGGGACGGTTGCCCCATCGGCGATCGAGTCGGCGAAGTTGTAGATCGACACGTAGTCGCCGAACACCTGCCGGGTGCGTTGTTCTTCTCCGGCGATCAGCGGCGTGCCGGTGAACCCGAGGAAGCTCGCGTTGGGCAATGCGGCGCGCATGTTCCAGGCGAGCGTGTCGTATTGGGATCGGTGGGCTTCGTCGGTGATGACGATGATGTCGTCGCGTTCCGACAGCACCGGCATCGATTCGCCGGCTGTGGGTGGGATGAACTTGTGGATGAGGGTGAACACGTAGCGGTGATCGGCGACGAGCAGCTCACGCAGGTGCGCGGCCGTCTCTGCGTGCACGGCGTCACCGGCGGTGATCACCCCGGTGTCGACGAAGTCGTCGTAGAGCTGGTCGTCGAGTTCTTTGCGGTCGGTGACTTCGACGAACGTCCATTTGCCAGGCACCTTGCGCAGCACTTTGCGGGTGAACCACAGGTTCGACAGGGATTTGCCGCTGCCTTGGGTGTGCCAGAACACTCCCAACTGGTGGCTTTCCGCAGCACGCGCGGCGTGCAACGCTTCGATCGCGTTGTTCACGCCCAGGTACTGGTGGTAGCGGGCGAGTTTCTTGATCAGACCGTCGCGGGATTCGCTGTAGGCGACGAAGTTCTCGACCAAGTCGAGTAGCCGGTGGGGTTCACAGGTGCCGCGCAGCGCGGTTTCGAGGCTGACGACGCCGGGTTCGCCTTCCGAGTCGACCTTTTTCCATTCGGCGAAATGTTCCCACGGCGCATACGTGGAGCCGACGAGCGTGTCGGCGCCGTTGGAGAGCACGACGAACGCGTTCGGGTCGAAGACGTGGCGGATCGTGTCGCGGTAGTCGCGCAAGTTCTCGTCGTACGCGGCACGCACGTTGCGATGCGAGACTTTCAGCTCGACGAGCACCAACGGGATGCCGTTGACGAACAAGACGATGTCGGCACGGCGCCGGTACATCTCGCCAGTGACCCACACTTGCGATGCGGCCAGATAGTCGTTGGTGTCCGCGTGGTCCCAGTCGACGTAGCGGACGGTGACGGTTTCCCGCTTGCCGTCACGATCGACGGTGACTTTGGTGCCGTCACGTAGCAGCGCATAGATCTCGGCGT
Source organism: uncultured Iamiaceae bacterium (assembly GCA_964544305.1). Taxonomy (GTDB): domain Bacteria; phylum Actinomycetota; class Acidimicrobiia; order Acidimicrobiales; family Iamiaceae; genus JAFDWI01. Next base: position 1,905 of record CAZJAZ010000037.1, on the reverse strand, counting down.
TGGCCCGGACGCGGTCCATCGCCATGCGGTTCTCGGTGATCCGCTCGATCGCTTGGGCCAAGGCCGTGTCGGGCACGCCGGGGTTGATAGCCCGCAATGCGTCATGGAGCCGTTGGGTCAGGATGACGTCGCCTTGGCTGTCTCGCCCGAGTGTGCCGTCGGGGCCGAGGGTTTCATCGAACGCGGAGACGGTTTGCCAACCAAGTTGTTCGAGCAGCGCCATCGCGGGCTGTTCGACCAGGTCGTTTTCGTTGATCCCCCCGGCCATGGTGCTACGCCACCGATTCGACACGGGTCGGGGTGGGCAGGTCAACGTCGAGGTCGAGGTCGGACACGTCGAGCTCACCGGAGATCAGGCGAGGCAGCAGCAGATCCCGCGCCTCAGCCAGCACCCGATTTTGGCGGGTGAGGTTGGCAACAAGTTCACACATTGGCCCGACGACCGCCCGGAACGCGTCCTCAACTGGTTCCGGCGGAACGACGATCGGCAGTTCCCGGAAAGTGGACTTACGAAGCTCCTTGAACGTCGCTCCGCTCGCGAGCGTCAAGAAGAGCTCGACGTTCTCGCGCAGCCAGCAATAGAGGTGAAACTCCGATAGACGACCATTGGGCACACACGAGATGAATCCTTGATTCGTCGCTGCTTCGGTCGCCGCGATCGAGATGACACCGATCGTTGCGCGGCTTGTCATCATGACGGTCCGAGCGGGGAATAGCCTCGCGGAGCTCTTCTTCAGGCCCAGCTCATTGATGCAATCCGCCGACTCAAACGCGAACATCGACGACGCCTTCGTCAAGTCGCTTGGCGTGTACCAAGTGATGGTCGGGCTTTCCCAATAGGCGGGGTTCTTCTTCGATGGCGTTCCGCCGCCAACGGTTTCCACGGCGTCACCGACCGCCACCACCTCCCAGCCGGCGGGGATGGGGCCGAGGGCGGAGTCGACCAGTTCGACGTCCTCGTGCCCGGGGAAGCGGAAGTGCACGAACCATTCCCGGTAGATCAGCCGGGCCATCTCCTCCAGAATCTCGATCCGCCGCCGGTTGTTCTCGATCAGATCGGCCATCGTCCGCAGCACGGTCCCAATTCGGCGCTGTTCTTCGAACGGCGGTGCGATGAGTTCCATCCGCTTGAGGTTCGCCTGCGACAGCTTTGGCTGCGCGGCTCCGGTTACGAGGCCGCCCAGTGGGTGGAACTCAATCGCCGCTTGCAGGAAGTCGTCATCGGCAATACCGGCCCGTGCTCTGATGATGTGCGCGTGGTTGTTGACCCAAAACTGACCCGCCGCAATCTGCGCGATGGGCAGCTTCCGTGAGTTGAGATTCTCTCCGTCCTCTGCGACCAGCAGGTAGCGACCATCGAAGATGTACTCGTCGATGTGGTCGATCACTCCCTGTGCGCCGTAGTACGGATACGGGCCAGATCGGCCCGCTCGTTCGCGCTTGCTCAGGGGAATCCGCTCGCGGTCGTGGAAGTCAACTAGGTCCTCCAAGCGCCGAGTCCCCCATAGAAACGTCACGAGAGCGCCCGCTGAACAACTTCACTGACAATCGTCGAATGCGCGGTGGCCTCGGCGTTCAAGTCTCCAAGCTCTTCACCTAGTTCAGAGAGTCGAGCAACAAAGTCCTCGTCGTCAACCCGATGCTCACCCACCCCCACATACCGCCCGGGGTTCAGGCTCCAGCCTTGGGCTTCGATCTCGTCCAACGTCGCCACCGCGCAAAGGCCGGGCACGTCGGTGTAGGTCTTGTCGGGGAAGTGCTCAAGGAGCAGCCCTTCGCTGGCGTCGGCGAACTCGGGGGCTTCACCCCGCCACAGGCGCACGATGTTCGCCAGGAACTCGATCTGGTCGGGGGTCCAGTCGCGGTGGGCCCGGTCGATCTGGTGGTAGATGTCGCGGGCGTCGA
>CAZJAZ010000036.1:14449-28077 GCA_964544305.1 uncultured Iamiaceae bacterium | reverse complement strand
TTGGATCCAGATCCGCTCCGGCTGCGAGGCCGACGTCGATCCCGGCCAGAACGTAAACAACTCGCAAGTTCTTTCCGCAGTTCGCCTTTGGATTGCACAAATATTGCTTGGTAGATCGACTCATGGGACACCCACCACTGTGGCTCATCAGGGTGCTCGACACGGAGACGGTTCGAGATCTGTTCAGGCGACCATTTCTTTGTTCGCAGCAAACCAACCACTTCCTCCCATAACCACGGCCGGGTTTCAATCCAACACGGCCTCGGGCGTTCAGCCCGTTCATCAGCAGTGTCTTGCGCCCGAAAAGCCCGATAACGCGTCCGGCCACCACCCGCAACGATCTCACGGCCGATCGTGGAACGATGAACACCCACCCGCCGTGCGATTTCAGCGTTACTTTCACCTCGCTCAATACCGACGCGGATCTCTTCACGATCACCAAGACTCAACGAACCCAACCGAGGACACCTATCACGAAGCACAACCACAGCCTCTTCGCTAATACGACGCTGCAACGTATTTTTCGATATCCCCGCCAACACCACAGCCTCAGACCGCGGCACCCCACGAGCCACAGCAACCAACGCCACCCAAACCTGAGACCGAGGAACCCTCGGACGACCACGAACACCCATAACAACACCTCCACAAATCAGATGTTGCACCCACCACTTGAGACCGCCGCGGAATCGCGCACCCAAAACCTCAGAGTGTGGCTATCCATGGAGACACCCAATTGAACGAGCTCTGACCAGCGGCGATGTCGGAGGAATTTCGAGTGTCAGCAGTCCGCCAGGGCGGATAAGGCAGAACAGATCAGACGGCGAGCACGTCTGAGCGCGTCACGATGAGCACCGGCCGACTTTTCGCGTTTGGGGTTTCCATGAGCCAAAGCTCGCCTTGTCTCACCAGGGTTCAGCTTCGGTGAGCGCAGTGGCGTTTGCCATTGCGGTGGCAATGGCGCTGTCGCTCTGGGGTGTTGCCCGGTAGGACGCGACGATCTGTTCGCCGGTTCGTGTGCGTCGTTCGGCATCGGCAAGCTGATGGATCCCAAGGCGGATAACGGCAGAGCGTGATGTGCCGACGCCGTTGGCGACGAGGTCGTCGATGAGCGCGATTTCGTCGTCAGAGAAACGCGTGGGAATCGCGGTTGTCATACAGATTAATATACGCGGCGTAACACGCCTCAAGCGGCTGTCATCCGGATTGGGTGTCTGGGAGTCTGTAGTGGTGATGGGTTCGCCACGCAAGAAGTCGACCGAGGGCATGCTGACCAGTGAGGACGTCGCGCGGCTCTATGTTTCCGGGCGCGCAGATCTGTTCCGGCTCGCCTGGTTGGCCGTGGGCGACGCGCACCTGGCAGAAGAATTCGTCCAGGAGGCCTACACCCGGTTGTGGGCGCATCCCGAGCGGGTGCGCGACGCTTCCAAGGTCGACGCCTATGTGCGGTCGATTGTGTTGAATCTCGCCCGTAGCCGACACACGGCTCGGACGAGGCGCGGCCATTTCGATGTGCGCATCGTGAACGACCCGACCGGCGCAGGACGCAAGGCCGAAAGCGATCCGATGCGCGGGGCTGACGATCGCACGCTCATCGCCGACGCGCTCGATGACCTAAGTCCGAATCAACGCATCTGTGTGGTGTGTCGCTACTGGCTGGGTCTGACCGACACCGAAACCGCCCAAGCAACCGGAATGGCGACCGGAACCGTGAAAACCCATCTGCGCCGTGCACTTTCCACGATGCGCAAGACACTCACCGCAACCGAAGTCGCAACCCTGGAGGCGAATCATGTCCGCTGACCTCGAAAACCGAATCGAAAGTGGCCTCGCGGATCTGGCCCGGAACGCGCCGATCCCCGAACAGTGGCCTGAACTCGGCGCACCGGTGATCCGGCTGGACGGATCGTCGCGACGACGGCCGCGTCTGGTGACCACGGTCGTGGCCACCGCCGCCGTGATCATCGTGGCCGCGGGCGTCCTAGTAGTTGGCAAGGGGTCTGGCAGCGGTCAACCAGCGACCGTGCGTGCGGGCGCAGCACCCAGTGGACCGGCATCGACGGCCCTCCCGCCAGGCACACCGATGGGTCACTGGGATCCGAACGGCCCGCGTCTCACCAACGCCCAGCTTGCCGAGCTGGTCACGCCATCCGCCTCACCCGACGGGAAGACGATCTGGCACCTGTCAGATGAACTGGCAAAACGCGAACTCAGCGGCCTGCCGCTGCCGTTTACTGTCGACGTGACCAGGCTGACTTTCGTGAAGGTGCAGCTCGGAAAGGTGAACCGGGCGAAGTTCACCGGGCCCGACGGCAAATCCCTTCCCCAGATTCAGTTCTACGTCGACAACGACCCCAAGCAGCCGAGCCGCGATGTGGACCAGCAGGTGTGGCTCGTGGCAATCGAAGGCAATTACTTCTGGAGCGGTTCAAGGTGCTCTGGCTGGGCGCCGAACCTTCCGAAGGGCCCCCGTGGGTGTGGCCCCTTCGAGGGGCTGTCAGTCACGGCGATTCCCGCTAATGAAAAGGACAAAGAGGCCACACATTTCTCATTCGGCCCGATCGAGGGCATGCAGGCTGACTTCAGCGCATTTGACCAAGTCGGGCACTGGACACCGAACTGACCTCCCACCCACGTTTTGGGTGCCGAATCCGGACAGAAAACGGCGGGATCGCGCACCCAAAACCGTCGAGTACGACACCACTCCTCAAGCGCCGGGACGGATCCAATTGATGTCGTCGAAGCGCGCGAAGTCTCGGTCAAAGGACGCAACCGACGCACCGTTTTCTAAAGCGATCGCAGCAAGTACGGCGTCGGGAATCAGATCACCGTTCGCGTCGCCGTCGCCACACACCCGAGACAGAAGCTCGAAGTGGCGCGGTCCGGGTTCGCAGGTAACGTGAGCCGGCCTAGCGCGGGTGGCTTCGAGAAAAGTAAAGGCCTCTGCAATTGGCGTGGGAACGGTGAAGATTCGCCGGTTTGTGGTGAGACGTAGATACGACCCCCAGACAGTAATCGGGACGCCAAATTGTTCGGTCCCATCGGCAAGCTGTTCGAACCAGGGGCGAGCGACCGCGTGCTCGGGATGGTCGCCGCGTTGCGCGGCCAGAACAACATTCGTGTCGACGAGAATCACCGCAGGTCCAGCAACGAAGTATCGCTGTCCAACAACTCGGCGATCGAGCGGTTGCTCGACAGATCCACACCTGGTTGGAGCCCGGATCCGTCGAAAACCGGCAAAGCAGGGAAGTTTCGTGTCGTGGGTCGAGAATGCTCGGCTCGGCGCAACGCTTCATCCAAGATCGTTCCCAATGCGACTCCACGTTGACGGGCACGTTGCTTCGCGACAAGTAGCAGTTCATCATCGATGTTCACGGTGGTGCGCATGATGCGTATCTTATCGCATCAATGACATCATTATGATTGGACTTTGGCCACGTGTTCGTCTGGCCTGATCAACCGGGCGCTCGCTACGCTTGTGAGCCTCACCAACCGTCTCCTCGGGGGAGTACAAAATCATGGCCGGATCCGTCATCATCGCAGGGGCTCGCACCCCGATCGGCAAATTGTCCGGGGCGACCGCCTCACTGAGTGCCGCCGAACTCGGTGGCGTCGCCATCAAAGCCGCACTTGAGCGTGCTGGCATTCAGGGCGAACAGGTTGATTACGTGTTCATGGGCCACGTGCTCCAGGCCGGCGCCGGTCAGATCACCGCCCGTCAAGCCGCGATCGCCGGTGGCATTCCGATGAATGTCCCCGCGAACACCATCAACAAAGTTTGCTTGTCGGGCATGAACGCCATTCACCTCGCGGATCTCATGATCGCGGCCGGTGAAGCCGACATTGTTGTGGCCGGTGGTATGGAGTCAATGACGAATGCCCCGTATCTGCTGCCCGGTGCCCGGGCCGGTTACCGCATGGGTGACAAATCGGTGGTCGACTCGATGATGTACGACGGACTCTTCTGTGCGTTCGATCAGTGTGCGATGGGTCTTGGCACCGAGAAGTACGCGTCAAGCGAATCACTCGACCGGGCCCCCCAAGATGACATGGCCGCCAAATCGCACCAGCGTGCCGCCGCCGCGATCGAATCAGGCAAGTTCGCCGACGAAATCGCGCCGGTCTCGATTCCGCAGCGCAAAGGTGACCCAAAGATTTTCGACACCGACGAAGGTGTGCGAGGCGAAACCACCGCAGAGTCGCTTGGTGCATTGCGCCCCGCGTTCGACAAAGCCGGCAACATCACCGCCGGAAACGCCTCACAGATTTCTGACGGTGGATCGGCAATGGTGATCATGTCGGAAGCGAAAGCGAAAGAACTGGGCCTCACCCCGCTCGCGAAGATTCTCGGCTACGGCCAGGTGTCCGGGCCGGACTCGGCGTCACTGCTGTATCAGCCAGCCAATGCGATTCGTGCCGCTCTCAAACAGGCGGGCAAAGACGTTGCCGACGTTGACTTGTTCGAGATCAACGAGGCATTTGCCGCGGTCGGCATCGCATCGATGCGCGAGTTGGGGATCACCGATGACGTTGTGAACGTGAACGGCGGCGCGATCGCCCTTGGTCACCCCCTTGGCATGTCGGGGAACCGCATCACGCTCACTCTCGCCTATGAACTCAAGCGTCGCGGTGGTGGCATTGGTGCTGCCGGGCTGTGCGGTGGTGGCGGTCAAGGCGACGCCATCATCATCGAAGTCTGATCCTGGGACGTATCAAAATCCGAGGACGTCGACAAGTTCCGCTTGAACTCGTTCAGTTGGCTTGGGCGCGAGGAGAAAGAAGAGTCGAGCGCTCGCGGCTTTCGCGTCGTTGACGGTCGCGACCGCGTGCCCCCAACCCCCGCGGGCCGACAGCTTCTCCATCGTCACCGCAAGGTTGAGAACGTCTCCGGATACGACCTGTCGACGAAAGCGAGCGTCTTCGACACCACCGAACAACGGCAATCTGCCTTGATAGCGCGGTGAAGCGAGCAGCGCGATCGCCCCGCATTGTGCGAGTGCTTCAAGTTGCAGGACGCCCGGGAAGATCGGATTTCCCGGAAAGTGGCCACTTAGGAACGCTTCATCGCCGCTCACGCGGTACGTCGCGGCACACGATTCGCCGGGCACCACCTCAATGACGTGATCAACAAAACGAAACGGTGGGCGATGGGGCAAGAGTGCGACCGGGTCGGTGGCGGGCGTCACAGTCATGGTGCGTTACTCGGCGACGATTTCGTTTGCGGCCATGGCTACGGCGTGAAAGCCGCCATCGACATGCACAATTTCACCAGTGGTTGCGCCAAACCAGTTTGAAAGCAATGCCACGCAGGCGCGTGCTGCGGGCTCGGGGTCCCGAGTATCCCAACCAAGTGGCGCCCGTGACGCCCATGCGTCTTCAAGTTGCCCAAAGCCCGGGATTGATGTCGCCGCGGTTGTTCGCAGTGGCCCAGCGCTCACCAGGTTCACCCGTATGCCAGCCGGGCCGAGATCTCGGGCCAAGTAGCGGGCTGCGGATTCCAATGCGGCTTTGGCAACACCCATCCAGTCATAGGCGGGAAAGGCCTGGCTCGCTTCAAAATCGAGTGCCACCATTGCGGCGCCAGGCTTCATGAGCGGGGCGAGTGTGCGTGCAAGTGACACCAGCGAGTACGACGACACTTCGAGCGCGGTTGCAACATCGTTCCAGTCGGCTGTGAACATGCCGCTTCCCAAACAGTTTTCGGGGGCGTACCCAACCGCATGGAGGGCGCCGTCGACGCGGCCCCAACGTGAACCGAGCTCCTGCGCGAGCGCCGCGTGGTGGTCGGGATTGGTGACATCGAGTTCGATCACATCAGGGGAACCGGGGAGCTTCCCCGCGACCCGTTCGGTGATGCGACGGGCCCGCCCAAACGAGGTGAGCACCACGTCTGCGCCCTGGTCAATGGCGAGCCTCGCAACCGAGGTGGCAATGGATTTTGATGTGAGCACACCGGTGATCACGAGTTTGCGATTCTCAAGCAACATGGCGGATCTTTCGTTGGTTACAAGGGCATATTGGCGTGTCGGCGGCGTGGCAGTTGTTCTCGTTTAGCCTGAAGTGCGTTGAGCGCACCAATGATGGCCGACCGTGTCGCATCAGGTTCGATGACCGCGTCGATGTACCCGCGCTCGGCCGCGAGTCGCGGTGATAAGAACTGCTCTTCGTACTGGGTAATGAGCTGGGTGCGAATCGTCTCGCTCTCGCGCGTGTTGCGCGCAGCCGCAAGTTCTCGCCGATGCAAAATCTCGACGGCACCAGCAGCACCCATCACCGCCACCTGTGCGCTTGGCCACGCAAAACATGCATCGTTGCCCATGGTCTTACAGTCCATCACGATGAACGCACCGCCATATGCTTTTCGCACAATGACGCACACTCGTGGCACGGTGGCCTCCGCGTATGCGAAGACGAGTTGTGCCCCGTGTCGGATCATGCCACGCCATTCTTGGTCTTTGCCTGGACGAAAACCTGGCGTGTCGACAAGAGTGACAAGCGACAAACCGAACGAGTCGCACCACCGCACAAACCGTGCCGCTTTTTGTGACCCATCTATGTCGAGTGCCCCTGCAAGCGACGCGGGTTGGTTTGCAACAATGCCAACGGGTCGTCCCCCGAGGCGACCCAGCGCAGTAATGACACACGTCCCAAAACCCGCTTGCAACTCGGTGACGTTCCCGTCGTCGACGAGATCAGTGATGACCGCATGCATGTCATAGGCGCATCGCTGGTCCAACGGAACGGTCGCTTGTGCATGATGCGAGGCTCGATCGATTGGGTCGCCGGCATGATGCTCGAGCGGTGGTTGCGTGTTGTTGTCGGGGAGATGATCAAGCACATCGCCGGTCAGGCTGAGCGCGTCGTCAAGGTCGATGGCGCACAGGTGGGCAACTCCGCTGCGGGTGAAGTGGGTGTGGACGCCACCCAACGCGTCGTCGCCCAGCTCGCTTGTGCCGGTCACGCGAGCGCATGTTTCGGGGTCGTTCACATAGGCCAGCGCGGTAGCGGTCATGATCACGATGTCGGCGATCCCAAGAAGCAAACTTGGCCCGGCGAGCATCGGCCCGTTCACGATGATGACGGTCGGCACCATGCCCGATGCGTCAGCGAACGCCCGCGCCACTCGACCCCAACCATGAAGCGCGCCCATCGATTGCGCGGGTGGCACTGTGGTGTCCCAGCCGGCCGCGTCAATGATGCCAACGAGTGGAATGCCCGCGTCAATGCCAGCACGGACGCATCGTTCGATCACCACGAGATCTGCTTCACACAAACCCGTTTGTGCACCTGGAGCGGTGAGATGAAACCACGCACAGCGCCGCCCAACACGGGACATCGTGCCGATCGCCCCAACAACCGACGACGGTTGCGCTGAGGCAATGGGCAACTCAACGACTGCCTCGACCGAATATTGATGACTCGACTCGACGGTCGCGTCAACACTGCTCTTGATGTCGCATTCGGCGAGCAATGTCATGATGGCGGTGCGACGACAAGGGCTGCGTTGTGTCCCCCGAACGCGAACGATGTCGACAGGGCGGGCGCGTGCGCAATCGCTCGGGGTGCACCAGAAACGACATCGACAGGCAAGTCACACGTTTCGTGATTCGCGGTGGGTGGCACCAAAGCGTGTGTCGCGGCGAGTAGCGCGGCGATCACCTCAAGTGCGCCCGCGGCGCCAATGAGATGCCCGGTGACGCCTTTGGTTGAGGTGACCGGTACGGCGTGGTCGCCAAAGACTTTGGCGAGCGCCGCTGCTTCTGCCGCATCATTGTGTGGCGTTGACGTGCCGTGTGCGTTGACATGGCCGATCGCATCGGCTTCGAGACCGGCGTCGCACAGTGCGAGCCCAATGCACGTAGCCGCACCTTCACCATTGGTAAGCGGTGCGGTGATGTGGTGGGCGTCGCAATTCGCGCCGTAGCCGAGAATCTCGCCGTGGACGGTCGTGCCGCGAGCTCTGGCTTGGGTAAGGGATTCGAGCACGACAAATGCGGCGCCTTCTCCCATCACAAAACCATCGCGCGCGGTGTCGAAGGGCCGGGATGCGCGACTCGCATCGGGATTGCGGCTGAGTGCCCCCATGCGGTGAAACGCGGCCATCGCGACCGGGCTGATGCATGATTCGACACCGCCGGCAATGACCACGTCGGCGGTGCCGTCACGGATCATTCGGGTGGCTTCGCCGATCGCGTGTGCCCCGGTTGCACAAGCGGTCGCGACGGTCATATTCGGGCCGGTCAGGCGGTGGCGAATGCTGATGCTTGCAGCGGGTGCATTGGGCATCATCATGGGCACCAGCATTGGGCTCACCCGGTCTGGGCCTCGCTGTGCGAACCCGATGACTTGGTCTTCCAGCGTGCGAATGCCACCGATTCCTGATCCGGCCACAACCCCGCATCGGGCGGGATCGGTTGCAAGGTCACCCGCGTCGACGAGGGCGTCGTCGGCAGCGGCCAATGCGAGGAGGGTCGCTCGATCATTGCGTCGAATCTCTTTGACATCAAAGATCTCGTTTGGCGCGAAGTCGGCTACTTCACACGCATAGGAAACCGGATGTTCGCCCGAGTCGAACAACGTGATTGGGGCCGCGCTCGACCGGCCCGAGCACAAGATTGTGAACAGGTCGTCGGGCGTATTACCAGCCGGAGTTCGAAGGCCGATTCCGCTGATCGCCACACGGGGTCGGCCACGATGGTCGACAAGTTGGGTTGTCATGCGGCGTCCGCGAGCGACGCGACAATGAGTTCGACCGCGTCGCCCACGGTGGTGATGCCAACGAGGTCTTCTTCGTCGATTGCGACACCGGTTGCGTCTTCAAGTGACATGACTAGTTCAACGAGGTCGAGGCTGTCGGCGTTGAGGTCATCGGCGAACGAAGCCGTTTCGATCACTTGAGCTTCGGTCACGCCCAAGATTTCGACCGCGGCGGCGCGGATGGCGTCAAGGATGTCGTTTCGGTTCATTGTTGTTCCTTTGGTTGGTTGGGTTGGGCTTGGGGCGTCAACGGCCCATGCTGAGGCCGCCATCCACGGGAATGACGGCGCCGGTGATGTATGAAGCGGCTGGGCTGCACAGATACGCGCACAGCGACGCAACCTCTTGGGGTGTTCCGAATCGGCCCATGGGGACGGCGGCGGCAAGCGCATCTCGGCGAGCGCTTGGCAATGCGTTGGTCATGGCGGTGGTGATCGGGCCAGGTTCAATCACATTGAGCGTGATGTTGCGACCGGCGACTTCACGGGCAATCGAGCGGCTCATCCCGACGAGCCCGGCTTTCGCCGCCGCGTAGTTCGCTTGGCCCGCTGAGCCCAACGATGCGGTTACCGAACCGATGGTCACGATCCGCCCAAAGCGCGCACGGATCATTGGGCGCAAAGCACGCTGGGTCACGCTGAACGCGCCGGTGAGATCAACACTTAGGGTGCGATGCCAGTCGTCGGGTTTGAGTTGGACTGCGAGCTTGTCGCACGTCACGCCCGCGGCATTGACGAGCAAGCCGACTGGTCCAACGTCTGCTTCGATCTGATCAAAAGCTCGTTCGACCGACGAGGGGTCAGCGACATCGCAGTGGATGGCGATTGCGTTGGTACCGCGTTCGCACAACGAGGCAGCGTGCTTCTCCGCTTGTGTCGATGATGATCCATACCCCAAAACAACGGCTTGTCCGCTGTGCGCGAGCACATCAACACATGCGGCTCCGATACCCCCAGAGGCGCCGGTGATGAAAGCAACGTGTGGCACCGTCATCGTGTGCGACCTTTGGTGGATTGCCAGTTCCAAATGAGTGTTGCAACGCTCAACCCGGCGCCAAACCCGCAGAGCACAATGCGGTTACCGTCGGCAAGGCGGCCCGATTTTGCCGCTTCACATATGGCGAGGGGGATCGACGCGGCCGAGGTGTTTCCGAGACGTTCGATGTTTGAAACCGTTTGATTTTCGGCGAAACCCGAGCGTGTTCGAATCGCGTCGGTGATCCTGGCATTGGCCTGGTGGGGGATGAATAGGTCAATGTCGTGCGGGGTCAGTTGTGCGCGCGCAAGTGTGCGAGCGATCGACGTGCTTGCGGCGCGCACGGCTTGGCGAAACAGTTCGCGCCCATCCATGGTGATCGTGTGGAGCCCGGCCGCGACGGTTGCCGCCGAGGCAGGTTGTGCGGCGCCACCGCCTGGGATTGAAAGCAGGCCGAAACCGTTTGGGTCGTTGACGAGATCGCTGGCGACAAGGCCGCCCGGCTGAGCCGTGGGGGCGCGAGAGACAATGAGCGCCCCGGCTCCATCACCAAAGAGCACCGCGGTATTGCGGTCGCGTTGATTGGTGACGCGGCTCATGGTGTCGGCCCCGATCACGAGAACATGGGCGGCGATGCCTGCCGTAAGTAAACCTTGAGCGGTTGCCAATGCGCTCACAAAACCCGCGCACGCACTGTTGATGTCGAAGCCGCCAGCCTGTAAGCCGAGTCGTGCGGCGACGGTGGCTGCCGTTGAGGGCAACGGTGTTTCAGGCGTGCATGTGGCAATAACCACGGCATCGATGTCTGACGTGGCCAACCCGGCATGTTTGATTGCTTGTTCTGCGGCGCTCGTGGCAAGAAAGCCAGTTGTTTCGCCGTTCTCGGCCCAGCGGCGTTCGTTGATACCGGTTCGCTCCCGAATCCACTCGTCACTCGTGTCGAGCGTCGTTGCGAGCATGGCATTGGTGATGCGCGTGGCTGGTAGCGCGCAGCCCCAACCAGAGATGGTGGTCGAGGCCATCATGGGGTGAGCCGCACCCAGGCGAGGGGCTGGCCGGGCCGGACTCGTTCTCCGGGATGGGCGAGCAGTCCCATGAAGAAACCGGTGAATGAACTGTGCACGGTGGTGGTCTGGCCGGATTGGGTGAGCGTGCCAATTGGTGTGCCGTTGGTGACGATTTCGCCTTCGCACGTCACGACGTCTGGTTCACAAGGGGAGAACGTGCCTGCGATTGGTGCCACGATGAGGCGTTCAAGGATGTCGAGCTGTTCGCTTTGTGGGGCGTTGACAAGGGTCATGACGCCACCGCGAGGTCGTGTGAGGCGACATGGTTGATGACGTTGGGGAGATCTTCGGGGGTGCTCAGGTTGAGGACGTGCACATCGGGTACGGTCCGTTTGGCTAGACCGGTGAGCACCTTGCCCGGGCCGACTTCGATGATGGTTGTTGCACCAAGGCGTTGGAGTGTGCGTTGCGATTCGGTCCAACGAACCGGGGCGGTGAGATGGGTGGTGAGTGCGTCGGGCCAGTCGGTGCCGTGCCAATGGGGTTTGGCGTCGGTGTTGGCAACGACTGGTTGGTGCGTATCGGCAAAGGCGGTTGCTTGGAGTGTGCCTGTGAGCGCGACTGCGGCGTCGGCGAGCAGTGGGGTATGAAATGCGTGCCCGACGGTGAGGGGAATGGTCCGTCGAATTTCAAATGATGACGCGAGGTCCGCGGCTCGTGCGATACCAGTGGCGCTTCCTGCGATGACGATTTGTCGGGGCGCGTTGTCGTTTGCGAGCCAGACGTCGTCGACGGTTCGACACAAGGCCGTGGCCTGCGCTCGATCGGCACCGACAAGTGCAAGCATCGTGCCTCGCTTTCGGTCGGCTGAAGCCTGGCACGCTTGTGCTCGGGCGAATGCGAGACGGTAACCGTCGGCGGGGGAGAGGCCTTGTGCGGCGATGAGCGCGGTGATTTGTCCGAGCGAGTGTCCAGCAAATGCGACCGGTGCGCATTGTGTTTGTTGGTGGAGTGCTCGCCACGCGATGAGCGACGTGAGCAGCACCGCGAGTTGGCTGTTGAAGGTTGTGGAAAGGTCGTGCTCGGTGGCGTCAGTGAGCAGGTATTCGAGTTCGACGCCGCAGGCTTGTTCGGCTTCGTGGATGACGGTGTAGGCGTGGTGGTCGCGCCATGCACATCCAATATGGGGCACCGCAGCGCCTTGGCCGGGAAACACAATCGCTATCGTCATGGCAGGATCCGATCATTGAAGGCAGAACATCTCCTTTGACTATGGATACATCGAATGGTTACATGAATTGATAGAATTATTTGAGCGAACGGAGAATAGTGATGGCTGAGATGCAGGCCAGATGGCGAGCCGAAGAGTTGGCAGAACGGGCCGGAATCACGACATCAACGCTGCGTTCGTATCAACTCAAGGGCCTGATCGACCCGCCTATTCGCAAAGGTCGCGACGCGTTTTATGGGCCGCACCATGCGCAGCGTTTGGTACAGATCAGTGCACTCAAAGCGCGGGGTTACACGTTGAAGGCGATGTCCGATCATTTTGGAAACGGTGATGCTGGCAACGAGTCCGCCGCCGAACAATCAAGCACGCTGCCGTTGACGTTGGACGATGTCGCGACCCAAGCCAATGTGCCAAAAGCGCTGGTGCGAGCACTTGAGCGGTCGCGCTTGTTGCGGCCCTTTCAGGTTGGCGGGCAGTGGGTGTATCACGCGGACGATGTCGCGTTTGTGCAACGGATGATGGTCTTGCTTGATGGGGGCGTGGCGCTCGATGACTTTGTGGCGCTGGCGGAACCGGTTCTTGACATGTTCGATCAATGGGCGCGCGACGTGGCCCATGAATGGCAGGCGGTCGTCCTCGAGCGATTGCGGGCAGGGCAGTTGCCAAAGAAGCGCCAAAGTGAGGTTCTGGCGACGTCGGCCCGGCAAATGGCGCAGACGGTTGGTCAACTGGTGGCGTACAACCTTGAGCGGGCGGTGCTCATTGATGTGCAGGCTGCCCTCGATGATGACGGGTCGGTGCGAGAACGCAAAGCGTTTGCCCAAGCCATCCGTGGGCCGGTTGTGGGCCATCTGGACTAGATTTCTTTTTCGCGCAATCAGAAAACTGCAATGCGTTGACCTGGGGAACCGCGCGGAACGTGCAGGCACTAGCACGAATTGTAGTCATAGATCATTGAGTTTCTGATTGCCAGAAGCGCGTGAAGTGGTTACCATGACTTCTAGTTCCGGTTGGGTCTTTACCCCCCCTCCACCCAATCGGGCGTCCGAGGGGTCGCTTTCACCCAAGGGTCGCATCGATGTCCGCCCGCGTCGACGATCTTGGAAGCGACCCCTCGGAGATTTTTCGTCGAGTCGGTTGGGCACGGTTGGGAGTTCGTTGAAACGCTCAGTCGATTTCTATTCCAGCAGTCGGCCAGAACGCCCGAGGTGCCTCATAGAAAAGAGAGCGCGTGGGATGTAACGGAAACACCGCGATGGCATCTATTCTCGTTGAGGTCTTGTTTGGGATCGTCGTATTCGAGAGGGGGCCATCAAATGAGTCGCCGCGGCCAGGTCCGATCGCAGGTGTCGAAGGGTGCGATCGTGCGTCGGTGGACCAACACCATAGGGGTGTTGCTGGTGTTCTCCCTGGTGGGCTTGTCGATGGTGTCTGTGGCACGTACGACAGAGGCAACCGCCCCGGGCGCGTTCGTGCCTCGTCCAGCCGGGGTCATCGCTGGGTCGATTTCCAACGGCGGCTTCCATACGTGTGTCATCAAGACTGATGGCACACCCGTGTGCTGGGGTGGAACCGATAGCGGGCCGACGACGATCCCGGCTAGTCTTGGGTCGGTCAGAAGCATTTCCGCCGGTTTCGACCATACGTGTGTCATCAAG
>CAZJAZ010000036.1:0-14349 GCA_964544305.1 uncultured Iamiaceae bacterium | reverse complement strand
ATCAAAATGGATGGCGCCCCGGTGTGTTGGGGTGACGACGCCTATGGGCAGGCGGCGGTTCCGGCTGGGCTTGGTGCGGTCTCCGCCATTTCAACCGGCAGCGCCCACACGTGTGTGATTAAAGCGGATGGCGCCCCGGTGTGTTGGGGTGACGACGCCTATGGGCAGGCGGTGGTTCCGGCTGGGCTTGGGACGGTCACAGCCATTTCTGCCGGATTCGACCACACGTGTGTCATCAAGACTGATGGCACCCCGGTGTGCTGGGGCAAGAACAACGACGGGCAGCTTTCACCTTCGGTGTCATTGAGTGGATCGTTGACGCAGGCAACAGGCGAGGCGTTCGCGGTATCCTTTTCCGCACGGATGTCTTCGGTTTCGTTTGCGGTGACCGCGGGTTCTCTGCCGTCGGGTTTGAGCCTCAGTTCTGAAGGATTGCTGACCGGTTCGTCCACTGTCACTGGCTCGTTCCCCATCACCGTCACCGCCACGAACGGCCTGATCAGCGCGTCGACGTCGGTGACGGTGACCGTGTTCGACACGGCAATCACGACCCCGCCCACTGATCCCTCCAACGCCTCGTCGGGTTCGATCGGGTTCAGCTCAATGGATGGTTCCGCTACCTTCATCTGCGCCTTGGATAGTGGTACTCCGGTACCGTGTGCCTCTCCGTTCGCCTATTCGGATTTGTCTGATGGCAGCCACACGTTCTCGGTGGCCGCAACCGTGAATGGCCAAGTCGACCCGACCCCCGCAACCGCGACCTGGACGATCGACACGACTTCGTCCAATGTCACGATTGACACCCCTGCGCCGGATGTCACGAGTGACACCCATGCGCCGGATGTCACGAGAGACATCATCGCAACTAGCAAAAAGGTGATCAACTCAACCTCGCCCGGTATCGATCCACCAGATGGTGAATTGCCGGTTACCGGCAGCAATCCCGTACCCCTGGTGGTGATCGGATTCGTTGCGATCGTCGCCGGTGGAGTAATCGAGTTGCTCCGTCGTCGACGCAACACGCTTGCCCACGACTAGTTGAACCCGGCCGGAGCGTCGGGAGGCGTGCTCGGCGAGAGGGATCGTGAACCTATCTACGGCGCACCTCGCGGGTGATGTCGGTACTGTCCTTGCCCTGCGCTTGGTTGGCATTTGATCAATGAGTGCACGTGCGCGTGGGAACATCATCACAGGTGTGGTATCATGACCTCATGAGTGGGAGTTACGAAGTTGTTGTGGGAGATCGGGGTCGGATGGTCGTGCCCGCCGAGGTGCGCGAGCACGTCGGCATCAACGAAGGCACCAAGTTGGTCTTGATCGAAGCACCCGACGGGCTTGTATTGCTCACCCGAGCCCAACTGCGTGAACGAGTCCGAGCCGAACTCGATGGCACTAACCTCGTCAACGAATTGCTCGCGGAGCGCCGCGCCGCTTCCAAGGCTGAAGACGCGGCGTGAGCGTCGTCCTCGACGCGTCGGCCCTGTTGGCGTTCCTCAAAGGCGAGGTCGGTGCCGACATCGTTGAAGCACAGCTCGAAGCTGGCGCCCAATGTGGTGCCGCAAACTACTCCGAGGTTGCCCAGAAGATCCGTGCTGCGGGCGGCTCCTGGGATCTTGCCCGCGCGTTGTTGACCAGCTATGGCCTGACGATCGAACCGGTCACCGTCCAAGACGCCGAGTGGGCAGCGGCCCGGTGGTGCAAAGGCGAGGGGCTGTCGCTCGCCGATCGGTTGTGTCTGGCTTTGACCGACCGTCAAGCGACCCGAGTGTTCACCGCAGACACCGCGTGGGGATCGTCAGAGCCGGTGATTCAGATCCGCTGACGCGCCACTCACGTTCACGCTGATTCCATCTCGAGCAGGCTTCGCTTGACGTCGATGCCGCCGAGGTAGTTGCCGATGGTGCCATCAGAGTGCACGACTCGATGGCACGGCACGATCACCGGCACCGGATTGTGTGCGCATGCGCTGCCCACGGCACGCACCGCCCGGGGGTTGCCGGCAATCGCTGCGAGTTGTGCGTAACTGGCTGTGGTGCCATAGGAAATGTCAGACAGGTGTGTGACGACGTGGCGACGAAAACCCGACACGAGCCGCAAGTCCACGGTCACGTCGAATGCATGGCGTTGGCCTTCGAAGTACTCGCCGAGTTGCCGGGCGGCCACCTCGGTGCGAAGCGTCGACTCGATGATTCGAGGGCTGACATGCCGGGCGAGTTGAGCGAGCACACCAGCGTGCCCTTCGCATTGAAATGCGACGCGTACCACCCCGGCATCGGTCGCGGCAACCAACAACTCCCCAAAGGGGCTGTCAAGGTAACGGAAAGCGACATCTAACAGCCCGGATCGGGCCGCCTGTTGGGCAAGACGGTTGTTCAGGCCAGCAACGCGGTTGGGTTCCACGTCGAACGCGGTGTGCAGCGCCGAGATGATGGACGAATTGCTGTGGCCGGGGGTGTCAACAGTGGGCATGATCAGATGTCCTTGCATATTGGGCTCGTAGCTTGGCGATACCGTCGGCTGCGCTGCGTCGCGCAGCATCAGGGGTGGTGTCCAAGAGTTCGGCGACCTGTTGGTAGGGAAGACCGGCGACGTGATGGGCGATCACCGCAAACCGTTGACGATCACTCAGTTTGTCGAGCGCGGCACGCAGTTCTTCGTCGGGTAGCAAGGGAACGTCGGCGGCCGCTTCGTCTGGATAGTCGGCGACCGGGGTTGCTTGGCGTGCACGGCGGCGGATGATGTCAATGGACTTGCGGCGTGCGATCGTCACCAACCAGCCGGCGACGTTGGCGTTCTCATCCAAATCGCCATAGGCCCCAAGCGCCGCCAAGAACGTATCGGACCACGCATCGTCGGCCTCTGATGGGCTCAGCATTGCCCGACACGTTCGCTGCACCATTGGCCCATAAGTGGCGACCACATCGCAAAACGGTGCCAATGCCATACCCCTACAACGTTGCAGACGCGTTGCTTGTGAGCCCCAACCGAATCGTTTTCTACGTTGAGCGCCTCGACCGTGCTTCAGGCAGGCGCACTCAATGCACGATTCTTACGTTGGTGGATCCACCGCCGGCCTGGAGATCATGAACCGAAGCGTTGCCTTTCCGGTTATCGGATTGGCTGGGTTGTCGACGGATGGTCGACGGCAGTCTCGAATGCTTCCATGACGTTGGCGACGGTTGTCGGTTCGTGTACCGCATCGACCGAACATCCCGCGTAGAGCGCTGCAGACGCCACGTCTCCAACGAACGCCCGGTTCGGCGGTAGGGGTGAGCGGATGGATGGGTCCGCATCCGACGCGTCGATGCACGAGCGCAGTACCCGGTGTGGGGCATTGGGCCACATGAGTGAAAATGTCTCGGTCAGCTCGGTATCGGGCGCATCAGCTTCGATCAGACGCGTCAGGTAGTCGGGGTGGACGTCGGCTTCCGCGCAAGCCAAGAATCGGGTTCCAAGGCGCAGCGCGTCCGCGCCGGACGCGACGAGCTCTCGGGCACGTTTGATGGTGCCGATCCCGCCCGCAGCCACGAGCGGGCCATCCCAGATCGGTCGCACTTCGCCGAGCATCGCATCCAACGCGGTGGTGCCTCGGACGTGGCCGCCAGCTTCGATGCCTTGCACGACGAGGAGGTCACACCCCGCCGCGATTGCTTGTTCGGCTTCGGCTCGTGAGCCGACCTGCCAAGACACGTGTGCGCCCCCATCATGGGCCTGGGTCACCAGGTCAGCGTCGGGATCACCGTAGAAACCCTCGACGACGTCGGCGTGCTTGGCCGCCGCAACGAACGCGTCGCGGTCAAGGAACGGCATGAGGAAACCAACCCCGACTGGCGCACCTGAGCCGGCGATGAGTCGGGTCGCGGTGAGCTGCTCGATGAGGTCCGGGGTTGGCACCAAGCTCCCCGACAACATCCCGAGGCCGCCGCACGCTCCTACTGATCCTGCAAGTTCTGGCGTGTTGATGCCACCCATGACCGCGAGTTGGATCGGCGCCGTGCACCCGAGAAGCGTCGTGAATCGGTTCGACTGGACACCGGTCGTCGGGGACATGGTGGCCACGCTACCCACCTTTGGTGTGCCTTGACCTGGAGCGTCCGTGCATGGAGCGTCCTCGCCCCTGTCCGAGCAGCGTCTGGGTGGACCGCTTGTGTTCGTGAGCCGATCAGGGCTGGCGGCGTTTATCAGCCGTGGAGACGGTGAACAAGCACGGCCAATTCTCTCGTACCCCAGAAGCGCCCGACCTCATTTCCGTGCATCGACAGGGTGACGAACCGGCACCCGTCGGTTTCGATCTTGGCGCGTGCCAACGGATCGTTACCCGATGTTCGGAATGTCACCTGGTACACCCCGAAATCGGTGTCCGGGTGCCCGACACAGTCGACTGCAACCGTAAAGTCAGGCCCTTCGTCGAGCCCGTTGATAAGTCGTACGACTTTTGCGACATCGGCAGCACGCTTGACAGTGACTGGGTCCTGCCACGTGACGCCCGACTTCGAGAAGCCTTGTCGGGAGATGATGATTTTGGCGACTTGATCGGGAATCTTCGAGTTAGCGGTTCGTGCCGGCGCCCAGAAAGCGGTTGCTTGGGCACGGAGTGCGAAGGTGTTCGCACCGGTGTCCACCACTGTCAGGTCGAATCCTGCGGAGCGCACACCCGCAGGCAAGTCCATCGAAGGTTGTCGTGAGGTCGTCGGAGCGTCATGCCCGCCACTGGCACCGCCACTCGGTTGGGGTGACGAGGAGAACCACACGTAGATCAGGCCGTTGCCCGCACGCATTGGGGTTGACGCCGACGCCGTCATGCCCGCAGGGGGGTGAGCGGCAGCTTGGCGCGCGATTGTCATGGCATCCCCGGATCCGTGCCACCGCTCGGTGCGCACGACCGCACGGAAACCCGGTGCCTCCGGTGCCTCCGGTGCGTTGTCGAGCCCATCGAGCAGCTTCGACGTCGCGCCCGACTGCGCGCCAGGTGGCGGGTCGAAGTCTTTCATCAACGAATCGGCGACGCGCTGCGCCGCCGCCTTGTGTGGGTCAGGGTCGTTCGACCCCAGGATCATGAACGCGCCGAAACCGACCAGAAGCACGATGATTGCCGCACCGCCGACCACAAGGAGTTTCGGTCGCGTTCGTTCAGAGCGGCTTCGACCCTCAGCTCGTTGGGTTTCGTCCGATCCGTCGAAAGGTGGGTCGGCCGCTTGGTTGCTCACGTTCGTAATCCAATCACGTCTGCGTGTCGGAGTCAACGAATCAGTGATCTGTCGCTGATTGCAGGCCAGTCGATGGTCGAACGAGCAATCCGGTTCTCGCGTTTGTGCGCGTCCTACCCGGCTTCCATCCGAGCCCACTCCCATTGAGCGTCAGGCATGACTTTTCAATTGAGATACGCCCTCTCTGACTGGCACGTGTCACTCGCAGAGCACCGCGTGTGGCGGCGGTCGTCCGAGAAGTTCGAGTGCGAGAGCTAATTCCGAGGACTCGGCGGCTGCATGGAGCCCGACATCCTGGGTGACAAGTGCATGTTCTGCAAGGATAACACGAGCCAAAATCCACTTGTCATTGTGGGATAGTCCCCGGCCAATGACGGATGAAACGACTCCGAAGAGCGCAGCATCGTCCGCACCGAGGGGCTCCGCTACGCTCAGCTCGGCAACCACGAACCGAAGCGTTGCCATCCGGCTCGCGAGCACTTCAACCTTGGATCCACGCCGAGCTCGTTCGACGCCGTCATGAAGTTCACCAAGCGTGACGACATGAACGAACGGGATCTCTCTGGCAGTTGAGATCGCTTGGGCGACCGGCTTGTCTCGGCGTTCCAACCAGCCGATCACGGCCGACGTGTCAAGCATCAATCCCATCGGGGTGCTTGCGCTGCAATGTCAGCAAGTTTGTCGGCGGCGAGCTCGTTGGCCCAGCCAGTATCGATCGCACCGACTGATTCGGCCTTGGCGAGCAGCGCCACCACTGGAGACTGTTTGATTGAGGTTATTTCGGCGATTCGTTCGCCCCGACGGGTGAGGAACACCCGATCACCCTGCTCGACCGCATCAACGACTTGGCCCGTGTGGTTACGCAGATCCCGGATTCCGAACTCTTTCACTGCCATGGGACGAGTGTAGCTCCTAGGGTGTCCGGTGTGCTACAGGAGAGCTGGCTCGTCGTTTTTGCGCGCGCAAACCTCTCGGGGAGACGTTTGCCTTCCATGCCAGGCAAGCCTTCCCCCCCAAACCAGGGATCATGCGCTCAAAGTATGTGAGGCACCACCAAACCTTTCGCGCTCAAAGTGTGTGAGGCACGTCGAGGACTTGACTCACTCTTTCTGCAGATCTACCATTGACCTCGTGTTCCGAAGTTGTGCAAATGACCCAAATTGTCGTTACTCAACCAATTTCCACCCCGCTGCAGCCCGAAAACCTCTCAAAGCGTGTGAAGCGCGTGTAAGGCCAGGCTGTATCCACTCCCCATGGCAAACGAATACGTTGTGAAGGATTACTTTAACGGTTCAGTTCGGCAATGGGTTATTGGCGTTATAGCTTTATGTTCAAGTATCGCCTATTTGCTCGCGATTGCGAGTCCTTCTTCAGCGAGCTGTGCGCCTACAAACCAATTTTATTTTCAGGGACAGCTCTCAACTTATAGCCACCAGTTCACGGGCGCAGAGCTGTTTATTAAATTGAATGTTGCACCATACAATTTGGATACCTATGATAATCATGTCAACGAGCACCTCGGTGTCTATGGGCATCCACTCGGTTGGTATACATGCGATCAAAACCAGACACAGTCAAACCCAAATGGATCGTGTTGGGTGCAAGACGGTCTAAGCACAGGCTTTTCGGGCGCGCTAGATAACCACGGACAGTATCATTCCATTTCCACGAACGCTCCAACTGTATACTGAGAAACTTCCAATATGTACGGATACAACATCCACACTTTCTCCGGTATCGTGACTTCGCTCCCGCCAGCTCACGTATTCTTTAACGTTTATAACACTAACACAACCGACTCAGCCGGTAACCCTATATGGGTTACATACGCTACGAAAGCAAGTCCCTATCATCCAGTTGCCTTGCGACTTCGCCTATGTTTTGGAGCGCGATGCCAATTGAGTCTACAACTGAAGAGGGATTTTCGCAGCCCCAATCTAGCTGCCCGTTAGTGGGTTTAGTGAGTTACGGGAGTGATATCAACAATAATCCCAATGGAGGCAATGGAATTAAAAATACATCTAATTTGCCGCCTACAAATTGGTCTCTTTGGACGAGCAGTATCCAGAGTACAGACACAGGTCCGTACTCGTATTCACAATTCTCGGGATCCTACAATTGGTTTTTCCAATCTAACGATCAATGAGGTGAAAGCGTGATCTTAATTTTGCAATATGATGTTCGAATTGATGAGCTAGATTGCGGACTTCGCATCCAGAATGTTGCGACTAATCTGGTCGCTGTGACGAGAAATGTGAGGTGACAGTGAATACCAAACGTGTGCGTATTCCGTTTTTGGGTGTGGCCGTTCTCGTTTGTGTTCTTGCAGGGTGTGGCTCACATTCTCGGATTGCAGGTTCGACTTTTGCCGGGAACCAGTCGGCTGGCAAAAAAATGGACGCACAGGATTCCACTTCGTCGATTGAGCGCACAGGTTTTGAACTTCAGCCTGACAAGAATGCTTCAGTCCGCATCAAGTTGCCTACAAACGCCAGTTCTTTGCCGACACTTGGCATCCAACGCGGTTCGGCTGGCGTGTGGGTTTACGACACTTGGCTAGACACTTCGAACAATTCGCCCACGGCTTCGATCTGGCACTATGACACAACGACGGGAGCGACCCGAACTTGGCCGATCGGTCATTCGGGCGATGCCCTTGGTGGGGTTGCGATACCCGCGCTAGCCGCGTGCGCGAACGCAACGTATCTCGGATCGAATCGATCACTCATACAGCTCGACCCGTCAAATGGCGTGGTGACGACGTTTACGATTCCTGCGTCTGGCTCGCTGTCGCCATCGAAGCAGGTGCCGCCAGGAGTGGAGCCATCATCTGGAATAAACAGTTTGAGTTGTGGGCCTGATGGAGTTGTGCTTATTGGTACCAACGCGGACGCTTCGGTCTACATTTTTCATGGCAGCACTAAAAAGTTCACGCCCATTGCACTCCCACCAAATACCTCGGTTACCCAAGTTGCCGCGAATGAAAAGGGCCAGGCCGTAGTTGGCTTGTACAGCTACGTTGCATCTGGCTCCGGCGAACGTCTGATCGGTCATCCGAACCGGG
Source organism: uncultured Iamiaceae bacterium (assembly GCA_964544305.1). Lineage (GTDB taxonomy): Bacteria > Actinomycetota > Acidimicrobiia > Acidimicrobiales > Iamiaceae > JAFDWI01. The sequence goes on along the minus strand of CAZJAZ010000036.1, from coordinate 6,078 downwards.
TCGCTTTTGTCGACGTGAACCGCGGGAAGCTTGGACAGGTGCGAACTGTGGCGTCGTCGAGTTTGATCGCCAGTGTGCCTGGAGGGTTTCGGGCTTCATCGAAAGCCGGGTCGACGTTTTTTTCGTCTGATGGAACGATCGTGAAACAAGCTTCATATCCAACAGGTAGCAGTGTCGATAGGCCGGGAGGTGATGCATCGTTTCTTCCTGACGGCAAGTTCGTTTTTGCCGGGGGCAAAGGGCTGGTGGTGGACGACCCAAACCAGGCCGACCATCAAGCAACATTCGAGATCGGAACTGTGCCTTGCGGCGGCCATTTCCAAAACGCTTCGGGAGGCTTGGCATCGGCTGGGCAATCCAATAAGGCGCCTGAAACGATTCCGCCTGGCACGGTATGTCCGGTTGGAGCAGACGCCATCGCTGTTGACGGTATGGGCAATGTTTACGTTGTTCCGACGGCTGGGTCGCCTACAACAATCTTGCAAGTAGACATCGCGAATTGAGAAAAGCTGTGACTCTCGCGGGTGAGAGATGAGCGTAAAGTCAGTGTTGAAATGATCGCACCGCCGCGTCGGATGGCAATCGAGGCCCGAAATCCTTCGCCCGTGCCAATGTGCTACAAAGTAAAACATGACATCGATCGGACTTCGTGAGTTCCGACAGCACGCCTCCCACTGGGTGGATATGGGGCTCTTCGCGTTGGAGTGTGGGGTGGATAAATGCGTATTGGCTTAATGACACCTACTGATGAACCATCCAATATTTGTGCAAGAACTGACTAAGAACCGAGGTTCAATATGAAGAATCGAACGATCACAGGGTCAAATATGCAGCATGGAAGGAATCTCGGCCCGCGCCACCTCTTGGGTATTGCAAGCTCGATACTGCTGATGATCGGCCTTGCGCAAGGCTGTAGCTCCACCGGTTCGGTGGCTTCGACTCAGACGACCGATGCGGAAAGCTCGAAAACTGTTCGTTCCACGGAGACGTCTGTTGTGCGGGATTCGAAAACAATTGACGCCGTGGAGATGTATCCGGACAGCTCATTGAAGGACTGGAAGGCGAATGCTGACGCAATCATTGTCGGCACAGTTGTCAAAGTCGGCGACCTCGAACCGGCTGAATCGGGCGCTGATCCTCAGGTTTTCAGGCATTCGATCACAGTCCGTGTTGACAAGACGTTGTGGACAAAAGGTCAACAAGTCCCCGGAACATTGAAACTCTCGGGTGGCCTGACAAAGAAGGACGACGAGACCGGCAAACTTGAAGACCTCGTAGTCCGAGGCTCGTTCCGGACGCAACTCGGTGATCAGTTCGTGGCCGCAATCATTCTGAAACCAGGCCTTGGTGTCGATGGATCGTCGATGACTGAGTCGTCTCTTATTCATGTTACCGACGGCAAATTAGACCCGGTCGAACACGCGCCGTCCTATCAAGATGCGTTGAAAGGCATCACCATTGAGGCGCTCAACACGAAGTTGGCGGCTCTCGGCTCCTCGAACTGAACATAGCGAAATCTGATCCGCCTGGCCTCGCACAACCTTTCCGATTTGGGTGCGTTTTTGGAACGGCTATCGAAATGCCGGCTGCCTGACCAACCGAAATTGCTTCGAGTCTCAAATACGGCAGATATTCGCTAGTTCGACTGATCGAGTTGCCGACGGGCTTCAAGCGCCCGTGCCAAGGTGAGTTCATCGGCGTATTCAAGATCGCCCCCCACGGGCAGGCCACTTGCGAGGCGCGTCATGGTGATACCCGTGTCGGCAAGTAATCGGGCGAGATACAGAGCGGTCGCTTCACCTTCAATATTGGGGTTCGTGCACACGATCACTTCGGTGATCTGCTCGTCACCGAGGCGCACGAGCAGCTCGCGCATGTGCAATTGATCGGGCCCGATCCCTTCGATCGGACTGATCGCACCGCCAAGGACGTGATAGCGCCCATGAAAACCGCCGGTACGTTCCAGCGCGATCAAATCTCGTGGCTCTTCAACCACACACAAAACGCTCGGGTCGCGACGCTCGTCTGAACAGATCGTGCATCGGTCGCCTTCGGCAAGGTTGAAGCACTGCGAACACCACGCAACTTGCGCTTTGGCCGAATGAATCGCATCGGCGAGTCGTTGGGCATCGATCGTGGGCGCGTTGATGAGGTACAGCGCAATACGCTGGGCGGACTTCGGGCCAATGCCTGGTAAACGCCCGAACTCATCAATCAGCGATTGGACAACCGCCGGGTATGCGCTCATGGCCGATCCCTGCGATCAGCCACCGAAAAGGCCTCCGAGCTGATCGCCCAGCCCACCAAGCGGGTCGCTTTCATTGCGCACCGCGTTGGCTTTGGTCAACGCATCTCGGATCGCTGACAACACGAGATCTTCGAGCATGGCGACGTCGTCGGTGACATCAGGCGCAATGGTCACGCCGGTGCATTCCAGCGCACCGGTCAGGGTCACTTTGACGACACCACCACCGGCTGAGCCTTCAACCTCGGTTGCCGCGGCACGTTGTTGTGCCTCGTCCATTTGCTGTTGCATTTCACCGGCCATCGACAGCAGCGAGTTCATGTCGAGGCCACCGAGCAACCCCGCCATCGGGTCGGCTGCCGGTTCGGGTGTCTGGGTGCTGTCGTCAGTCATGCAAATGTTCCTCTATGAGATGCAGCGACGTGTATCGCCGTGGGGTCTCGCTCAGTTCTCGACAATTTCCGCGCCGGGGAACGCGTCAACGATACGTTGCGTGGTGCTCCTTGCGTCGGTTGGTGCATCGGCGAGTTCGCTGATCGGGCCGACTTCGTCACGTTCGGCAGCGATCTGGGCTTCGGGACTCGTTGGTGCGGACGGCGGTGTCGGCTGGTTGCCTGTTTCACCTTCAACGACAAGGTTGATTGAGCAAGTCGACCCCATCGCATTGGTGAGTGCGGCTTCAACTTCGCTGAGCTTTTGCATCGACTTCGAACGATGCACGTCGTTGGGAACGGCGAAGACGGCTTGAGCACCTTCAACTCGCACAAAATGGCCGACGCTGAACATTGCTTTGGTGAGCCCAGACAGACTCGGAAGGACTTGTGTTGTCCAGAGTGCTTCGAGGTCTGTGAGGTTCGCGGGCGACGATGGAGCGGATGGAGGCGCAGTTTCGACCGCGGGAACAGGATTGCGAGGGGGTGTTGAATCGGACGGCGTCGCTGGGGCGGCGTCGGGTTCTGCGCCTTCTTCTGTCGGGCGGCTGGGTGCGCTGGGTTGCGATCGCCCGGGGCGTGGAGGTGGTGGCGTCGTCGCCCGGTTGTTTTCCAGCACCGCACGTGCAGCATCGGCGGGACGCCCCGTGCGTGGCGGGGATGGTGGCGGCGTCGCAGCGCCGGTTGCGGTCGAGTCCGATGGTGTCGTGGGTGATGATGCAACACTGGGGCTTGCGACGATGCTGCGCTCAAGACGCTCGATGCGTGCCACAAGTTGTTCGACGGACGTGTCGTTGTCGACACGAGTGAGTTTGACGAGCGCAATCTCAAAAGGAATACGCGTGTCGGGAGCGCTGCGCATGTCACGGAGCGCATCGCCGATTGCTTCTAGGCCGCGGGTGCAGTCACGGTCGGTGAGTTGCTCAGACCAGTTCTGGATGTGTGCTTTCTGGTCATCTGGAATGTGAGCGAGCGGATCCCCCATACGTAACAAGAACACGTCACGCAGACGCCCAAGCAATGCTTCGCCGAGCACGCGTGGGTCACGACCTTTCGCGGTTGCATCCGCTACAGCACGCAGCGCCGCACCCGTGTCGTTCGTACACAATGCGTCAACGAGACCGTCGACATCGTCGCCTTGGTCGAGCACGCCTCCTGCGGCAACGACTTGATCGAGTGCCGAGAGCGTGTCACGGGCCGAACCGCCACCGACACGCAACACGTAGTCGATGGCGGTGTTATCAACGTCGAGGCCAGCGTCGGCAATTACACCATCGACTAGCGCCCGAAGTTCATGGGCCGAAAGTAAGTGCAGTTCGAAATGTTGCGTGCGGCTGCGAATCGTGGGTAGCACTTTGTGCGGATCGGTGGTGGCGAGCACAAACACAACATGGCCGGGTGGCTCTTCGAGCGTCTTGAGTAGTGCGTTTGATGCGCCCGCGGACAGCATGTGCACTTCGTCAAGCAGATACACCTTGGTTCGGCCCGGTGAGCCAAGGGCGGCTTTGGCGATTAGGTCGCGCATGGCGTCGACACCGTTGTTTGATGCGGCGTCGAGTTCCATCAGGTCATAGGAGGTGCCTGATTCGATGGCTTGGCACGAGTCGCAGGTGCCGCACGGTTCACCATCGTCAAGGTTGGTGCAATTGAGGGCTTTGGCGAGAATGCGTGCCGTCGAGGTTTTGCCCGTGCCCCGAGGACCGCTCAACAAGTATGCGTGCCCGACTCGGTTCTCACGCACGGCATTGTGCAAGGCGGCAACGACGTGGTCTTGGCCCCTGACATCGCTGAATCGCTGAGGTCGATACCGACGGTAGAGCGATTCGTAGGCCATTGCATTGATCCTACTCGGGAGTGCCACCGGGCTTTTTTGGGGAACAGTTGTTCGACGATGAGTTTTCTGGTTCACTGGAACGATGCCGGGGGTCAGGGAGCTTGCAACACCACACCAAATGCAAGGTTTTGTTGGCGATGTTGTGGTTGCGGGTCGGCCGGTTGTGCAGATTTCTGCCGGTGAGGGTCATATTCGGGTGCATTTGGTGATGCCAGGCATCGAGCGACTCGTTGCAATCACCGCATCCCCGGGAAGCACGGTGCACGCCCTTGATGAAGCGGCGGCACGAGCCAATGTGCCGGTGAGCCAGGTGCATGCGTCGGCCCGACGTGTGGTGCGCGAGGCCGCAAATAAAGCCGGTGCTTGGATTTCGGGTTCTGCTGATGCACCACTTCTCGTTCAACTTGGTGGGGGAGCGTACGGCTTGTTGGGGGCTGCCTATGAGCGAGGTGCCGCGCCGGTGGCAAATGTGCCGAGTTGGCTTATGAACGCGTTGCGTGCGCCGGACCTTCGAGGTGGGGCGCAGCAGTTGTTTGGTGAGCGCGCGACGCGTCCAGTTGTGGTGGCGTTTGCGCAATCGCTGGTGCGCGCACAGTCTGAGCCGATTGATTTTTCTCGAATCGGTTTGGCCTTGATGGGGTCGTCGATTCTCGAACCTGATCACATTGCTGAAGTATTGGTTGCACCAGGTTCGCCGTGGCCCGCTGACAAACTGCCGACGCCGACCCTGCTCGCCGAGACTCGACGTGTGGTGCGATTGTGGGGTGCGACGCACACTCGGGACTATCTGCTTCAGGGTGCGCTCAGTGGCGAAGGTCGTCGAGCACTAATTGATTGTTTGACGTTCGCGGCTGATTTGGGGCCGCATGCGCCGATTCGCCTGCCTGGTTCGCTCACCGAACTCGTCGATGTCTATCGCACGCATGTGCGTGCCAATCCGTATGCGCCAGTCACTCGATTACCACGGATCGATACACGCATGCGTGGTTGTGCTGATGCGCTGGGCCCAACAGCGTCTCGTGGTCACGAGACTCCAGCGCCGCCTCGTGACGTGCACGTGGCTCCGGGCCAGCGCCTGGAAGCCCCAAATTATGGGTTGCGGTATGCCCCACGTGTTGGTACAGACGTTTCCGCGAACGCCAACAGTGTGATCCCGCACCCGGCGTGGTTGCGGGTGCTTGACGGATCGTCGACTCACGGGTTCACGTTTGTCCTCCCCCGAACCTGTGGTGATCTCACGCGGTGGTCGCGGGTCATGCACAATTGTTTGGGCAATTTTGATCGGGCCGCAATGGCTGGTGAAAGCCATCTCATTGGGGTGTTGGTGCGGGGGAATCTGCACTATGTGATTGAGGTGAATCGGCATCGTCGGATTCGACAGTTCTCAGGGCAATTGAATCGCACGCCAGACGGACGCGAGCACGATGTCATCGTTGCACATCTGCGCGACCTTCAAGTGCTGGTCTAGCTCTGATCGAAAATGCTGAGGGTGAGTGGTTGCCAGGCGAAGCAGGCATGAGACGAAAACAAAAACGACCTGTCCTTCGAAGTGGCGACCAGGCGATCTG
>CAZJAZ010000035.1:0-29748 GCA_964544305.1 uncultured Iamiaceae bacterium | reverse complement strand
CCCCGGGGTGGCCGTCACTTTGTATTGGGTGATCGCAGCCCCACCATCGGACGCAGGCGCTGACCAATGCACCACCGATTTCGCGTTCCCCACATCCCCATGCACGTTGGTTGGCGCACCAGGAACCGCAAGCCCGTAGAGACCCCACGCGTTGTTGTAATACTCGCTACTCGACGCCAACTTGCTCGCAAGAACAAGATCACCACTCTTCTTCACTTGGGTCGCCCAATAATCCCAGCCACCCGCATCCGGAGCACGATGCAACAACACCGAATACAAATTCTTCACCCGCGTATGACACGACTCACTCGACTGATAAAAGGAAAACGCAACCCACCTGCGACCACGAGACTGCGTCTGCGCCACCCAATAATTCACACCAGACGGATCATGGGCACCATCACGCAACAACACCTTCAAATACAAATCCAAAACCCACGTGCGATTATCCGAATGCCCAAACCCCCGAAAATACTCACTCGAAGAATAAAAATCTGCGGCAACCTGCGCAACCGTCTCACGACCCGAACGCAACACCCCCACCCAATACGCGACACCACCCGCATCACCAACACGACCCAACGTATCCACATACAACTTATTCACCGTCACCGTGATCCACTCCGGCGACGACGACAAACCCGACACCACCCCACCACGCGCCGAATCACTCGTCAACGGCACCCGAGTCGCACCCGACAACTCACCCCCAGACGGCGCACGACCCAAAAAATCATGATACGCCGCCGTCACAAACGCCTCATCATGACTCAACTGCACAGCCCCAACAACAGGCACTACCGGCACCACAAACAACCCCATCAACACCAAAACCAGGCCCACACGAGAACTCAAACGCAACAACACACACCTCACAACAAAAAGGAATACAACAAAGCGGAATACGACAAACGCACAATGACAAATCCTGAACGCCTTGTCCCCAGGCAAACACCTAGTCTTTACAAACAAATCAGGGGATATTGCTCACCGCAGATGGGCCGGTGCTGTCATTCGTTGAATTGTTTCCAAGCTGCCCATCCCCTCCTTGGCCCCAACACGACACGCCACCCAAGTGAGTTGCAGCGCAAACGTGCGCGTAGTTCACATCAATTGCGACCGCGTCAGAAAGAGACCCAACCTCAACCGGCGATGTCGACGGTGTAAGCGTGCCGTTGCCTAGGCTCCCGTGAAAGTTCGTGCCCCAACACGACACATGACCGGTTTCATGGAGTGCACATGATACTGGCGTACTCGAGTCGCTACCCGCCGAAATAGCAATCGCATCGACAATTCCGGGCACGGAGACGGGCGTGAGGCGTTGCGTCGAAGTCCCATCCCCGACCGCACCAGACCCCCAACACGACACCGTGTGATCCTGATGCAAAGCACACGTGTGGGAATCACCAGTAGAGACGGCAATGGCATCGGTAATGCCCACGACCTGGTGAAGAGTAAAGGGCCCAAGTATTGAATGCAACGTCGATCCGTCGCCCAGCTCGCCATACTCATTATCGCCCCAGCAATAGATTGATCCCGACGCCAACACTGCACAGGCATGGTCGGAACCGGCCGATAGAGCGACTGCTCCACCAACCCCCGCAACGCCGACGGGAACGCTTGAGTGATAGTTCATTGGATAATCGACATCGGTTTCGCTGTGGACAGGTTGATCGCCAAGTTGACCAAAACCGTCGGCCCCCCAACACGAAACCGTCCCGCCCTGGAGAACCGCACAGGTGAAGTTGCCGCCCGCACTAATAGCGATGGCATCCGAAATCCCCGTAACCGCGACCGGCGTGGTACTGAATTGGTCGCCGAGCGGATCACCGACGGAGCCGTTACCGAGCTGACCAGACGCTTCCAAACCCCAACACGACACCGTGTGATCGGCGAGTAAAGCGCACGAATGGTTCCGGCCCGTGGTCACCGCAATCGCGTTTGTGATGCCTTGGACCGTAACCGGTGTGAGTGATTGTGTTGTCGTTCCGTCACCCAACTGTCCAGATGTGTTCAAACCCCAACACGAAACGCTTCCATCTGCCCGAAGCGCACACGAGTGTCCGAATCCTGCAGCTACAGCTGTTGCAAAGTTCGGAAGATGAATGGTGCCAATGTCGAACCAACCGCTCGGAATGTATTGCGCATTAGGGCCAATTGGAACAAGTGACCCGGAGTAGACAACCGCAACGTGGTAGTAACCCGGTGCCGCAATTCCAAAGTTGAACGCACCCGACGCGTCCGTCTTGGTGAACGTGACGACGTGATCGCTTAAGTCTTCTGCAGCAACGATCGCACCACTTACGGCCGCGTTGGCCGCGTTTTGCAACACGCCATGCAACGTGACTTGCTCATCCAATTCAATGGCCAACTGTGGCGGGGCATTCAACGAATTAACGGTGATCCCTACCGCTTGAGAAGCCGATGTCGAAAGCCCAGTACCGGTCCACCACAATTTGCTCCCCGGATATTGGGTGTCGTCAACGCGCACGAAATAGGTTCCGTCAGCGAGGCTGGCTTTCGTAATCGCGAACCCACCGCTCAACCCTGAAACAGCCTGGGTTACCGGAGTTGAGCCGCTCGTATTTGCGAGGACCGAAATCGTGACTTGTCCGGCAGGTGAACCGTCGGTCAACGTCACCGTTCCATACAGCGCGTCGTTCGACGTATCGCACGCCGTCAACAACCCGCCAAGTAACACCACAACAGCCAAGACAATACCGAGAGAATTTCTCTTCATTTTGCAAGCACTCCACGTTCACACGATGCACAAATACACAGATTCGTGCGTACCATGACAGACCAAGAGCAATTTGTCCCTAGGCAAATGCCTAGTTCTGGTCGGATTTTTTCGCCCGTCTAACCTGAGATCACGCCTCGGCTCCTGCGAGCGCTTTCACCATCTGCACCCGCGAATGCACCCCGAGCTTCATGTAGATGTTGCCAAGGTGATACCCGACCGTCTTGACCGACACAACAAGCTCGGCGGCGATCTGTCGATTCGTCATGCCATCAATCACCAGATTCGCGACTCGCGATTCGTGTGGCGTGAGCAACGCAAAAGCACTTGGACGCACCCGGCTCTCGGCTCCAAGATCAACACCGCACAACGCGAGTTCACGCTCGGTGTCCGAAATCCACGGTTTCGCGCCGAGCGCAGCAAGCCTTTCGCGCGCGGCTTGCAACGAAGCGACCGCCTCTTTTGATCGGCCATTTCGTCGCAAGAGATGCCCGCGCAGTAGATCAAAACGTGCTCGATCAAACACACGGTCAGAGATTCGATCGGCAAGGCTGCTTGCCGCATCAAGCACACCGAGCGCGGCTTCTGGATCTTGCCCAGCAAGTAATCGAGCTCGTTCGCGCGCCAGTGCCAAATCTACGCTCGGCAAATCCTCGTGATCGATTATGTCTTGTACCTCATCAAGAAGTGTCCCAGCTTTGTCAACCTCGCCAGACATCGTGAATGCCCAAGCTAACAACGGTTGCCAGGGTTGAACCCCCGGCTCGCGCACCCCATCGAGATGCGACATCGCGGCAAGGTGTTTCAACGCGTCAATAACCGCATCATGATCTCGTTGCGCAAAGGCCAACCGCGCCGCAGCCATTGCTACATACACACGATTTGAAATGTCACCCGATGAGACAATCGCAGCACGTGCAGCAATCACATGCTCGGTCGCTTCGTCGAAGTTCCCGCGCGCGGATTGTGGAAACGACGCCACCGCATGCAACATGGGTAACGCCCATTTGTCGCCTGAATCCCGAGCAATCGCCACAGCATCCTCCGCCGTGACAATCGCCTCATCCCACTTTCCCAATCGGTATGACACGTCGGCGAGAAACTGTGACGCATACAGCATCGAATGAATCGGCCCGCGAGATCGCGTCGACTGGACCACGAGAAGAAGATCATCTCGCGCTTTCGCCAAGTCTCCTTGCCAAACTCGCAATGCGCCTCGGCCTGAAAGCATGTCCAGTTCGGCAGAATTTGGATTACTACTGGGTTCGCCAAACCCCTCTAACGCGGCCAATGCTTCTGATGCCCGCCCAGAGATTCCCATCGCCAGTGCCCACAGCGCCATCAAATCGTTTTGTGTGGAAGGTTCGATGTTGGCAAAACCCATCGCCGAAGTTAGCCATTCAAGGGCCTGTGTTCCGCGCCCACCAACGATGGCGCATCGGGCTGCTTCACCGCAGATCCGTGCTCCCAACGTGGTTGGAGAATCTGCTTCGAACAGGTCCCAGGCTTCTGCAAACCTCACCTCAGCATCGGTCCACGCGCCCGTCATTCCACGAATCCTCCCAAGGGCGTACGAGCGAAGCGCCGACACCTCAAACGCTTCGACGGTCGATCTTGCACGTCCTAAGAGAAGGTGGTCGCCTTCAAGCGCCAACGAGTCAACCAATCCAAGCGTCGCTTCTTGTCGGACGTCGGAATCTGGGCTCGACAATTCAATAGCCATGCGATAGCGCTCGGCGGCAGCAACCCACGCGTTGACACTCCGGTCGACGTCAGCCTGGTCAATCAACTGTTGTGCAAGGTCATCGTTCACACCGGGTGATGCGGCAACGCGGTGTTCAAGCGCACGAATCGAATCAATCGATGCAAGAAGTCCAGCTGCTCGTAGATGCAACGCAGCCCTATTCTGCGAGCTGATTTGGTGGAACACGCTCGACCTTGTCATCGGATGCACAAAACGAATCACGTTCACACCGACAACTTCCAGCAGCCCGGCCTCAACGCACTCGTCTAATGCCGCGTTCCACAGATCAACCTGCGCGATCTGCGCAATGAGAACAGCTGTGTTGCCATCAGCGAGAATCGCGGCGGCATGAACGAACGCAACCGCTTCTTCGCTGCACTGAGCAAGTCGATCTTCAACTAATTCTGCATAAGTCGATGGGGCACGCAACGGGAACCGTGCATCGTTCAAGTCAACGACATCAAGCTCGTCGAGCAATGCTGAAATTATCAATGGGCTCCCGCCGCTCACCGAAACAAGCCGGTCAATGACTGATCGACTGACGTCCGCGAACCCATGATGCTTTGCCAGCTCTACAACGTCGCCCGCGTCAAGCGGCGGAAGGACGACTCGCGTTGCGCTATCTGCAATGAACCGAGCAAGCGGAGATGGCAGTCGTGATGCACCGCCCGTATCGTGAGAGATGACCGTGAGAATGGGGACTCGCGTCAAGCGTCGCAGCGCAAACACCAATGCTCGCAATGAGTCAGTATCGCCTAGGTGAATATCGTCAATAGTGAGCAATAATCCGTCAACCGCCCATTTATCGAACAGTTCGATGATTGCCGACCCGACTGCGAGTGGGTCTTGATCGATTCCCGTGCCGACGTGAAGCGTCGACAAAATTGAACTTTTCGGCACTTCAAGTCGGCGAAGTAGTTGATGAAGTATTCCGAACTCTAGGTGTTGCTCGTCTTGCTCGCCTTGAGCGTGAAGAGATAACGAAGCGTCAACTTCGCTGTTGAAATGTCGCATCAAGTGCGACTTACCAAAACCAGGTGGTCCTTCTATTGACACAAGGGCTGCTTGCTGTTGCGTCGTCACCTCCGACCACAGCGACTGCAATGTTGCACGAGCATCATGACGCCCAACGAACATCTGAGATTGTGCACCTGAAACATCCCATCGGGCACTTTGCAATTGGCGATGCGTCGTCAAATGTTGTTGATCCAATCGACTGGACCGACTACCTGTCACCCCTGAACAACCTCTCTCAAATACCCTCGTTGTGCGAGCCAGACGGAACATTTCCATATTGCCACGTCGCAATCGCTGCGAGAACATCGTGATTCGATAAGAACTCCCTACCCCATCTATGAAGAGAATACGGGGCGCAAAACCATTAATGCCGTGCGACGCCGCCGTACTTCATACGCGTATCTTTCATTGAGGCAACCTCAGCGTCTGGGTCACGCAGATCTAACGCGGTGACCTCACCAATAAACAACACATGACTACCCAGTTCCATCGCGTGCCGCACTGCGCAATCCAACCAAGCAATCGCCTCATCAAAAATAGGTACGCCACTCGGCGCGTCGCCAACCGGCCGGCCCTTGATCGCCCCATCAACCACGTCGGCAGGTTTGGCAAACTTGACCAGCAACCGGGCATCGTCGGTACGCCACAGATTCACACTGAACGAACCACCTTCTCGAATGAGCGCCTCGGTGACCGCCCCCGTCTCAACACTCACACCAACGAGCACCGGCTCCATCGCAAGCTGCGTCACCCACGAGGCCGTCATTGCATTGCGACGCCCCTTAGCCGCCGAACCGATCACCACCAACGAATTCGGAATGCGCCACGCAACGTTGTTGATCAGTTCGGCATCTTGTCTCGCCATGTGGGTGAGACTACCCAAATCAATCGGGCAAGATCACTCCACGGTCAGCGGCTGCTTTCGCAACCTCGTCGGGGTACACATTCGTAAGCAAAAACAAATCACGCGCCAACACATAATCAGGTGCCAGTGCTTTCGCATACCGCTCGAAATACATCAACTGCTTGGCAACCAGCGACAGTTCGCGAGGAACTTTCCCACCAAACTGCTCCGCCATCGCCATGTTGGCTTGCAACGTGTCACCCAAACTGACCGTCCCCACCGGCTGCGACAAAATAGGCTCCAAGACGCTTGCCACGGCCGGGCCAGCAACCTCTGGATCAATGTCACCGGGCAACATGCCCACACGCTGATAGGCGCGCACGACCCTTCGATAATCCTGATCGATCATCGACGTGAACATGATCTCCGCTTGTGTCTGACGCCACGGCGGGGACAGCTCGCCCATAATCCCAAAATCAAGATACGCGGCACGCCCATCATCAAGCACCCACAAGTTCCCGGCATGAACATCACCGTGGAACGGGCCATGGACAAGCGCCGCCTCAACCCACACCTTGATACCCCGACGCAACAACATCTCGGCGTCAACACCCCGCTTGGCGAGTTTGTCAAAATGATCCATGGGCACCCCATACATGCGCTCCATACAAATCACATGAGGACCACAAAAGTTCCAATACACCTCGGGTGCCGTGATCTGCGCGTTGTCACCGAACGCACCGATGTGTTGCCGAAAGCGATCTTGACGGTCAGCTTCAAGACCCGCATTCAGTTCCTGGCACGCGATCTCATAGGCGTCACGGATCATCTCCACAAAATCAAGCTGCTTGGCTGCTTTCGTACGTGCCAACACTTTTCGGGCAACCAGATATTGGATACGCAAATCCGCGAACATGGTGCGCGCAATACCAGGCCGCTGCACCTTGATCACCGCCTCATTGCCGTTGGGCAGCGTCACCGCATGAACTTGCGCAATTGACGCGGCAGACAACGGATTGGGATCAATCGACGCAAAGATCGCTTCGGGAGCCTTCCCAAGATCATCAAGAATCACTTGGCGAACCTGTGAAAACGGAACCGATCGCACATCATCCAACATGCGCATCGCCGCGTCCGCAACCTCTTGTGGAACCAGCCCGGGCGATGACGCAACCAGTTGGCCGATCTTCACAAACGTCGGCCCAAGGCGTTCAAATCCGTCAACGACACCCGCTGCGGCGGCCACCCGCCAGGTGCGCCCACGACGGGCAACAAGCCATTTGCCAAGCGCAATGACGACCGCGCTCACGATCACCCCAAAAACCATGCAAGCACGGCCCAGCTCGGCCACACCAAAACGTTCCAACGGCGGATTTGTCACGTGCCGTGCATAATCCGGAAGCCCGTTCGCAAACGGACCTTTGAATTCAACGTCAGGGGCCATGGGGCTCAAGTTTGCCGTGCAACACCGCAACGACCGAATTGGTCACAGTCTTGCGGGTTTTGGGTGCGTTTTTGGAACCTGCAGGTTCCAAAAACGCACCCAAAATTGAAAGGTGATGTAGCGCCCAATCAGCTTGCTTGCGCCTCGCTGATTGCGGTGTCTGCGGTGTCGGTGCCGCTGCGCAACACTTTGCCTGGGGTTGCACCGGTTGCCTGTGAATCAGTCACGGTCACCACACCATTCACGAACACTCGGGTCACGCCGTTGGCTTCCGCAAACAAACGGGGCGAATCACCCGGCAAATCGTGCACGAGACGCGCTGTACCTGCCCCGACTGTTTCCGGGTCAAACACCACAACGTCAGCGTGAAAGCCCTCGGCGAGCCGCCCACGATCCACGAGACCAAAAAGGCGTGCCGGATCGTCGGTAATGAGTTGCACCGCGCGCTCAATGTTCACCAGCTTGCGCCCTCGCAACATGTCACCTAAGAAGCGGGTTGTGTAGGGGGCACCGCTCATCCGATCGAGATGCGCGCCCGCATCCGAGCCACCGATCATGGCTCGGTCGTCAGCCCAAACTTCGGTTCGCATCTGCCACGATTCGGGGTCGTTGTCGGGGGCTCCCGGCCACAGAATCGTTTTCAAATCATCGTTGATCGCAACTCGCACGAGCGCACTGAACGAATCGGTTCCCCAATCGGCAGCCAATTCAGATGCCCGCTTCCCGGTGAGCCCTTCGTTCGCCGCAGAGTAGGTATCGCCAATCACGTAGTTGTCCCAGTCGGCCAGACGTCGGAACACACCCGCTTCTTCCGAGTGCGAGCGCTCAACCATGCCAGCACGCACATCAGGATCAGACAGTTTGGCAATGCGCTCAGGTATCGGCAGTCCCAAGATCTCACCCCACCCGGGCATCAAATTGAACGAACAGAACGTCGCAAAATTCATGTTCATGGGAACAAGCACCGGCATCGTCAATGCAATGACACGACCGCCCGCTGCCGCAACCGTTTCGGCCGCACCAAGCTGACGAGGGACCCGGGCAGGCACCGAAGAATCGACGGTCAACACGTTCCAGTTCAACGTGCGTTGCGCAGCCGACGTCATCTTGGTGATGATGTCAATCTCTTCGTCGAAGAATTGATCCAACCCGCCGGTGAACGCACCTTCCAAACTCGTGCCTTCATGACGGCCGGTTTCGGCTGAGAGCGCAACGAGTTCGTCAACCGAAGCATGACGGGACGCGACGGGCACCCCGTCACCATCTGAATGCGTCGACGACAACGTCGTTGAGAAACCAAGACCGCCCGCTTCGATAGCGGTGCGCAGTTCGCCAACCATCGCGTCGATCTGTTCGGAGGTTGCTTCACCCGCGGTGGCATCAACCCCCATCACATAACGGCGGAGCGCACAATGGCCCACCATGAAACCGGTGTTGATTGCGATCTTGCCGTCGAGGCGGTCAAGGTATTCAGCGAACGTTTCCCAGTTCCAGTCGACACCGTTTTCAAGAGCGGCGAGCGCCATCCCTTCAACTTTGGCCATCATCCGCCTGGTGTAGTCGGCGTCTTGTGCGCGCAGTGGGGCAAGCGTAAAGCCACAGTTGCCCGCCACCATTGACGTGACCCCGTGCACATTGGATGGCGTTGCGAACGGATCCCAGTGGAGTTGCGCGTCATAGTGCGTGTGCGGGTCGACAAATCCCGGGCACACCATTAGGCCGGTTGCGTCGAAAGTCTCGTTCGCCTCTTCGGTAATTGAGCCAACCGGGCCGAGCGCGACGATCCGACCATCTTTGATGCCAAGATCGCCTACATAGCCTTGGCTGCCGGTCCCATCGATGATGGTGCCGCCGGTGATCAAGTGGTCAAGCATGATTGGATGCCTCCGGGGGTGACGTCGGATTCTCCAGCGTATCGAATCTGACGGGTCGTCAGATAGTTGAGCTCGTCAAAACTTTTCATGTGCGAAACTTGGCAGCATGCCCGGCCGCCAACCGCAAACCGACCTTGAGTTTCGCCAGCCCAACCCAGACGAGCTCCACGAATTTTTGCAAGTTTCGATCCGCAGCTACGGGTCGGATGCGACGAGCGAAGAAGCGGCCCACGAGGTCCTTTCCAACGAGATTGACCGTAGCCACGGGGCGCTCGACGGCGCCACGTGGGTTGGGAGTTCGGGTGCGTACAGCGTTGAGACGACCTTGCCAGGCGGCCAGCAAGTCGGTGCCGCTGCGATCTCGATGATCGGCGTCGCCCCAACGCATCGTCGCCGCGGCATTCTCACCGAACTAATGAAGCGACTCCATCGTGACGCCACCCAACGCAACGAAGCTATCGCCGTACTGACCGCTTCTGAGTCAACGATCTATCGACGTTTTGGCTACGGCACGATCACCGACGTGGCGCACCTTTCAATTGCCGCCAACACGGTGCGCTTCGATCCACCCCTTGACGAGAACGGCAGCTTCGTATTGGTCGATCCACACGACGATGTCACCGAGATGCAGGCACTCTTTGAGACGGAGCGAACCCGCCGCACCGGCTGGCTGTCGCTCACCGCTGGCATGTGGGAACAAATCAAAGCCGACCCCGAGCATTTTCGCCGTGACAAGTCGCCATTGCGTGGCGTAGTCCACTGCGACACGACGGGCACCCCCGACGGCTACGTGACCTGGCGCATACACCACGAAAGTCGTTCAGACCGGCTCGCTGCGAACACCGTGCACATCGAGCACCTCGTCGGCGAGACCCCAGACGTTGAGGCCGCATTGTGGTCTTTTGTGGCGAACATTGACCTTGCGACCGAAGTCGTCTGGGAGTGTGGCCCACCCGATCCGGCAATCAAATGGCGCCTCATTGAGCCTCGCCAACTTCGCACCCTCGCGCACACCGACATGATGTGGGCACGACTTCTCGATATCCCCACCGCCCTTTCCCGCCGCACCTACGCGGCACGTGGGACCCTTGTCATTGACGTGCACGATCGATTCCATCCCGACTGTGGCGGCCGCTTCCGGATCACATCAAAGGGTCGGGGCTGGCTTGGCACGTGCGTTCGGCTCGACGAGGCCGATGACGAACCATGCAACCTGACCCTTGACACGGCGGACCTCGCGTCGCTCACGTTTGGGACGGTCAACGCGACCACTCTTGCCCAAGCCGGTCGATTGACTGGAACTACGAATTCGATTGACCTCGCCGACGCTTTGTTCACGGTGCCCGCACGACCGTGGTGGCCCATCGAGTTCTAAGAGGAGTTCCGAAAGGAAGTCCTCTTAGAACTCTCCGAAATTTGACGCGTTCTGGCCTCAGAGAGGCCAGAACGCGTCAAATTTCGGAGTTCCTTTCGGAGTGAGGGATGAGCACAAGCTTTCCGGTAACCCGACGCTCAACGAGATCCTTCAACGCGCCGACAACCCCATCAAGTGACCGCCTTTCGGGTGCAGCCGGCGTCAACACGCCCGCGTCAACATCTCCGAGGAGCCCGTCCAGTAATGCCCGTTGGCCAGACGCATCGTTCATTGACCAGGCGCCCCAGTCGACCCCGAGCACCGAACGATTTCGCAACAAGATCTGGTTCGCAGGGAGGTTTGGGATCCCGGCTGGAAAACCAATCACCAACAATCGTCCGAGCAAGCCCAAACTACGAAGCGCGGTGATCGTCGCATCACCACCCACAGGGTCGACCGCCACCGCAACACCGCCTTGGGACCAGGCCCGCACGCCATGCACCAAACTGGTTGCATCCTCGGCCGAATCGTATGCGACCTCGGCTCCCGCTGCCATTGCTGCATCACGCTTCTCGCGAGTCGAAGCGACCGCTGCCACGCGAGCGCCCGCCGCAACAGCCACCGCGATCGTTGCTTGGCCAACACCGCCGCCCGCGCCAAACACAAGGACAGTCTCCCCCGCACGCAACCCGGCCCGATTCGCAAGCGCAAAGCGCGCCGTACAGTAACTCTGAATAAAGGCCGCGGCACTCGGCGCATCCAAATTGTCGGGGATCGGCACGGCACTTGCAGCGGGCACCGCAACCTTTTGTGCGAACCCACCCAGACCGCACATTGCCACCACGCGTTGGCCAACCAAGGTCGCATCGACGCCTTCGCCCACCGCGGAAATGGTTCCGGCAATCTCACTCCCGGGAACAAAAGGCACCGGCGGTCTGATCTGATAGCGGCCCTGTACGAACAGCGCGTCCACATAATTGACACCGGCCGCTTCCACATCGATAACGACCATCGATGGCCCGGGAATTGGGTCGTCACGCTCAACAATGACAAGCCCTTCAAGCGGGCCGATCTCACGACATTCGACAACTCGCATAGGTGCTCCTCGTAGTGCTCTCACGTTTGATCCTGCCACGTGCTCGCTTCATGCATCGACATGGATTCGCGTTGGACGACCTTATGCCCTGAAGTTCGTACAATGGATCGCAATGTCAACACGACAGCGTTCTTGGTGGGGATGGGGTTGGGCAGACGAGGCCCTCAGCGAAAGCGCATGCGTGCGCTACGGCAAGCTCATTCCAGGCACACCGGACAAACCGGTCAAGCCACCACGCATCGAAGACCTGGGGCTACGTCCGCCTCGCCTTACTGTGCCAGACACGCTCGGATCGATCATGTCCTCGGAGCCGCAGACGCGCGCAAGCCACACGTATGGCAAGTCGTACCGAGATGTCGTCCGGGCACTTTCAGGGCAGATGGACTCCGTTCCTGACCACGTGGCCTACCCAACAAATGAAGCGGACATACTCGCCATTTTCGACTGGGCGACGAGCACCGACGCGGCGGTCATCCCCTATGGCGCCGGATCATCCGTGGTGGGTGGAACTGAATACGACGGCCACAACCACAGCGGTGTGGTCGTGATGGACTTGACACATTTTGATCGGCTTATTGAAATTGATCTGATCAGTCGCGCCGCCCAATTCCAGGCAGGGATCACCGGACCAGCACTCGAAGCCGCTCTCCGACCGCACAATCTCACGCTGCGCCACTATCCACAAAGCTTCGAATTCTCGACGTTGGGAGGCTGGCTCGCAACCCGCTCGGGCGGTCATTACGCCACGAACCGAACCCATATTGACGATTTCGTTGAAGCAATGCGGGTCGTCACCCCGAGTGGCACGATGGAATCGTGGCGACTCCCCGGGTCAGGAGCAGGCCCGTCGCCGGACCGCATGATGCTGGGTTCTGAAGGAATTTTTGGGGTTATCACACAGGCCTGGATGCGTGTGCAAGACCGCCCCACGTTCAAGCGCTCCGCTTCGGTCACGTTTGACAATGCGACGCAAGCTTTCCGTGCGACCCGCGCCATCGTGCAGTCCGGAGCAACACCCGCGAACTGTCGACTCCTCGACCCCGGCGAAGCAGGACTGTCTGGCGCCGACACCAACGGGCGTTGGGTGTTGGTGTTTGGCGAAGAGTCCGCACATCACCCGGTTGATGCGGCACTTGCCCACCTTGTTGCGATCGCTTGTGACAATGGAGGACAACCAAGCAACAACGACGATGCTGCTTCGGCTGCGAACAGTTCGGCCACCGACGATGCCGCACAATCTTGGCGCTCCGCGTTTCTGCGCATGCCCTACGTGCGCGACGCGATGGCCAGGATGAGCGTGATTTCAGAAACCTTTGAAACCGCAATCACCTGGGACAAACTTGACGACTTCTACGTTGCGGTTCGCCGAGATCTGGCAGCGGTCATCGAGTCGGTGACCGGCGCGCCCGGGCTGATCAATTGCCGACTCACCCATGTGTACCCCGATGGTGCCGCCCCATACTTCACCGTGATCGCGGCTGCTCGCCGTGGCTCAGAGGTTGCCATGTGGGATGAGATCAAGACCGCTGCAATGGAAATTCTCACCGCACATCGCGCAACGGTGACCCACCATCATGCGGTGGGCAGGGATCATCGACCCGGCTACGACCACCAACGCCCGAACCGCTTCGCTGACGCTCTACGCGCGGTGAAGGCCGAACTCGATCCCTCTGGGATTCTGAATCCTGGTGTTCTCATCGACCCGCGCCGCTAGCCTGACCGATTTCTATATGGTGAGTCCAACGAGCGCGTCGAGGTCACCGATCGAATCGGTCCGGTTCATCGAATAAAGATGCAACCCAGCCACACCACCGTCACGTAACTCGATGATCTGCGCGGCAGCATGCTCGACTCCGAGCTTGCGCGTCGCCTCGGCATCACCTTCGACTTCAACCAAACGCCGACTGAGATCATCGGGGATGTGCGTGTTATTCATTGCTGCCATGCGCCGAAGCCCCGCAACATTGATAAACGGCATCACTCCAGGCACAACTGGCTTGTCAACACCCAGCGCGCACAGCTCATCACAAAGCCGAAAGAAATGTTCGGTTTCCATGAAGAACTGGGTCAACACAAAATCGGCGAGGGCGATTTTGTCAGCAAGGTAGCGACGGTCGGTCTGTCGGTCAGAAGATCGCGGATGGACCTCAGGAAACGCCGCCACACCAACGCAGAACTCGCCAACATCTCGGATGAGTTCAATGAGTTCCGTCGCATAGCGAAAATCGCCCGTGTCGGGCGAACCATCTGCGGGGGGATCACCAGCCAACGCCAGAACATTGTGGATCCCCGCATCCCGATAGGACTCCAACAACGCGCGCAGCTCGGCTTTCGACTGTCCCACACACGTGAGATGCGGCATGGCGGGAAAAGGCAGTCGGCCGTCCATCTCGATCACGAGGTCCCGAGTCGTGTCACGCGTTGAACCACCCGCTCCATACGTCAGCGATACAAAATGGGGTTGATAGCGGGCCAACACGTCAACGGTGTCGTGCAATTTGTCAAGACCCGCTTCGGTTTTTGGCGGGAAAAACTCGAAAGAAAGCGTCGGGCAGTCACCAAAGAGTGTCGAAATATGGGTCACGTACCGCTGCCCTTTAAATCGCCACAACCGGCACGCCTGCCGCACGTTCTGCAGCCGCAACCGTGTTCACCATCAACATGGCACGAGTCATTGGCCCGACCCCACCGATCCGAGGCGACAACCACGCGGCAACATCGGCAACGTCATCGGCGACATCGGAAACAACCTTCTTGCCAGCAAAACTCACACCCGCAGCGACAACGGCCGCCCCGGGGCGCACCATGTCCGCGGTAACGAGCCCAGGTGAACCGGCTGCGGCGACAACAATGTCACCTTGACGAGTGAAATGCCCAAGGTCGCCCACACCGGTGTGCACAACCGTGACCGCAGCGTTGGCATGCGGCTTCTTGAGCGCCAGCAAGTTGGCGAGCGGCCGTCCGATCGTCAATCCACGACCGATAATCACCACGTGTTTTCCCGCGATCTCAACGCCATTTCGCACCAAAAGTTCGATAATCCCCGCGGGAGTACAGGCCACCGGGGCATCCACGCCCATCACGAGCCGACCCAAGTTGATCGGGTGCAAACCATCGGCATCTTTGGCCGGGTCAAGACGGAGAAGCACCGGTTCATAGTCGAGCCCCGCCGGGAACGGATACTGCAACAGGCACGCATGGACTTGCTCGTTCACATTGAAATCGTCAATCACTGCATCAAGATCAGCCCGCGTTGCCTGGGCAGACAAGTTCACACCAAACGATGCAATCCCGAGCTCTTCACAGTCGTCGTGCTTCATTTCGACATAACGGGCACTCGGCCCATCATCACCCACCAACAAGGTGCCAAGGCCAGGAGTCACGCCGAGGTCACGCAGCCGTGCGATCCGGTCAACGAGTTCGGATTTGATCGCCGCCGCCGCGGCATTGCCATCAAGAATTTGCGCAGTCATGAAGCCCCTACGTTAGTTGGCGTTCAACCGCCAGCGATGAGCAGCATCATGCCCAAGACCATGACCACCGATGAAGCGACCCGGTACCTGCCAAGACCTTCTTTGAGAAACAACCATCCAAGCAACGCCCCAATCAATACCGATGATTCTCGCAAGACCGACACATACCCAACCGGTGCGTCCCGGTAGGCGATGAGAACCATCGTGTAAGCGGTGGGCATCAAGACACCGGCGATTCCCACACGCACAGGGAATCGTCGGATTTCCCCGATCACGTCCTGGCCTTTTCCGCGAACCAACCCAACCAGGTTCGACGTGACAGCAACGGCGACGGCTACAGCTACTCCGTAGGCAAGGCCCGACGCCGACTTTCGAGATCCTTGCGCATCAAATACCTGATAAGTCCCAATCATGAGACCCGTGAACAGAGCCCACTGCAACGACACCAGAGTGGTCCCCCGCCCAAGCAGCATGAGCAACGAGAACGCGACGACCCCAACGCCAGCCCAGGCCAGCCCACTGAGATGATCACTGAGCAGAACACTGCCTGCGACCGCTACGAGCAACGCGCCGGAGCCACGGGCCACGGGATACGCGAGCGAGAAATCGCTATGGGTGTAGGCCTTGGCGAGGCCAAAGAGGTAGAGCACTTGAATTGCTGATGCCGCCACCAAGTATTTCCACGCGGCCTGATCTGGGAGTCCAATAACGAGAACGACCGGGAGTGCGAGGAACCCCGCGATGAGGTTTGCCCCAAGTGCTGCCGCGTCTCGATCGTCACATACTTTGAGCGCTAGGTTCCACGTTGCGTGTGCGCAGGCTGATCCGAGCGCAAGCAACGTTGCGGTCAGCATGTACTCGGATCCAGGCGGAGTTCGACGGCAGGTGTCGTCACTTGGCGTGACGGATCGACCGCCAGATCGACAATGCCTGATCATGATCGTGGGGATCGTCATAAAGCACGGCGACTTGCACCCACGAGTCTGACGCAATCACAAATCCAAAAAGTGCAACCTGATGATCATCCTCGTCGGGTTCATCAACCAGACTCGCCCATCGCAGCGTTCCATCCGGACCGTATTCGTCAAACTCAGCGCGCGGATCCGGCCGCTCGCTAGCTTTGAGTTCATCAAGGGCAAGCTGCGGATCAAACGCGTCGTGCGCATGGAAGCACGACACCACAATCGTTCCAAGGCGCGACGTGACAATGAGATCACCCGCATCGTTTGGCGAGCCCGTCCCATCATCTGGCAGATCAAGAGACCATGCCGCATCTATTGCATGGCGCACGACGGATTGGGCCGACGAGTATTAGACGGCGAGTAAGTCGCGTGCCCCGGTGTCCGAAGACGGGTGACGCAACTTCGACATCGCACGAGCCTCAATTTGGCGAATGCGTTCACGTGTCAGGCTGAAATGTTCACCGACTTCTTCCAACGTGCGTGGCTCACCACGATCGAGACCAAATCGGAGCTTGAGGATCTCACGTTCGCGGTCGTCAAGCGGCGACAACAGCCGAGCGATCTCTTCGGGCAACAGCGCGGTTGCGGCAACCTCAAAAGGAGACTCGGCAGAGCGGTCTTCAACAACGTCGCCAAGTTCAGCATCACCGTCTTCACGAAGTGGTTCAGAAAGTGAAAGCGGTTCGGCAGCGAAGCGCAACGCTTCGGTGACTTTGTCTTCCGGCATTTCAACTTCAGCAGCGAGCTCGGCAAGCGTCGCCGGTCGGCCCATCTTCAGCTCAAGGCGTGAGCGCGCCTTTTGCAACCGTGCAAGCGTGTCGCCTGCATGAACCGGGAGACGAATCGTACGTCCGGTGTTTGCAATGCCTCGGGTGATTGCCTGGCGAATCCACCACGTGGCATAGGTCGAGAACTTGAAACCTTTCCGCCAGTCGAATTTCTCTACGGCGTGCATCAGACCAAGGTTGCCTTCTTGGATCAGATCAAGCAGAGGCAAACCCGACGCTTGGTATTTCTTTGCGATTGACACAACGAGTCGCAAGTTCGATTGCACGAACGTGCGCTCTGCCCGCTCACCTTGGCGCGAAATGCGTCGCAGTTCACGCTTCCGAGCAGGTGTAAGTTTGTCATCACCTTCAAGCTCAACACGTGCAAGATTGCCTGACTCGATTGCTTGCGCGAGACGGACCTCGTCATCTTTGGTCAGCAGCGGGTACTGCCCGATATCGGTTAGATAGAGTCGGACGAGGTCTTCCTCGTCACGTTCAACTCGGTCCTTTGCCAATTTGGCACCTTCTCTGTGACCCGGGGCGCTCTCGAGCGGATCCGGCGAATGAACACGCTTGTTTGTCAACCCTCCATTCGGCGAGTCGACGAGGCAATTTCGGGCTTATCCCAAAATTACGCTTGAGAGTACGATACCTGTGGAGTCAAGGGGTACCACCTTACTTGGCCACATCAGCAAGAAAATCTTCATAAAATTCATTGAGCGACTGTCTATTTGGTGCAACAACAGACTCGAGTTCGAACTCACGTACGAGATTTGCCAGGTCGTTTCGGACCCGCTCAATCGTGCGCAGAAGCGGGCCGTCCCTGAGCGGCTCCGCTTTCGCAACGTGCTGGGCAAGCGAGTGGTCAAGATCACCTATGACGGACCCAAGTGCCCGTCGTCGATCATCGGGTTGACAAATCGACTCGAGCGATTGCAGTCGGCTCGTTGAACCTGGGCCAGGGCTGCCAACAAGCAGCGAGCGATCAACTTCTCGCAACTTGGGGAGTCGCTCATGGAACTGACCGGCTTGCCAGGCAAAGCGACGCGACACACCAAACCAGATCCGCTTGTTTGCAGGTTCGCCTTCAGCTATAGACCAGCTCCCCGTGGTCTCAAAGAGCCGACTGCATACCCAAACGTAGGCACCCACGCGACGCGCGGTCGACGCAATATCGATGGGGGCCAGAACGTCTGGGCGCAGGGTCATGGCAGCAAAGTGTACGAGACGCCGATTCGGCTACCAGCAGCCGCCACCCCAATGACTGGCGCCAGCGCCACCCGCCCAGATTTGTGCTGCGCGTTCGTCTTGGACGGCTTCGGGTGCCGCGGCGGCGGTTGGGTAGCCCTTGTAGTTCGCCCAGGTTCCCGACATGAACTGCCATTTGCCTGAAGCACCGGACGATGGGTTGACCGCGGTTGGATTACCACGCGACTCGCGCATCATGACACAACATGGGGGCAAGTTGCCGCCGCACGCGCCATGAGTTGATGCTGGAACGACTGGCGCAGGAGGCGTTGTCGTGGGCGGTGCGGTCGTTGGAGGCGTGGTTGTCGGCGGTGCTGTTGTTGGCGGGACGGTCGACGTGGTTGAAGTCGTGGTTGAACTTGTGGTTGTTGAGGTTGGAGCGATCGATGTTGTCGATGCCTTCTGAGAATGACGAGGGGTTGTGGCCAAGGCGACCTCAGCTTGCACGCTGGGGCCAGAGCGAACCGCAAATGCGGTTGCACCCATGATCAACACTCCAGCAAGACCAAGTGCGTGCAAAGCCGGGATGTTTCGGGTTCTCACCGGCCCGGCATTTGTCACGGTGGCGTTGACCGTGGCTGGGTGGTTGCGGCGCTGTTGGGAGCTTGTGGTGAAAAGCTTTGCGATCACCAACGTGATGTACGCAACGGCTGTGGACATGACGGCATGAAACTGAGGTTTGAAACGGCGCATCGGCCTGGTTTCCTTTCTGCCCTCCGTGGTTGCACCTTCATTGGCGAGGTGAACCACCAGTCATTTGGCAGTCGGCACGCTCGTGGGGCCGAATCCGCTGGACTTGGGGCTTGAGGTTGTGGAGTGTCCGGACTTCGGTACATGGCGACGATTTGCCGCGTGATTTGGCACGTACCTGCCAGTGGACTTGAACGACGGTACCGGTTCAGATTACGAAAGTCTAGCTTTTGTGACCTTTGACCGTAACGAAATCGTCATACTACAAGCGTGTAGTCCAAACGGCTTAGCAAATCGTTCAATGGGTGCTCTTGCCCCACGGAACGTCACACAATCACCTCACGGATGGTGCGCCACCCCTACACCAGATTCGCTAATTTCGGAAGCCATTTGACAGCGGAAGCCGCCAATCTTTGCCAAAAGCTCGTCGAGAAACCCGCACTCCTGGTGGTGATTGTCGCCGTTTGAACTCTGCTCGATCCACCATGCAAACCACGCGTTCAACGACCGTCACGTCGCTTCCCCGCGCCACGATGACTTCGCTCGGACAGTCATCTTCGACATACGCCTGCAATATTTCATCCAAAACGTCATACGGCGGAAGGCTTTGGTCATCACGCTGATCAGGCGCAAGTTCGGCCGATGGTGCCTTGGTGAGCACCGAGCTCGGAATTTGCGGTGATGAGGGCTGTGCATTCCACCACGCACACAATTCATACACCCGTGTTTTGAACACATCTTTGATCACGGCAAATGCACCTGCGGTGTCGCCATACAACGTCGAATAACCCACCGCCGTCTCGCTCTTGTTGCCGGTGGTCAGAACCATCCAGCCAAGCTTGTTCGACAACGCCATCAGGATCATCCCCCTGATGCGGGCCTGCACGTTCTGTTCAGTCAGATCCTCCGCCCGCCCGGTAAATGCATCGCTGAGCATCGTCAGTACGGCGTCATGCGCCGGCTCGATGGGAATTGTTTGCACATCAATTCCAAGGTTGTTTGCGAGCAAATACGCATCGGCGAGCGAATGGTCCGATGAAAAGCGGCTCGGCATCGCCACGCCGTGCACATGTTCTGCCCCAAGCGCAGCAACCGCAATGGTTGCAACTAATGATGAATCCACTCCTCCTGATAATCCGATCACAACATCAGAAAAGCCGTTCTTCGCAACATACGCGCGAGTGCCCGCAACAAGAGCGGCCCACAACTGTGCGTCCGCATCAAGGGACGATGAAACGACACGATGCAAAGGTTCCGGCCGTTCGCGTGGATCCGAGAGGACGACCACAGGCAGTTGTGGTGTCGTACGACGCCCCCGTGGATCTTGCAGGCGCTTTCGAAAAACGGGAGGGAGTTCAAGGTCAACAATGTCGACCTTCGACTCAAACTGACCGACGTGCGCAACGATGCGCCCAGACGGATCAACCACCATCGATCCACCATCGAACACCAGCTCATCTTGGCCCCCAACCTGATTCACATACACCAATGCGCAACTTGCATCTGCCGCACGCGTCGCCAACATGCGCTCGCGTTCTACGCTTCGACCTTCGGCAAAGGGCGATGCGTTCAAGTTCACGATCAGATCGGCACCGCCAGCACTCTGTTGTGCAATTGGGCCTTGCGGATTCCAGGAGTCTTCGCAAATCGACACCCCAAGACGAACTCCGTTTATTTCATAGAGCAACCCATGAGGGCTACCCGGTGTGAAATAACGCGCTTCGTCGAACACGCTGTAGTTGGGAAGTTCTTGTTTGCGGTAAATACCCCAGACTTCCCCCCCGGCGCAGAGGGCCGCCGCGTTGAACAAGTCACGATCTTCTTCCACATACCCCACAACGGCAACGCATTCTTTGGTTGCCTGTGCGACCCTGGTGAGTTGGGCCTGGACTTGTGCGATGAACCTTGGCCGCAACAAGAGATCCTCGGGGGGATAACCCGTCAGTGCCAGTTCCGGAAACACGGCAACATCGCATTGGGCCTCTTCAGCCTGTTGCAACGCGTCAATGATCAATTCGGCATTGCCGTCGAGATCACCGACGCAGAGATCAAGTTGACACAAAGCAATTCGCAGATGTTGCACGAGTTGCAGCGTAGAGGCTCGTGCGGGTCAATCAGTTGTCGTCGGGGGCGCGGGTAGCCGTCGACCACCATCGCGTGTGGCGTTCACGAGCCTCGACACAAACTCGCTGAGATGCGCCTTGGATTGCGACGCCTGCTGTGCCGTCAGGTCACCTTTCGCAACCGCTTCATCTATCGAAGCGGAGATCGTCCGCACAATTACGTCAACCAGACGTTGAGCCGCAACCCCATGTTCTTGTCCTATCTGGGCAAGCGACTTTCCAGCACGTCGTTCGTCACGAAGTTGTGCTGGAGTAATACCGAGTTCTTTCGCGACCGCCGCGTTCACCTTCTCAGCCGATCGGAAAAAGCCAAATCCGCCACTGTGCGGGCCTCGATGCCCCTCAGGGCGTGCATCATTCATCGCTTTCGTGATCGCGTCAGCCTGGCTTTGTGTGATCGTTCCTTTTGCGACAAGATCGGCCAGTACACGCTCGAGGCGCCCGCCACGATCACGCCATTTGCCATGATTGTTCGCGTCAGTTTTGGGCGTCGTCGTTGATGGCGCACCCGAAACGTGGGTTGATGGGGTTGAGCCCGAACGCGCAACGCCCACGGCGGTACCGCTGCCAACCCCAATGACGACCGCGACCGCGGCAATTGCAAATGAACGACGCATCAATTTCTCCAATCGTTCAAACGATCATGACGGACGAGAAGCCTCAAGCGTAGCGAGTGCATTCACGCCTCGCGCGCAAAAAATCAACCTACGGTTGCAAGCAATTTGCGCTCGCACAAGCGGGCCACAAGCTGTTGCAATACCTCAACTTCAATATCGAGACGTTTCGCAATGTCTTTGAGCGATGCCCCTTGTGCTGCGAGCACAACAACCCGCCATTCAAGAGGCTGCAATTCAATAACATCAACGCCGTCCGGCGGCTCATCTGAGGTCACCACCAAGGTCGAAATATCGACGGCCGGGACGGCGTCCGATTCAGCATTCGCAGTTGGTGCCGTTTGCGCTGTCTCAGGTGCAGCACCCAGCGCAATCGGTGGCCGTTCGGCCTCTCCTTTTTCAGCTTCAATCGCAGCAGCATCCGCTGCGGCCTGTTCTGCTTCGTGTTGCTCTGCTTGAGCAACCTCGGCAAGACGCTTTGCTTCGGCTTGTTCAGCCTCGGCAATCGCAGCGAGTCGTTCTTCCTCGGCTTGGCGCTCAGCTTCGGCCGCCCGCTCAATCTCAGCCTGGCGCTCCGCTTCTGCCTGGCGCTCCGCCTCGGCCGCCCGCTCAATTTCAGCCTGGCGCTCCGCTTCGTGTTGCGCCGCTTCCTCACGAATCACCCGTGCTCGCTCAAGTACTTCAGCGGCACTCCACGACATCAAAATGCCGATCGGGTGGGTGCCATAGGGGTCGAGTTCGTATTCACCTTGTTCTTGGTCAAAGAACTTGCTGATCGCGCTTGCGGTCGTTTCAAACAGAAACGCCCCGATGGCATCCTCATCGATGGTTTCATCGGTATCAAGGGCGAAAGCAAGATACATGCCTTCATCACCGGGTTCGGTGTGCGCTTCGACCTGAGCAAGTGTCAAAGCGCCTGCCGCGACCATGCGCGCTTCAAGAGGAATCTCACCCGTAATATCCGCGAGATAGACCTCGCCTTCAACGAAATACACCGCACCGTCGGTTTCGCCATGAATTTCGATAATGCCGTTGGTGCGCTCAGACGAGGCGGTATCCAACAGGGACTCAATTGAGTTGGTGGCCAATGGCCCTCGACGCATCATTGCTCGGTCGCACCTCTCCATCGTGCCCAGCTGAGCGGTTACCAACGGGTCAACGTCACTCTACTACGCGTTGCGCATCTCATTGAGGGACGCTCTGCATTCGACATCATGGTGTTCCACGAAGCGTGAAACGGTTTCGTACCAACGCTTTCGCGGAACACCATGGTCGAGAGGTTTACGCGTTTGAGCAAACCGTTTCGGTGATCAAACGGGTCACAATGTAGGGGTCCATGTTGGCGTTCGGGCGACGGTCTTCGATGTAACCCTTTTGGTCTTTTTCGACCTGCCACGGGATACGCACTGATGCCCCACGGTCCGACACGCCATAGCTGTATTTCGACCAGATCGCGGTTTCGTGCATGCCGGTCAGACGCTGCTCGATGCCAGCCCCGTAGTGTTCAACGTGCAGGCTCGCCCGAGTGCCGAGCGCTTCACATGCGGCGATGATCGGCGGGTAGCTTTCACGCATTGGCTTGGTTGAGAAGTTTGTGTGCGCACCGGCACCATTCCAGTCGCCTTTGACCGGTTTGGGGTCAAGCGTTGCGGAAATGTCGTAATCCTCGGCGATCCGGTACAGCAACCAACGAGCAATCCACAGTTGGTCAGAAACTTCCAATGGACTCAGCGGGCCAACCTGGAACTCCCACTGACCGGGCATGACTTCCGCGTTGATACCCGAAATCCCAAGCCCTGCTTCCAAGCATGCCTCAAGGTGCTCTTCAACGATCTCGCGACCGTACACTTCGTCGGCGCCAATGCCGCAGTAATAGAAACCTTGTGGGGCGGGGAAACCACCCTGGGGGAAACCATAGGGGCGGCCGTCTTTGAAGAACGTGTACTCCTGCTCGATGCCAAAGAGCGGCTCGAATGAGGCATACTTTTCTGCGACCTCAGTGAGGGCTGCACGGTGGTTCGTGGGGTGGGGCGTCATGTCAACGTCCAAAACTTCACACAACACCAGGCGATCTGCGCCACCGCGGATCGGGTCCGGCACGTCACAAACCGGACGCAGCACACAGTCTGACGCTCCACCCGGAGCCTGCGAAGTCGATGATCCGTCAAAGCCCCAAATTCCGAGCGCTTCTCCGTTTGCGAGCACTTTTGTTTTTGAACGCAAACGTGCGGTCGGCTTGGTGCCATCAATCCAGATGTATTCGGCCTTGAAGGTCACAGAAAAACTCCTTGATGTTTGGGCCGAATCGATCGGCATGTTGACTGCGATGCTCGCAGGTCACGATTACCTGACAGTGTCTGGAATGTGAACGGCGTGTGAACTTAGCCCGAACGGGCTTCTTTTTCGACTTCAATGCTTCATCATGGCGGAGTGGAACATTCTCACGACTATGTCCTTCGTACCGCAAGCGAACGCGGTGTGCAACTTATCCGATTGTGGTTCACCGATGTGCTCGGTCACCTCAAGTCCGTTGCTATCACCTCCGCAGAACTCGAAAACGCGTTGGCACAAGGGATGCGATTCGACGGATCATCGGTCGACGGCTTCAGTCGCCGACGTGAATGCGACCTCCTCCTACGCCCCGACCCAACGACGTTTGAACTGCTCCCATGGGCAACCCAAGGCGAAAGTGAGGCGCGCATGTTCTGTGATGTCACCGAACTTGACGGCACGCCGTTCGCGGGTGATCCACGTGGCGTGCTCAAACGACACCTTGAGGCCGCGTCTGCACGAGGGCTGAACTTTCTGATCGCACCCGAGATGGAGTTTCACTATTTCGAAAAGGCCGCAAACAGCGAAGCGCCTCGCCCGCTCGACAAGGGCTCGTACTTTGATCTGACGACCGCGGACGTTGCCTCCAACCTTCGCATGCGCACGATTCAAACGCTTGAAACCATGGGGATTTCCGTTGAGTATTCGTTCCACGAAGACGGGCCGAGTCAGCACGAGATCGATCTGCGTCACAGTGACGCGCTATCGATGGCCGACAACGTCATGACTTTTCGTTTCATGGTGCGTGAGATCGCATTGGAAGCTGGCGTCCACGCAACGTTTATGCCCAAGCCGTTGGTGATGAGCCAAGGATCAGGCATGCACACGCATCTTTCGTTACTGAGCGGTGATCGAAACCTCTTCGCCGATCCTGGTGATGCCCTGTCACTGTCTGTCGAGGCACGGGGCTTTATTGCCGGTTTGTTGCGCCATGCGCCGGAAATCACCGCCCTCACCAACCAGCTCGTCAACTCGTACAAGCGGCTCATGATTGGCAGTGAAGCCCCATCACACATTTCCTGGGCACGTGATAATCGCTCCGCGCTCGTTCGGGTTCCTCACACTCGCCCCGATCACAACGAAGCGGTTCGCATCGAATATCGGGCACCTGATCCAGCGTGCAACCCGTACTTAGTGTTTTCAGTACTGCTCGCCGCTGGCTTACGTGGAATCGATCATGGATACGATCTTGAGGCCGAAGCGCAGGTTGATCTTGAAACAGAGAACTCGAATCAACCCGAGCTGCCACAATCGCTCGCCGAAGCACTCGATGCCATGGAGGCATCCGACTTGGTGCGTGAAACTCTCGGTGACCATATTTTCACCTGGTTCTTACGGAACAAACGCGCCGAATGGGATGCCTACCGGGCACAGGTGACGCCTTTTGAGCTGCAGCAGTATCTTTCTGCTTGGTAGTTCTGCGCTGTCGTTCGTGGGAGAATGAAAAGATGGGTCCGTTGTTGGTGTTCCCCACCCCCACAGCACCTGATGTCCTGCGCGCACTCGAACTTTCTGGCCTCGCGTGGAAAGGCATCGACACACTCGCTGAAGAGCGCGATCTGCGCCCCCAAGATGGCTGGCCCGCTGCGGTAATCGTTCTCGAAAACGACCCCGATGCCACCGTGCGCCACGCGAAACAAATTCGACAAGAACAGCCCGACCTGTCGATTCTCCTTCTCGTTCCCGCCGCACACTTAAGCAAGATCTCACACTTTGGTGACGTCTTCGACGACTTTTGTCTCTTGCCGTTTCACCCCAGCGAGTTCACAACTCGACTCGAGTTGCTCTCACAAACTCCCCAAGCAACAAGCGATGAGCAAGACGACATGATCCGTTACGGCGGCCTGCTCATCAACCCGACGACCTATCAGGCAGCCATTGATGGCACACCACTTGATCTGACGTACATGGAGTACGAGCTACTCAAACATTTTGCGTGCAACCCGGGGCGTGTCTTTAGCCGCCAGGTGCTGCTCTCAGAAGTTTGGGGTTACGACTATTACGGCGGTGCTCGAACGGTTGACGTTCATGTCCGACGTTTGCGAGCGAAACTCGGTGAAGCGAACAGTTCACTTATTTCCACCGTTCGATCCGTTGGGTATCGATTCGGTCAATCGCGTTGGGACCGGTCACACAATGAATGACGTGCTTGCCATCAGCCACGACGAAGGTGTTGCGACCGTTACGCTGTCGCGTCCAGAGGCACGCAATGCGTTGTCAAGTGAACTCCTCCACAGCTTGGCGCAAGCCACGGAGCGCCTGGACGCAAATGAAGACGTAAGAGCGATCATCTTGACCGGGGCCGATCCTGCATTCTGTGCCGGACTTGACCTCAAAGAGCTGGGCTCCGGTGCGGCTACCGCCCCGTTCCCAAACTTTTCTCGAGAAGATGGAACGGCAGGCCCTATTCCAATGCTGCATACTCCGATCATCGGGGCAATCAACGGTGTCGCAATCACCGGCGGCCTCGAATTGGCGTTGGCGTGCGACTTTTTGATTGCGTCCGAACATGCCCGCTTTGCTGACACACATGCTCGGGTTGGGATTCAGCCGGGCTGGGGTCTCACCGTATTGCTGCCTGAAGCCGTCGGCGTACGCCGGGCACGGCAAATGAGCGCAACCGGAAACTTCATCGACGCTTCAACCGCGCTGCAGTGGGGACTCGTCAATCAGGTTGTTCCACATGACGACCTGCTGCCCGTTGCACGCGCAATTGCCACCGATATCGCGTCAAATGACGGGCCTGCCGTGCAACAAATATTTGCCACGTACAACGGTAATCAGCTTGTTGATGGCAACGCGGCATGGCGCAATGAAGCGCACATTGTCGCCGAGTGGAACAGCGGGCGCTTCAACCCGACAGAGATTGAAAAACGCCGAGGTGCGGTCGCGCAACGCGGCCGCACCCAGGTTTGATCAGATGAGCTCGTCGCTCACGAATGTTCAGGCGGGACGAACGTCCTGCGCCTGGTCGCCTTTGGGGCCTGCAACAACTTCGAACTCAACCGCTTGACCTTCTTCAAGGCTGCGGTAGCCGTTCATTTGAATTGCCGAGTGATGCACGAAGACGTCGGGGCCTTCGCTGCGGGCAATGAACCCGAAGCCCTTTTCGTTGTTGAACCACTTGACGGTACCGGTCGCCATTTGCGCGACCCCTTTCTTTCGAGCTGGGTCGCTTGCTTGTACTGCGCCCTGCACTGCATTGAAGTTGCACACTCTAGTTCATGGGAGACGTCGCTGTGAACAGTGAGGCGTCAACCGAGTCTTTAGCGGCTGAGTTCGATCAATTCTGATCCCTCATGGCGCGCATCGGCATCTTTGTTCAACAGCGTGCCAAGCGCCCACGCGACACCCGCACAACTCATGATCACCGTGATCGGGAAGACCACGAGCAAGATGAACGCCATCACAATTCCTCCGGGCATGGCTCCATCTTCGCATCAATGCGAATCGTTTGCCAACATGGACAATCGATCAACCTCACAACACTGCCACGCGCTCCCATCACGAGTGATGTGCACGCCGCATCGGTGTGGTCACGAACCAAGATACGCGCGAGCATCAATCTCAATTAGTGCACCGAGGGGAAGTTCGGCCACCCCGATGGCGCTGCGCGCAGGCCGTGCATCGCCGAAACACTCAACGTACGTTGTGTTCATCGCCGCATAGTCACCCATGTGACGCAGGTAAACCGTTGTTGCGACCACATCCTGCAACGTCGCCCCTTGGGATTCAAGCAACTCGGTCAAATTCGCTATCGCTTGACGTAACTCGGCGACAAGGCCACCGGCCACGAGCGAACCGTCACGTAAACCAATTTGTCCCGAGGTCAACAGCCAGTTACCGGCACGGACAATTGGGGTGTAGGGGCCTACAGGGGTAGCGGGCACGGGCGCACCTTTCAACTTGCATGTCAAGGACACCTGTGACGGTAGTCCACGAGGTGCCAATCTGCGCCGTGGTGCCGATAGCGTCAATGGCGATGTCTGATCAGATCGCTGTCCACCTTCCGTCTTCACTCACGCGCCGAGCGGTGCTCTTGGGGGGTGCCAGTGCCTTCGCTCTTGCGGCATGCTCATCGAAATCTTCTGGTTCGGCGAGTGAAACGACGTTGCCCAAGCCAACCGCGTCGTTGCTTGCGTTTTTCCCGCTCAACGATTACATCACGGCGCTTGTCCCCCAGCGCATTGCTTTTGGTGTCGCAAATCCTGGCGGTGGCATGAGTACCAACACCCCAGATTCGCTGGTGTTCACAATCACCGGGCCGGGTGGAACACGCACCACCAAGACGGTTGCTGCGCACCGCAAAGATCTGCCGTGGGCCTATTATCCAGTTGAGTTCACCCCTGCGAAAGCGGGCAACCACACGGTGAGCGCCATGGTTGATGGCGGCAAAGTCACCGCAACGTTCGCAGTAGGGGCCAAGGGTTCATCCGATGTGCCGGGACCAACTGACAAGTTGCCGTCGATGAAGACACCGACATCCACCGATCATCTCGGGGTGGATCCGATCTGTACACAAGATCCTCCATGTCCACTGCACACGACGAGTCTTGATGTTGCGCTCAAAGCCGGGAAGCCCATTGCTTACCTCGTTGCGACCCCGAAGTTCTGTCAGACCGGGGTGTGTGGTCCGGTGCTCGACGTGCTGCAAAGCGTCACCAAACGTTACGAAGGGCGGGTCACGTTCATTCACCAAGAGGTGTATCAATCGGCAGCGCAGGCGGCAGAAAAAGGCACGGCCGCAAAGCTCACCGACGCGGTGACCAAGTTGAAGCTGACGTCAGAACCGGTCCTTTTTATCACCGGGCGCGATGGCGTGATCAGTCACCGTCTCGATGCGGCATTCGACGCGAACGAACTTGGCCGGGCGTTGGATACTGCCCTCGCCTGATCGGTTCGCTGAGGCGCGGTTCAGCTAAACGAGTTGCCGCAGCCACACGTCCGGGATGCGTTCGGGTTGTCGATCGCGAAGCCGGCGCCTTGCAAGCCATCTGAATAGTCAAGGGTTGCCCCTTGCAACAGCTCCGCACTCGCCGAGTCAACAACAACTTTGACCCCTGCAAAGTCTGCGGTTTGGTCGTCACCTGCAACGTCGCCGTCAAAGTACATTTCGTAGCTGTAGCCCGAGCAGCCTCCGGGTTTGACCGCGACGCGTAACGCGAGCGTCTCGTCGCCTTCGGCGCTGATCAATTCTTTGACCTTGGTGCTAGCTGTTTCGGTAAGGGTGATCACGGTGGCTGGACTCCTGAACGTGCGACAGAACGTGCCCTGCAATCTTACCGGGTTGCACGCAAAATGGATAGGACGAGGGGGCGTCTCTCAACCTTCGTTGGCTTGTCTTGCCCATTTTGCATTGTTCACCGCCGGGCTCGGGTGCGTTCTTTGGCTCGGTTGTGGGGGCCGCAGAGGAGTTGGAGGTTG
>CAZJAZ010000034.1:10623-31102 GCA_964544305.1 uncultured Iamiaceae bacterium | reverse complement strand
CACCCGGCCCCATGCGACGAATCGCAATGAAACTTTTTGCGTACGCCGCACGTTGGTCAGGGGTCGTCCGCGGTGCTGAAGGAGACCCAGTTCCGTTCGAATAGGTCTTGCCACAAGCAAGCGAAAAACCGCCAATAGTTTCGCCCGAAAACGTCGCGTCACAGGTTCCAACTTGGAACGTCTGGCCGAAACCGGTGGAGAGAAAGTAGGGATGGGCAAAGCGGCCGGTGTTGTACGAAACCCACCCGACCAGGGCCAACCCTGGGAGCGCGCATGCGATTGCTCCGAGTTTGATCATGCGCCACCCGTTGGCCCGACACCTTGCCCAAATGAGAGGCAGAATGATCAACGGCAAGAAGACCAACATCTCGGGACGAGATGATCCAGCAATCAACACTCCACTTGACGCTAGGAAAACGTTTCGCACGCAGCATCGGTGACCAAGCTCATATATTCCGATTAGAGCGATAACGAAACCAAACATCATCAAGGTCTCAGACATCATTGCTGTGTCGTGAAACCAAACATTCGGATAGATCGCTGCAAGAAGCGCTGCGATGATTCCCGCGCGTCGCGACACGAATCTCTTCCCGAACACACCAACGAGCACGACCGTTACCGATCCAAGTGCGGCGAGTGCATACCGCATGGCGTTCATCGATTCGAACCCCAATCGATACAGACCGGCAAGCAGTAGAATGAGGCCCGGTGGGTGTTCGGCGCCTGGAATCCGGTAGCCGTACAACACACTTACAGCGTCGAGATAACCCTGGCCCCGCGCGAGTTGCACAGCGGGCCAGTAGTAGAAGAAGTACGAATCTCCGCCAATGGCCACGTGCGATGCGTAGCGACTGATGTAAAAGGCCCGAATGGCAAATCCCACAACACCAATTGCCACAATTCCGAGCCACCACTGACGGTCCTTGCGAAGTTCCAAAGGTGCATCTCGGCTTGGCGTCATCATGCGAGTCAATTTCACGTTCTCTTGACAAACATTCGCGCTCGAAGCGTGCCCACAATGGCCTCGAGTCCTGCCGCCGCAAACACGATCAAGCCGACTTCGCTGGCGGCACGGTAGCGCGTCAATCCGAAAGTTGCGGCCACGGTAAACACTGAGACGGCGGCTAATGCGATCATCGGATACAAGGGAATTTTGCGCCGCCGGAGGAATGCGGCTCCAATCAACGCCAGAATGCCAAGGATCCAAAATGACCAGCGGGATACGGTAATGAGCCGCCGTGATCCTCGGAGCTCAAACAGGTCGATTGAATCTTGCTGAGTCGGATTCCACAGACCGACGGTGCGAGCCTCGCGCGCCAACATGACAACTGGCAGACGAGTTTCGTGATTCTTGATGAAGACAATCGCTCGTTTTTGATAGATCTCTTGGTCAATGGATTTGTCAAGCAGCCGAATCCCAGTAGGTGGACGTTTGTGCCACTGGTATTTCGGGAGGTCACCCTTCTCAAAGGTGTAAAGAGTCACGAGCTTGGCCAACTCGGGAGTCGCTTTCCACTGTGCAACGGTTATTCCTCTTGACGACGGCGGGATTTGCGTCCCATCGGCATTGTTCACACAACCAACCAAATAGCCACCAATGTTCGGTCCCGAGAAAGTGCCTTGACAGTTGCCAGCGAGAAATGTTTGTCCAAAACCCGTCGAAACCCAAACGGTCTTCGAAAAGCGTGGCTTGTTATAGAGATACCAAGGCAAGAAGACCAGTAGCGGAACGCATGTTGCGACTATTCCATGACGTAGAAACGATCCCACTCGGAACGGACGTCGAGTCACAATCGCTGGGACAAGCACAATGGGGAAAAGCAACAAGCACTGCGCGTTCACCGATGCTGCCACAGTCAGCCCTGCGGTGGCGATGCTCAGCCGCCCAATACTGGGTTTCTTGAAATAGCTATAGAGCCCTGCGAGACCAAGTGCGATCCCGAACTGCAAGATCGTCTCGGACATCAACAACGTGTCATTCACCCAAAGGTTCGGATACACCGCCGCAAGCAACGCGGCGAGAACTCCCGCCCGCTTTGACACCGCCGTTCCAACCATTACTGCGACGAGGACGATCGTGAAACTCCCCACGACGCATAAGACCAGCCGCATCGTGTTCGGATCGTGGATACCGATGCGGTAGAGAAAAGCAAGAAACGCGATAAAACCTGGAGGGTGGGAAGCACCAGGCACAGGGACGTTGACGAGCACCGATTGCACGTCGAGAAATCCGTATCCCCGAGCAAGTTGAACAGCAGGCCAATAGTAAAAATAAAACGGATCGCCGGTGAGTGGAATCTTGGACGTGACCGTAAGGGTGTGGTGCACGCGCAGCGCCAGCCCAAGTAGTGCAATCAGGCCAACTGCCATCGGGAAGGGAAAGCGACCTTGGGGTCTTCGCGTCATCGGAGAATCAGACTCATGCAAAAGAGAAACACCGGCGCGGTCATGGAACGATCTTATGGTTCGTGCTTCAGAAACTACGGACGGCCCACTGTTACCAATCAGGCACTGCGGCGACGGCGCCGCTGGATCCGGCGCCGTTCAGCTTCGGTACACCCGCCCCACACACCGTTCTTTTCACGACCAGCAAGTGCGTGTTCAAGACACAATTCAAGTACCGGGCACTGCGCACAGATCTGCTTTGCAATTTCCACTGCTTCTGAATCGTCGTCCGCGGGATAAAAGACAGAAGGGTCAAGGCCTTTGCATGCCGCTCGGTCTTGCCAAGCGAAGGGATTTTCGATCTGTTGAGTAGCGGCGGTGCGAATCATTCACTTCAGTCCATCGTGTGAATCGACTCATTTGAGCCGACCATGGTCATTCGGCATGTCTGAGCCGACTTTGAGGCTCAGAGCGAGACAATCGGAGTCAACTCCCAACACTCGGTAGCATGACACTTCATGTGTCAACCACATTGCCCACTCAGTCAGTTCGGTTTCTGATGACCGGTTGGTTTGATCGCACCGCGTCATTAGCTCGACTCAAAGATCAGACTTTTGACGTCGTCATCATCGGCGGCGGCATTACCGGATGTGGTTGTGCACTCGATGCGGCTTCTCGGGGTTTGCGCGTTGGTCTCATTGAACGCGACGACTTTGCGTCGGGCACCTCATCGAAGTCGTCAAAAATGGTCCACGGTGGTCTTCGCTATCTCCAACAAGGCGACTTTCGGCTCGTCTATGAAGCGTTGCGCGAGCGTCAGACCTTGATGCGAAATGCGCCGCATCTCGTTGAAATCTTGCCGTTCTTATTGCCGGTGCTCACCGGACGTGACTCTCCGGTGCCAAAGAAGCTCGCCCGCATTCTTGGCAGTGCGATGTGGGCCTACGACCTCACCGGCGGCGCACGGATAGGAAAGCTCCACAAGCGGCTATCCGCGGCACAAGCACGCGAGCACATTCCAACGGTGCGCCCCGAACGACTCAATTCTGCCTACCTCTACTATGACGCCCGCGCCGATGACGCACGGCTCACACTGACTCTTGCTCGAAGCGCGGCCCTTGACTTTGGTGCCGTCGTTGCGAACGGAATTTGCGCCGTTGGGCTCAACCATGATGCAGCGGGTCAGATTCAATCAATTGCTGTAGAAGCAGACGGCGAATCGTTTTCGATCGCGACCAAAACGGTGGTCAACGCGTCGGGAGTTTGGGCAGACGACATCAGGGCACTGGACGAAGGAATCCACCCGCGATCGATACGTCCAGCAAAGGGAATACACGTCGCGGTTCCGTGGGAAAAGGTGCAAAACGATATTGCAGCCGTCATTCCTGCTGGCGGCGGTCGTTCAATATTCGTCGTCCCGTGGTATGACACATCTTCCCCCGATGGAACGCCAACGGTGACGTATTTGGGAACAACCGATACCGATTACGACGGTTCACTTGACAACCCAGTGTGTACCTCTCAAGACATTGATTACATTCTTGACGCCGCCAACGCCGCCCTCACCACAAAGATCGAACGAAATGATGTCCTCGGCGCATGGGCTGGCCTTCGCCCATTGGTGAACGAAACGGCAACGTCAGGCAAGACCAAAGACCTTTCGCGCCGGCACCATGTTCGCGTCGCTGCTTCGGGCATGATCTCGATCACCGGGGGCAAACTCACGACCTATCGGCAAATGGCGAAAGACAGCATTGACGCGGTTGCGAAACAGGTTGATGAACCAGCGATCACACGATGTAAAACCCGTCGGCTTCCCCTGCACGGGGTCGCTGGCATTGAAGCGGTCCGCAAGCAAGGTGTCGGCACCTCAAAGCTCACGGGTGACTCGTTCGAACACCTCATCGGCCGGTACGGCGCTGACGCTGCCATTCTGCGAGCAATGATTTCGGCCGATCAACGCCTCGGGCAGCCAATCATCGACGGACTTCCGTACTTGCGAGCGGAGATCGTGTTCGCGGCCCGCTACGAAATGGCACGAAATGTTGACGACGTACTTTCCCGACGCACCCGTGCACGACTCCTCGCACGGGACGCATCAGCGGCCGCGGCGCAGGAAGTGGCCGAACTCATTGGTGATGAACTCGGTCTGTCTGCGTCCCAGCGAGCCGAACAAGTCGCGTGGTATCAGCAATCGGTAGAAGAAGAGCGCCAGGCCCCAGATCTCCCCGTGAGCGGGCCAACGTCGTGTATCGACAACGGGTAACGTCCAACTCCA
This sequence comes from uncultured Iamiaceae bacterium, assembly GCA_964544305.1. Taxonomy (GTDB): domain Bacteria; phylum Actinomycetota; class Acidimicrobiia; order Acidimicrobiales; family Iamiaceae; genus JAFDWI01. The sequence continues at coordinate 26,439 of CAZJAZ010000034.1, read as the reverse complement.
TGTCGTACTCCCCGCAACCCGGAAGCCCGACGCCACCAATTGCAATTGCCGGTGGCGCCGAACAGGCCCACGCACATTTCATCGATTCTGGCAACGGTGTGTGGGAGCTCGACGACACCATCTTTTCGAAGCTTCAAGCAACCGGTGCGCACGTCAGCGTTGACCAAGGAGTGCGCGTCGAACACAGCCGGGACTGGTGGCCTCAGGCAATGATTTGGGCGACCGCTGGTGAAGTCGCGGCGATCGGGGCGGCCGTTGTCCAAGTAGGCGATGCCGCTCAGGTTGCCGAGGTCGCGAAAATCTGTAATGAGACGAAGACCCCGCTCACCGTGGCTGGTGGCCGCAGTGGCGTGTGTGGCGCTTCTGTGCCCGTGTGTGGCGGTGTCGTGCTCGACATGACCGCGCTGTCTGGCATTGTCGCAATGGATGATTCGTCAATGGTCGTCGACGTTTTGGCAGGAACGTTCGGAGATTTGCTCGAAAACGAATTGCGTTCCCGCCATGGCACCACGATTGGGCATTGGCCCCAGTCAATGACATTGGCAACCGTCGGTGGTTGGCTGGCGTGTCGGGGGGCGGGCCAATACTCCACTCGCTACGGCAAGATCGAAGACATTGTTGTAGGTCTCGACGTGGTGCTCGCCGATGGATCAACCATCCACACCGGCGATCAACCCCGCCAAGCGGTTGGGCCCGATCTCACGCAGCTATTTGTGGGGTCTGAAGGCACACTTGGCATCATCACGAGCGCACGTCTTCGCACTCATCCCATCCCACCTCAAGAACGCCGCGCCGCCTATGCGTTTGAGGATTTCGCAGCCGCACTTGATGCGTGTCGGCGCATTTTGCAACGAGGCGCGACCCCCGCGGTCTTGCGGGTCCACGACGTAACCGAAGCTGTCCGCTTTGGTCTCGAAGGCCGTCACCTCATCGTGGTACTCGATGAAGGCGACCCGGCGATTATTGATGCCGCAATGGCCATTGCGGATGAAGAATGCACCCGAGATGGCGAACGGCTCAGCAACGGCGAAGACATCGTCTCGTCGTGGGTTGAACATCGCAACGATGTCGCCGCGTTAGAGGCCATGATCAACAAGGGCTATGTGGTCGACACGATGGAGGTGACCGGACAATGGTCACGTCTTGCTCACATTCATGAGGCTGCAACGAAAGCTATCGCGAGTGTGCCCGGCACGTTGATCGTGAGCTGTCACGAATCGCACGCCTACACCGACGGGGCATGTTTGTATTTCACGTTCGCTGCAAAACCCGATGCAGATCAACGTGATCGGTATTACGTGGACGCGTGGAACGCGGGCACAACCGCGGTCCTCGCCGCGGGCGGGTCATTGAGTCACCATCACGGTGTTGGCCTGAATCGATCTCGCTTCATTGTTGAAGCGCTTGGAACAGGACATCGGGTGCTGTGCGCCGTGAAAGAGTCGCTTGACCCAAACGGCATTTTAAATCCTGCAAAACTTGGCTTTCCCAGCAAATTTGGGAACACGGAGTGGCCTGAGGCGAAGCCATGAGCGTATTAGTCGTTGACGTTGGCACAAGTGGTGTGCGAGCAGCAATTGTTCGCGACGACGGCACGGTCACTGATTCCCATCATGTGCCGGTCCTGCCACGCTCTCCAATGCCCGGCCTTGTTGAATTCGATGCGAAGGAAATGGCGACAGCCGTTCGCACTGTCGCATCGGCAGCACTTGAACATGGCGGCCCGGTACAGGCAGTTGGCATTGCCAATCAGCGGGCCTCAACAATCGTGTGGGATCGAAGGACCGGCGAACCAGTTGGACCGGGGATCGGTTGGCAGGACCTTCGGACGGTCGGCGACTGTTTGGTTTTGCAAGGACAGGGTATTTCCCTTGCACCGAATCTTTCGGCAACAAAAATTGCGGCGCTTCTCGCACCCATTGCCGAGTCTGAGCGAAGTCATCTTTGTTTTGGAACGGTGGATTCGTGGGTTGCGTGGACCTTGTCAAACGGTGCACTGCATGTCACCGACCCCACGAATGCGGCCCTCACAGGCCTTCGGTCCACGCATGGTGATACCTGGGACCAAGCGATCTTGGACGCACTTCACATCCCCATTGAAGTTCTTCCCACGGTCGTCGATACGAGCGGACTGTGTGGCGAACTCAGTGCGCTTGCCAAAAGCCCAACGCTTGGCGCGCTTGCAGGCGACCAGCAGGCGTCGCTTATTGGTCAAGGTTGCGTTGAACCCGGCCAAGCCAAGATCACGTTCGGCACGGGAGGCATGCTCGACGTGTGCACCGGAACACAGCCTCCAACAATTGCAAAGCGTGGCAAAGCAGGCACTTTCCCCATCGTGACCCGCTCAATGGACGGGAAGAAGCACTGGGGACTTGAGGCCGTGATGCTTGCTGCTGGCACGAACGTCGAGTGGCTTCGCGATGACCTTGGAATCATCACGTCGGCTACTGAGTCCGATCAAGTTGCCGCATCGTGTACGACCACCGACGGCGTTGTTTACGTTCCTGCCTTACTCGGCCTGGGCACACCGTGGTGGGACTACGGCGCGCGCGGCACGCTGCTGGGCGTAACTCGCGGAACTGGCCGGCCTGAACTTGTCCGAGCTGTTTTGGAAGGCATCGCACAACGCGGCGCCGACCTCCTTGATGCCGCCCAACTTGACAGTGGGCTCACCATTGATGAACTGCGCGTTGACGGAGGAATGAGCGACAACGCGACATTTCTGCAAGCTCTTGCCAACGCGACATCTCGCCCAATTGCCGTTTCGCCCGAGCGTGAGGCAACCACGTTGGGGGCCGGATATTTCGCAGGCATTGCAGCAGGAATATGGCGTGACGAAGTCGAAACGGCAGGGCTCTTCGCTCCTCGTTGCACGGTTGAACCGACCGAAACACTCGATCGCCAGCGCTGGAAGCAAGCAGTTGAGAAAGCACAAGAATGGTACCCCGAACTCTCCGGACTGGACTTCTGAGTCGTCATGGTTTCCAGTTTTTGTTCGAACTCTGAGCTGTTGCTCGTCGGCGAAACTTGGCCGACGGGCACGCTGTCCAATACACCTATTGATTGCAGTTGGCCGTTTTGGCCACCACATTTGTCGTCACATCGTCAACAACGCCATTCGGAGGTAGCCCCGTGACGCTTGAACCCCGTGAACCAGGAGATGGTCTGTCGACCGCTCCCGACGGCCGCGGACCCACGCGCCGCAAGGCCTTAACTGTCATTGGGGGTACTGCCGCTGCGATCGGGGTCGGCCTCTCCAGCAATGCAATGATCGCTGGTGCCGCCCAGAGCGACGACGTTGCCCCAGAAATTTCGTTTGCCATATTCGCCGTTGGTCTCGAGCTTGCCGTCGCCGAGATGTACCAAGACTTTGCAAAGGCATCAGCGCAAGACGCACCTGCCGCGTCGCTTGCGACCGCATGTGCACAGAGCCACACGGCGCAAGCGAAGGCGCTTGGTTCAATGATCAGCGCGGCAGGAGCCGAGGTTCCGACCGTCGCGAATAGTGCGTTTGCCAAGCAGTTCGACACCAAAGGTCCGAGCGGTGATAGCAAAGCAAGCGCATTGCAGTTTGTGACGATAGAGAATTCGTTTGCGGCCACGTATCTCGACGGACTTTCAAAAATTACAAGCTCATCGCTTGCGATGATTGCCGCTCAGATCCTGGCGACGGATGCTGCCCAAGCAGTTGCTTGGTCTGCCGTCGCACAAAGCACCGATGGAAAGTTGGGTACGCCCGCTCCAAGCGCATTACCCCAGACACAAACGACCGACGCAAAATTTACGCCGTCGTCAATGCCAAACCCGACCACCACCGTTGCCGGAGCGTAAGTCATGAGCGCAGAAAATCCTTCCCGACGTTCGTTCATTGTCGCTAGCAGCGCTGGCGTGCTCAGCTCAGCTTTGTTAGCGGCGTGTGGCACGTCTTCGGTGGTCAACTCATCGGGCACCGTACCTACCACAAGCATTCCACCCACCGCTCCTCCCACAACGGCCGACGAAAAAGAAATCGCCGCTGGCATTGCAGCGTTACGAACCGCAACGTCGATTGAACATTCGATCGACGCTTTTTATGACGCGTTTGCCAAAGCCCCCTACCTTGATGCGGCAACAAAAGCGCGTGGCGCAACTTTTCAAGCCCACCATCAGGCGAATGCGAAAAGTCTTGAATCGCTCACCGTGACCGCTGGCGGCAAAGCATTTTCCAAAGTAAATGCCTACGTCGACTCAGAAGTTGTCAATCCGCAGCTTGCATTGGCAAACGAAGCAAAGTCCGCGACACAGCTCATTGCGTTGGCTGCAACGTTGGAAGACTTAGCAGCGTCAAATGGCACGTTGGCAGTTGGGACCTTGGCACGCCAGCCCGAGCGGGTCGGCATCATGGAAGTTGCTGCCGCCAACGCCCGCCATGCCACCGCTTGGAAACTCGATGCGACTTCAGACGACCCAGCCAGTGCCCTGCCCGACCCCTTATATTCGCTGAAGAACGCACTGGGGACCGCTGGCGCTGTTGACAAGTAGTCTTGCTACACTCTTAAGCGACGGTGAGCCGTTCGGGTGACCGCGGTGCCAATTGCGTGACCACTTGGAAACAGAATTGACATCGAGGAAAGTCGGGGCTCCGTAGGGCACGGTGCTGGTGCGAGCCAGGGCGGGGCAACCTGTCGGATCGGGCCACAGAGAACAGACCGCCGATGGCGCCGGACGGGAAACTGATCGGCGCACAGGTAAGGGTGAAACGGTGCGGTAAGAGCGCACCAGCGTCCGAGGCGACTCGGGCGGCTCGGTAACCCCCACCAGGAGCAAGGTCAAATCGGGGAGGCTTGCCCGGCCTTCTAATCCCCAGGTAGACCGCAGAGATGGATGGTCACACAGGCAAAGTTCCGCAAGGAACTTGCTGGACAGAACCCCGCTTACAGATCGACTCACCGTCACTTGCAACAACGAGGTCATCGCGAGATACAGTGATCCTTGGCCGAGCAACGAAGCACCGTGGTCACTTGCTCTCACAAGCACACGGCGCAATTGTTTGGTCCGAGCGGACAAACGAGGTTTCAACGTTCGCCCGGAGGGATTTACAACCGACGACAATTGTTCGGCGATGGAGCACCAGAAATGCCCGACGCTTCCACTCAGGAAGATGCACAACTCCCCACACGATCACAGTTGACGTGGTTCGCTGAATCGGCGGCAGCCGGTGAGGCAACACCGGGTGAACTTGAGATCCTCAGTGCGCATCCCGACGAGTGGCGTGATGTGCTTGAAGAACTCCTTGAGATAACCGAAGATGGGCTCCACACGGCACACCAAATACAAGGTGCGGAACGTGCCCAAGTCGTGGCCGATTTCGAATCCGAACGCACCCGACTCGTCGCTGCTCTTGAACGTTTTAGCGGCGGGACCTCGACGCTTCTTGCTACCGAGGCGCGGCTCCAAACATCGTGGTCAGCGGGGCGCATCGTTGCCTGGGGTGGCGGACCAGGAGTAACACCAACCACAAGTGACGAACTCAGCGACCTCATTACGCAAGCAAATGCCCCAAGCGAAGGCTGGGGGGCGCATCGATCGGTATTGCTTCCCTCTGGGGCTGAAGCGCCAAGCTTGTCACTTCCTGTCGCCGAGGCTTTGGGTTGGCTCTTAGAACTTGGCGCGGATGGTACTCGTGATGGAGTTGGCGCAAGTGCCAAATGGCTCGGTTCTGTTGCGGTTGAAGCGATGCGACTCGTCGCCAATGGCAACGTTGTTCCTACGCTGCAGGCCCACGGGCGCCGAGACAATGGTCGGACGGCATATTCGGTGCATTGGGCACCAAGCCTTGTCGACCGAGACATTATTAGCCACCTTGCTGATTCAATGCCTGGATCGGTCGGAGCGATTACCCCCAAAGCCGAACCACGCGACACCACGCAAGATGCCCTCAATGCAATGGTCCATGCGCTTACCGCACAGAGCGCCGCTCGAATGGCGACCGGGGCCGAACCACCCACCATCAAGACGGCGAACGATCTTGTCGAAGCGGTGATTGCACATCTCGACGGAACGCGCTTTGATGCGCCCACCCGGCTTGGTTCGGAACTGCAACGAAAATTGACCAAGTGGGCGTCCCCAATCATCGGACTGATCGGGCCTCGCCTCGTCGTCGAATTGCTCAGTCCAGATGACTCTGGCGGGTGGCATCTTTCCGTGCTCGGACCTGACCCCGATGGCAACTTGGTTCCTGTAGAAGTTGCGATCGTTGACCACCCCAAACTCGTCGAGCAACTCGAACGCATCGAACGCCTCGTCCCGGCCCTACTTCGTCCAGGTGCTGCTCGCCGAGGCCAAGTCATCCTGAGCCAAGATGAGGCTTGGGAGCTCATGACCACCGTTGGCCCGATGCTTGTGGGCATTGGCTTCGATGTGCGAGTTCCCGTCATGAGCACGAAACGCGTGCCACCCACATTGCGATTGACAGCCGATCCCACCGATGAGACCGTGGTGGGAGCACGGCAACTCGCCAATGTTTCCTGGACAGCCCTGTTTGGTGATGTCGAGCTCAGCGTTGCAGACATCGCACGCCTTTCAGCACAAGCACGTCCGCTCGTCCAATCACACGGTCAATGGATCGAACTCGACAAAGTCGATTTGCAAAAAGCTGCCGAAGCGCTCGCCGAGCGGGCTGACACCACGCAACTATCAGGCGCACAGATCCTGCGGCAAGCACTTGGCCTCGAAGGCACACCACTCGCTGGCGGAACCATTATTGAAGGCTCAAACTGGGCGGGAGAACTGCTTGCTGCCGCCCGGTCACTTCCCTCACGCCCCGACGTCCATCCGCATGGTTTTCGGGGCGAGTTGCGTGCCTACCAGGCCGAAGCGGTCGCTTGGCTGCGATTCCTTCACGATGCGGAACTCGGCGGATGTTTGGCGCTCGACATGGGACTCGGCAAGACGCCGGTCATGTTGGCCCACCTCGCTTCGGTGCCTGGTAACGGGCCGACGCTTGTCATTGCACCGCCGGCAGTGGTTACAAACTGGGCAAGTGAAGCCGCCAAGTTTGCCCCCGAGCTCAAGGTCATGGTTCATCATGGCGCTCGGCGCGCAGATGAGGGCGATATTGGCGAAGTTGTAAAAGAAGCTGATGTCGTCATCACTACTTATGGCACGGCATTACGGGACATCGATGCGCTTTCCGATCTTGCATGGGATCGAATCGTGTTAGATGAAGCGCAAGCAATCAAGAACCCGGCCAGTGAAACTGCGCAACAATTGCGGCGATTGCATGCCCGTTCACGCATTGCGCTTACGGGAACACCGATTGAGAATGGCCTCGGTGACCTGTGGGCTCTCTTGGATTATGTGAATCCCGGCCTTGCCGGTACACGGTCAACTTTTATTTCTCAGTTGTCGCAGTCGTCATCGAAAGGCGAGCGCAACACCGAGTCCGCATTGCGGGCCCTCAATGGCATTCTTGTATTCCGACGTACCAAGTCTGAACCTGCAGTCGCCGCTGAGTTGCCTGACCGTATTGATCAACTCGACCACTGTTCAATGACCCCTGAACAAATCGGTTTGTACCAAGCAGTTCTTGATGCGGTCGTTGCTCGGTCTGAAGGTTCTGCAGACGAACGGACAGCACGCCAGGGCCACATTCTTGCCGCTATTACTGCTCTGAAACAGATCTGCGACCACCCTGTTGCCTATGACGATGACGGCGGCGAACTCACCGACCGATCTGGCAAACTCGCACGACTTGAAGAGATCATCGAGTCGGTGTTCGCCGCTGACGAACGTGTCCTGATCTTTACACATTTCGCCACGTGGGGTGTTCGACTCGCCGAACACCTCAGCGCCAAGACCGGCATTCCAATTGCCTGCTACCACGGTGGATTGTCACGCGGCGCTAGAGACGACATTATTCACGAGTTCCAAAACGGAACCGGCCCGGGCGCGTTGGTGCTATCGCTCAAAGCGGGAGGAACCGGACTCAACCTCACCGCCGCGAACCATGTCGTGCTGTTCGATCGCTGGTGGAACCCCGCGGTCGAAGATCAAGCACGAGATCGGGCGTGGCGCATCGGCCAAACGCGAACCGTCGTGTCGCACCGGCTCGTTTGTCCGGGGACGATTGATGAGCGTGTTGAAGACGTCGTTGCAGGCAAGCGGCGCATCGCCAACCTTGTGCTCCCCCAGTCGTCATCTTTGGCGGATCTGACCGGAGACCAACTCCAGAGTGCCCTTGGTATTGACATGTCGCAGTTGATTACCAGCGATGAAAAACCTGAGTTAGCTGGAGCAACGGCATGAGCGGGAACAAACGACGACCAAAGCGAGGACGCCCCAAAGAGCGTCTGCGACCAGATCCGGAATCATTCTGGCGAGAAGATGAACAACTCGCCCGTCCGATGCCGATTACTGCTCCAACAGATCCGACAGCGGCACTTCGCTCGATTGGGGCGCCACCCGTTCAAAACGGTGATGACGTTGCCAACGAATTTCTTAAGACAACGCTTCGTGCCTCGTCGTTAGTCAGCGTCTTGGCTACCTCCATCAACCTGGCTGATCCTTAGAAGCTAACCGTTTCCTGATCGCGGTGAGATGAGATGTGCGGTCTCATTGAACGAGTGCAAGACGCGGCGACCACCCGAGATGGAAATCCGCGTAATGGATGCGGGAGCAAGGTAGAGCCGCCACGCAACCTTGTCGTTGACACCGAGTGCCCAAGCGACAGCTGCCTTGATTGGTGAGACATGAGAAACGACGACAACGTCGCGGTTTGCAGCTTCGTGCACTAGCTCGTCGCACGCGTTTCGTACTCGTTCACCGAGTTGTGCAATTGATTCTCCACCTGGAGGGGCAAAATGGGGGTCTGACATCCACGTCGTCCACGTCTCAAGCGGAATTTCCGATGTCGGTGTTCCGTCCCATTCACCGTAATCAAGCTCAATCCACCGTGGATCGATCGTTACATGATCGGTCATTGTGTTTGCGGTTTGACGTGTCCGAGTGAGTGGACTCGCCAGCACCTTGTGCCGACGCCCAAGCTCGGCTGCTACCGCATTTGCTTGCACTTCTCCCACATCGTCAAGCGGCGGGTCGTGGCGCCCGAGAAGTAAGCCGGATGCGTTTGCCTGGGTTCGACCGTGGCGCACGAGGATAAGCATCGGCATCTACATTCCAGCTTCCGGACCCAATGCCAACGATGGGTCAAGCGTTCCCGTTGTGAGGAGTCGCTTACGACGTGCCGGATCATCAAGCCCGAATCGCTTATAGGCCCAAACGAGTGCGGCAAGGCCTGCCACTTCGAGCGCAAGGTTCACGATGAGGGGCCGCGATGTCATCAGTGATGCGGTGGATGGGAAACCCGTTGACAGCAGGGGCCACCAGAACAAGCTGCTTGTTGTCCAAACTCCATCGAGCACCAATGCGAAAAACATGCCAATGGGCAAACAGATGAGGCGACGGCGTACGAGACGATTTGATCGCGTCGCAACCATCACAACGGCGAGGACAACCACCGGTGCCGCCAACGTATGGAAAAACCAGTCACGTCCACTGAGGTTCTCGATGCCCGGAAGAACCGCACCAGCCAAAATCAGTCGGTAGTCAAGTCGCGTGCTGTGAAAGACAATCCAAAGCAGCACAACAGAACCGCCCGCGTACCAAAAGAACACGTCAACGAACCAACAAGCGGCCACATTCGTCGCAGTAGGCAGGTTCATCCTCAGATAGTCGATGGATGCGGTCGACTTCCATGGCTGGCAGTGTGAGATGGCATCCTTCGCAACGATTTCCGGAAAGTTTCGCAACGCCAACACCGCCACAGGCCCGCCGGAGCCGGTCATACTCATTGAGGAGATCTGTAGACACCTGTGCGGCCTGTTCGTCACGGAGGGGTGAAATTTCTGCAATTTCTACTTCGATATTCGCGACGGCAACACTCAACGCGATACTCGCTTCGTCTCGCCTTGCCACCACCTGTGATTGGATATTTCGTTTGTCGGCAAGTTCAGCCTCGGCGGCTTCAAGCGCCTCGAGTGCGACGAGATCTTCATCCTCGATTGACGCGATGTGTCGACGAACTCCATCGAGTTCGCTTTGCAGATCTTGTAACTCGCGTGCTGCGGTAACCGTTCCGCCATACAGCTTGTCATGGATACCGGATGCACGTGCTTCTTGGCTTGTGAGCTCATCTTCGATGCGTTTTTGTGTTCGCCGGCAATCAGCCACAGCTTCTTCCACAGCGGCAATCTGCTGGTTAACCGTGTCGAGTACCTGCTCGGCTTCGGTGACCATCTGTTGCTCGGCAAGGTGCTCGCGGCGGTGACGGAGTTGATCGAGTTGCGTGTCAAGCACTTGGAGTTCAAGGAGCGTGTGAAAGCGAGTCATCGTCTTATCCTGTGTTCAGGGTACATAGGCGGTCACGGGTGGACTTGTTGTCGGTGGACTTGTCGTCGGGGTCGTCGACAATTGACCGCGATTTTGGGGCACGGTCGTCGGCGGACTTGGAGCGGTAGCAAGAAGTTCCCGTCGATCCGAACGATCCTCGAATCGCATGCCGTCGTCTGGGCCGATCGCAAGGCGCACCCCACGGCGTGTGGCCTCTGGGGACGTGAAATCCACCACCGGTTGATTTGCAAGCGCATCGTTCATGAACGAACGCCATGTTCGGGCTGAGTACGCCCCGCCGGTGCCACCTGGGTACACGATGAATGGCTTGTCTGTGCTTCCGATCCACACTGTTGTTGCCAGCTGGGGTGTATATCCGGCAAACCACAGGTCGTATGGCCCGTCGGAGGTTCCGGTCTTGCCTGCAGCCGGTTGACTATTGAGCCGTGCACCGGTGCCTGTGCCTCCTTGCACATTTGCTTCTAACACTTGGTTGACCAAACGGGCAGCCTGCATGCTCATCACTCGGTGTGGTCGAAGTTTGTGTGACCAGATGACATTGCCCGACGCATCTTCTATGCGATCCACGAGATACGGCTGGTTGAATACGCCATCGTTGGCAAATGTTGCGTATGCGCCGGCCATTTCTAGTGAGCTCACTCCAATTGCTCCCCCGTACGCGAGCTGCACACTGTACGGGTTCAACGTGTTGGGGTGTTCACCAAGTGGATCGGGCGCATTCCACACTTCATTTGCGAGTCCCATGGATTTTGCCTTATCGATGACGTGACGTAAGCCGACGATTTGACCAAGCCGCGCAAAACCGCAGTTTGATGATGTGAGCGTTTGCATCTTGATTGTCCCCACACCACCGCCTTCGCCGTTGTAGTTGTGGTACGAGTGTGCGGTTTCACCTTCGGTCGTGCGAGTGGGGTTGACGTAATTTGGATCGTCTGCGGCGAGGACGCACGGGCTTGAGCCATTCACAACATCATCCGGCACATAGCCGCGATCAAAGAGCGCCGCGAGCACAAAGGATTTGAACGTTGATCCAGGGTTTGTGGCGTGACCCGTCGCGATATTGACCTGAGACGACTTCGAATATGTTGGTCCACCAAGGAGAACACGTACCGCCCCGGTTGCTGGCACCACCGACGTGATCGTTTGTGTGGCCCATCGCTGACTGCCATCGGGTGCCGTTCGTGGGATTCGGCCATCGGGTTGGATACCTGGAACAGTCGATTGCCGTGCCTGCAATGCCATCTGTTGCATGGCAGGGTCGTAGGTCGTAAAAATGCGCAAGCCACCGCCGTACAGCTTGGCAGCACGCTGCGCGTACGTGCGCCCCAAAGCTGTACCAATGGGAAGGTTGTTATACGTGCCGTCTTTGTTCAACAACATGCGACGGACTTGCTCGACGAAGTAATCCAATTGTGGGACGGTCTTGGTGAGTTTCGTAGGCAATGGCTCAAGATTCGCAAGATCTGCGACTTCTTGGCTGATCCGCCCAGTTGCGACAAGTCGTTTTAGGGCGAGCCCCCGCTGTTCGCGCGCCCGTTCTGGGTGCGCGATCGGGTCGTAACCGTTTGGGTTTCGAATAAGTGCCGCAATAAGTGCCCCTTGTGCCCAATCAAGTTCGGACACGTCCTTCCCCCAATAGGTTTGGGCCGCTGCTTGGACGCCATAAATGTTGTTCCCGAGGTAGATCAGGTTGAGGTAGTACTCAAGAATTTCATCTTTGGTCATCTGGTCTTCGAGTACGGCGGCGAGGCGGGCTTCGCGCAACTTTCGGTTGACGTTCCGCTTCGAGCCAACAACTCCCTTCTTGACCACCTGTTGGGTAATCGTTGATCCGCCTTGTTCGACGCCACCACCAGAAACGTTTGCTTGGAGCGCACGAAGGATGGACCGAGCATCAACTGGGCCACGTCTGTAGAAATCACTGTCTTCAACGGCAAGGATTGACTCGATCACGGGGGTCGAAACCTGCTCAATGGGAACTTCTGAGCGGATCTTGCGGTTGAAGCTCAATTGCAACTTGCCATGTCGATCGTAGAGGTAGGAGACGCCTCCAAGTGGAGGCAATTGGATTGACGAACTCAAAGAAGAAGCGCTTTTCGACACACTGGTAAACGCTGGGCCCATGCCGATCGTGGCCCCAACCATGGTTGCCACGCCCACAACAACAATGCACGCGAGCCGAAGCAGTTGCAGGAAGGACCGACCGAGAACACGCACAGTGGATTGATTCTACCGGTTTCCAATTCTTCGACATCGGAACGGTTGCGATTAGGTTGATTTGCCTCACCACGGCATTCAACCTTTTCAAGGAGTATCACATGGCCGATCTCGGATTCGATGGCAAGGTCGCAATCATCACCGGCGCAGGCGGCGGCCTTGGCCGCAGCCATGCTCTTGAGCTTGCCAAGCGTGGCGCGCTGATTGTCGTGAACGACCTTGGCGGTTCAATGGATGGCACCGGTTCGGACGCGTCTGCCGCACAAAAAGTAGTGGACGAGATCAAAGCCGCGGGCGGCGAAGCTGTGGCAAATCATGATTCGGTTGCAACGCCGGAAGGTGGCGCGGCAATCGTTCAAAGTGCAATTGACACCTACGGTCGGATCGACATCGTCATCAACAATGCGGGAATCTTGCGCGACAAGTCGTTCCACAACATGACCCCTGACCTGGTTGACCCGGTTCTGGACGTGCACTTGCGTGGGGCGTTTAACGTGACCCAACCCGCCTATGTGCACATGCGCGAGCAGAAGTATGGCCGCATTCTTTCTACCGCATCTGCGGCTGGCATCTTTGGCAATTTCGGCCAAACAAATTATGGCGCAGCAAAGATGGGGTTGGTGGGCTTTACTCGGGTACTCGCGGTCGAAGGCGCGAAGAACAACATCAAGGCCAACGCGATCGCGCCGGTCGCGAAATCTCGCATGACCGAAGATCTCATGGGTGACCTCGTCGACCGTTTCGCTCCCGAGTACGTGTCGCCACTCGTTGCTTGGCTCGTGCATGAAGACGTGCCGGTTTCGGGTGAGGTGTATTCGGTTGGTGCCGGACACGTGGCGCGCATTTTCATTGGGGTTACGAATGGTTATTCGAACACTGGTGATCTGACTGCGGAAGACATTCGTGACCACTTCGATGCGATCCGCAATGAAGATGGCTACTCGGTGCCGGCAAACCTAAACGAAGAGCTTATGAAGACGATGTCGTCTCTCGGCTGATCCGCTTCTGGCCGCTCATCTGAGGATCTGACCGCCAGAAAGGTCACCTGTCGTTTCCCGCGTGCGGATTCGCGACAAACGTCCAGAATGTTGTGATAGTCTGACTCGCATTAGTTAGACCAATGACTGGAGGCCGAATGTCCGAGACCCTCACCGATCGCAGCCGACGTGTGCTGGCGAGTAGCACGCCAGTAACAGTCGAGAATGAACATCCCTTCACGGCCTACGGAGAAATTGAAGAGGTTGCCGACGGGGTCGGCGCGGTGTCGTCCTTCGCCAATGTCGCAGCGCTTGACACCGGCGACGGTCTTGTTCTGGTCGACACGGGCGGCCCCATGGCGGGCGACAAGATCTGTGAGCTGATTCGCAGTTGGCGCTCCAATCCGATCGCTGCCGCGGTCTACACCCACGGCCACATTGACCACGTCATGGGCACCGCAACATTCGATGCCGAAGCCGACGCAAAGGGTCGGCCACGCCCAAGGGTTTACGCCCATGAAGCCGTCAATCCTCGATTTGATCGGTACTGTCTCACTGCTGGGTATAACGCCGCAATCAACCGCCGCCAGTTTTCCATTCCGGGATTGCAGTGGCCCACGGATTATCGCAATCCAGATGACACGTTTGTCGACCGTCTTGACGCACACATCGGTGACGTCACGATTCAACTCCATCATGCACGCGGCGAAACCGACGACCACACCTGGGTTTGGGTGCCCGAGCGACGCACACTTTGTACCGGCGACTTGTTCATTTGGTGTGTTCCCAACGCGGGCAATCCGCAGAAGGTACAGCGCTACGCCCGTGACTGGGCAGTGGCACTGCGCACGATGGCCGCCCTCCGACCGGAAGTTCTCCTACCTGGACACGGTCTTCCCATTGTGGGTGAGCACATTGTGGTTGCAGCGCTCACTGACACGGCCGATCTCTTAGATGCGCTCGTTGACCAGACCTTGGCTCTCATGAACGAGGGCGCACGCCTCGATGAGATTCTGCACGCGGTCACCGTTCCAGATCGCTTGCGTTCCCAGCCATATCTCCAGCCCATTTACGACGAACCCGAGTTCATTGTGCGCAACATTTGGCGACTCTACGGCGGCTGGTATGACGGGAACCCATCACGCCTCAAACCGGCCCCCGACGCCCAAGTCGCCACCGAAATCGCCCAATTGGCCGGTGGCGCAGCCAAACTTGCCGAACGAGCGCAAGCCATTGCGGCAAGTGGCGATCATCGTCTCGCTGGTAATCTCATTGAGTTGGCTGGCCTCGCGGCACCCCAAGATCGGGACATCCACTTGGCTCGCGCCGAGCTCTTGCGTGCACGCGCCGAAGCAGAAACGTCGCTCATGGCCAAAGGCATCTACAACGCTGCCGCGCGAGACTCTGATGAGATCGTTCAATCCCAATCTGACTGAATCAACTGCATTGTGGACGCGGCCAATGCTCGCGCACGGCCCTTCACCCGCCACCATGGAGGCGTGAACCAAGCAGATTCGATTCCCTCACGCGCACCAAGCACCCACGGCATCTCCCTCGCGCTTCACGACCTCGGAGGAGTTGGTTACCCTGTCCTGGCAGCACACGCCACTGGTTTCAATGGTCTCACATGGCGGCCACTTGCGGCAGCACTCAACGTTGCGCATGTCGTTGCACTGGATTTTCGGGCACACGGGGGCTCGGCTGCTTCTCATGATGCGGACTTGTCATGGGATCAATTCGCGGATGACGTTTTGGCGACACTCGACGCATTGAGTTGGTCGACCACAACGACACGGCCGGTTGGTATCGGGCATTCCATGGGCGGCGCGGCACTGCTCCTCGCCGAACTCGCCCGGCCCGGAAGCTTTGCTGGCATCTGGGTTTTTGAACCCATCGTCTTTCCACCTGACATCCGCCAGGTGATGGGCGATGCCCCAAATCCACTGGCAGAAGGTGCGCTTCGACGGCGAGCCACGTTTGCGTCTCGGAACGAGGCGACCACGACATTTGCGGCGAAAGCCCCAATGGCAACTTTTCACCCCGATGCCCTTCGCGGCTATGTCGAAGCCGGCTTTGTCGACCGGGAGGATGGGTCCGTTCACATCGCGTGTCTTCCCGAAAATGAATCACGGGTCTATCGCACCGCAGCGAGCTGCACAGCCTTTGAACGTCTCGGAGAAATGCAGTGTCCAGTCGAGGTCGTGCGAGGCAAGCGAGACGAGTTTGGACCGTC
>CAZJAZ010000034.1:0-10523 GCA_964544305.1 uncultured Iamiaceae bacterium | reverse complement strand
TTCATGGAATGCACGCATCTCTTCGGTCATCTTCCACCATGCATCCTTTGCTGCCGCGACCGCCTCCATGACTTGGATGCGTGCCTCACGTGCTGCAGCCGCGGCCTCTTTGACTTGGCGCTGGCTCGTTCGACCTTGCACTTGCAATCCAAACGACCACAGTCCGGTGTCAATTAAACGTGCCGCACGCCGAATGTCCTCGGCGATTGCATCCATGACCACATCACTGTTGTCACCAAGTTTTGCACCTTGTCGCTCCATTGATGAGAACATCACACCCCAAAGTGCACAAATTGCCGTAGCTGCAACATAGGGTTCGGGATCGTCTGGATCGACGCCGGCACGCGCCGCGAGCTCCTCGGTAGCGACTTGGCGAATCCGTTCCATCATGTCGCGTTGTGCGGCTCGCAACGATGGATTTGAATCAACGAGCGCTCGGAATCGACTGACGCCAGCAAAATCACACCGCTGATCACTCGCCTGCTGTTGACTGCGACACGCTCGAGTTACCTCGTCGAGTAATTCATCAACGAATGCGTCAACCGGCGACCCTTCGGGTGCGTCCGGCCCAAGGGCGCGTCGCACCGCCGCAATCATCGAATCTTCACGATCAAGAACCAACGACTCCTTCGTCGGAAAGTAGTTGTACACGGTCTTTTCAGATACGCCGCATAACTCGGCGACATCGGTGACCCGTACTTCATCAAAGCCCTTTGTGAGAAAGAGCATGGTTGCGGTGTCAGAAATCGATTGGCGCGTGGCGCGCTTCTTGCGTTCTCGGAGTCCGAGTGGTTGCTCGAGTTCTCTTGGCTCGTTTGGGTCACGAAGCATCGCTCGGATGGCTTTGATCTCGTCCGGCGTGAGCGCCAGATCCTCGTCGGGCATACCCCGAAGCATAGCTCACCGGTCCGCTACAAACTTTTAGTTGCATTCTTTCTACCGTCACTGTATCTTTTTAGCGTCAGTATGTTTTGAAGGAGCTCTCATGTTGCAACCCGCCGTCACCACAACCGGACTCACCAAGCGTTTTGGTGATTTCACCGCCGTATCCAACATTGATCTGTCAATCGAAGCTGGTCAAGTGTTTGCACTACTTGGCCCAAATGGTGCTGGCAAGACAACCACCGTTCGCATGCTCACTACGCTCACCGACCCAACATCGGGTTCGGCGACCGTCTTTGGTAACGACGTCAATGCTGACGCGGATGCGGTACGCCTAGACATCGCACTGACCGGCCAGTTCGCGGCACTCGAAGAAAACTTGAGTTGCCGAAACAACCTCATCCTCATGGCACACCTACGTGGCTATTCACGCGGCGGGGCAAGCAGGGTTGCCAATAACCTGATCGACCGACTTGAAATCGGCGAGTTCGCCGATAAATGCGTCAAGGATGTCTCGGGTGGCCAAAAGCGTCGCGTCGACCTTGCGGCAGGGCTCGTTGTCAAACCACGCTTGTTAGTTCTTGACGAACCGACAACGGGACTTGACCCACGCAGTCGTTCAACCGTCTGGTCTACGGTCACCGAGCTTGTCTCAGCCGGTGTCACCGTGCTGCTTACCACCCAGTATTTAGAAGAAGCCGACGCGCTTGCCGACCAAATCATGCTGATTGATCACGGCAGATCGATTGCAACCGGAAGCCCAAGTGAACTCAAAGCACGCATCGGCGGGCAACGCGTCGACATTGTCGCCAGCGACCTCGCCGGACAACAACGCCTCGAAGCATTACTGCGCGACCAGTTCGATCTCATCGCCACGAGTGCACCACGTACGACCTCAATTCCCGCACCCAGAGCCACCATCGACCTCGATGCCATCTCCGCTCACGTGCGGCACTCAGGCGTTGCCGTCGATGAGATCGCGCTGCGGCACCCCACGCTTGACGACGCCTTTCTCGCCCTCACCGGCGACGCCACCCGAACCAATTCCGTCGCCGCCTGAACCAGATATTTGGAGCTACAGCCCATGACCATCACTATCACTCCAGGAGCCCCTCCAACGGCCGCGCTTTTCGGCGACGACCTCGAGACCCTTCCGCCTCGTCCGAGTCAACTTCGTCGTTACTTGTCGGAGACCGCGCTCCTCGTCGGCCGATCCTTGCGCACGATTCGACAGGTTCCCGAACGCTTGAGCGACGTCACTATCCAACCGGTGGTGTTCACATTGCTTTTCGTCTACGTATTCGGTTCGGCGATCTCTGTGCCAGGCATGCGGTACCAAGATTTCCTACTGCCCGGTCTCATCGGCCAAAGCGTAGGTTTTGGCGTCATGGGTGCCGGTGTCGCAACCGCAGCAGACTTCTCATCGGGCGTCGTCGACCGGTTCCGCTCGCTACCGATCCACCCATTGTCGGCTATCACGGCACAGGTGGTCGGCCAACTCCTTGAACAACTCCTTGGCATGACAATTGTGATCGCACTTGGTTTCGCTGTGGGTTGGCGTCCCAACCTCACCGTTGGCTCGGCTCTGGGTCTTGCCGGTGTACTGCTGCTGGGCATGTTCGCCTTCACCTGGTTCGGCGTGCTGATCGGCATGATTGTTCGCAACCCCGATGGAGTCCAAGGCATTGGATTTGCGATCATCATGCCGTTGTCGTTTCTCGCGGGTACTTTCGTGCCCATCGAAGGCATGCAAACCATCCCACGCATCATCGGCGAATGGAACCCGCTCACCCCCATCGTCGGTGCCGTGCGCGAGCTGTCGACGGGAATCCCCGCAACCGGCTCGTGGCAACTCACCCATGCCATTCCGCTCACAATTGCCTGGTGCGCGGTCATCGTGGCAGTGTGCATGCCCCTGGCACTACGGCGGTTTCGAGCCATCGGCGACTGATTGGAGCGCGGTGGCCAACTTTTGGGCAATACATTGATGCGGGGCGGCGGCAATGCTTCGCCCCCATTCTCGAAAGGTTCGCCATGCCACTGCCCCGTAGTCTGTTTGTTCGAGACGATCCTCATGACGTTGATTTCACCGTCACCCAAGGTTCATGGCCTCGTGATTTAGCCGGCGAAGTCATCATCAGCGCTCCGCACCCAACCACGCTCGACGGGCCGCATCCATTCTTTGGTGATGGCATGGTCTACCGCCTTTCACTTACGCCGGGAATGCACGGTGCCCCAAGCAACTCGTTTGCTTGGCGCCAGCGACGCATCGACTCACCCTCGTCACGCCTTCGAGTCAAACGCCCCGATCTGTTTACGCCAACCATTGTCGGCGTGCAGTCACCTTTCGGGCACACCAATGCGGCGAACACCAACCCGCTCGTGTGGGGGAAGCGGCTCTTTGTGACTTGGGATGCGGGGCGGCCCGTCGAGATTGATCCGCACAGTCTTGGTTATCTGGGCGATGTGGGGCGACGAGATGAATGGTTGACGTTCGAAGTTTCGCCCCAACCAATCCTGCCCATGGTGATGACCACCGCCCATCCGGTCATCGATAGCGCGCGTGACTGCATGTGGACGGTCAATACACATTGGGGGGCCCTCCATGTCGTGTGCTGGGACGGATCGGGCCCGCTGCGCTCGTGGCCAATTTCAAATGCGCTCATCCCCCAGTCAGTGCACACAATAACGCAGACCCGTGAATGGTTGATCGTGGGTGACTGTGCGTTCAAAGTTGAACCACAAGTTCTGGCCGGTGGTGAACGAAGTGAACCAAACAACCTGACCTCACCGCTGTACCTCATCCGCAAAGAGGCGCTACTGGAAGCGCCCCCGGGGGAAGAAGTTTCGTGCACGACCATCACTATTTCGCCCGAGATCAATCACTACTACGCAACCTGGGACGACAGTGACGGCATCGCCGTGCTCTTTGAGCACGTCCAAAACGTTGACATTGCCATGACCCAACAGTCCGGCGATGTTGATGTTCTCGGACGCCCGTGCGATCCGACTTTGCGTGGCATGTACGGGCTTCCCATGAGCCCGGATCTCACGTCATTCGTCGTCTTCGACCCTCAAACGGGGGCGGTACGCCACCGAGCGGAACAGCGTGAACCCGAACTGCTGTGGACCCGCCAACTCAACGCCATGGACTGGAGCGACGAAGGCCGCCAGCAACCAACCGTGCATCACACCGTGCACCAAGGTTGGCGGCCCGAAGGCATCACGGCGAAGATGTTGGCATTGTACGAAGATCGTGTAGACACTTCGCTCTTCCCCGCAGATGAAACTGCTCCGCTTCTTGTGACTTCTTCGATGCCGGACTTGACGATTACGCAGACACATGCTTTTGGTCTTGACGACTTTCCCTCATCACCGATCTATGCCCCTCGCACCACCGGATCAGCCCCCGGCGGTCATGATGGGTACGTCGTCGTACCGATCATGAACGACGACGCATTTCGCATCGAGGTCTTTGACGCCGGCAATATCGCTCAAGGCCCGCTTGCCACGCTTACAAAGCCAGGCTTCACGGTCCCGTTCTTGTTGCATGCCGCTTGGATGGAATCGGCCTTGCCAGCGCCACCAGCCGATCGAATCCGGTTTTCTGATGAGCTGCAACGTAGCAATGAACTCCTTGACGATCTCGCCAAGGTGGTCTATGAAGTCGCCGATGAGCTCGACAATTCGGTGCCAATGAACGGTCAAACATGACCTTTCGTGCGGCGACTTCTAGGCTGGACACGTGCAGCTGACCCCACCACGCACCCTTTCACCATCGAAAGTTTCGACCTTTACCAAATGTGCGTTGGCCTTTCGCTATTCGGCCATCGACAAACTGCCCGAGCCCCCATCACCGGCCGCGACCAAAGGCACGTTGGTTCACAGCGCACTCGAACGGCTCTTTACGCTCGAGCCTCCCCAGCGAACTCGGGCGGCCGCATCAACCTGTCTGGACGATGCCATTGTCGCCATTCGATCCGATCCGGACTTCACCGGCCTTGCGCTGACGTCGCAGGAAGAACAAACATTTTTTGACGACGCGTCGACGTTGCTTGATCATTACTTCGACATGGAAGATCCCACGCTGATTCGCCCAATTGGCATTGAGATCATGCTTGAGGTGTCACGCGAGGGCTACGCCGTACGAGGCGTGATCGACCGGCTTGAGCTTGACCACGATGGTGGGCTCGTCGTTACCGACTACAAGACGGGACGTGCCCCTTCCGAGCGCTTTTCCCACGGACGCATGGACGGCGTGAAAATCTATGCGGCCATGTGTGCGGAGCTTTTTGGGGTGCATCCCGCCAAAATTCGCCTGTTATACCTGCGTGACCGCACAATCGTTGAAGAATCACCAACGCCTCGCGCGCTTGCGACAATGAATACCAAAGTCGACGCCATTTGGTCGGCGGTGGAGCGCTCATGTGTCACCGGCGATTTTCGACCGAAGCCGTCGCGTCTCTGTGACTGGTGCGCATTCAAAGATCATTGCCCCGCGTTCGGCGGTGACCTGCTTGACCCTCCAACGCCGCTACGGCATGACATCTCATCAATACGCACGATATGACCCAGAGCACCTCACCTCAGAGCGGAACTTGTCGTGGATGACCTCGTGAACGCATGGTTTGAGCCAATGCGTGGACGTTTGCTGCCCGACAAGGTCTTTGAAGTTGCATCGCATCTGGGCGACTGGGGACTGATCTGGTTGATCAGCACATTTGCCATGGGTTTGCGCAACGATGACGACGCCAACGCGATACCACGCCGAGTCGCCTTATTCGGGCTGGAATCTCTCGTCGTAAATCAAGGCTTGAAGCGCATCTTCAAGCGAGGACGCCCTGACAACCGCCCCGACGTCTCAACCCGGCTGCGTGAACCGATCACATCAAGCTTCCCGAGCGGACACGCATCTTCCGGCGCATTTGCCTACACAATTCTGACCCGAAACAATCCGTCATTGAAACCAATCATTGGGCCCATCGCGATTCTCGTCGCCACGAGTCGCATCCACACCAAGATGCATCATCCAACCGACGTGGCGGCAGGAGCCCTCGTTGGTTGGATGCTGGGTGAACTCGCACTTCGAACGGTGCTCGCCAACGACTGAGACATTCGTCTCACGTAGGAATAGCACAGCGATCACATTGGTTCTGTCAATCATGGAATCGTTTCGTCTCAACTACGACTACCGTTGTCCCTGGACCGCAATCGTGCACGACACGGTGCTCGATGCTCTCGACGCAGGTGCAGCGTGGGACGTCACATTCGAGCCGTTTTCACTCGGCCAAGTCCACGTTGAAGAAGGACAAGTCGACATCTGGGATCGACCCCAAGATGACAGCGGCCTCGAAGCACTTCAAGTTTCTGTCATTGTGCGTGACACGTTCCCTGACATGTTTCGCTCGGTACACCGTGGCCTCTTCGCGCTCCGCCACCACCAAGGCAAACTCTTGGACCGCACCAATGTTGATGACGTGCTTCGAGCCTGCGGAGTCGACCCGGCGCTTATTTGGCCGCGAGTTGACGACGGCTCGGCACTCGCAACCGTGCGCAAGGAACACACCGCGCAGGTCGATGAACTTGATGTATGGGGCGTCCCCACCTTTCTCATTGGCAACTCCGCCACGTTCATTCGTTTCATGGAACGCACCGAGGGCAATGGTCAGCTCGCCATTCGTCGAGTGCAACAGATCCTTGACTTAGCAACCGGTGAAACGAACTTGAACGAATTCAAACACACCTCCCTCGACCACTAATTACCACAGGGGCCCGATCCGATTAGGGTCGATGCGTGGCCGACCGACCTGTACGCGCCGAAGACCATCTGACCGACTTTGAGTCGATGCTCTGGACGCTTGAACGTGACCCAACTCTCACGTCGGGGTTCGCAAATATCACGTTCCTGGATCGCCCAGCGGACATTGCTCGTATGCAAGGTCGCATGCTCCGAGCCGCCGCGTTGATCCCGCAGCTTCGTCGTCGGATTTTTCTCGACCCTGCTCGAGTCGCTCCCCCGCGATGGATTGACGATCCCGAATTCGATATCGCGCGCCACGTGCACGTCAAAACACTGCACGACGCGAAATCTGAGGACGTTATTGACGAGGCCATGGCGTTCTGTCACCGCCCCTACGACCCGACCCACCCACTATGGGAGTTCTTACTTCTCGAAGGAGTTTCCGATGGCCACGGCGTCATGTTGCAACGATTTCACCACACCATTTCTGATGGCGTTGGCATGGTGCGGATTTCTGAACATTTCATTGACTTTGCCCGGAACGTTGACGACCCAGAACCCATTGCCTTGCCTGAAGCAACACCACTGCCCGGCACCGTGTCGGCAACCCGAGACGCGCTCGGGCACACGTTGCAACGAGGCGTGCAATCAATTCAGCAAGGTCTTGCCACAACGAGCGAACTGCTACGCGACTCGGAACGCCTCCTTGACGGAGCCCGACGATCGCTCGACGTAGCCCGCTCGCTACTTACCGAGACGGCCACAATTGGCAAGCGCCAATCACCACTATGGACACAGCGTTCTGACCAACGCACCCTTCGGCTTTTGCGTGTCCCATTTGACGACGTTCGTGCCCTTGCAAAGCGGCGTGGTGTCACCATCAACGATGTGTTTGTGGCCGGTGCCGCGGGTGGTGCGGGTGCGTACCACCGCGCCATGGGATGTGAGATTGAGTCGCTTCGTATGGCGATGCCCGTGAGTACGAGAAGTGATCGGTCATCCGCGGGCAACGCATTCGGAACCGCGCGCGTTGCCATCCCCGTCGGGCCAGACCCCGCGACCCGGCTTGGGGCAATTCACGAGCGACTTTTGAGCGTGCGGGAAGGAACCGGCGCGTCACTTCCCCAGGTCTTAGCCGGGCCCGCCAACCTACTTCCTGCAGCGCTGCTCATTCAGCTCACCAAGGCACAAGTTTCTACGGTCGACTTCACCACCTCGAACGTACGCGGCGCGCCCTTTCCGATTTATATGGCGGGCGCACTCGTCGAATCGAATCACCCAATCGGCCCGCTGATTGCCACCGCATGTAATCTGACGACGCTCAGCTACAACGGCTCGCTTGATATGGGCCTCCACATCGACACACTTGCAATTGCAGACCCGGATTTACTCGCTCGCTGCACCGAAGAAGCTTTTGACGAGCTTGTCAAGCTTCGCTAACGACAACGACGATTGGTTAGACACCAACCGGTTCGGGTTCGAGTTCTGCGACGTCAGCCGGTGGATTCGCGAGCAACAGGCGCACGTCCAACAACAGATCAGCGACTTCATTGGCAGACACAAGCTCCCGATGCTGCACATGCGCGAGCCCCTCGTCAATCAGGGTCAGTGCTTCGGTGAGCAGCTCGGGGGTGATCGTGTCAGTCATGTCCACTCCTGTGCGGGAACGATGTCGAACGGCTCAACACCTGCGTTCAGTCTACCGGTCGGACGCTCTGACTTGGTGGTCATTTCAACAGCCCTCCAATTCGGTTTCGCGAACGACCTACCCTTCTATCGGTACGATTCGATGCTGACCACAACATTTTCTTATTTCGGAGCCAACGATGCCTACAACGCCCACAACGGGAGTAACCGCTGCCAGCCTCATGATGCTCGGCCCCGACGTTGCGGCACGTGCTGCTCGTGACGCGGCCGAACTGGGTTACAGCTCGTTTTGGACCGCGGAAACTGTGGGTCTTGAAGCGTTCGGTCTCCTTGGGGCGATCGGCCAAGCCAACCCGATTCTTGACCTTGGAACCGGGGTCTTGGCGCTGCAATTACGGACTCCTCCCCTGCTGGCCATGGGAGCAGCGACGCTGCAGGCGTTACATCCGGATCGTCGAATTTTGATCGGTCTTGGGATCTCGTCTCCTGTCGTGACGCAAAAGTGGCACGGTGCCACGTTTGGGAACCGGCCCCTCGCCCAGGTCAGAGAATTCATTACCCTGCTCAAGGCCTGCTTGAGCGGTGAGAAGGTTGACTTCGCGGGCGACTTTTATCAGGTGAAAGGCTTTCGCTTGGGTATCCGCCTCGGCGAGCGACGCCCAGAGATCGTGCTCGGGGCACTCGGCCCCAAAATGCTTCGACTTGCGGGCGAACTTGCCGACGGTGTGCTCTTGAATTATTTACCAGCATCGCACGTGCCCTGGTCGCTCGAGCAGGTGCGCGCTGGCCAACGCGACGCGGGGCGCCTCGATGCGGCCGTTCACAGTTATGCGTACGTGCATGCCGGGGTCTGTGATCGCGAAGGTGCCGTTGAGAAAGCACGCAAAGACCTGTTTTCTTACGCGGTTGTCGATAGTTACGCCGCCAATTTCACAAGAGCCGGTTATGGCACCGAGGTTGATGCAGTTCGTGCGGCTCACACCGCGGGTGATCGTGGTGCAGCATTGGCGGCTGTTTCCGATGCCATGGTCGATGGCATCGACATTCTCGGCGATGCTGCAAAAGTTCAAGCGGGCGTGCAGGCGTATCGCGATGCAGGAGTTGACCATCCTGTTTTGATGCCACTGCCGTGGGGACCGGATCGGGGTGTCGTGATCACCGATACCATGCGCGCTGCCATTGGTCATTCATAAAGGAACCCGGGTGGCAAAGGTTTCGAAGAAGGCACCAACAGATATCGCCGCGCAACAAGCTGCAATTGAGGCGCTTGTCACGATCGGATTACGGGCGCACGCAACCGTACGCTTTCGACGAGAGGACGGTGGCCGGTGGCTCGAAGGTGTCGCCGTTGCGCTTGAGCCAGACGGTTCACTCGGACTCAATGATGCGCGTGGCCGTCGCCGATCAATTCCCGTTGGCGACGTCGAGGTTGAGCGTCGAGGTCCCCGTGGCGGCAAGGTTTGGGTCCCGCTCTCCGACATCGCCGCGCATGAAGAGCAACTCGGTCTTTTTTAGCGCCGCTTCACAACGCTGGCGGGGCGATCGCACGCATTGCTTCACGAATGTCGTAACCGCCGGGGATAAACGCCACCGCGGGACACGTCACGCCACTTTCGACATAACGTTGAATGTGCGTTCGACACTGCTGGGGGGACCCGTGAATCACAAGTTGATCCACCAGTTCATTGGGTATTGCTCCAAGAGCGCCTTGGCGATCTCCGTCTGCCCATTTGTCCCACATCGATCGCAACATGTCACCACGACCAAGCCATTCATGGAACTTGGCATACACCGGAACGTTCAGGTAGGCGGCGATAGCGAACTTCGCAACACTCCGGACCGTGTCAATATCTTCGGTGGGCATCACGAAGATTCGTGCCACAACCTGCTTGTTGTCACCACCCTCATGGACATGGGGGACAACCCTGGCAACATCGTCTGCCGAGAGCCAGTTGATAATTGCGCCATCGCCAACGGTCCCCGCTAAACGCAACATGCCCGGACGCAGTGCCGCAATGAGAATCTCTGGCTGCACTTCGGGCACAAATCCAAGTTTGAAACCCTTGACAGTAAACGTTTCATACTCTTCTCGGATTTTTTCACCGCGCAACGCCGCTCGCAGAAACGTAACCGTGTCGCGCACTTTCTTGTACGGCTCATGAAATTGCAGGTCATTCCACCGTTCAACAATCACGTTGGAAGACGTACCGATGCCAAAAACAAAGCGCCCAGGTGCCGCATCAGCCATCGTGGC
>CAZJAZ010000033.1:0-31776 GCA_964544305.1 uncultured Iamiaceae bacterium | reverse complement strand
GGTAGCGGGGGCAGGATTTGAACCTGCGACCTTCGGGTTATGAGCCCGACGAGCTACCGGACTGCTCCACCCCGCATCGCAGACGTTAGTCACCTAGGCCGCGCTTCGCCAACCCGAATATCCATGCTGTTGACACCACGTCTACGAACGCGTCGAAAGACATCGGCCTGTAAATCCGCCAGCGACCGGTTTTGGGTACCGAATCCGGACAAGAAACGGCACAATCGCGCACCCAAAGCGGTGAGGGAAGGAGTGGGAGCGTTGCTGAAAAGGGAGAAGGGTGCGAGGTGCCGGGAAGTTAGTCGGCCTGCAATCGCCGCGCGATTGCTTGCGCCCGCTTGATGTCCGCGGCATAGGCCTCAAGGTCACCACGTTTGAGTGCCGCGTCCGCGTCATCGAACGCCTGATTCAAATCGTCAATCAACTCGGCCTGCGATCCGGACGGAACCGGCAACGTCGTAGTCGGCCCCTCGGGAAATGTCGTCGGGCCTGACGGCACGGTCGTTGATGATGCGGTCGTCCCGCCGCCCCCAGGCGCTGTGGTCGTCGTCGTCGACGCCGGCGCATCATCTCCTTGTGCTTGACTCGCTAACGACAAATTCAACGGCGGTGCCGGATTCTTCTCGCCGGTTTTTGGCACATTGGGGCCAAACAAATCAACGAGCGCGCCACGCAACGTTGACTCAACGGCCACCTGCAAGTTGCCAGAATTGTCCTCGTAACCAACGATCACCTGTTGCAGCTCAGGCAGATTGTTTCCCGATGACTTCACATACCACGGGCGCACGTACAACAACGACTGATCAATCGGAATGACCAGCAGGTTCCCAAACTCACACTCTGACCCGCCTCCCCCATCTGATGCATTACACAACAACGTTTGCGTCGCCGACACCTTGCGGTCCTGCATCATTTGCGCCGCCACATTGAATGGCCCCGACGGCAAGTTATTCGCCGGCAAACGATACAAATCGAGTCGCCCATAGTCCGACGGATCACTTTGTGCGGTCATGAACCCAGTCAAGACCTGTTTGTTGGTCGAACCCGTTGACTGTTTGGGGGCAAACGGCCGCAACAACAAGAACGATTCATCTTTCTGACCCGGGGGTCGCATCAACAAGTAATACGGATCCATGGGCACCGCACCCGATTCGATTGCGTTGCCATTCGCGTCGACCGCCCCGGGCGCTGCACCGTTGGTTAGCCCAGCCTTGTTTGGATCGGCCGAGATTTCCCACGTGTTTTCCTGTGTGTAAAACGCATCAGGATCGGTGACGTGGTAGCGCCCGTACATCTTGGTTTGTACCTTGAAAAGATCTTCGGGGTAGCGAAAATGCGCTGCCAAGTCGGCTGGGATTCTCGACTGTGGCGTGAACAAGTGAGGAAACGCTCGCTCGTATGACTTCACGAGTGGGTCAGTTGGATCCACCACATACAACTTCACGGTTCCGTCATAAGCATTGACGACGGCCTTCACCGAGTTGCGCACATAGTTAAAGCGAGTGTTGAGTCCACTCGTTGTTGGCAAATCTGATGTGATCGCTCGCTGTGCGTTCGGAAAATGGGCTGTGGTCGTGTACGCGTCGATGATGTAATCGAGTTCGCCATTCGCCCGAATGACCACGTATGGGTCAGAGTCAAAATCAAGAAACGGCGCCAAGGTTTGCACACGAGTGCGCACGTCTCGGTACAACAGCACTTTCGAACCCGAATCCACGTTTGACGAAATCAACGGATTGATGTCGGCGAAGCGCAGCGAAATCGCGGCCCGATGCACGAACCCGCCCAAACCTTTCCCAATGCGAATGCCTCCCGAACCCTCATAATTGTTGTACTTGGTGTTCGACGCTTCATCGACATAGTCGATCTCTTTGGTTTTCGAATCAGCAATCACATACCCGGATTGTCCTTCACCGAAATACGTTGCCGGCTGGGTTACCTTCGCCCCGGTGCCCTTTGTGACCACCGGAATGTTCTTGTTGGTAAAGACCGGCTGACCGGTGTCAGAAGCATTCGTTGGGGCCATGATGTTGCCGTAGCCATGCGTATAGGAAAGGTGTTCGGCGACCCATGACTTTGTTGGCAACGACGAAACATCGATGTCACGACTCGAGGTCAACACCTGTGTGAGCTTGCCGTCAATCATGTACCGGTCAATATCAGGGTCACCCACCTGATAAAAGCCGCGGATACCTTGCAATTTTGTAAACACTTCCTGCATGACCGCAGGGTCCCAAAGCCGAACGTTCTGAATGGTCGCCGCATTGTCTTGCAGTTTGGCCGCGGTGATCTTGCCGTCATCAGCAAATGACGACACCTTGACCTTGTTCAACCCGAATGCGCCACGCGTCGCGGCAATATTCTGTTTGAGATATGGGCGCTCTTTGGCCGCCTCAGACGGTTGCACCCCGAAACGTTGAACCATGGCGGGCACCGCCACGCCACCCAACACAGCGACCACTCCCCACAACACGACGGCCACCGCGGGCAGGGCCCATCCGCGCCGCCAAATGTTCACCAAGAACAACACGCACGCAAAAACCGAAATAACAAGTAACAAATTGATCGCGGTGAGCTGAATATTTGAATCGGTGTACAGGGCACCATCAACGGTGCCCCGCGTTGAAAACGTCAGCTGATAGCGCCCAAACCAGTACTCGGCGGTTTTCACGAGTGACAAAACCGCCAAGAGTACCGACGCATGCACTTTGACCGACGGGTTCACACGATCAACCCACGGTGTTCCCGGCGGCGCTTCGATACGAATTGACGCGTGAAAATACGACATCACCATCGAAGCAAGCAGCGTGACAACGAGCGTCGCAAAGAGCCATGACGTCACAAAATCAATGAAAGGTAAACGGAAGACAAAAAAGCCGATGTCTTTGCCGAACGTCGCATCTTTCTGACCGAAGTTGACGGAGTTCGTGAACAGCAGCCAGTCTTTCCATTGGTTTGCCGCTCCCGCGCCCACAAAGAGCGCGATGATAAGCGCCACGCCGATCCGGACGAGCCGCGGATGCGTCCCAAGAATTTCTTGGTACCGTTCGACAACTTGGTCATCGGTGGTCGCCACAGCCACATCCGACGCGGTGCGCTCTGCAATCCACAGGTTGACGAACACAATGCAAAACGCAACGGCCACAAAAATTGCCGCTAACGCGAGTTTGGCACCCAGAACGGCACTCCACACACCGGTCTGATGGAGGCCACCAAACCACAAATAATCGACGTAGAAGGTCGCCACGCCACGCAGCGATGTTGCGATGACAACGATCACTGCGAGGCCAACAATGGCAAGGATTCGGCGACGCTGCGCAGCCTGCATGCCCGAGGGCTTTCTCCCTGGTGACTTTCGTGACGCGTGCTTAGCCATGAGCGCTTTAGCCTAACGGCACGCGATGCACCTTCACCCTCGCCGGGGCAAGGTCAATATGAGTTTTCTCACAATGGAGGCAACGCGAGGCAACGGCATCCCGGATGTGCTGGCGCACTCCGATGCCCGGTCGGAAACGTCTCGCCCGGCTCGATGACTCCAGCAAGATGATTGTCGTTGCAGTCGCCACAGGGTTGCGC
Organism: uncultured Iamiaceae bacterium; assembly: GCA_964544305.1. Lineage (GTDB taxonomy): Bacteria > Actinomycetota > Acidimicrobiia > Acidimicrobiales > Iamiaceae > JAFDWI01. Next base: position 28,200 of record CAZJAZ010000033.1, on the reverse strand, counting down.
CCCCGGACCACATTCCCATTGCACCCCGGTGGTTCCAAGCGCCAGTCGGACAGCTTCACCAAAAGCGCGTGCACACGCGTCAGCAACAGCCGAAGTCAGCCGCGGGCCGCGCCATTCGCGGTAGCACGCACGAACTCGATCAGACATGTCTCGCCCATCGCGAGCTTGCTGTGCCGCTTCGTCGTCGTCGGCGCCCGCATCTCGTTCTTCAATGACCGCCTCGAGCCGGTGGTACAGCAGCACGCCAACAGACTCGTCAAGCTCCCGGGCCACGGCTGCGAGATCAATTTCAACTTTTCCGGCGGCCTGTTTTGACAGGTCACCAGCAAACGTGACTCCCGCGTTTACCGCGGCCGACAAATCGTCGCGTACGACTTGCGCCCAGTCTCCGCAGAACTCTTCCACCGGCCCTAAGACATCAAGAGCAGATTCGATCCGGCGGGTCCGGCGCAACTCGTCAAGAAGGCCACTTTGCTGATCGGACAGTTGTCGCTTGAGATGTTTGGAAAGCCGCCGGGCTACTTCATCAACAGCCGCGTCTCGTTGTTCAAAAATACGGGCGAGCCGATCGTCCGCCGACTCAGTTGCGGGCACATTTTCTTTTGACTTCGTGGATTTGACCGCAGGGGTTTTGGAGGGTTGGTCGCCATTGACCGACGCGTCGTCTGCTGGCGCATCCGGCTTGGGTTTCGCTGCCTGAACCGTCGTTGAGGCAGCCGTTGCGACTTGGGCGCTTGCGGTGTCGGTTTTGGTGCTTGTTGACTCGATTTCAATTTTCGCGGGGGCGTCCTTCGACGAGATCGTTGCGCTTTGATCAGCACGGAGGCGATCAAAGATCCCCGACACTTCGACCTCAAGCTTTTCTGGCGAATGGGTCACGCCTTGTGCAACCGCGGCAAGCGCCCGTTCTGCTGAGGATTCTTGTTCAGGCGCATCGGGCGACTCACCTGGCTCGTCGGTGGGCGCACCTGCTGTGTCGATTTTTCCAACACTTTCGTCGCCGCTACTTTGAGTTGCAGGCTTTGACGTCACCGCAAGATCATCTGTTGTCACACGTTCGGTTGCCGTTGCTCCAGGCAAGACCCGAACACCTTCAAAGTCAGCGGCCCCAACGATCGGGACAAGGGGCACGGCGGGAAGTGTCTCTCCAGCAAGTGGATCGTGACCTCGTCGACGCGGTCGTTTCGAAGGGCGGCGCGGCTCAAGTGGCTGGGATGGTTTTGAAACATCAGAGCGAACCGGAGTCACAACCTCGTTCACCGAGTGCGGGTTTGGAGGCGACTCGTCATTTGCTGAGCTGTCAGCGACACTGTGGTCAAGCCTGACTTCGTCACCACCATCTACTGAATCGCCACCAGGCTCAATGGTTGAGCCATCTGGTGCGGCCCCGGCAACGTCGCCCGTGTCGGCAGTGTCGGCCGCGTCGTTTGTATTGTCCGTTTCGTCAGCGTGGACTTCGGTACCGGATGGTGGAGCAATGAGGGGCAGATTTGCCATGCGAGCGAGATCAAGTTCGGCCAGCATTTCGTCTGTTCCCGGTGTGGGTTCTGCCGCGATTCGGCGTGCCGCGTCATCGGCCGCTCGTTTCGCATCGCTGAGCACCACCCCAAGTTCATCGGTCGCCACATCGGTCGTCGTCCGGATTACCTCGTATGCCGCCAGCAGACGCTCCCGGCCCGCATGCAACTGCTCAAGGTGTTGTCTGGCAGCTTTACGACGCCGGGCCAAATCAGCGAGCACTCGCTCACGCATGCGCTCGGCCTCCGCAACTTGCTGGCGGGCAACCTCAGTTGCCTCATCAAGTTCCATTTTGGTCTTCTTGCGCAGCGCCTCAACCTCTGCAGTGGCTTGGGCCAGCCGATCTTTCGCCTCTGTCTCGGCGTGCTCACGCAAATGCGTTGCTTCGTCGAGCGCTTGACGTCGAACCGATCCTGCTTGATCCTCCGCCGCAGCCAATGTGGCGGCAGTCTCATCGCGTGTTGTTTGACGCATCTCCGCCAATTCGGCTTCCAAGGCGTCACGTGCTTCGGTCAGTTCGGTTTCTGCCGCGGCACGCAATTCATCAATGTGCGCTTCGCCAGCGGTACGCGTCGCAGCCGCGGCCTCAGCCGACTCGCTTTGGAGCCGCTGCGCTTCAATATTTGCGTGTTCACGCACTCGTGACGCCTCGTTCGATGCGTCGGCTGCAATCACTTCGGCTTGTTCAGCAGCGCGTTGTTCAATCTCGGCAGCAGACGCTCGCGCGGCACGCAAGACACGGCCCGTCTCTTCTCCCAAGACGGCATCAACCTCGTCCGGGTCTAATTGTGTGAGATCGGCTCGCCGTGCCGCCGATTCGGCCTCGTGTAAACGCCCTTCTAGTTCGCCGATTCGTCGATTCAATGTTCGAACAATGTCGGCGACCGCTACGAGATGAACGCGAACCGCCGCAGAATCCCAGCCTCGAAGGGACTTGGGAAAAGTCTTGGTTGCGATCGCGTCGATTTGCGCCGCTGTGGGCGCGGATCCTTCATCAGATTGTGCTGCCATGTCGACGTCAATGCTACGACGCGTGGCTGCCCGCGCGAGTGATGGTCATTTTCCGTTGTGAGGTGGCAGCTTCGCAAGCTTGGCGAGTGCGTCATCGAGCGATGCCACCGGGATCACTCGAACACCGTTTTTCGCATTGCCACAGGCAACCGGCTGACGCTTCAACTGCGCCTTCGTGTATGGATCGCCGGTCGCCGTACACGCATCTGCCGCATTTCCAAGGGGCACCAAGAAATAGTGTGAACCGGCATTGCGCACCGCGGCAACTTTTTGGCGGACCCCGCCGATTGGTCCGACCGACCCATCCGCATTGATGGTGCCCGTCACCGCAATGTCGTTACCTTTGGCAAGCCCCTTCGGCGACAACTTGTCAATGAGCGACAGGGTCAGCGAAAGTCCAGCAGACGGCCCACCAATCTCACCGGTATCGAAACCCACGTCAAATGGGAACTGATAGTTCGGTCGCGTTTCCATATAAATACCAAGCAACGGTGCCTTCTTCCCGTCTCGCTTGGTTGACCCAAGGGTGAGATGCAGTTTCTTGTCGCTTGAAACGCCCATTCGATCGACAACGAGTTCCACACGCTCGCCCGGCTTGGCCGCGTTCATAAAGCGTGACACGTCGGCGACCGTAAAAATTGAGGTGTCGTTCATCTTGGTGATCGTGTCCCCAATCGCAAGCACACCTTGCGCGGGCGAACCTTCCACGATGCTGTCAACAAATACGCCCCCGCCGGTCATCTTCGCAGGCAATCCAAGCACGCGCATGGCTTTGTAAATGGCAGAGAGCTTTGCGTTCTGCATCAACACTGCTTGATACCGCAACTCATCAGCGCGGGGCGTTGTTCCAACGACAGCCACCCGAGGGAAAACGTCAGAATCACGATCAAGCCACGCAACGAACGCTTGCCCGAAAGCTGGCTTGGAGGTTTCCGATACGGTCACCAACCGAAAATCACCGGGATGAGTAAACGTCTTGACGTCTTTGGGAACGGTTACAAGATCGGATGTCGAGATCGCATTCCCCGGAGCATCAATGAGATACCCCGACGGCAACAATGCGATAACGATCGCGGCCACAACGGATACGAAAAACACGCCGACGAGGGCCTGCCACAATCGCCCAGTCCGTTGACGTTCGTCGTTCTGCGCCGAACCTGTTGGAACGTGCTCGTCACCCGAATCAATAGACCCCGCGTGGTTCGCGTCTGGAGGCGTTGTTTCAGTCACGGGCACCCATAAACATCACGCGCAATTCATCATAAGACTCCACGCAGCGACCCGCACCCAACACCACCGCTTCTAACGGGGCATCAACCAGATTTACTTCGATCCCGGTCGCGTCTGCAATCCGTGCATCAAGGCCACGGAGCAACCCGCCGCCACCCACCAAGTTCAATCCACGCACGATCAGGTCCTGCGCCAATTCAGGTGGTGCTTCGCCTAGGCAAGTGACAACCGAATCGACCATCGCGCTGACCGGCTCGTCAATCGCTTTGCGCACTTCGGCCGGTGAGAGGATCACGGTCTTGGGCAGGCCGCTCATGAGGTCCCGGCCTCGCACTTCGGCTTTCACATTGTCCATGACCGGCCAGGCCGAACCGATCGTCAACTTGATCTCTTCCGCGGTGCGCTCACCAACCGCAATGCCATACTCGCGGCGAATAAACGTTTGGATCGCCGCATCAATATCAAACGATCCAACGCGCACCGCTTCCAGCGCGACGACGCCGCCAAGCGAAATCAATGCGGTTTCGGTTGTCCCACCTCCCACGTCAATCACCATGTTTCCAACCGGCTCATTGATCGGCAGATCGGCCCCGATCGCGGCGGCCATTGGTTGCTCAATGAGTTGGGCATCGGCTGCACCAGCTCGACGGGTGGCTTCAATGACCGCTCGTCGTTCAACTTCGGTAATTGCACTCGGCACGCAAATAACGACCCGAGGACGGTTAAAGCGCGAGACACCAGTGCGCTGCAACAACAAGCGGATCATGCGTTCGGTCACATCAAAATCGGTAATCGCGCCTTGTCGCAAAGGTCGAACGGCAACGATATAGCCCGGTGTCCGACCAATCATCTGCCAGGCTTCATGGCCCATTGCGAGCACTTCGGTCGTCCGCGAATTGAGCGCGATAACCGAAGGCTCGTTGAGCACGATGCCTTTGCCTTTCGTGTACACCAGCGTGTTCGCGGTGCCAAGATCAATGGCAAGATCTCGGGCCAGGGTCAGTTCCTCCCCGTATCTGAGCCACTGCGATCTTTCGGAGAGAGCGCATCCATTTCACGTCGAAACGAATCAATGGACGACTCTGTTGACGAAGGCTTGCGATACACCAGCCACAACACCACGCCGCCAACGGCAACAACCCCAACCACGATCGCCAAAAAATACAGTGCGGTCATCGAGCATCTTCTCGGTGCTCGCACACAAGTCTCGGGGTTTGATCAATGGGTATCCACAGAACCACCGCCCCATCGTAGAGCCCAACGGCCCAGTTCACTTTCGTCGACGACGAAGAACGGTTGCCGCAGCGAGCGCGGCACCCACGCTTACAACACCCGCGCCACCCAAGAGAAGCTCTTGTCGTTTGCCTGAACCGAGCATTGACCAGGGCGCTGCCCGAAACGCGGCAACATAGGCCTCCTCATTCCCATGCGACGGCTCCCATCCCAGCGCCCGCAGGCGGTCATTTGAAATTGCCCAGGAATGCAACAGATACGGGCGAATCCCCTCGGGGCCTTTCGTACCGCGAAACGTGCTGCGAATTCTGGCGGCGCGCTGACCCACCGCATCGGGAACATGCAGTCGGGGCCGGGTCTCAAGTGCGCGTCGCTGCCCCCCCGAAAGTGCACCGTCTGGGGCGACATGCAACACACCAGGCGTGGGGTGACGAATGACCGTGCTGATGGCATCACCAAGGTCACGAGCGTGGAGATACTGCAATCCTGGATCGAAACCTTCGATGGGATAAGCAAGCGATCGATGGAGTTCGTTTGCTAACCATCCCGGCGACCCTTCAGACACCACCGGAGCCGCGCGCAAGACCGTGCACAGCGCACCCGAGGCTGCGACTTCGGTTACGAGACGTTCAACCTCGGCCAACTCAACCGCCGGGCGAAAGGACGATTCGGGATGGACCACCGCTGCTTCTGTCAAAGGCACCGGATTCGCGGCCATTGCCCCAAGCACCAGGGCGCTTGAGATCACGATGATGTGACCAACCTGGGCTTGCTGCGCGGCATCAAGGATCTGTTTTGTTACGTGCACAGCATGACCGGCTTCATCTTCATAGGGGTCACGGTCATCAACGGCCGTTCCCAACACCACAACCACGTCGGCGTTTTCCAAGTGAAGCGACCAGTTCATCGCCCCAGAAACTCGTGTTGTCGTCGCTCCCGGGATCACCATCGGACGAGTCGCAAGCACCTGTACCGATGACTTCGGGTATTGCTCGGTGGTGCGGGCCACGACGAGTCCTGCGGCAGGCCCCGCGACCGCACAAAATACGATTTGTTGTGCGACGTCGTTCCCCAAATCGGACATGGCCGGACATCCTACAGATCGACCAAAGGCATCTCTGGTGGCAAGACGGTAGATTGTCTCATGTGTTGCACCTTGGAGCCTCTGAGCAAAGTGTCGAACCCGTCGTCGTTACCGGTGCGTGTTTATGAGTGGTGACAACCCGTTTTCGGGCGTCCCGTTTTTTGGAGACATCGCCCGCATGATGGGCCAACAGGGCCCGGTCGCTTGGGATCCAGCCAAGCAACTTGCCATCGCAATCGCAACCGAGGGCAAATCTGAACCAAACATTGACCCACTCGAACGTATCCGGCTCGAACAATTGGCTCGAGTAGCCGAAGTACAGATCAACGGCTTAACGGGCTTAAGCGTGGTGGTCAATGGACGCAACGCGCAGATCGTTCCCGTCAACCGTTCAACGTGGGTACTTGGCATGCTTGAGGCGTACAAGCCAAGGTTTGAGGCCCTCGCCGCACAACTATCGGCACAAGAACCCAATCCGGGAAATGTCGCCGAAGATGTCCCGCCGGTTGAAGGTCTTGAAGATCTTGTTGGGTTGGGGGCCGAACTCAGTCAGTTCGATACGCCATCGGCCTTAGACGAAACCGGCGACGATGACGCAATGGACTCGCTGCTCGCAGGCATGATGACGTTGCTGAGCCCCATGCTGCTCGGCATGACAGCGGGCACAATGATCGGCCATCTCTCGCAGCGCAACTTTGGCACCTATGACCTGCCGCTGCCGTGCCCGCCCGGGGCACAAATCATGGTGCTCCCCGAGACAATCGATGCGTTTGCAAACGAATGGTCCCTCGATACCGACGCGGTGCGCCTCGCCATTTGTTTACATGAGTTGACAAGCCACGCCATTTTGAACGTACCGCACATTCGCACACGTCTTGACACCTTGCTTGACGAATACGCCGCTGGATTCGAACCGGATCCTGACGCGTTAGAGCGTCACCTCGGTGATATTGACCCAACGAATCCTGCAGCGATGACCTCGTTTCAACAGATTCTCGGCGACCCGGAAATCCTTGTCGGTGCCGCAGCAGGCCCTGGGCAACAGGCGCGTCGTGCATCAATTGACGCGTTGGTGTGCGTCATTGTCGGTTCGATCGGCCATGTTGTTGACACGGTCGGGGGTCGGCTCGTCGACGACTATCAGCGCGTCGCCGAAGCATTACGACGACGGCGTGTCGCCGAGTCAGATGCGGACCGCTTCACCAGTCGCCTATTCGGTATTGAAATCAGTCAAGACCTCGTCGACCGCGGTCGAGCGTTTATCGATGGCGTTACCGAACGAGGTGGCGTTGATGCTGTCGGTCACCTTTGGCAACAAGCGGAGTTTCTTCCCACAATCGCAGAAGTTGACGCACCAGGCCTGTGGCTGGCCCGTATCAGCCTTGACTGATTGACCGCCTAGAACGCCGAGCCGGTCGACCCAGGAGGATTGACATCGTCGGGTTGTTGATCCGACTTTTCGCGACGCCAGATTGATTTCCACGTGCGTCCCGCTCCGCGTTTGGCGGCATGAGACAACGCCGACATTTTCGCTTCGACTTCCACGGCTGCGGCTGTTGCCGGCGTTGGCTTTTCCCCAGCGTGTTGCCGTGCAGCAAGCAATCCAACCCCAAAGGTAAAGGTGGCAAAGCCCGACACAATCAGCACAATGCCATAGCCCAGTGTCATTGACATGGGGATGACCGCGAGCGCTGCACCGAGAACCCAAATGATCTGAAACCGGGTTTCGAATCGAGCAAACATCCGTCCACGGTTAGCTTCAGGCGCGTCACGTTGCACGATTGCATCAAATGCCTGTTTGCCGCCAGCGGCCGCAATCCCCACCATCGAAGCGATCAATAGTGGAGCAATAAAGCCTTCAAAAACGAACGTTGAAAACGCGGATACCGCAACCACCATGCCCAGCAACGTGATCAAGATCATTTCTTCACGCATTTCATTGCGCATCTTTGGGGCAATAACAGACCCAATGAGTGAGCCAATCACGGCCCCGGCCCCAACGACCCCGTACTCCCAAACAGGTCGGCTCCCACTTCGCAAACCGAACGCCACAAGGATTGATAAGAAACCGACAATGCCACGTAGCAAGCCCATGCCGGACGCAGCAAGCATGATGGTCGGCAAATGCAACGCATGTTTCTCGTCGGCCGACGCCTTGTCCGCTGCAATTTTCGCAGGTGGAAGCTGGAATGAAACGACCAGGCCAGCCACATACACCACACTGGCGAGTACCAGGCTGCCTTCTGGACCAAAAAGTTTCAGCGCGAGAAAACCTGGCCCTGCCGCGAGAAAGCCCACAATTCCACTGATGAGCGCAAGCTTTGAGTTGGCCCGAACAAGTTCGTCGTCGTCACGCACGGTTGACGGCACGAGTGCACTTCGTGCAACGGCATAGCCTTTTTGGAGAACCAATATGCCAAAGGCCATGGGCAGAAACACCGCGACATCGTTGAACGTGGTGATCAAAATGAACGCAAAGAGTGCCCGGAGCCCGAGCGAAACAATGACCATGAGCCGTCGCCCGCCCGCAACTCGGTCGATCGCCGGCCCAATGAGCGGCGACAACAAGCTGAACGGCGCCATTGCCCCTGCGAGATACGCGAAGACTTTGGTGCGTGCTTCGCCTACGGGGATCGAAAAAAACAATGATCCGGCTAACGCGGTTGCAAATAGCGCGTCGGCCGCGGCAGAAAACGCGTGGACTCGGGCCAAGCGAGTAAATGCTTGAGTCGACGCGGGAACGGCTGGTTGTTCAGGTGGCGTCAGTGGTTGCCAGCCGAGTTGGTTGCCGGTCGTTGTCACAGGTCAATAATTCTAGGAATGCCACGCGGCTCTCCCCCACCTTCCGAACTCTGGGACCTATGTCGCGCGGTGGCGGACAAATATCCCAGAGTTCGGGTAATGATGGGGGCTACTCGCTTTGACCGGCAAGCTCGCGAAACGAGTTGAGCACCGCCGCGTCACGTTCGTAACTCAGTCGTTGCGACGCAGCGTCAAGGGGCAGCCAACACATCACGTCAACCTCATCGTCCCACCCGGGCGCAGCGCCCGTAGTCTGCATAGCCCAGTAGCGAATCTGCTTTCTTCGACCGTTGCGATCCAGATAACGAACGCTAGCGAGTTCCGCCCCAAGTTCGCAGCGCAACCCCGTTTCTTCGGCCACCTCACGCAGTGCACACTCCTCGTCGGTTTCACCCGGCTCGTTCTTGCCTTTGGGAAACGACCAGTCGTGATATTTCGGTCGGTGGATCACGACCACTTCGAGTCGGTCATGTTCACGCCAGATCACACCTCCCGCAGCACGCACTTCAACATCGGTCACGGTCGATTCCGATCTTCGTCGTCGAGCTCGTGTCGCCGGGTACGTCCAAGCGCAATCCGTTGGAACGTCGCATGTGCGTTCTCGCTGCCGGCCAAACCGTCTGCTGCCGAGAGCCGCGTCCACGAACCGCTTGCGTCCAGCGTCCAGGTCAATACCTCGTCAGCAAATCCGACTGCCAATATCTGTTCCAATCGTTCAACGCACACGGCATCTCGCACCGGTGCAATGACCTCAATGCGACGATCAAGGTTCCGTGGCATGAGGTCAGCAGATGAAATAAAGAACGCGGGCGCCGACGGTCCTGCACCGTTTGCAAAGCGAAAGATACGAGAGTGTTCCAAGTTATGCCCGATAAGCGAGCGCACCGTGATGTTCTCAGACATTTGGGCCATGCCTGGTTTGAGACAACAAATGCCCCGAACGATCAAATCAATTTGCACGCCCGCTTTCGACGCGGCGTACAAATTGTCGATCATGATCGGATCAACCAGGCTGTTCATCTTCATGGTGATCGCACCGACTCCCCCCGCATCCACTGCCGCGATCTCGTTGTCGATGAGAGCACGCAGGCCACTGCGCATCGTATGCGGGGCGACGAGAAGCGCCTCGTAGTCCACACTGCGGGCATAACCGGTGAGATAGTTGAACAGTTGTGTGACGTCGCGCCCGAGCGGCTCAGCACACGTAAACAAGCCCACGTCTTCATAGGTTTTTGCCGTCGCATCGTTGTAGTTGCCCGTTCCAATGTGACAGTAACGACGTAAGACTCCCCCCTCGTCGCGCACCACCATGGTGGTCTTGGCATGGGTTTTCAGACCGACAAGGCCATACGTGACGTGCACGCCCGCTTCTTCTAAGGCACGTGCCCACTCAATGTTGTTCGCCTCATCGAACCGGGCTTTCAGTTCGACGAGTGCTGCCACCTGTTTGCCGCGTTCTGCCGCTCGAATCAACGACCGCACGATCGATGAGCGACCCGACGTTCGATACAGCGTGATCTTGATCGCCAACACTTTGGGATCGCGTGACGCTTGGCGCACGAACTCTTCAACCGATGTGACGAACGATTCGTACGGGTGGTGCACCAAAATGTCACCGGCGCGAATTGTGGCAAAGAGATCCGAATGCTCATCGTCTCCTGGCGTGAGACGTGCAGGGGTTACTGGCGCCCAGGGGCGGTCTTTGAGATCGGGTCGATCAAGGTCACCGAGTGCCCAAAGCCCCCCGAGATCAAGTGGCCCGAGATGTTCATAGACATCACGTTCGGTGAGCTCAAGTTCACGAATCAGCAGCTCGCGCACTTCAGCGGATGCCCGGGCATCGATCTCAAGTCGGACTGCCTGGCCAAACCGGCGGCGACGCAGTTCCATTTCAACCGCAACGAGCAGGTCGTCGGCTTCTTCTTCTTCGAGCGAAAGGTCGGCATTGCGCGTCACTCGAAACGGCACATGCTCAACAATTTCCATACCCTCAAACAGACGGTCAAGGTGTGCCGAGATCACCTTTTCAAGCGGCAAGAAGCGTTCTCCATCCGGGAGCAAAACAAACCGGGGCAACGTTGCTGGCACTTTGACGCGAGCAAACCGGCGCTCCCCGGTGTGCGGGTCGCGAACAATGACCGCCAAGTTCAACGACAGTGACGAAATGTAAGGAAACGGATGCCCAGGATCAACCGAAAGGGGCGTCAGGACGGGGAAAATCCGCTCGTCGAACTCGGCGACAAGAAACTTGCGGTCTTCATCGTCAAGTTGCTCCCAGTCTGACAACACGATCCCGGCCTCGGCCATTTCGGGAACAACGCACCCCAAAAAGATTTCTTCGCTGCGCTCCACGAGCGCACGGGTACGCCGCGCAATGTCATCAAGTTGTTTGGCGGGGGTGCGGCCATCGGGGCTGGTTTGGCCGAAGCCGGCTTCGACCTGATCCTTAAGGCCGGCAACCCGAACTTGAAAGAACTCATCCAGATTGGTTGAGAAAATTGCACAGAACTTTGCTTTTTCAAGTGTAGGAACGCGTGGCATGCGTGCGTTTTCAAGCACACGTTCGTTGAAATCCAGCCACGAAAGCTCTCGGTTAATAAACCGTGATTCCTCTCCGTTCGCGCTGCGTGCGGCAACGGCTGGAGGCGCGGTCATTTGTGCATCCTACCGTCGCGCAACCTTTGGGCATATCGCGTTCGCAAACGCGCACGTTTAATCGACGGTGTAACCCAAATCCCAGTCGAGCAGAATGTTCTCACGCTCTGCGTCGCGCACGCACCGTTCTCGATTCCTTCGAAACTGCGGATCGTGCGGCGGGACAAGCTGCAACCGAGCCATCACTCGTGCACGGAAGTCGTCAACAAAGGCCCGGTCACCAAAATCAGACTGAATATCCCAATGTGGTGACACCGGGCCGAGGTACACGATGCGGGCATGGCCGCGCGGCGGCTCGTTGGGGTCAGCGGCGATCTCGGACATGGCTCTCTAGTCTAGGGGCCGATACTTGTGACGGTTGAACCGATCAGGCTTTGTCAGTATCGGTTGGCTCGGCGCTCTTCGCCTTTGCCTCATCAGCTTCGCCGGCCAAACCCTTTTTGAACTCGCGCTGTGCCGAACCCACCGAACGTGCAAGTTGCGGAAGTTTGGCGCCGCCAAAGAGGACGAGAAGGATAGCGAGCACAATAAGAAGCTCTGGGCCTTCGAGAAATGCAATCAGCGGGTTCACACCGTTCAGGCTACACGTTTGGGAACCCGGCAACCACCTCATTCCAACCCAATGCGACCTGCTGTTCAGATTGTCCAACGTTCGACATTGCTTTCCTTCTCGCTTTCGGGCGCGGTCTGCGACGATGTGAAGCGTGCTGGAATGCGTCATCAATGTTTCTGAAGGGCGCGACGAGTCGGTCATTGCGACGCTTTCGCAGGCATGTGGGGCGGACCTGCTTGATGTGCACACCGATCCGCATCACAACCGATCGGTGTTCACACTGGTCGGCACGCAAGCGCCACGCCGACTCGCCAACACCGCGGTGCAACTCCTTGACATTGCCCGACACGTTGGGGTGCACCCGCGTATTGGGGTCGTCGATGTCGTTCCCTTTGTTCCACTCGTTGGTTCCACGATGTCCGACGCGATTGTGGCGCGTGACGCATTTGCAACGTGGATGGCAACCGAGCTGGGTGTCCCCTGTTTCACCTATGGGCCTGAACGAACGCTACCGGCCATTCGCCGGGACGCGTTTGTCGCCATAGCCCCAGACTTTGGCCCTCCAGCGCCGCATCCGACTGCTGGGGCGTGCGCAGTTGGGGCACGCGATGTGCTTATTGCCTTCAACGTTTGGGTGGACGCACCAGACCTGCAAACGGTTCGAGCGGTTGCAGCCGCCATGCGATCAAGCGATGTGCGCACCCTGGGGCTCGTGGTAGGCGACCGATTTCAGGTGTCGTGCAACCTTGTCGCGCCACGTGTGATCGGCCCCCCCACCGTGGTTGAGCGTGTTGTCGAACATGGTGGGCCACTCGGGGTACGGGTCACCGGCTGCGAATTGGTGGGCCTTCTTCCGCAGTCCATTCTTGATGGAGTCAGTTCAAGCGATCGGGAACGCCTTGACCTTGGTGGCAATCGAACGATCGAGTCACGGTTGTTGAGACGGGCACGTCTCACCTGATGCAAACGCGGTCGCACAACGTTGCGGTGGAATCAAAGGTCCATGATCCACTGCACCGCGGATTCGAGATCAGATCGAGTCATGCGCCAAACCGGAATCTGATGCGCCATGGCACTCACCGTCACAAGCCCCTCGCTGGCTGATCGGGCAAGGTTCAGCACGTTGGCACAAATCGCTTCAAGAGCAACAAACGGTTCAAGGCGTTCGATTGCAAAAGTTGCGTCAGGTTGGAAGTAGGCAATGACGACGCCGTCAATCGCACGGTTCCCCACGTTCAATCTGCGAACATCTGAGCGCAACAGCTCAGGCCGGACACTGTGATCAGCAATCGCTTCAAGCCCGAGCAGCGACCGACTCATGACGTCAAGGGTCAACGGCTTTGGGTAGCCGAGCGGGCGAAGATCCGAGCGAAACCCAATCGATTCGTCCCCGAAATAGTCGCAACCGTGCGCTATGAGTGCACCTACAAGGGTTGACTTGCCTGCATCTGGAGGCCCCGCAATCACGATGGTGCGACCTGTGGGAGTTCGAACAGCGCCAGAGTGAATCACCAAAATGTTGTGGCTGCGGGCCGCATGATCGTTGAGCACGTTCGCAACCTGTGACAAGAGTGCCACTTCGCTTGGAAAACACCACGTGTCCGATGCGTGAACATCAATGCCACCGTTGCCGTTCGGGCGCACATCAATGAACTGGTTTGGAGATTCGTCAATTGCATCGCCAAGGAAATCATCGATTTGTGTGACAAGGTCTGCATCGTCAGATCGAAACGCGACCCGATGGGCGAGAATCGCATGGGTCTTGCCAACAATCACCCCCGGATTGTTTGCGTCTCCCGGCGGGGCAGGTGAGCGAGGCGCTTCATACGGTCCTGGTCGCCCAAGCAAACCGATCGAGCGCAGTTGGGAAATCACCGGCGCGAGATGCTGATCCACCGCATCAGGTGGGGCGCCCGAGTCAATAGCATCGGCCACAATCTCATCGACGGTGCACGGATCATCTCGGCTCAGGATCCATGCGGCGACCGGGGACACGTGGTGGATCGTTGACGTGACGAGATCGAAAGCGACCGCTGATTCGCCGAACGCAACGAGTTCGACACCTACCGACCGTTCAAGAACGTGTGCGGACAACGGTGAATTCTCGTCGTCTTGGCGTTGATCGTCGGCCACCGCTGTTCGTCTCCCTCTCGCTGATCCACCATTTTTGTGTACGTACGACCCTCAGAGTAGCGAATAGATATGGCTTCCGTACTGATCGTGCTACGATTGTCGGAAGTCATCGTCAGACCATTGATGAAATACGTTGATGGAATCAGTGCACGACCCGAGGAAGGGAACATCCCATGGCCTACAACCGCGACGAAATCAAGGTTGATCGACGCAAGCTGATCAAAGGTGGCGCCATCGCGACCGGTGCGGCATGGGCTGCACCTGTTGTGGCTTCATCGTTTGCGACAAATGCGTGGGCCGCTGGGACGACAATCACCACCCCGACCACACCGAGCAATGACCCGACCCCGGTGACCATTCCCAACAACCGTGCGGTAAACTACACGATTATTGGCGGCGGTGGCGGTGGCGGCTTGTTCAACTCGGAAAATGGCGGCTCTGGGGTGCAAGTCACCGGTCAGATTGCCGCTTCGTCAACCGGCTATACCTTGAATGTTTGGCTTGGGGGTGGCGGCAAGCAAGCGCCTACTCGTGTGAGCAAAAACGTCGCAGACGGTGGCCTTGGCTACTCGCAAGGTGGAAAAGGCGGTGGTGTTCAAGGTAGCGATTTAACCGGAAACCGTGGAGGCGGTGGCGGCGGGGCAAGTGCCATTGTTTCGACCGCTGGCCCGACCGTCAAGATCGTCGCGGCCGGAGGCGGCGGCGCTGGCGGCGGCGGCGACAAATCGGACCCCGGCGCAGGTGGGCCAGGTCACACGGAGTCGCCGACGTTTTCTTATAGCGTGACAAGTGGCCATGCAGGCGATGACGGTTCCGACGGGCTGTTTTCTGATTATCCAGGAAGCGGAGGCAAAGGTGGAACCACGACGGCGGGCGGCGCTGCAGGTGCGAGTAACAAGGGTTCAGACACCACCGGCACAAACGCGACCGCGGGTGGGGCAAACGGCGGCATCGGTGGATCCACGGCAACCACTTGGTGCGGCGATGGTGGTGGCGGAGGCGGCGGCGTGTACGGCGGTGGCGGCGGTGGCTATGGGGGCAGTGACGGAAACGCACCTAGTGCTCCGACCAAGCCTGGCGCCCCGAGTGGAACAGATACCAATAACTACGGTGGTGGTGGCGCAGGTGGAACGGGCTCGTCAATTGCTACTGGACCGACAGGTACGACCGGCACCGCGACCCTCGCGGATCCCCGCGCTATCGACTCCACAACGGTCGGCACGATGGCTGGACATTGTGGCAACGGTCGGCGTTGGAGCGGTGACAGTACTCCTTGGTCAACGAGCGGGGTATCTGACGGCGGTGACGGCTCAATCGTGATGACCCTGGCCTAACCAGAAGGCGTTGCTTGTCAGGCTGTGTGAGCAATACCGGTCTGGCGGGCAATGGCACGCTGGCGGCGGATACGGCGACGTTCGCGCTCGCTCATTCCACCCCAAATACCAAACTTTTCGCCGTTCGCCAATGCGTATTCGAGGCATTCTTCGCGTACAACGCAGCCTCGACACACTTCTTTGGCCTCACGGGTTGACGCGCCTCGTTCCGGAAAGAACAAGTCAGGGTCAACGCCAAGACAGTTGGCGTACTGATGCCACACCTGTGCTTCGGCTTCGAGTTCGATTTCAGCTTCTACGGACATGCGACCTCCTAGCGAGGCAGAGTCGTATTGGTCGGTGTTGAGGCCGAAACCCCTCACCCCTGTCGATGTGGTTTCGCAGCATGTCGTGACGACCGGGGTCGAACACCACATCGTTGAAATTACACGTGTGTAATCATGCAGGTTTCCGGCGAGAATTGCAAGTGAAAGCAAGGATTTTCTTGATATTCTTTCGCACTTCCCCACTATTGGGCGGCCCCCACGCTCCAAAAACGTGCATTCAACCCGCGTGACGGCGCACCAGACGCCGACGCGATTCTAAGAAGTCAACCAACACGAAATCACCCAGATTCTGTGGTGTGACGAAGAACGCCCGACCCCGATTCATTTGTGAGAGCACCTCAATGAAACGCCCGAGCGCGTGACTACCACCCAACATGAACGTATTGATTGTGATGCCAGCACGAGTACAGCGCGCCACTTCGCTCAACGTCGCATCAACAGTTTCCCGAACGGGTGGATAGTGGAACTGTACGTCCCCCGAATCGGTGATGTGCGCAGTGGGTTGCCCGTCGGTGATCATGATGATCTGCTTTGTGCCACGCTCACGCGCAAGAAGTTTGCGTGCCAACGCAAACCCGTGCTGCATGTTTGTGCCATAGACATAATCCCACGACACCGCAGGCAACTCAGCGGGTTGAATGATGCGGGCGACTTCGCTGAAACCAACCAAACCCAAATAGTCGCGAGGAAATTGCGATGAGATCAACGAATGCAGTGCCATCGCCACTTTTTTTGCGGGCAAAAAGTTGTCTTGCATCGGCATTGAAAGCGACAAGTCCACCATCAACACGGTTGCGGTGCGCACATTTTGGGTGGTTTGTGCGATCTCGAAATCGTCGGGTTCAAGTCGCACCGGCACACCAGGGCCTTGACGAGTTATCGCGTTGCGCAACGTCCGCTGAATATCAAGATTGAACGGGTCACCAAACTCGTAGGGTCGAGTTTCGTCAGATCGCTCATGACCAAAACCGGCTCGTTCGATGCGATGTGATCCGAACTTGTCTTTCGCAATGCTTTTGAATAGTTCGCTCAATGCGTTCTTGCCGATCTTGCGTAAGCCGGCAGCCGTGAGCTCCAAACGTCCTTCACGGTTTTCAACGAGCCCCGCATCGCTCAACAACTTGGTGAGTTCCGCAAGCCGCTCCAAGCTGCGTGCCGCATCTGGCCCGAGCAAACGTTGAGCTTCGTCAACGTCAGCTTCGGCGAGTGCCCCCGGGTTCGCAGCGTTTCGCAACAGATTCTCAAGCTGATCAAGGCCACCGAGTTGATCAAATAGGCCGGGTGCGCCGGTCAGATCAAGCGGATCAGTGCCAGAAAAATTGTACGAGCGCTGCCACCCAAGATTGGGAAACAGTTCACGCAACTGTTCGCTGAGCCGATCAAACTCCCAGCTCATATCAAGATCAGAAAGTAACTGTTCGCTTAAGGCCTGGAGCTGGGCGCGCTGTTCAGCCGACATCGAGTTATACAGCGCTTGCATTGCTGCCATGCGGGTCGCCATCTGTTCAAGCAATTCATCAAGACTTTGCGGGCGGGGATCAAACATGTCGCCGTAACGATCCATGAAACCGTCAAAGTCCGGTTCTTCACCTCGCTCACGCGCGGCAATCATTTCGTTGAGCTCGGCGAGCATGTTCGCGTTTCGAGCCACATCATCAGGAGTAAGTGACTCCATCATGCCCATCATTTGATTGACCTGATTGGCCATGAGCTGTTCGCGCAATTGTGCCAGCAATGCGTTGAAACGTGCTTCGGCTTCCGGAGACGCAAAGTCGTGCTCTTGAAGTTCACGCACCAGATTCGCCAGGTCAGGTGACAGCAGATCCAATTCCATGTGCGCGGCTTCAACGCGCTGGCGGGTCGCGTCGATCCGACTCTGGTCACTTGACAGAAGCGCGTCGGCAAGTTGTTGGTCAAGCGTGCTCCGCTCGGTGTCGACAATGTCACGCAAGTCTTGTGCGATGTTCTCGTAGATTCCAGACAGGTCAAAACGATCGAGTAGCTCGTGGCGTTGATCACGAAGTCGGTCCATGAGTTCACGCAATCCTTGGATGCGTTCGCCATCGGGTTGGGTCATGCCGTCTTGGAGCAGACGCCGCAACGCTGCATCGAGGTCACCGTGGTACAGCACGTCGTCGGTGATCTCTGCCATCACGTCACGTGCATCAAGACGAAAACCCTTCTGGGTGCCATCCCAGGCCGAGTAGGAGAAGCGCCGAGCGTGGTCCATAATCCTCAACGGTACCGGACAATGTAACGTTTGTATATCCGATAGTTTCGAAGCCAACGACTCGGAGGTCAACAATGAACCGGCTTCAACGTATGCTCACACTCGCCGCCATTGTTGGGGTGAGCGCCACACCGTTGGCATGTTCGAGTTCGGGGTCGACCGCCAAGACCGCCATTGGCGATACTGCGACCGAAACAACGCTTCGCGATTCGGCACCGACGGTGAAGCCAATCGTCATTGTGGTCACCGACGATGACGGAATCGCCGCACCCGGCATTGATGAACTCGCCCGGCAACTCAGCGCGCTCCCCAATGTCACGGTGCACGTGGTCGCCCCCGCCACGAACCAAAGCGGCAAAGGCGACACAACAACCCCGGGCACGCTCAAATATCACGACGCCACAACCGCAAGTGGCATCAAAGGCATCGCGGTTGAAGGCACCCCGGCCGATTCGGTCAAAGTCGCCATTAGCGTGCTCAAGCTCAAACCTGATCTGGTCGCGTCAGGGATCAATTGGGGTCAGAATGTCGGCCCGCTTGCGAGCGTTTCGGGAACGGTTGGCGCCACGATAACTGCGGCTCGCCTCGGTGTACCCGGCATTGCGGGAAGCGCTGGTATCAACGCGCACCCCAGCTACGCGCTCGCGGCGCAACACGTCATCAATTGGATCACGACCAATCGGCAACGCATCGCCGGTCATCAGATACCAACCGATCACATTGTCAACATCAACGTGCCCGAGTGCTCCGCGGGAACCCCGCATCCTCTTGTGAACGTGCCCACTTCCGCCGCCATTCCAAACGGTGCAAACGTATTCGAAACGGACTGTTCTGCAACCAAAGCCGACTACAAACCGACCAGCGATGTCGACGCCATGTTGCACGGTTTCATTGCGATGAGCGACGTCAACGTCAAATAGTTTTCAATTGGACAAACAGGCACACGCCTCACAGCTCTTTGCACACTTTCTGGCGGCTCTCAGGCGTGTCAAGTGTGCAAAGACGTATCCGGGCCGACCGAGCGGGTCAAGTGTGCAAAGACGGATCCGGGCCGACCGAGCGTGACGTGCGCGTCACGACGCCACTATGAGCGTTGCCGATAGTCCGCTCGCAAGCCGTCAACGTCTTTGTTCAAACGACGGGCAAGATGGAGCCCCTCGAGCAGCAATTCAACCGCGCTCGCTCGCTCCGCGTCACTTGAAGAGGTGGAAGTCAACGGTACAATTGCACTTGCCAACGCCTCATTTGTCGCAAGAAGCGACACGTAGTCGGCAATGGGTACGTCATCGCCCACCGAGATCACTGAACCATCGGCAAAACCGGCCACCACATCGTTCAACACGCCAAGAGGCACGTGTTCTTTGAACACGGTGAGCACCGCAGCTCGTAGCAAATGTGCGAATACCTCACCACCCGCATCATCATCAATCGTGTCGAGTTCGATCTTTCCAGCACTCGAAGCCACCAGCGCTTCGAGATCACACACCCGTGGCGCCGCAATCTCTTCACCAAGACGCAGCGCTCGTGCCGCGGCGCTCGCAACGGAAACCTCACGGTTTGCGACCGTCATCCGCACCGACACACCCGAGCGCTGATTCACCTCGTGAGATGCCCGGGCCAACTGGGAAATCTCTGCGATCACCTCAGCCATAAACGTCGGCACTTCAATCGCGAGCCCATCGATTACCAGCGGCTCGGCCTCCGCGTTGGAAATGACCACCTCGGTTTGCGTGTCAAGGGGATAATGCGTGCGGATCTGTGAACCAAACCGGTCTTTGAGCGGCGTGATGATCCGGCCACGATTCGTGTAGTCCTCCGGGTTTGCGGACGCTACGAGGACCACGTCAAGGGGCAGACGGATCTTGTAACCACGTACCTGGACGTCACGTTCTTCGAGCACATTCAACAAACCCACCTGAATGCGCTCGGCAAGATCGGGCAACTCGTTGATAGCGAAAATCCCACGGTTGGTACGGGGCACCAGCCCGTAGTGCAGTGTCAGTTCGTCAGATAAATAGCGGCCTTCTGCAACTTTGATCGGGTCAACTTCGCCGATGAGATCCGCAATCGTGGTGTCAGGCGTCGCAAGTTTTTCTGAGAACCGTTGTGAGCGATGCACCCATTCGATCGGTGTTTCGTCACCGTGCTCTGCCACCAAATCCTTCGCATGCCGAGACACCGGCGCATACGGGTCATCGTTGATTTCCGAGCCTGCGATAATCGGCATCCACTCGTCAAGCAGGTCAACAAGCGAGCGAATGACTCGAGTCTTTGCTTGGCCACGTTCGCCTAAGAAAACCACGTCGTGCCCCGCGAGCAACGCGTTCTCTAACTGTGGCAGAACCGTGTCGTCATATCCGGTCACCCCGCCAACGAGTGGTTCGTCTGCTCGAATGCGTGCCGCAGTATTGCGCCGCAATTCGTCCTTGACCGGCACCGAGGCCCACCCCGATTCTCGCAATTGACCAAGGTTTGCAGGACGAGACGAGTGCGAAGTTGAGGTTGCGGTCATGACGCACCACGCTACTCCCGGTAGGTTGGCGCCCGACATGCCCCACGACCACCTCCCCGATGCGCTTGACCTTTCTGGTATTTGGCGCGCCGGAATCGCCAACGAAGACCTCCGCCGGATTTGGTACTCGGACGATTTCGACGACGCCGACTTCGTCGACCTTGCGGTGCCGGGCCATTGGCAATCGTCCGCACCTTTTGCCCAAAACCATGATGCGTTGTTGTATCGGCGCCGTTTCACCGCGCTCACCCCAGAGCCAGACACACGGGCCTGGCTCCACCTTGATGGCATTGCGGTGCAAGGAGACGTGTGGTTGGACGGAACGTACCTTGGTAACAGCGAAGGGGCATGGGTTTCCCACCATTTTGAGATCACCGATGCGTTGTCGGCTCGCAACGAGCACACCTTGGGTATCGAAGTGACCTCCCCTCAAAGCACAAACACGAAAACCAATATGCACACGCTGGGAACATGGATCGGCGGACCCTATGTGCGCCCCACCTGGAATCCCGGAGGCATTTGGCGACCAGTACGCGTGACTCGCACCGGCCCAGTCGCGATCAAGACACACCGTGTGTTGTGTACCGCCGCGTCGCCGACTCGGGCAACCGTTTCGATTACCTGCACGCTTGACGCGCAACAAGCCACCACCGTCACCATTGTGACGTGCGCCGGAGACGTCGATGCTGAGCGCACTCAGGCATTGGCGAGCGGCACCAACCAAGTCACCTGGGACATCGAAATCACAAATCCGTCGCTTTGGTGGCCATATGAGCTCGGCGATCAGCCCCTCACCACCGTTTCAGTAGAGGTGTTTGCTCACGAAAGCCACGACAAACCTGGCCCGATCAGCGACCAGTTCGCCACGACCTGTGGACTACGAGAAATAGCGCTGCACAACTGGGTTGCGTCGATCAACGGAGAACGTATCTATCTCAAAGGTGTGCTGGCCGGGCCTGCCGCACACGAACTTGGCACCGCTGACCAGCACGTTTTTGTCGACCAAGTCGCGCACGCAAAGGCAGCGGGTTGCAATCTGATTCGGGTTCACGGCCATCTCAGCGCCCCAGCGTTCTACGCGGCTGCCGACGAAGCAGGCATGCTCATCTGGCAAGACCTGCCGTTGTACCGCACACATCACCGATCGGTGCGCCGTGTCGCGCTCGCCACCGCCCAGGCTGCAGTGAACGCGCTTGGCGCCCATCCATCGGTTGCCTTGTGGTGTGCCCACGATGAACCCGACCTTGACTCGACTCAGCTCAATTCTGACAAGCGGCCAACGTTTCTTGATCGCCTTGTGGCACATGAATTGCCGAACTGGAACCGATCGGTCCTTGACGTGGCACTCAAACGATCTTTGAGCGGCGCAGATCCAACCCGCCCGGTCATCGGGTCATCAGGAACCTGGCCGCATCCTCCCGCGCTCAACGGCACCGATATTCACGTTGCATTTGGATGGCATTCCGGCGACACCGACGACCTTGATCGCTTGGCACGCACGGTTCCTCGCGCGGTGCGTTTTGTACAGATCACGCCGAGCCCGTCCCTTCCTGTTGACCACGCACCATTTGGGGAAACAACCTGGCCGCACATTGACATCACCTCGGCTATCGCAGACGGCAACGTTGACGTTGAACTCCTTCAAGACCGCCTTCCGCCCGATGTATTCGACAACGCTGATGACTGGATCCGGGCGACGCACAATCATCACGGCCAACTCATCCGCGACCAGATCGAAACGCTGCGTCGTATCAAGTATCGACCAAGTGGCGGCTACTGCATTGCGCAACTCGGCGACCTACGCCTCGGTATGTCACCATCGATTGTTGACAGCTCAGGTACGCGCAAACCTGCCTTTGCGGTCCTCCACGCTGCGAACGCGCCCGTGCTGGCCACGTTGTCACCGTGGCCCACGTGTGCGCACAGCGGTGATGAAATCGAATGCGCCATTCACGTGATTAACGATTTACGTACCCCCCTTGACGACGCAACGGTCACCGTTGATGTTGGGTTCGACGATGACGCGACGACGTGGACCTTTGGGGGTTCAGCACCGGCCGACTCGTGTGTCCACGTCGGCACGATCCGATTCACCGTACCTGCTCACTCCAGCTCTCTTACCGCTCGTGTGCAGCTCACCTGCACACAGACAAGTGCTGCGAACCGCTACCGGGCACCGGTCCACGTCCACGAAATGGACCACTGACTTTTCACTCAGCTTTCGGACGGAACTAGCGTCAAAGGTCGCCGTGGATTCGTGGACAGCCCACCCCGGCACTTGATCCCAAATGAGTGAAGGATCCCGAATGTCGCAAAACACCACGTCAAGTTCCGCGCGAAGCCGCCCGCCCGTCACGGGCACCGCGGTCCATCGCGAACATGCAAAGCCCGCACCGTTCCCGGTGGCGTTCTATCGCACCTCGGTCGGCAAGAAGTATGTGATGGCGATCACCGGCCTGATGGGGCTCGGCTTCATCTTCTTCCACATGCTTGGCAACCTCAAGATGTATCTCGGCCCGGTGCATTTCAACGAATACGCCGAATGGCTGCGCGAACTGCTCGTGCCGTTCTTGCCTCGCACGGTGACGTTGTGGCTGATGCGCCTTGGACTTGTGGGGGCAATCGCCCTCCATATTCATGCGGCAACCACCTTGACGTTGCAAAACAAAAAAGCCCGTCCAGTCACGTACGCTTCAAAGCGCGACTACATTGCCGCCGATTACGCGAGCCGCACGATGCGCTGGAGCGGGATCATCGTCGGACTCTTCATCGTTTGGCATCTCTTTGACCTGTCGTGGACTGGCACCGGCTACACGTTCGTGCGCGGTGAGGCCTACCAGAACGTCGTGCACAGCCTTGACCGTTGGCCCGTTGCGCTGTTGTACATCGTGGCAAATATTGCGCTGAGCTTCCACCTGTATCACGGTGTGTGGAGCCTGTTTCAGTCAATGGGCTGGAACAACCCACGCTTCAATTCGTGGCGACGCGGAACCGCCATCACCTTTGCGGTCGTGGTATGCGGCGCCAATATTTCGTTCCCAATCTTTGTGCTCGCCGGCGTCGTCGGCCACGTGTAGGAGACGCCCCAATGAGTGACATCACCCTCGATTCCAAAGTCCCGAACTATCCGATCGAAGATGCGTGGGATAAGCACAAGTTCGACATGAAGTTGGTCAACCCGGCCAACAAACGCAAGTACACCGTGATTGTGGTGGGCACCGGGCTTGCCGGGGCATCAGCGGCTGCGACGCTTGCCCAGCTGGGTTATCACGTCAAAGTGTTCACCTACCACGACACACCCCGCCGTGCGCACTCAATTGCCGCGCAAGGTGGCATTAACGCCGCAAAGAACTATCACGGTGATGGAGACAGTGTTTGGCGGCTGTTCTACGACACGGTCAAAGGTGGCGACTTTCGTTCACGTGAAGCCAACTCGTATCGGCTCGCTCAGCTATCGGTCAACATCATCGATCAAGCCACGGCGCAAGGCGTGCCCTTTGCCCGTGAATATGGCGGGTTACTTGACAACCGTTCGTTTGGTGGCGCCCAGGTCTCTCGTACGTTTTATGCCCGAGGTCAGACCGGCCAGCAGCTGCTCCTCGGCGCGTACCAGGCTTTGGCTGAACAGGTCGGCAAAGGCACCGTTGAGCTCTATAACCGCTGCGAATACATCGACCAGGTTGTCATCGACGGTCGAGCCGCAGGGATCGTGGTACGCGACTTGTTGACGGGCGCAATCTCGTCCCATGGGGCCCATGCGGTGGTGCTTGCCACCGGCGGTTACGGCAACGTGTACTTCTTGTCAACAAACGCCATGGCCTGCAACGTGTCAGCCGCGTGGCGGGCACATCGTCGCGGCGCGTTGTTCGCGAACCCGTGTTACACACAGATTCACCCGACGTGTATTCCGTCATCTGATGAGTTCCAGTCGAAGCTCACGCTCATGTCCGAGTCGCTTCGTAACGATGGTCGAATCTGGGTGCCAGTCAAAGAGGGCGATAATCGTCATCCCGCTGACATTCCCGAATCTGAACGCGACTACTACCTAGAGCGCAAGTATCCGAGCTTTGGAAACCTGGTGCCACGTGACGTCGCGTCACGTAACGCGAAGACCGCGGTTGACGAGGGCAAAGGTGTTGGGCCACTGCACAACGGTGTCTACCTCGACTTTGCTGATGCCATCGAGCGACTCGGTGCCGACGTTATTTCGGCACGCTACGGCAACCTGTTTCAGATGTACGAGCGCATCACTGCCGAAGACCCCTACAAGGTGCCGATGCGGGTGTTTCCGGCGATCCACTACACCATGGGTGGGTTGTGGGTGGACTACGAACTCCAAACGTCGATCCCCGGGTTGTATTCGATTGGCGAATCGAACTTCTCGGATCAAGGTGCGAACCGGTTGGGGGCGTCCGCGCTCATGCAGGCACTCGCCGATGGTTACTTCATTTTGCCCTACACCATTGGAAACTCGTTGGCGGGGTTGTTGAATCAGCCGGTGCCCGACACAGCGCACGCCGCGTTCCAACAAGCCGAAGCTGAAGCTCGTGACCGTTACACCGGTTATTTGTCGGTGAAAGGTTCACGTTCGGTCGACTGGTTCCACCGTGAGCTCGGCAAGATCATGTGGGAGTACGCGGGCATGGAACGGACCCGCAGCGGCCTGGAGAAAGCGCTGTCTGAGATCCCTGCTCTCTATGAGGAGTTCAAAGGCGACATGCGCGTGCTTGGCGATGACCGCTCGTTAAACCAGTCGCTTGAGCGTGCCGGGCGCGTCGATGACTTCTTCCAACTCGGCCAACTGCTCTGCCGAGATGCGCTCGAGCGCGAAGAATCATGCGGTGGGCATTTTCGGGCGGAGAGTCAAACACCCGAAGGCGAAGCCAAACGTGACGACGACGATTTCTCCTATGTCGCCGCCTGGGAGTTCACCGGAGATGGATCGCCAGAAGTCCTGCACAAAGAGCCGCTTGAATTCGAACACGTCCACCTCGCGCAGCGGAGCTACAAGTAATCATGACTATGACCGAACCCAACGCTGTCACTTCACCGCAAAAAACCTTGAACTTGACACTCAACGTGTGGCGCCAACGCGACGCTGACACGGCCGGTGCGTTCGAAACGATTGACGCGCCAGGCATCTCAACGGAAATGTCGTTTCTTGAGATGCTCGATGTGGTCAACGAACGCCTGGTGAACAACAACGAAGAGCCCATTGCGTTCGACTCGGATTGCCGTGAAGGAATTTGTGGCATGTGCTCGCTCATGATCAATGGGCAAGCACACGGCCCGGAGAAAGGTACCGCAACGTGTCAGTTGCACATGCGGTCGTTCAACGACGGTGACACGATCAGTGTTGAACCGTGGCGGAGTGCGTCGTTCCCGGTGGTACGCGACTTGGTTGTGGATCGCAGCGCGTTCGACCGAATCATCGAAGCAGGCGGGTACATTTCGGTATCGGTGGGCGCAGCGCCTGACGCCAACATCATCCCGGTGCCCAAAGGGGTGTCGGATACGGCATTTGATGCGGCGGCGTGTATTGGCTGTGGCGCGTGCGTGGCTGCCTGCCCCAATGGCGCCGCTCAGCTCTTCACCGCGGCCAAAGTGGCACACCTGAACCTGCTCCCCCAGGGCGAGCCCCAGCGCTATGAGCGCGTTGAGGCAATGGTCGAGACCATGGACGGACTGTTCGGTTCGTGCTCGAACCACCGCGAATGTGAAGCGGCATGTCCGAAGGAAATTTCGGTTGACTTCATTGCGTTGATGAACAAGGACTATCTACGCTCGAAGTTCAAGAACCGCCGATACAACTCACGCAAACCGTAGGAACCGCACGTCGAGCGGCAGGCGCGAACTACGCTTGGCGTCCCGAAGGCCTGCGTCCAAACCACTCTTTGCACACTTGTTGGCGGCGGCTTCAAGTGGTGGTCAAGTGTTCAAAGAACGACTGAACGGAGTGGCACCGGGCATGGTGAGGGCCCGTGCCACCCGTCCGTTGTCTGGAAATCGTCGAATCACGTGAAGAACTCGCCCACAAGTCGCGTGAACTCTCGGGTGATTTCGTTGGTTGATGGGGCCGAGGTTGTTACCAAAGAAGGGTGAACCGGTTACCACTTGCGTCAACCGCTGTTCCCAGAATCGAACCGTCCGGGGTCACTCCCGTTACCCACGAGAAACTTGAATCATTCGGCCCGCTTAATTGGGTCGGGGTCGCGTCGGGTGACGTCCAAACGATCCCCGCTTGAGGCGAAGAATTCGCAGGGAATTGATTTCCCGCGATGACCCCTGATGGGGTCACGCCAACGTTGGTTGCTCGCGACGCAAGCGGCGGCAACAAAAGAAGTTCTGGGATCGCCGATGGGGTCGACCACACCAATCCATGTTTGGCACCTGCAGCGTCTGATCCGTTTCCGACAAAACCACCTGACGCTGTCGCCCCCGTAACGAACGTATCCGTGTCGCTCCCGTGTGCGGGCAAGACAAGAGGCACCACGTCTTTGGCTGGCCACACAAGTGCCTGCGTGTGCCCATTCAAATCCGTGCGTTGCCCAAAGATCTCGCCTGTTGTGGTGACACCGAGCGGTGAAACCATTGGCGAAAGGGCCGGAGACTGAAGCACGGTTGCATCTGCCGTGGCCGTATCCCAAACCAAAGCGTGCTGATGATTGCTCCCGTCTTGGGCAGTTCCCCAAATAACCCCGGCCGGCGACACACCTGTGGCCGAGACATTGGAGAATCCCGCTGGCGTGCTGAGCACGCTCGGCGTTGATCCAGGAGTGTCCCAAACTAAGCCGTGTGACAACCCGTTCGAATCATGGCCGCTTCCCACAATCATCCCCGACGCCGAAATACCGGCAGCTTGCACCGACCTATATCCACTCAACACCGGCAGGAGCGCCGGTTGTGACGAAACCGACGGCCAATACACGGCATGAGCGTAGAACCCGGATGAAAGATTGCCCGCAACCACGCCACTCGCCGACACACCAACCGCGCTGGCTACGTCATCACCCACGGGAGAGAACGCCACAGGGGCAGCACTCAGAGATGACCACATAATTCCCTGCGGTTCTCCACTTATGCCGATCGCACTGCCAAAAATGGCGCCGCTCGACGAACCACCCACGGGGGTGACACCACTCAATCCAGTTGGGGTTTGCAGCGCGACAGGACTCGCGGTAGGCGAAGTCCAAACCAAACCCGTGCTGTGAAAGTTGGCATCATGTCCGGAACCATAAATGGTTCCATCAGGCAAAATTCCTTGAACCGAAAACGTTGAAAAGCCAGTCGGGGCAACGAGTTCTGTCGCCTCCGCACTTGGAGTCGTCCACACCACACCCACAGGTTCATTCGACGAGATGTCAGTCGCGTTTCCGACGATAACGCCACTTGCCGACACGCCAACCGCGTCGACGTTGTCGACGCCCGATGGCGCATGCAAAATGGAGGCGGTCGCGTTTGAAGTGTCCCACGCCAAGACAACCTGCCCAAATGATGTGTCCTGCCCCACACCAACAATCAACCCGGCTGCGGAGACGCCCGCTATTGATGCGACGTTGTAGCCATCTGGTGCGACAAG
>CAZJAZ010000032.1:27472-32201 GCA_964544305.1 uncultured Iamiaceae bacterium | reverse complement strand
TGATCACCATCACCGTCGCGTTTGGCACATCGACGCCGACCTCGATCACGGTGGTGGCCACGATCACATCCAACTCGCCGCGGCGGAACGCCCCCATCACCCCATCTTTTTCAACACCTTTGAGACGGCCATGCAAGAGCCCCACGCGAAAACCTTCGAGTTCGCCGCCAGGAGCAACCAATCGATCCCGCGTATCTTGTGCCGAGGCAACCTCAAGTTTTTCTGATTCTTCAATGAGAGGACACACCACGTACGCCTGTCGCCCCTGTGCCACTTCCTCTCGCACACGGCCCCACGCCTGGGATTCATCCAACGTTGTCGGATGCACCCAACGCGTCGTGATCGGCGTGCGCCCCGGTGGAAGTTCGTCGAGCACCGACACATCCAAGTCGCCATAGACGGTCATCGCCGCGGTACGTGGGATCGGGGTGGCGGTCATAACCAGCACATCAGGGGTTGGTGCACCGTCAGGTCGTTCTCGAAGAGCGGCACGTTGTTCGACGCCAAAACGATGCTGTTCGTCAATAACAACCACGCCAAGGGAATGAAACGATACGCCTTGTTGAATCAGTGCGTGCGTGCCTACGACAATGTCTACCGAACCGTCCGCTAATCCAGCTAGCACGTCGCGTCGCTCGGCAGCGGCGACCTGGTTACTGAGCAACGCAACCTTGAGGGGGCGTTCTCCAAACAGATTGTCGTCGGCCCCTTTCGTAACACCCGCCAAAAGTTGCGCCACCCCCGCGTAATGCTGTTCGGCGAGAACTTCCGTTGGGGCCATCAGCGCGCCTTGATGCTCACCTTGGACCGCCGCAAGAAGTGCATGGACCGCAACCAGCGTTTTACCAGCGCCGACATCTCCTTGGAGGAGCCGATGCATTGGGGCAGCGCCGGCGAGGTCGTCATCGATTTCACGAATGACGCGTTGTTGTGCCCCGGTGAGGTCATATGGCAGCCCGGAAACGAATCGGTCTCGGTAGCTGCCAGGTGACGTGTCAATGACATGTGCGATTCCTTTGGCTTGCGACGCCAGCGCACGCTTTCGCCGAATAAGCGCCAACTGAATACGCAGCAGTTCATCAAAAACCAGACGGTTCCGTGCAATGTGGACATCGGCCATTGATTCGGGTTCGTGAATCTTGGTGAACGCGGTGGTCCGATCGGTTAACCGAAATTCAGCGAGTACGTCGCTTGGGACTGGCTCCGCAAAAGTTCCGGCACGGTCGAGCACTTCGACAATCCACTTTGATAAGTCCCACGTCGTTATACGTGCTTTCTCTGATTGTGGGTACATTGCGATGATCTTGCCGGTTCGGTTTCCAATAAGGTCAACGACCGGATTGGACATCTGCAATCGGCCGCGGTACTCGTCAACTTTGCCGAAAATCACACATTCGGTCCCTTCGGGGAGCTGCCGCTCTCGCCACCCTTGATTGAAAAAGGTGACCTTGAGATAGCCCGATCCATCGGTCACATCCGCTGAAACCAGTGTGCGCGGTGGACGCCCGCGTGTGCGACGCGATGCGATCCGTTTGACTGTTGCCACCACCATGGCTTCGTCGCCAACCTGAAGCGCCTCAATCGTTTGTTGGTTCGTACGGTCAACGTAGCGCCGGGGATAGTGTGTGAGGAGGTCGAGCACCGTTTCGATCTCAAATGCGTCGCGCAATGCCGCGGCGTGCTTTGGGCCAATGCCACGTAGTTCGGTAGCGGGCAACTCGGCGAGCTGCGTGAGACGGCGCTCACTCATCGCACAGGTGCGGCCCGGTGTGCGCCGGCCATGTCAGCCTTCAAGAGTTGCGGCCAAGTTCTCAAGGGTTGCCGAAATTGTCTCGTCATTGCGCGCGTTGCGATCTTCCACGCCAGACATTTGCTTCGAAAACTCCATTGCCGATTCGGGCCGAAGGTCATCGCTCCATTCAGTGACCCGACATCCACCGTCTATCGCTTCGATCGTGTAACCCCACGTTGAAAAGTGAAAGTCGAACATTGCGCATTCAAACGTGAATGCTCGTGGGCGCTCGGCTTGGGTAATCGTGCAGTTGCTTGTCCACTCGTGATCGCCGTTGCGATTGTGACCATCAAATGTTGCACCGACCACCGGTTTGGTCGAGTCACCCGTCCATTCGCAACCAACACACTCGATTGACCACTCGCCCATGCGGGTTACATCCGAAATCGCGTCATAGACCACTTCTGGAGTCGCCTGGATGTCACGCGAGATTGAAATATGTGTTGCCATGGTCCTAGTTCACCACATTGCCCGGCTATTGGTAACGGTTTGTCAACCACTGTTCCCAGGTAATGACGCCGTCACGATGACGAGGGCACAGATGCGCGCCCCGCACAAAATCTTTCACCATCCCGACACGAGGAACTTTGATCAATCGCGTGTGATGATTGGTAATTGCTTCGCGTCGACGAGCAAGTGTTTTAATTCCTAACAGTTCTGGACCGCCAAGATCGGTTGCTCGCCCGATCGGCTTGTTTTCGGCAATCTCAACAAGACGGCCTGCAACCTCAGATACGTCGATGGGTTGGAACGCCAAACCAGGGGCCCGAACAAATGCTCGGCCTTGCAAGAACCGATCAATGAGATTGTGAAACTGCGTGGCCCGTTGGATTGTCCACTTGACATTGGATTCTTCAAGAAGCTTTTCTGCTGATCGCTTTGCCTGGTAATACCCGTAGCGGTTCCGATCGACGCCAACGATCGACACGTAGACGACGTGCGCTCCGGTGCGCTCGGCGGCACGAATAATGGTTGCCATCGAGTTCGCCTCAAACGTTTGGGCGTTTCGAGTCGGATCGGTGGCTGCGTGCACCACGACGTCAACGCCGTCGAACGCGTCGTCGACGTTCTCGCCAATCGCCAGATCGCCTCGAACCGTGCGGACACCATTTGGGATGTCCGGTGATCGGCGGGTCAGTATGCCCACGTCGTGACCTCGATCGACAAATTGGGGCACAAGTGTTTGTCCTAGTGTCCCGGTCCCTCCGGTTACCAAAATCCGTGCCATCCAAATGACACTACTGAACGTAGTCGCTTCTTACGCTATGGATGGAATATTTCTCTCATTCCCGGAACTTGTCGCTTCAACGCGTCGCATAGCGACAAGTTGAAGCGACAAGTTCC
Organism: uncultured Iamiaceae bacterium; assembly: GCA_964544305.1. GTDB lineage: Bacteria > Actinomycetota > Acidimicrobiia > Acidimicrobiales > Iamiaceae > JAFDWI01. The sequence goes on along the minus strand of CAZJAZ010000032.1, from coordinate 29,065 downwards.
GTTAGGTGAGGTGGATCCAGTTGCCATGGGGATGGGACCAGCCAACACTCTGCGGCTCACGCTCAGTACCATGACGCCACGTTCGCAATCCAAGAACCGTGTCGGGCCGTCCCTCGCCGTATTCTTCAAACTCTTTCGGCGCCAAAACTTGTGGAACACATCCTGGTGGTTCCGCCGAAAGCCATGACACCGGCCTTCCCGACTGTGCCAATTCTTCCAGGCACCTGGCAATCAGATCTCGCCGTTCACGCTGCACATAGGTCAACGCCCATGTCGTAAACACCACCACATGAGTATCGTCTCGCAAGTCAGCAACGACACCGGGTAGCGCCGCGACAAAGTCACCCTGGACCACTCGGGGTGAGTCAGTTTTTGCCACTGCGACCGCCGAGCGAAAGCGCTCGATCCGCCACGGTTGGTCCGGCCACAAACACGCTTCTAACCAGCGGACCTGATCCACATTGTGGACGTCGACAGGGTGTTGATCAATGCCGACGCGCTCAACGATCTGAGACGGAAAGCTTGCCTCGTCAAAGGTGTCATCGCCGCGATGTTCTGCAACACAACGCACCGACGAATTCGGATCACCAAGGTGCGATTCGCCAATGTCGATTCGGTATCGGTCGACACCCAACAGCAAGCCCGCACTTGCGCCGAGTTCCACCAGCGAAACCGGTGTGTCGGGTTCACCCTCGCAAGCGCGACACAACAACGCGGCAACAAGTGTTGACCGGTTCACTTCGTTGGTCTGCGTGGCATGAGTAGCGATGGTTTCGATCAGTTCATCGCGAAATTGCATACAGGTGGCACGGAACTCGGTCCAAACGTCACCATCATCAACGTGAACTCTCTGCTCACCGGATTTATACCAGCGCGCAAGCGCGAGGTCTGGTCGACGCAGCACCAAATCATGTACCGCTGCAAACAACAACACCGGACGAGCCTGACCAGGTTGCGCATGAACGAGCATCGAGGAGATTTCGTTGTCTTGAGCACAGCCAACGGCAAGTCGGTGGTACAACGCGAGGTCGGGAAAGTTCGCTGCGAAACGTTCGAAATGGCCACGCAATTCGTCGAGATCAGGCGACCTCGACTCGGCCACTACTCCACTCCGATGAAGTAAGGATAGAGGGGTTGGCCACCCGCATGGACCTCAACGGCAACTTCCGGACGGTTCTCTTTGAGCCACGAAGTGATCTGGCGCGTATCGGGCACCGACGCCCCTTGGCCCTCGATCAGCGTGACGATCTCATGGCCGTCATCAACGAGCACGCCAAGGAGCTTCGTTGTGGCATCAACGAGCGAAGCTTCCACGGCCAAAATTCCGTCCCGGCAGATCCCGAGCCAGTCACCTTCGACAATCGGGCCAACGTCACAACTCGCATCGCGCACCGCCTGGGTGACTTCGCCCGCTATGACCGCCGCGGCTCCCTCGCCCAGCGCCTCACACACTGAGTCGCCATCCGCTTGCGGGTCGTACACGACAAGCGCCGCAACTGCTTCCACCACACTCCGGGTAGGAACGACGCGCACCCGCTTGTCCGTTTGCTCATCAACTTGTTTCGCGACCGGAATGATGTTGGAGTTGTTCGG
>CAZJAZ010000032.1:0-27372 GCA_964544305.1 uncultured Iamiaceae bacterium | reverse complement strand
ATGCCTGCTTCGATAGCCGCACCAATGTCATCGGTGTGAATGTGACAGTTCCAGAGCCCATCTCCTCCCACGACAACGATTGAGTCCCCAATCCCCGCCCACACATCTTTGAATGGCCCGATTGTCGAATCGGGTGCGTCGAGCAAATACATGACCTCGTAGCGAAGGTCAGCAATACCCAGTCCTTCACTGTGCCCATGCGCGACAACAAGTGCATCAGCCATCTCATCAACGTCGGGCTCATCGGGCAGGGCGCGGTTCGCAAGCACGTGAAGCGCCGCATCAAAGAGCAACATCAATCCGGTGCCACCGGCATCAACGACGCCAGCATCGGCAAGTACCGATAACAATTCTGGCGTCGACGCCAATGCTGCATCACCAGCTTCACGCGCCGCATCAAGCACTGCAACGAGCGATGCATCCTCGCCCGCGGCTTGCGCACCAGATGCGGCCCCCCGCACGACGGTCAGGATAGTTCCTTCCACCGGTTTCATCACCGCGCCATACGCAGCATCCGACGAGGCACACAACGCACGCACCATGCCAGGCGCATCGAGACCATCAGGACACGTCGCTGCCTCACCGGCCAGTCCCCGCAGAATTTGCGACAAGATCACGCCGCTATTCCCGCGGGCCCCCATGAGTGACCCGTGACTGATCGCCTTCGTAATCACGGCCATCGTCCGATCGCCATCAATCTGGTCGATTTCCTCGCATACCGACTTCACGGTGAGCGCCATGTTCGTGCCGGTGTCACCGTCGGGCACCGGGTACACATTCAATCGGTTGATGCGCGTTTGATGGGACTGGAGAAGGTCACGAAACGTTTCAATAATCTTCTGCAGATCAGTTGCGGTGACACGCTCATTCGACATTGCCCATGATCGTAGATCCCTCGCGCACTCAAACCGAGATACGATCAAGTGCCGTGAGCGATCAAAGTAACGCACCTCTCCCTCCCTACGTTGCACTTATCGTCGATCCCGACCCGGTTTGGCGTCAAAATGCCCAGCGGACAATCAGCGCCTACGCAGCAACGGTCGAACTCCGTGACCTTGAAGACGCACAGTCCAAACTCGCAAGTTCTCCCGCAAACATCATGGTGTTTGGGCCGAACTCGGACGTGAACCTCAAAGACCACATTGGCCCGATACTTCGGCGCATGCCACACATTGGCGTGCTGTTGGTCATGGACTCGGTTGCGCTCGACATCAATGGCATGCGCAATGCCTTGCGTGCTGGGGTACGCGAGGTCTTGCCTTCAACGGCGAACCCCGACGAGATCCAGATGGCCGTCGGTCGAATTACCGACCTGGTTTCCCCGCTCCCCGCCAACCCCGTTACGCCTGCTCCCGCTCCTCAAGTAACCCGAACCCAAGGCAAGCGAACGAAACGCGATCGTGGGCGACTGGTCATGGTGTGTTCGGCCAAAGGCGGGACAGGCGTTTCGACTGTCGCAATGAATCTCGCTGCCGCGCTCGTGGCCGAAGGTCGAACCGTCTCGTTGTGTGATGCGGACCCGGTCTTTGGCGACCTTCCGCTTCTCATGGGAATCAAGCCGCGCGACGAAATTGAACCCGGCGATTTACCCAAACAACTCAAACCCGAAGAGGTCATTGAAGAACTCGTCACACACAAACCCACGGGTGTGCAGTTCTTTGGGATGTACCGAGCCCACATTCCGCTTCACGATCTATCTCGAGAACTCATTTTGGCGGTCGCTGAAGGCCTGCAGGCCGCGTCAGAGATCGTGATCATTGACCTGCCCGCACCACTGGTGAACATCGCCGAGTATCTCGTTGCCGCCGATGAACTTTTCTTTGTGGCTGGCACTGATGTGGCGTCGCTCAAGAATCTCCGTCTCGCCCGTAAATTGATTGCCGACGCGGGTTTGCCATTATCGAAATCTTGGATGATCCTCAATCGGGTGCGCAATATTTCAGACTTCGAAGCATCGTCCTACAACCAGATTGTCGGGATCCCCGTCGTGTGCGCAATCCCGGATTCTCCTGCGGTTATTGCCGCGGGAGACAACAAGCAGGTGATCGTACAAAGCTCACCCAAAGACCCGGTTTCTCGTGCGATCATCAAGTTCGCTCAAGATCTTGGTGGGCGTTTCGACGAGATTGATGCAGGAGGCATGCCCTAAGCGTGGTGGTCGCTGATCGACTCGCTTTTGCGTCGATGCCCATCGGGCTCTAACATTGTCAACCGTCCCTAGTAACGATTCTACGTGTGAGGTGTGGCCGATTATGGCTTCAGTCTGTGAGGTGTGCGGGAAGCACCCGTCATTCGGCATGAGCATCAGCCACTCGCACCGGCGCACCAAGCGCCGCTGGAACCCGAATATTCAACGGGTTCGTGCGGTCGTTGGGGGCTCAACGAAACGCATCAACGTGTGCACTCGTTGTATCAAGGCTGGCAAGATCCAAAAAGCCACCCGTTGATTTACGAGGCCGCCATGAGAGATGCGATCTCTATCCATCCCGTACTTCGGAGAGGGCATGACGGCCACCACCACAAATAGCAAGCTGCTCGCATGGGTTGACGAATGGGCTGAAATTTTTCAGCCTGACAACGTCTATTGGTGCGACGGGTCGATAGAAGAATACGACCGACTTGCTGGTGAACTCGTTGAGGCCGGTGTGTTTACCCGTCTTGACGACGCAAAGCGCCCCAACAGTTATTTAGCTCTTTCTGACCCGGCAGACGTGGCCCGTGTTGAAGAGCGCACGTTCATTTGCTCGCCTGATGAGGCCGACGCTGGCGCGACCAACAACTGGAGCGAACCAGGTGCAATGAAAGCCGAAATGCTTGAGCATTACCGCGGCGCCATGAAAGGCCGCACCATGTATGTGGTCCCGTTTTCGATGGGGCCACTCGGCTCTCCAATCGCCCATATTGGTGTGCAGTTGACCGATTCGGCCTACGTGGTCACCAACATGCGCATTATGGCCCGCCTGGGCCAAGGCGCACTTGATGTCCTTGGCGATGGTGACTGGGTGCGCTGTTTACACAGTGTGGGCTACCCACTGGTGTTGTCTGATGGCACGGCGCGTGACGATGTCCGGTGGCCATGTGATGCGGACAACAAATACATTTCGCACTTTCCGGCCGATAAAGAAATTTGGTCATATGGCTCGGGCTACGGCGGCAATGCGCTGCTCGGCAAGAAGTGTTTTGCGCTGCGGATTGCGTCAACCATGGCTCGCGATGACGGCTGGATGGCCGAGCACATGTTGATTGTCAAAGTGACTCGGCCTGGTTGCGAGCCGCGTTACGTGGCCGCCGCCTTCCCATCGGCCTGCGGCAAGACCAACATGGCCATGTTGATTCCGACACTGCCCGGGTGGAAAGTCGAAACGGTGGGCGACGACATTGCCTGGATGAAGTTTGGTGATGACGGTCGCTTGTATGCCATTAACCCCGAAGCTGGTTTCTTTGGAGTTGCGCCGGGCACGAGCGAAACAACGAACTTCAATGCGCTTCGTTCGTTGGATGAAAACTGCATTTTCACAAATGTCGCCGCGACTGACGACAACGACGTGTGGTGGGAAGGACTCACCGACACCCCGCCTGCACACTTGACCGACTGGAAAGGGAACGACTGGACTCCAGAAACTGGTTCGCCCGCAGCCCATCCCAATGCACGCTTTACCGCGCCGGCCGCACAGTGCCCGGTTATTGCGCCAGAATGGGAGGCCCAGGCGGGTGTGCCAATTTCAGCGATTCTCTTTGGTGGACGACGCGCCACGAATGTTCCGCTGGTGGCCCAATCCAATAACTGGAATCATGGCGTGTTCCAAGGCTCGATCATGTCGTCAGAAAAAACCGCTGCCGCCGCAGGTGTCGTTGGCGAGGTGCGTTTCGATCCGTTCGCGATGCGGCCGTTCATTGGTTACAACGCGGGCGATTACATGGCACATTGGCTTGAGATTGGGGCCGATGGCGACGAAGACAAATTGCCGAAACTTTTCTGGGTGAACTGGTTCCGCAAGGGTGACGACGGCTCGTTCTTGTGGCCCGGTTTTGGTGACAACGCACGAGTTCTCGACTGGGTTTTGCGACGCGTCGACGGCGACGAAACCGCTACCTCGGTCGACACGCCAATTGGTCAGGTGCCAACTCCCGAGTCCCTCGATTTGACGGGCCTTGACATTGACGATGCAACGCTTGACGCGCTGCTCGCGGTGGACCCTGAATCATGGCGCGCCGAGGTGCCTCTCATTGAAGAGCATTTCGCATTTATCGGTGAGCGACTTCCAGAAGCGCTCAAAGACGAGCTTCGAGATCTCGACAAACGCCTCGCAGGCTGACGACCCTCGCACTGCAGCGCTATTCACTGTCTTCGTCTGCGAGCTCGTTTCCAGCGAGCAGCGCTGCGCCCACCAACGTGAGCACGAACAACACAAAGACAGCAACATGCACACCGGTGCAGTACATGCAGATCGCTTCGACGGAAAGTTCGCCGTAGATGAGGTAGAAGACGCTTGCCATGCCCACGACTGCCCATGAGGTTCGTGCTCGGTGGATCCACGGGTTCGTCGATTGCCACGCGCGCGGCAAATGCATGAGTCCGGACACGATGAAATACACCAAGCCTGGCAAGACGACAGGAACGCCGAATATACGTGAGTAGGTTGAGGTCGTTACCTGCTGGCAGCCACCCCCAAGCACACATCCTTGAAACTGCGCAGCAGCGAAATGTTCATACGCGAGATACGCAGCGAAGCCAAACCCAACGATATTGGTGACCGTAGCCGCCGTACTAAGCCGCGTCGCCGTATTCATCTGATGCAGTGTCCCGCCAGACATGACATCAACTCACGAGCTGAATGCCTTACAGACGTTACCTGGCTGATTATTCGTAAGCCCGCAGATCGTCTTGATGAACTCGCCGGCCACCGCGTTCACATTCCCCACAAGTGAAGTCGTGTCATTGTCGGTTGGCTTCGCGGCACCAATAGCCGACGCAATATCCACCTGTTTCTTTGGGGCACCAGATTTGTCAAAGAAGTTTGAGACTTCAACCGAGCCTCCCGATTGCATGAATTTCCCCCCGAAATCAATAAACGGAAAGGCACCGCCGCCAAGTCGCTGCAACAAGTCCTGTTCTTCTTTCGTGGCCTTCATCAACGGCTTGTGTTCTTGGTCTTGCAACTCAATCGGGTTGAACGCCACATACTTCGATGTGTATTTCGCATTCACATACGTCAGCGTCGGCACATCAGACTCAGAAGAGTTGATCGTCTTCAACCCGGAAAACGAACCGAACTTCGATAATGCAACCGTGAGCGCCCATCGCTCTCCTGCACAGTATGGGCAGAACTCCGCTCCGATGTAGAGCACCTGTGGTTTGCCATTCTTGGTACGCGGCTTGTCGGTAATGGGTTTCACCGAATTAGAAATCTTGGCATTCGAATACGCGGCCACGATTGCATCCAAAGACACGTTCGCAAGATCTTTCCCAATTGAGGCGGGTGCTACTTGCGCCTCTCCGCTCGTCTTCGTGGTCGAATCCGATGTTGACATCTTTGCAAGGACAAGCACGCCAACCCCGGCAACAACAAGCACAATGATGCCAATCGTCCACTGCAAGCGTTGCTTCTTTTGTTGTTGCGCGGCGCGAACCCGGGCCGCTGCTTTCGCGTTCTGTGCCGCACTTTTCTGTTTCTGAGCCACGCAGCAAACCTAGTCGGTGCACATAAAGATTGGATCAACCAAGTGGTCGACCACCGATCTGCACCGGCACACCATCAACGGGTGCGCCAAGTTCCGGCGTGTACTTTGCGCTGTTGCGAAACGTGTCAACAAAGCGTTGCAACCTGGGATCATTGGCTTGACTGACACGCAGTTGGTGGCCCCATGACGAAATGACGATGGCACTCGGAAGTGAGGCATCATTCCATGGGCTCAAGTCAATGTAGCGATTTGATTGACCGTCACTGCCGGCAATTTCGCTCTGGTGGGAAACAAATGCTCGCAATGATGCGACTTGTGAAGCGGGCAGGTCAGGTCGGTAGGTGATCCACACCGCGCCGTGTTCGAGATTGTGGACCGCACGTTCAGCTGGAATCGGCTTCGAATAGATCCCCGCGTTCATCCACGCTTGATTGTGAGGTCCTCCCACCGGTGGGGTGACCACATAGCGAACGGGGCCTTCCACGTGATCGTGAGACAGACCACGTGGTCGATCAGATGTGTCCCAAGCGGTGACGCCTTCAATCCCTGAGGTGTCAGGAACTTCTTTGACCGCACCTTGTTGTGTGGCGGGCCCCGTGGGTGTTGAGGGGATGACTTGCCGGGCCTCCGATTGAGAGGTCGATGTCAACAAGGTTGATGACGTACTTGAGGTGTTAGCCGGATCGATTGTCGTTGACGATGATGCCGAAATTGTCGACGACCCACAGCCGGCAACGCTGATCACGCTCACAATTCCGCCGATCGCCATCATGCGCCACATGTTCATTTTGTTGGGTCGATGCACCGCTGCAACCTAGCAAACCCATTATCCGAGTTGGATCGCCCGCAAGGCCATTCCCATCAAGAACAGGCTTCCGAGCCCGTACAGTAAGTATTTGACGTGTTTGAGTTGTGATCGGTAACTGTAAAGAATGACCGCGGCGATCCCCGTCGAAAACCCGTAAAACGCGTGAAAGTCACGGGTCTCGCGGTGTTCGAGCGCAATCAGAGCAACGCCAGCAAGTATTTGGATGGCGATCGTTGTTTCGGCGATCAAGACACCCCACCACATGGCCCGACTTCGGTACTTCGGCCAATAGTGCGCAGCGGTCGCCCACAGTCCAACAGCCGCGTTTGTGGCAACGACGACCCACGCAAAAAACTGATGGAACTCAAGCACACGTCCAGTTTGGCTTGTCGGCTAATCGTGCGGATCATTCGATTTTGCAACCCAGCATCTACATTCTTGACGATGCTTATTCGGCTCTTACGCACCTACTTCGGGCGTTATCGGAGTGAGCTTTTCTTTCTCGTGGCGTTCCAAGCAATACAGGCAACCGCCACGCTGTTCTTACCGAGCATTACCGCCGACATTATTGACAAAGGGATTCTCCCCCACGACACCGCGTTCATTTGGCGCCACGGTGGCGTCATGCTTGTTGTCACCGTTCTCCAAGTGATCGCAAACTCGATCGCAATCTACTTCGGCGCCAAAATCGCAATGCAGATTGGGCGCGACCTGCGAGACGACCAGTTCAATCAGGTGTCACGCTTTTCGGCCCGGGAGATGGGCGCACTCGGGCCGGCCTCGCTCATCACCCGCACGACCAACGACGTCCAACAAGTCCAGCAATTTATTGTGATGTCGCTCACGCTCTTCGTTGCCGCCCCCGTGATGTGCGTCGGTGGCATTTTCATGGCGTTGCGAGAAGACGTCGGACTCTCCTGGGTTCTCACCGGGTCAATCCCGATCCTCATTATTGGAATCGGGCTCATCGTGTGGCGCATGATTCCTCAGTTCCGGATCATGCAGGAACGAGTCGATGACGTCAACCGAGTACTGCGAGAGCAAATCACTGGGATTCGTGTCGTCCGGGCATTCGTACGAGAGCCTGCCGAGCGGGCCCGTTTCGAGAAAGTGAACGCGGAACTCACCGACACTGGCTTACGCGCCGGTCACCTTCAGGCATTAATTTTTCCGGTCGTCACCATTGTGATGAACGTGTCGAGCATTGTGGTGTTGTGGTTCGGTGCCTCACGTATTTCAGACGGCACACTCGCCATCGGTGCGCTGATCGCCTTTCTCACCTATCTCGTGCAGATCCTCATGTCGGTGATGATGGCCGTGTTCATCGCAATTCTCGCACCGCGTGCCACGGTGAGTGCCGAGCGAATCATGGAAGTTCTTGATACCCAGTCGTCGGTTCCCCCACCAACGTCCCCCGTGTCCACACTGTCGGGCGTCGGCACCGTCAAATTGAACGATGTCACTTTCGGGTATCCGGGTGCGGATGAGCCCGTGCTCTCCCATGTGTCGCTCACTGCGACCCGAGGCACGACCTGCGCGATTGTCGGGAGCACCGGCTCGGGAAAGACCACCCTCGTGCACTTGATTCCGCGTCTGTTTGACACAACCGGTGGTTCAATCACGCTCGACGACGTTGATCTACGCGACATTGACACGGAGGTCCTGTGGAGCCAGATCGGAATCGTTCCACAAAAGCCATATCTTTTTTCGGGAACGGTTGCATCAAATATTCGTTTCGCCAAACCCGATGCCACCGACGATGAGATCTGGGAAGCTTTGACCATCGCCCAGGCGGCGGATTTTGTCAAAGCAATGCCAAAGGGTCTTGACTCTCCCATTACCCAGGGAGGAACCAACGTGTCGGGTGGACAACGTCAGCGCCTCTCCATTGCGCGCGCCCTGGTGCGCAAACCCAAGATCCTCCTTTTCGATGATTCGTTCTCTGCGCTTGATCTTGCGACCGAAGCACGTTTGCGCAGTGCACTCGTGCCACATATCGCCCAATCAACCGTTTTCATCGTCGCCCAACGAATCTCTACGGTCCGGAACGCTGATCAGATTCTTGTTCTTGAAGACGGTGAAACGGTCGGGCTTGGCACCCATGACGCGTTGCTTGCGTCGTGCCCCACATACCAAGAGATCGTGGACTCCCAGTTGCGTGGCGAGGATGTGGCATGAGCGACGAAGACCGCTCCATGCAACCATCAGCTGCGGATTCGGCGCGCCGGTTCGCTGGGGGGCGTTTCTCGGCTGGCATGCCCGCCGAGAAGTCACAGGACTTTTGGGGGACGATCAAACGACTCGCAACGCTCATGGCCCCCGACCGAACAATCACGCTGGTCGTCCTTGTTACGGGCACGCTCGGGGTGATCGCCGCAACTATTGTGCCCAAGTTGCTCGGCGACGCGACCGACGTGATCGTACGAGGCGCGTTCAGTCCAGCGGGCGTCGACACGGACCATCTCACGCAGGTACTCCTCGTTACCTTCACGCTTCTCATCATCTCCGCCTTTTTTCAGTGGATCCAGTCGTATCTCATTGCCAATCTCGTGCAGCGTTCAATGGAACGTTTGCGCACAAAGGTTGAGGAGAAACTCGCGGCGGTTCCCCTCTCGTACATTGATCGGACGCCGACCGGTGACTTGTTGAGCCGCGTCACCAACGACATCGACAACCTTGGGTCAAGCTTGCAGCAGTCCATGGCTCAGGTATTGACCTCATCGCTCACCATTATCTCCGTGCTTATCGCCATGGTGTGGATCGACTGGCTCCTGGGTTTGATCGCGGTGATCATGGTTCCCGCATCCGTCGTGATCGTTCGATTTATCACAGCACGATCAAAATCAAGGTTCGTTGCGCAATGGCGACACACCGGCGAACTCAATGCACAGACCGAAGAAGCCTTTACCGGTCACGCGCTGGTCAAGGTTTTTGGGCAAACACAAGCGGTTGATCAACGTTTTGCGCGTACGAACGACGAACTATTTAATGCGGGCTTCCGTGCCCAGTTCTTAGCCGGGCTCATCCAACCGATGATGATGTTGCTCGGCAACCTCAACTTTGTCGCGATCGCAGTGATCGGCGGTTTGCGCGTCTCGTCGGGCCAAATATCGATCGGTGACATACAAGCGTTCATCCAATATTCGCGACGCTTTACCCAACCGCTTTCACAAATCGCGTCAATGGCCAACGTCTTACAATCCGGCGTTGCATCAGCAGAGCGGGTTTTTCACCTCCTTGACGTCGATGAACAAACACCTGACGCAACAGAACCAGCCAAATTAGCTCGCGCTCGCGGTGAAGTGCGCTTCGAATCGGTCTCATTTTCCTACAATCCCGACAAGCCACTCATTGAAGACCTTTCACTTGTCGCGCAGCCGGGCGAAACCGTCGCGATCGTTGGACCGACCGGCGCAGGCAAGACCACACTCGTCAACTTGTTGATGCGCTTCTACGATGTCGATGACGGTGTCATCCGCCTCGATGGCGTCGATACCGCGACGCTGACCCGGGCCGATCTGCGTTCCAACATGGGAATGGTGCTCCAAGACACCTGGCTCTTTGAAGGAACCATTCGTGAGAACATCGCCTATGGCAACTTGGAAGCGAGCGAAGACCAAATTCGAGCGGCCTCCAAAGCGTGCTACGTCGATCGTTTTGTGCACTCACTGCCCAACGGGTACGACACACGACTTGACAATGAAACCGGAGCCGTTTCAGCCGGTGAGAAGCAACTCATCACCATTGCCCGAGCGTTCTTGGCCGACCCAACGATCCTCATTCTTGATGAAGCAACCTCATCGGTCGACACGCGCACCGAAGTCCTTATTCAACACGCCATGGCCGCACTGCGTCATGAGCGGACAAGTTTTGTGATCGCGCATCGGCTTTCGACCATCCGTGACGCCGATACCATTCTGGTGATGGAACAAGGTCAGATTGTTGAACAAGGCAATCATGACGCGTTGCTCGCGGCACAAGGTGCATACGCCACGTTGTATGCCGCGCAGTTTGCGGGCGTCGAAACGTAGAGCGTCATGGCCAAGGCAGCTCCCCAGATCATCATCGATACCGATCTGGGAATGTGGTGGGACGACGCCAGTGCGATTGGAATCGCCCACGTCCTCCACGAACAAGGTCACATTGAAATCCTTGGAATCACGTCCTGTTTGTCCGACCCAAGTTGTGCCGGAGGTATCGCAGCTCTCAACGACGCCTACGGACATGAATCCATCCCCATTGGCCAACCAGAAGGTGGCCCATTCGCGGGCGGCCCAATGATCGTGTCCGACGCGTTGCGCGATGCGTTTCCCCACGCAAGGCCCACGATTCACAATGCGCCCGACCTTCTGCTTCAACTCTTAGCGAACCAGCCCGATGCTTCAGTGATCATCGTTGCACTCGGTGGCCTCACCAACATGGCAAATATCATGCTGCGCGCACGCGAACTTATAGAGAAAAAAGTGAAGCGCATCGTCATCATGGACGGGTTCTTTCCCGATGACACGCCACCGCTCACGAACCAACTCCTTGATCCTGGTGCGACGGCAACCGTGGTACAAGAATCTGGTTGGCCAACCCCGATTACCTGGGTGGATGGCTACTGCGGCATTGCAACTTTGGTTGGCGCCACACTATTGACCTCGGTCGCCGGGTCGCATCCGATGCGCATCGCTTACGAAGCATTTTTTGGTCGCTCAGACCCGACGGAAGGGTCATGGGATGCACCGACACTGCTCTGTGCGACAGGACTCTTTGACCACTACTTTGTCAAACATGGACACCGTGGGGCAGCCCGTCTTGGCACCCATGGGGGTCTTGTGTGGCGTGCTGACGACCCAACGCGCCACGATGACTGTTACGTACGTATTGGAGATCAGCAGGCGCTCAATACGACGATCGACACACTCTTGATCAACCGGTAAACGTTGGTTGCGCAGACACAGGCTTCGCGGCCGACGAAACGGGCGGAACACCAACGTGGGTCGGCCCATCGGGTTTGGTCGCTTTTACCGGCGTCCACGCGGTCCCAAGAGCTCCCGCCGGAAGTGGCTCAACGGGAACAGTGTCGAGCGAAGCGTCAACACAATCGTCTGGTGCATTTACCGGGTTGCAGCGAGCGGTGACGTTGCCCGGCAATTCCACTGAGTAGGCCGAGCCCATCAGCGACGCAGCGCCAGGGCCGGGATAGTCGGTCGACACCCACTGTGCTCCGCTCGCAAAAGCGGCATCACGGGTTGACGTGTCATTGTTTCGAGCTTCCAATGTGTCTGAGTCGGCCCGGGTCCGAACAACGTAACCGTCCGCCACGAGCTGTTGAATCTTGGCCGTGTTCTCACCCGTTGGGGTGTTCATTTCAACAAAAGCCGCATCCGGGTCGCCGGGCTGAGCGTTCGTGAAAATATCCGCGCCGACGAGTCCAGGATGGGCACTTAAGTAGTCGCTCTGTTTGGCCGCGTTGTCAAGCAGGAACAGCACTTTTCCACGTGATGCGCTAAGCGTCGGCCAATTGCCTGCCATCGCACCCGCGTTGACAGAGGCGTAGCCGCCACGAATGTCATCTGGTCGAATAATGTCCGACGCCGAAAAGACCGAGTTGATTTCGCTGTCGACCGTTCCAATATTCGCGGCTGTCCACGGGACAGGGGTGACCGCAGGCGGAGATGGCACGACAGGAATAGCGTCGTCTTTGAGCTCCAACAGGATTGCAATTGGAGCATGAGTTGGATTGGCGTCAGACCAGGTCTTCACCGCCGTTAAACACGCGACAAACGACAAACAATTTGAGCGGTAGTCCACATCTTGCGCATGCAACACCTTGATGCCTGGCGCGTCAAGAGCCGCTTTCTCGTCGGCAGGTAGCGGGCCTTCTTTGGCGACACCACGAATCAACGGGTTCGAATACATGCCACCTGTCGGGTCCGCAAAAAGATCAAGCTCAATCTGGCGCACGCGTTGTGACGAGAACTGAATTCCCAATGCCGGGTGTTCATAGTCAAGACCAACGTTGAACGCCGGGGCGATCGCTTCACGCACCTCGTACTCCGCTTGCGTGGCACGCAAATGGTAACTGTTGTGTGAACCAACCATCTGAATCTGATTCAACTTCACGTTGTCATCGATCCCGCTGGGGGCAGCTCCAGCGCTCGTGGCCAAGGCGCTCACCACGACCACGACAATCGTCGACATTGCAATCAACCTGCGCATGATAAGAAACCCCATTTCCCCAGGTGTACGAGACGACACGACTCTATCGTCCCGCGTAACCTGAAGTCGCCTCACGAATAGGAACCTCAGTGACAAGCCCATTCCAACCACCGCGAATTGCGCTCGCCATCATCCTCGCCGCAAGCGTTGCTGTTACCGGGTGCTCATCGACATCTGGGCAACCTTCGGCTGCAACGGTGCGGTCGACAACGAAAAAACATCAGGTCAGCACGTTTGATCAAATACCCGACATCGTTGCGCGAGTCGCACCCTCAACGGTATCGATTCATAGCGACGTTGGCGAAGGGAGCGGGGTGATCTGGAGTGCCGATGGTCTCATCGTCACAAACGAACATGTCACACGGGATGCAAGCCAGATCGTGGTCCGGTTCGCCGACGGCACCCATGTGGCAGCGAAACTTCTTGCCGAAGACCCGATGACCGATCTTGCCATCCTTCGAGCCGACCGCACCGACCTTCCACCCGCAACGTTCGCGACGTCCTTACCCCGGGTGGGTGAACTTGCGATTGCGCTCGGCAATCCACTCGGTTTCAGTGGGACGGTCTCAGCAGGCATCGTTTCAAGTCTCAATCGGAATATTCCAGGTTCCGCACAAACATCTGCCGCCCTCGTCGACCTCATCCAAACAGATGCGGCAATTTCTCCGGGAAACTCTGGTGGCGCACTCGTTGATTCGAAAGGTCAGGTCATGGGAATCAACGTTGCTTATATTCCGCCCGAGGCCCGGGCTGTGTCGATTGGCTTTGCCATTCCCGCGGAAACGGTCACCAGTGTCGTTCAGCAACTCTTAAAGAACGGCACCGTATCCCATGCGTTTATGGGTCTCGCTCCCACAACGCTTACCTCCCAAGTACGCGATTCGCTCAACGTACATGCAACAGCGGGAGCCGTGGTCACCGCGGTCACTCCAGGCGGCCCTGCAGCCGATGCTGGAATTCAAGAGGGCGATGTTCTCGTTGAACTCGCCGACACGCCGATTACGAGCGCTGAAACTTTTCTGGCGGCGATGCGTACCCATAAGCCGGGTGATGTTGTCAACGTGCAGGTCGTTCGTGGCACCAAACGCCATCGCATGAACGTGACATTGCGCGACCGACCGTCAACGTGATCAATTGGTTGAGTTGAACGGCATCGCCGCAGACTCATCGACGGGAGATGATGCCGTCAAGAGCGCTGCCTTCCGTTGATGAAATGAACCACTCAAAGCCCATCGCTTGTGCGAAATCATCATCTGGCATTGCCAACATGAAATGATCCGGTGCCATCTGCGACGGATGACACCGCATTGACGCGCGCTTTGTTGTGACAACGGCACGGGCATCAACCACGTGCGTAATAATCGACTCCGGAGACCCCATATCGTCGGGCAGCGCGTCGGGCAATTCCATGGCAGAGACACCATCGGGCAACGGCGCATCGCCGTGTTTCCTTGCATGAAGTAGGCGCGATAAATAATCACGATTCATCGTGCCTTCAAACACATTGGTGACTCCGGCGATTTCCGCGGCGCGAACCCCCACCCGATGAACTTGAATGTGATCCGGGTGGCCGTAGCCTCCATGATCATCGTAAATCGTGAACACGTCCGGCTTTTCGTCAAACAGGATGGTCGCAAGACGTTTGGCGGCCGCTTCAACGTCAGCCTGCCAAAAACACCACGGCGCATCATTGCTCGCCTCACCCATCATGCCCGAGTCGACATAACCAAGCACTTCGACTCGGCTCACCCCAAGGGTGTTGGCTGATGCCCACAGTTCAGCGCTCCGAGCCAAACCAAGTTGTTCACCTTCGTTCAGAACACCAGGCACGATCTCACCGAGTTCGCCGCGGGTCGCGGTCACGAGCACAACGCGGTGCCCTGCCGCGGCAGCCAATGCCATCAACCCCCCGGTACCAATTGATTCGTCATCGGGATGTGCGTGAAAACAAACAACTGTCGCCATGGGTTACGCAATCGCTCCGCTTGCTCGCAAGGCCTCAATTCGATTTTCATCGAATCCAAACTCGGCGAGCACCGCGTCGGTGTGTTGCCCAGCATGTGGTGGCGGCGCGTCAATGCTCCCAGGAGTGCGCGAAAAACGTGGTGCAGGTGCGGCCTGTGGGACGCCGTAGTTTTCGATGAACGTGCCCCGAGCAATGTTGTGCGGATGCGTCGGCGCTTCTGACATGGTCAAGATTGGCGCAAAACATGCATCGGTGCCCTCAAGGAGGTCACACCACTCATCTCGAGTGCGGGTTGCAAAAACTTGCGCAAAACGCACTTTCAGTTCCGGCCATTTCGATTTGTCGAAATGCGGGTATTCATTGATGTCGAGACCAAGTTTGTCAAGCAGGATTGCGTAGAACTGCCCTTCGACTGGTCCAACCGACACATACTTGCCATCTTTGGTTTCATACGCGTCGTACCAGTGGGCACCAGAATCCAGCATGTTCGTGCCGTGCGTTTCATCCCATATTCCCATGGCGGTCATGCCATGGAAGATCGACATCATGACCGATACGCCGTCAACCATCGCGGCATCAACGACTTGACCGACACCTGAGGTGTTGCGTTCAATGAGCGCTGCGGCAATTCCTAATGCCAACACCATGCCACCGCCACCAAAATCTGCAACCAAATTCAACGGTGGGGTCGGTGGCTGACCGGCTCGACCAATGGCCGCCAGCGCGCCGGTAATCGAAAGGTAGTTGATGTCATGTCCGGCAACGTTCGCAAGCGGACCCTCTTGTCCCCAACCCGTCATCCGGCCATAAACAAGTCGAGGATTTCGCTCCAAACAAGCATCGGGGCCAAGGCCAAGACGTTCCATGACACCTGGGCGAAACCCCTCAATGAGCGCATCGGATGCGGTAACGAGATCCAAGACGGTGGCAACACCTTGCGGATCTTTCAGGTTCACCCCAATTGAGCGGCGGCCCCGGTTCAAAATATCAAGTGAGGGCGTCGCCGGGTCGGCCCCGGTGACTTTGTCGGCACGATCAATTCGGATGATGTCAGCGCCAAGATCAGCCAACATCATGGCGCAGAACGGGCCGGGGCCAATGCCTGCAATCTCCACCATGCGAATCCCACTTAGTGGTCCACTCATGCTGCATCTGCCTTTCGCGCAAGTTGTGCGACCCTGTCGACGAGATCGGCACGGTAAATTTCGGGAATGTCGTGACCTGCCTCGTCAAGTTCAATGAGTTCGCTGTTTTGCAAGGCTTCATGGGTCCGAACTCCACCGGTTCGATCGACCAAGGGATCGAGTTTGCCGTGTACCACCAGCGCGGGAACGTCAAGTTTGCGGAGGTCTTCAGTGCGAGGCTGTTGCGTCAGAATCGCAATGAGTTGGCGCACGACCCCTTCCGGATGATTGGCACGTTCATAGGAGCGAATGACTCGTTCACGCTCAGCCTCCGGATCGAAATGGACCGGTGAAGAGATGACTCTGCCAACCTCGACACCCGCGTCAATAATTTCGTCTCGGGTCGTGCCCGTCTGCGCCAAGAGTGCCTCTAATGCTTGATGTTGCGGTTGGCCCACATCAGGATCGCCCGTCGTTGACATGACAGACGTCAACGACCGTGTTCGTTGCGGATAACGAATCGCAAATGACTGCGCAATCATTCCGCCCATTGACGCACCGAGAATGTGTGCGCTCTGCCAACCCAACGCATCCAAAATGGCCGCCGCATCATCTGCCATGTCTTCAATTGAATACGGCACCCCAAGAGGCTGACCGGTCAGGAAATTGGAAATCTCTTGTTCAATGTCAACGGGTGCGTGATCAAACCACGTCGACTTGCCCACATCACGATTGTCATAGCGCACCGCACAGAACCCGTGGGCGACAAAGTTCTCCATGAGCGAGTCGTCCCACGCGATCATTTGGGCCGACAAACCCATGATCAAGAGCAATGGCACGCCATCAGCGGGCCCCCATTGTTCATAGCAAAGTGTGACGTCCCCGTTGTTTGCAAAAGGCATAGGGTCATCCTCATCGTCAGAAGCCGGTACGGTCAAACGCACAACATATGCCAAACTCGACTGCGTGGATGACACGCACCCGCATTCTGTGCTGCCCGACGGGTTTCACTTTGGTGTTGCAACCGCCGGCTTTCAGATTGAAGGTGGATACAACGGCCGACATGAACCGTTAAATAACTGGCTGCGGTTTGAACAGTTGGGCCGTGTCGAACCATCTGGGGTTGCGCTCAACTTTTGGAACGACTACGAAGCACAGCTCGACCAAGTCGTCGCGCTTGGGTGCAACGCGTTTCGTCTATCTATTGAATGGGCACGCTGTGAACGCGCTGATGGAGAGATCGACGACGAGGCGCTCGTGCGCTATATCGACATCATTGACGCGTGTCATGAGCGAGGCCTCGAACCGCTGGTCACTTTGCATCATTTCACGCATCCCGCCTGGGCTGGAGAAGACTTTTGGCTGAAGCCCACCTCTCCGGAGCGCTTTGCTCACTGGGCGTCGTTGATCGCGGAACGAATTGCGAAAAGAGTCCGCTATTTCGTCACCATCAACGAATGGAATATTTACGCGTTACAAACGTACGTGACCGGTGATTTTCCCCCCGCACGAACCGGAGACGTGCGCAGTGCGATTCGAGCCATGGACCACCTGCTTGCCGCGCACGTCGGCGCTTACCACGCGATTCACCGAGTTCGACCCGACGCTGTGGTGGCAACAAATGGGTTTGCGTTTTCTACCTATGGTCTCGAACGTCTCGCCACAGACATTTTGGAAGCCAAGGTTCACGAAGTTGAACGCCCCGAGTTGCGCCAATGGCTTGCTTCTCGACGGGCCCGCTATGAGGGGGCATTGCCAAACGAACGCATCATGCGCTGGGTAACGAAGCGTTACGTTGACCTCGATCGTGCGTTTCCACGCACCGTGGACGCGGTGTATGCCAGTCCACACGTCTCAACCCTCGATCACCTCCAAACTGACTATTACAACCCAAAGGTGTCGTCACATTTTCGCTTACCCGGACACCAAAGTGCTGGCGGCCGCCACTGGTTTGTTGATCGCCAACTGTGGGACGACCCGGTCGACCCACAGCGATTCGGCACGTACCTTGACCTGTTGAGCACCGATGGTCGCCCAATTTGGGTTGTCGAGAATGGACTGTGCAACCGCAAGAAGAATGGACAGTCAGTTGCCCGTATTGACGGATGGAATCGTCCTCGATATTTACAAGCACATCTCGCCGAACTGGTCGATGCCATTGACCGAGGTGTCAACATTGGCGGGTACTTTCATTGGACCCTTGCCGACAACTACGAGTGGGGCTCGTACGAACCATGCTTTGGCATTTTCCACGTTGACCGGGCACGAGGAAATACCTGGTCATCGACCGACGCGATGGGACACCACAGTGGGCGCGCCTACCGACGACTGATTGAAGGCCTCCACGCAGGTGATCGAGGTGTGCTGCAACGCCACGTTTCGGAACTCACCCGATGAGCGACGACACCCGCGTCGACCCATTGACCGGGACCACCGTCATCGTGGTTCCCGCACGCGAAGAGCGCCCGAACCTCCCCACCTCCGGATGTCCATTTTGTATTGGTGGCATCGAAGCACTCGAGCCCTATGACGTCAAAGCATTCGCGAACCGCTGGCCATCATTGTGTGACGATCGAGCAGAAGTCGTGTTGTTTTCCCCAGACCACGACGCATCGCTCGGTTCAATGCCCATCCAACAGATCACCAAAGTGGTTGATCTGTGGACCCAACGTACCGGTGACCTCGCCGCCAGGGACGATGTCGACTACGTCCTCATTTTTGAGAATCGCGGTGCACAAGTTGGTGCGACAATTCCCCACCCTCATGGCCAAATCTACGCGTACACAGAAGTTCCAGCAGTCCCCCGCAACGAACTTGAACTCGCTGCCTCCAGAGGCACATGCGCCCTCTGCGAACCAATTGCCAGCGATCAACTCGTCGCGGAAGTTGGAACATGGAGAGCATGGGTGCCATCCGCGTCAGGACATCCCTATGGAATGGTGTTGGCCCCAAGCAGCCACATCGGAAGCCTCAGCGAACTTGACGCCACCATGCGAAACGACCTCTCCAAGTTGATTCAACAAGTTTTTCTCGGGCTCGACCGGCATTTCGGCGAAGCGACCCCTTACATGTGGTGGATGCACCAACGTCCCTGCGATGGCGCGACATGGCCGCTTGCCCACCTCCACATTGAGATCATGCCGCATCTGCGCGCACCCGGAGTGAGCCGCTATGTTGCTGCTGCTGAGCTTGGAAGCGGTACCCTCATCAATTCTGTTGATCCCTTGCATGCTGCCCATGCACTTCGCAAGGCTTGCGCTCGTGGAGCACTGTCATGACCAGTCCCGGAACCATTCGCACCTTTGCCCCAGGGCGCGTGAACTTGATCGGCGACCACACCGACTACACCGGTGGCTGGTGCTTGCCGATCGCACTCGAGTGGGGCACCACCATTGAAGGCGAACACGGCGGGGACCAAATCGCCATCACGTCAGGGCTCGACGACACCACCACAGAATTTGGGCTCACACCGGTTGATCCTTCGACCGTAAGCGGATGGCAACGCTACGTCGCCGCTGCGATCGCACAAGTGAAACCAACCACTGGGTTTACCGGCACCATCACCACAACGCTCCCCATTGGAGCAGGCCTCTCGTCAAGCGCCGCCCTTGAGATCGCCCTCTGTCTCGCACTCGGCTTCGATGGTTCTCTCATGGAACTCGCAAAGTGCGCGCAGCGCATCGAGCATGACGCCGTTGGCGTTCCGTGTGGACTCATGGACCAGATCGCATCGGTTTTCGGCACACGCGGTCACGCGTTGCTCATCGACTGCACCTCAAATGAAGTGCTTGACGTGCCAATCGCGTCCGGCGCAGACATCTGTGTCATCAACACCGGTCAATCTCGCACGCTTGCTGGTTCAGAATATGCGCAACGCCGAACGCAATGTGAGCAAGTCCAAACGATGATCGGTCCATTGCGAGATGCAACAATCGACGACCTTGCGACACTCAATGACCCGCTATTGCAAAAGCGGGCACGTCACGTGATCACTGAGAACCGCCGTGTCCTTGACTTTGCAAAGGCGCTTCGGCGGGGCGACTGGAACGAAGCTGGCGAGATCATGACCGCATCGCACCTATCGCTGCGCGACGACTTTGAGGTATCGACTCACCTAATGGACGACATCGTTGACAAGTTGTCTGCCACACCTGGCGTACACGGCGCCCGTCTAACTGGAGCGGGCTTCGGTGGATGCATTGTCGCCTTAGCCGAACCCGATGCGATCCCATTTGCGACTCGGGTCGAACCGTCACGAGGCGCTCGCATCGCGACCGACATTGCCAGCACGTGAGCCAATCCCCCTCGAGCGCCACACGATTGGCACCGCCACGAGAATGGTGAGTGCACCAAGGCTCATCACCCAGCGATAACCGGCGACGAGCGCCTCTTTCGCATCCGACGTATCGCGACCAGCAGTAAACAGATCGCCAAATCGCTCAGTGGCGTTGCTTCCAAGGTGCGCACTCAACACGCCGGCAAGAATTGCGCCAAGAACAGCAACACCAACTGCGCCACCAACTTGGCGCGCGACATCGTTGAGCGCGGATGCCACTCCTGCACGCGCCTGGGGCAACGCGCCCATGAGCAAGTCCGTCACCGGCGTGATGCAAATACCCATTGCCACGCCCTGCACACCACAAAGCGTCAACAACATCCACAGCGGGGCATTCGCCGCGAACACGGCATACAGCGCGTAACACAGCGCGTTCGCCAGCAATGTCACGACCAAGATGCTGCGCACGCCAAATCGACGGACGAGCCGCGGGCTCAATGGTGACGTCAGACTCCACCCGATTGTTGTGGGTGCAAAAATGAGACCGGCCTGCAAGGCGCTTCGACCTTGCACGAATTGCAAATATTGCGTGAAGCCATAGCTGGTGCCTTGTAAGGCCCCAAACGTGACAAGAATGACCACCCCACAGACGACGACTCGTGGCATCCGGAGCACCGCCAAGTCCAACATCGGCTGAGTTTGCGAACGTTCAACTTGCACAAATGCAAAGGCAGCGCACACACCAATGAGCGCACTCCCAAACACCACTGGATCGCCAAGGCCTCGACCCGGTGCTTCGATAATCGCGCACAAAAGTGCGAGCAGTGCGAACACCCCAAGTATGGCACCCTTACCGTCAGCGGGTGCCGCGCTCGCGTCGCGATGATTTGGCAACAACAACACCGACGAAATTAGTGCCACCACAATGACTGGCACGTTGACCAAGAAAATTGAACCCCACCAAAAATGTTCAACCAAGACGCCGCCCACGAGCGGTCCGGCCACAATGCCAATTCCCGCCACTCCACTCCACACACCAATGGCAAAGCCACGTTGATCTTCTGGGAACACTTCGGACAAGATCGAAAGTGTCTGAGGCATAATGAGTCCACCACCGACCGCCATCACTGATCGTGCGACGATGAGCTCCATCGGGGCAGGCGCCCAGGCCGCACCAATTGAGCCCACCCCAAAGATCGCGAGCCCGATCAGCAAGAACGTTCGACGCCCATAACGGTCGCCAAGGTTTCCTGCAGGCAAGAGCAAAGCCGCGTAAATGACAACATACGCATCGACCGCCCACTGCATCTGTGCGTTTGAGGCCTCCAACTCGCGAAACATCACCGGTAAGGCGACATAGAGAATTGTCTCGTCAATAATGATGATGCTGAGCGCAGCGCACAGCACACCCAGAATTGCCCACCTTTGTGGATGCCCGGAATTGGTTTCGTTCAAGTCACGTACGAAGTAGTCGAGATTTCTGCGCCTGAAACTCTGCCTCGCTCAGCACACCGTTGCGTCGCAGTTCGTCTAGTTTTTCAAGCTGTTCGGCGACGCTCATTCCACCGCCGCCGCCAGCAAACTGTGAAAGTGCTTGCGCCGTTTGATCACCAAGTTCTTTGTATGGACGATGCGAATTCTTTTCCATTTGCACATAGATCTCGCGTTGCACGTTGTCAGGATGACGAATATTCGTAAACGATTCGCTCCCGTTTGTACTTGCGGATTCGATCGTGAGATCCCCTGCGCCCACCATGCGCTCAATAAGGCGTTGGTTGAACTTCACCGTGTTGATGCGCTCAAGAGGAATTTCAATCCCAGCTTTCGACAGCACACCGCGGCGCGAAATAATTCGATCGCCCGTGACCACAAACTGTGTCGTCACCCATTGGAGATACCGCACGATGAACCAGACAATTATCACCAAGAGTGCGACGCCAACCACCGGCCCCAGGATGGTCTTGAGGGTTCCTTTGCTGAGCGAAATCACGATGATTCCGGCGACGACCGCCACAACCAAGCTCGAAACGCAAGGCAACACGTAGATCCAGTGCGGCTTGAGGTCAAGAACAAGTTCTTCACCTTCATTGAGAAGTTTTCGAGGAAAGGCCACGACCTCACCCTACTCGGCGCTACCTTGAGCGCATGGTGATTGATGGAGCGCTGAATGCACTTGATGCGCGACAGCAAGAAGCAATCGATCACCCAACGAACCCGCTATGCATCATCGCAAAGGCGGGATCAGGGAAAACCTTGGTCCTTGCCCGCCGGATCGCACGACGTGCGGCGTCCGGCGACCTTGACGTACGGCGCACCCTTGCAATCACCTTCACAACGAAAGCTGCTGGCGAACTTCGAGAACGACTCTCGCATCTCCTTGGACGAGATATTCCCACGACCGCAACGTTCCATGCCATCGCCCGGCGTTTGCTCGTTGATCACGCGGTCCAGCACCAACGCCCCGCGCCCAACGTGCTTGACAATCCTCACGAGTTTCTTCACCGGGGATTGTCCGTACAAGATCGCCGCCACGCCAGCGCGCTACTCGTTGAGTTTGCATGGGCCCAGTCCCATGGCATTGCCCCACCTTCCTATGCTGCCTCGGCACAACGTGCCCAGCGCGCTCCTGGCATCGACCTGTCCCACGTCGCAGAAATCTATGACTTCTACGCCACCCAGAAGCGTCAACGAAACGTTCTCGACTTTGATGACCTTCTGGCCGAATCAGTCCGCGTATTGCACGGCGATCCTGTTTTTGCCCGCGCTCAGCAATGGCAGTTTCGTCACTTTTTTGTCGACGAATATCAAGACACCAACCCGCTTCAACAAGCGTTCCTTGACGGTCTGTTGGCGGGAAGGGTTGACCTTTGTGTTGTGGGTGATGCCAATCAGGCGATCTACGGCTTCAATGGGGCCGACCCAACCTTTCTGGTTGATTTCGCTGCACGCTATCCCGGTGCACACATCGTTGAACTCACGACAAATTACCGCAGCAATGAACGTGTGGTGGACTTTGCCGATGCGGCACTGCAAGGAAATCATGCGCGCATCAACGAAGCTCCAATATTCCACAAGTGTGACGATGAAGCCTCCGAAGCACGCCTCATCGCACGTCACCTTCGCGCCGAGCATCTACCTGGCACGCACTGGCGTTCGCAGGCCGTTCTGGCTCGAACTCAAATGCAACTCATTACCATCGAACATGCCCTTGACACGGTTGGTATTCCCCATCGACGTCAGCATGAGCAAACAGATACCGATGCGGTCGTTTTGTGCACGTTTCACGCAGCAAAAGGCCTTGAGTGGCCGATCGTTCATCTCGCCGGTCTCGAAGAAGGCTACGTGCCGCACTATCGTGCCCAGTCCGACGAGGCGCTTGAAGAAGAACGCCGTCTGCTCTATGTGGCGCTCAGTCGACCTCGCAAGACGTTGCATTTGACTTGGGCAGCAACTCGAAATTTCGGCGAAACAAAGGTGCAACGGTCACCGTCGCGGTGGGTCGCTGATATCGCCGCGCCACCCCTACCTTCGCAACGTCCCCCCTCAAAGGTGACCGCGCAGACCCAAGAAGCACCGCGCAGCCTTACCGCACGTCTGCATCACTGGCGTAGCGTCCAGGCACGTGCTGCTTGCGTACCGGTCAATGTGGTATTGCCAGACCAGGTCCTTTCTGACCTTGTTCGCATATGCCCGAGTACCGTGGAAGAACTCGCTGCAATTGACGGGCTCGGCCCGTCAATGGTTCGCCGATTCGGCAACGACATCATTGAAACAATCGGAGCCAACACATGAAGTCCGTCGATAGCCAAGAAATTGCAGCCAGCGCGCCGTCGGTCACCGAAGTGCTCGCCGACCCTCGCTTCTACGTAGGGCGCGACTCCAGCGAAGATGTTCAAGCGGTCGAAGTTGTTGATCACCTTGAACAAGGCGACCGGGTGACACTCAAGATTCGTTATGCCTTTACCGGTGAATTGAACGCGGCTGCACGCGCCATTTTGCAACCCGAACGGCTCACCTGGGTGCAGAGTTCCCAACATGACCTCGCAACTGGCCGCATTGCATTCACAATTCTGCCCGACCATTATGCCGACCGACTCCGGTGTAATGGCCGGTCGGTCATCTCGACGATTTCAGAAAATATGACCAAGCGAAGCGTCGCTACCGAACTCCATGTGCGAGCACCACTTGTCGCGAACCAGGTTGAGCGGGCGCTACTTGATGGATTGCGCCGCGAACTTGAAGCGCAGGCCGAAGCAATTCCACGCTACGTACCCTGAGTTACTCCCGCTTCGGGGGCTTCGTCGGGCACCGTGACAACCACAATGGTCGCGTCGCATCGCGCCAGCATTTCCTCGATGGTGTGTCCGAGAAAGACGCGCTCGTCGAGTTGTCGCGGCGTGGCGCCAATGATCACGAGATCGGCCTCTTCACGCTCAACCAAATGCACAAGCTCGTCAGCCACGGAAACACCGTGGCGCAGCAACGTACGCGCCGTCGCTCCAAGGTCTTGAACGTATGCTTCAGCTTGCGAGAGCATCGACATCCCCGGTCGATCCGCATCGCTTTGATCACCACGACTGACCACATGGATCAAGAGAAGTTCGGTGCCAAGCTGCGCGCTCAAGTTACCTGCGACTTCTTGTGCACCACGCGATTGTTTCGTTCCCGACACCGGAACGACACAACGCGTAAAGAAACTGGGAAGCGGGGTGAGCTGGTGACGGGCCCGCCGCACCACCACCATTGGTAGTTGCGACCTGGCAAGTACCCCATCTGCGACCGCGGACAGGAGCTGTCCAGGGCGTGGGGTGTCAACAACGCCAAGCCCGATTGCCCCAAAGCCCAGCCTTGCCTCGTCCAAAATCGCCGCTGCCGCGTCACGATCTGCAACCTGACGCACCTCAGTATCTCGCCCATCAAAAACATTGAGCACCGCGTCGATACTCGTCGACTTTGGCTCATCATTACCGACTGACAACACGGTAACTGGCGCATCGGTAGGCCACGCCAAATGCAAGACCTGTGCGGCCACGATTGAATTCGGCAAGCCTCGGCTCGGCAACAACAAGCGCCGATCCTTCACCACAAGGTTTGTTGACAGTTTTTCTTCCTGGTCAAGACGGGCCTTCTCCTCGTCACTTCCCGCAAAGTTGCGCACGGCCAGACGAAGACTCGGCGGGGCAGCCATCGACGTCACCATGGCCATCAGCACAATCACCGTGTATGCGGCGTCATTCAAGACGCCAATTCCAAGACCAACCGTCGCGATGATCACCTCCATGGCGCCACGGGCATTGAGGCCAGCGCCAAGAGCGGCACCTTCTCTATTTGACATTCCCGCAAACTTTGCGCCCGCAAAAGCGCCGGCAAATTTGGCCACACTCGCAACCGCAATCACGATCAACGCCCACACCAACACTTCAGGTTCTGAGAGCAGACTGAGATCAACGCGCAAGCCAGCGGTTGCAAAGAACAACGGAGCAAATAGCGTCATGGTGAGTGATTCAAGCCGATCACGCACATCGTCATGTTGAAATCTCGACCGCCCCAACAAGATGCCCGCAACGAACGCGCCAAGCACCGCTTCGACTCCCATGAACTGTCCAAACACGCAAAAACCGAGCATCACAAGCACTGAAACCGTTAACGCCCCATGGGCACCCGATTCACCGGTTCTGGTGCGTTTGAGCAGACCGTCCGTGAGGGGCTGTCCGATAAGAAAGGCGACGGCTAAGAACACAACCATGCCACCAATGGTGAGCAGCACGTTCGATACAGAAAGGGTGCCCGATGCAGCGAGACCAGAGATGACCCCAAGCAAGATCCACCCCGCGGCGTCGTTCGCCATGCCCGCCGCCAAATTGATCTGCCCAAAATTTCGTCGCAGTAGCCGCATTTCACCAAGAATCTTGGCGACCACCGGAAGTGACGAAATGCTGAGCGCTGTTGCGATAAAAAGTGCAAAGACGAGATGCTCGTCCGGTTGACCGATAAAACGCTTGGGAAGAGCAAAGCCGATGGCGAGACCTGCTCCAAAGGGCAAGACGAGACTGCCAATAGCTACCCAGGCGGTCGCTCGTTTGAATCGGGCAATGAGCTCCAAGTCTGTTTCAAATCCGGTGACAACCAAGAGCAGAGCTGCGCCGATCCACGACACCGCAACGAGTGCCGCGCCTTGCATATTGTCGTTGGGCAAAAACCAATGGAACCCAGCGGGCCAAAGCTGCCCAAAAACCGATGGACCCAAAATCAGACCTGCACCGAGTTCACCGATAACACTTGGTTGACCAATGCGGCGTAACAGTGCTCCGAGCACACGACCAAGTCCAACCAATGCACCGAGTTGAATCCAGAACACAAGCAGCTGGTGTTCGTCAAGCGACGTCAACATCTAGTCGACCAAGTCGAGAATGACTGGCGCATGATCAGATGGTCGTTCACCCTTACGAGCATTGCGATCAATGAGCACACTTTGCGTCCGTTGCGCCACCGGTTGCGTGGCTTCAATGAGATCGATACGCATTCCACGGCGACGGTGAAAATCACCGCCGCGGTAATCCCAAAACGAATACAAGCCTGATTCATCGTGGCACATTCGGAACACGTCGTTCAGACCCCACTGTTCGATCAGGGCCAACGCATTGCGTTCGGCAGCGCTGGTATGGGTCAAGCCGACAAAAGCCTGTGGGTCCCAAACGTCACGGTCATCAGGCGCGATGTTCCAGTCTCCCGCGACGATCAATTCATCCGTTGGGCTATGGCTTGTGGAAAGGACCTGATGGAGACGAGCGAGCCAGGAGAGCTTGTATTGATAGTGGGCGTCATCAAGGGCGCGACCGTTGGGTACGTACGCGCTTGCTATCCGGATTCCCGCACACGTTGCCCAAAGGATCCTGGCATCAGAATCCGGTTCGACGTCGCCACCAAAACCACTGAGTGGATCATCAATACCGACTCGCGACACAATGGCCACGCCATTCCAGCGGCCTTGTCCGTGGTGGACGGACTCGTAGCCAAGTCGATGAAACTCTTCATGGGGAAAGGCATCGTCCGCAAGCTTTGTTTCTTGCATGCACAACACATCAGGTTGCAGATCGCACAGCCAAGCTTCAACTCGTTCCCACCGAGCCTTGAGTGAGTTGACGTTCCAAGTTGCGATTCGCACCGGGCCAGTCTGTCAGATCAACGGTCCGACCCGGTGCGCAAAGGTGATTCAGCGACTCTTCTTCGCAGGGGCCTTCTTCGCGGGAGCCTTCTTCGCAGGGGCCTTCTTCGCAGGGGCCTTCTTCGCAGGGGCCTTCTTCGCGGG
>CAZJAZ010000031.1:30961-32446 GCA_964544305.1 uncultured Iamiaceae bacterium | reverse complement strand
AAGTGCCGACCCCCAATTCATTACCAACTTCGTAACCCTTGTTGCATTGATCCCGTCCGGCAATGCGCGTCGGGCGGGATCTTCGCGTCTCGCTTCCCGTGCGGCACTACTGTCTGACGCGTGGACGAACGCGCAAACGCGAATCGGATTCGTTTCCGAACGGTCTTGTAGATGGGTGGCCACGATCATTCCCACAGCCATGTGCCGATGGGATCCGGAGCGCGCCACGTCAAGCGTCTCGCCGTCGTTCTTGGATTGACGACCGCGTTTCTGGTTGTTGAAGTCGTCACCGCGTTCACCTCAAACTCGCTCGCGCTCTTGTCTGATGCGGGCCACATGCTCACCGACGTCGTTGGTCTCGCCATGGCGTTGGCTGCAATCACGTTGGCTGCACGCCATGCGAAACGATCCGACCAAACAAGCCACACGTACGGGCTGTATCGCCTTGAAATCATTGCATCGTTTTGCAACGCGTTGTTGTTGTTTGGGGTGGCGTTGTATGTGTTGATCGAAGCGGTCCGTCGCATCAACTCGCCTGCGCACGTGACGAGTACACCGATGCTGGTGGTGGCCATTATCGGTCTTGTCGTGAACGTGATCGCGTATTTGGTGCTCCGTGAAGGGGCCAGCGAGAGCCTGAACGTCGAAGGCGCCGCGCTCGAAGTGCTCGCCGACATGGTCGGTTCTGCGGGTGTGATTGTCGCGGCAATACTGCTCAAAGCGTTTGGTTGGACATGGGCGGACGCTGTCTTTGGTGTCGCAATTGGGTTGTGGATTGTGCCGCGTGCCTGGCACCTAGGCGGACGATCGCTGCGGATATTGTTGCAAGCCGCCCCAGTGGGAATTGATCTTGATGAAGTGCATAATTCCTTACAAAGCATCAATGGCGTCATTGACGTCCATGACATGCATATCTGGACGTTGACCTCTGGGATGGATACCGCCTCGGTCCATCTCACCATTGAAGCTGGAGCCGACAGTCACGCCGTGCTCGATGTTGCACGCGACCTGTTACACGATCGATTCGAGATCGGACATGCAACTCTTCAGATCGAACCAGCCGACCACACCGGCTGCGATGAGGTCGGCTGGTAACGCTTCTAGCGAGGAAGTGGGCTGTAGAAAACCAGCCCATTGCCTTTGTGGTCGTAGACGACTGCGCGACGTTCGTGTTCGTCGTTGTAGGGGCCTTTGACGATTGCGCCACCGTTGGCCTCGATCGCGGCGGCTGCTCCGTCAACGTCATCGGTCTTGATGCCTGGGACAACTTTGCCCGGCATTGGGTGATCAACCGACGTCGCAAGCGCCAACGTGACCGAACCGCCATCAAGCGCCGCGAAGTGGCCGCCGTCACGAAACTTGAGCGGCATGCCCAACGTGTCGCTGTAAAAGGCGATTGACTCGTCCAAATCGTCGGTCGAGAGGATGACCATTTTCACATCAAAGGTTGCCATCTGTAGTCCTCACAAGGGTTTGGTGAATGTC
>CAZJAZ010000031.1:6264-30861 GCA_964544305.1 uncultured Iamiaceae bacterium | reverse complement strand
CTTGACGAGGCACGGCATGTTGAGATCTTCACGCAGCGTCTCATTGACCTTGGCGTCAAGAAGGAAGACGTGAACTCGACGGTCGAGTTGTTCGCAAATCCGCACTTGGTTCGATTTGCAGAGACGCTGCTTGAAAAAGTTGATGCGGGTGACTTCATCGCCGGTGTCGTCGGGCAGAACATCGTGTTGGAAGGCATGGCGTTCTCGGTGTTTGAACTGCTCAAAGCAACGTCAGATGAACTCAACCCGAAGTTCGCACAGACTTTAGCTGGCACCATCGCTGATGAGCGCCGTCATGTTGGGTTCGGTGAGAACCGAATTGGGTCGCTGATCAGCGATCATCCCGAACGCAAAGCCGATGTGGAACGGATGCAAGGAGAGATGAGCTATCACATGCTCGCGGCGTTCTCGGACATCTTTTCTGGTGCCGGACCAACCATTGACGACGAACGGGCTCGGATGGGTTCGGCGGGCGAGCAAGTCAGTTCCATGAACTTCCATGGAACTGACTTGCTCTCGGCTTCAACCGCGGACATGGAGGCTCTCCTTGGAGCTACTGTGCTTGGCGAGTTCAAGACCCGACTCGGCCGCATCGGTTTGGAGTACCACGAACCGGTGCCCGCGTGATGACCGACGTCGCAGCCGCATCTGAGCCGCACCAGATCGCAGACGAGGAGCTGCTCCGTCAGGTCCATTCGTTCTCGTACTGGTTTGAGGCGGTTGAGGGTTATCTCGAGGGGCGGCCGTTTGGGGCCGACCCCCAACTCGTTGATGAGGTCACTGATCCAGCAGAGATCGATGGCCTCATCACCACCCTCTGTAACTACTGCGTGGGTGAGGCCGCCGCGTTGGAAGTTTCGAGCGGTCTCGTTCGTCTTGCCCCGAACCATCATGCACGGATCTTCTTGGCAACTCAAGTTGCCGACGAGGCCCGCCACCTTGAGGTCTTCCTTCGGCGACTGGATGACCTCGGGGTGGTGGACCCCGAATCCGAAGTGCGGAAACGTGCCACGCCGGAACTCCAATTGTTTCGAGAACATCTCAACACGTTGGTTGATCGCTGCGACTACGTGGCCGCAATCTTTGCCCAGAACGTGCTGCTCGAATCGATGGAAGACACCGTGTTTCGCTTTCACGAGTCGATTGCCGATCCCATCACCAAGCAGGTGCTCCAAGGTGTCGTCGCGGACGAACGGCGCCACTTGGGCTTCGGCGAGAACGAGCTTGGCCGCAGCTTGGCGCAGGATCCGAATGATCGTGCCAAATTGGCGGACGTTCGTGCCGAGCTTGATCCGTTAGTGCTCGGGTCATTTGCAGGTGTCTATCGCGACCTTGGATTGCAACGAAACGATGAGCCGTCACTCGGCCGGGATTACCTGGCCGCAGTTGAACGATTGGGAATAACACCATGACCACCCCTCCAGAAGCAGATACAGCAACCAGTGTTGAAGCGCCACGGCGTCGCTACGAGCTTGAAGACACCGGCTTCAAAGAAGTACCCAAGCGCTGGCGCAAGTTCTACCGGGTATGGAACGGCGAAGGCGACGAGCTGGCGCCGAACGAAGTGGTCTGTCCGGTGTGCAAAGTTGTGGTGCGGTCACAACGCGAGTATCGGGTGGGAGATCGGGTCTATTGCATGTGTTGCATGACCCGCATGGTCATGGTTGAACGTGATGATGGATCCTTGGAAGCCGAAGTCGTCTACCAGTAGTCCTTCGATTAGCCATCCAGTGTGATCGACAACACCTGGTTCTTGCCTTTGGATTTCCCTGAAAGCAAGAGCCGATCGGCCTCATCCATGAGGACGTCGGACGGCGCTGTTCCTGTTGGGTCAAAGGCAACGCCGATGGTGACACCGACCTGTGCGGAATGTCCATCCACAACGATCGGTGTTGCTAACGCGTCGGTCACAAGCGCCGCGATGTCGAGCGCCTCAGACAGACTCTGCGCGTTGTTGAGCAGAACCGCAAACTCGTCGCCGCCGAGGCGGCCAACGGTGCAGTCGTGGCATACGCCGCTCATGCGTCCGGCGACGGCGCTGAGTACCGCATCGCCAACGCGATGACCAAAACGTTCGTTCACCGGCTTGAAATCATCAAGATCACAAAACAGCACGGCCCGCGGTCGACCGGTTGTCGCGTCGAGTTGATTTTGGAACTCGGCTCGGTTGGTGAGCCCGGTGAGCTGATCGTGCGAAACCTCATAGGCCAGACGTCGTTGTTGGCTTGACCATTGCAGCGCGAGACGGGTGAGGTTCACCGAACGCTGGATATCCACTTGATAAATAACACCGGGCGGCCCGGGTTCGGTATGCCAAATGAAAAGCGCCGCATCGAAATCGTCGCCGATGACCGGGGCACACCAACACGAATGCATGTCGATTGCGTTTGCGGCAGCGCGGGTTTGTGGTGACAATCGCTCGAAAATGTCGATCACCTTGCGGCCCGAGCGCATGGCATAGCGAATGGCATTCAGGTCGTCGTCGGCCAGATCATCAAGGTTGAGGATCTCGCAACGTCCAGCGATGTGTTCGAAACGGTCACCATCCCAGCTGCTTCCAAGGACAGCCGATGTGCGGGTGATGTCATGTTCAATGAGCGTGGTGAGTTGCAAGAGCGCGTGATCGAGATCTTCGCCCTCGAGGATCGTATCGACGGCGTTATTGAGCGCTTGGGTTGCCGCGGCGCGATGAATCTGTACGACGTAGCCATCGACGCCGGTGCGCGCGGTCTCTCGAGCCATGACGTCGACGGGAATGATGTCGTTCCATTCGGTGAGCAAATGGATGCGAACAGGTGCCCCCACCCACGAATCTTCAGTTGGAGCGAGGACGAGCTCGCCGATCCCTTGGAGCGCAACTTCCAGGCTTTCCGGGTCAAGGAGTTCCGCGATGCTCCTGCCAATCCAATCGGATGGTGGCCACCCGAGCAAAAGCTCGATTGACGGCGATGCATACCGAAGGATCAGGTCGGCATCAACGACAACAAATGGGTCGACGGAAGTTTCGACGATTGCTTTAAAAAAGCCGTCATCGCCAACTTTGAGTGACGTGGCAGGCCCGTCGTTTGTCATGTCTGCCCCCCTCATCCCTTGGCGAAAAACGTCTGTCATAATTCAACGGCATTTCAGTTGGAACTGTTGAGCCGAATTTCCGCCCGACTCCCTTTGCCTAGTGTAGTCCAAATGGGTCAAACGGACTAGTGAAAAGTTCCTATTTTTCGGTGCCCTCGACGAGCACACATCTCGTGCCTGAGTAAATCGTTGCCATGCACTTATTGCAATGGATACACAGGCCCTCTCGGGTTGGATCCTTTGCCATCTGATTGACGAGGTCAGGTTCTCTAAGCAACGCCCGGCCCATGGCCACGAAACTGAACCCTTGTGCCATTGCTTGGTCGATGGTGGCCCGGTTGTTGATTCCGCCGAGCAACACAATCGGGAGGTTGACGGCGTCAACAAACTGGCGTGCCATGGGTGCGAAATAGGCCTCTTCGTAGGGGTAGGTGCGCATAAATCGACCAGCGGCGAGGCGAAAACCGGGGCGCAACACCGCGGGAAAGGTCGCGCCAAGTTCTTTGATCGGGGCATCGCCGTGAAAGAGATACATGGGATTCTGCAACGATGAACCGCCAGTTAATTCGATCGCGTCAAGGGTTCCATCCTCGCCAAGCCATTGTGCAACCTGAACAGATTCGTCAACCCAGAATCCACCGGCAACTCCGTCTGACATGTTGAGTTTGGCAAGGACCGCGAGCTTCCCGTCGACTTTGGCGCGCACGGCTTGAGCGATCTCGCGTGCCAATCGGGCGCGATTCGCAAGCGACCCGCCCCATTGGTCTTTGCGTCGGTTCAGCTTTGGCGACAGAAACTCACTGGGAAGATAGCCGTGTCCGAAATGCACTTCGATCGCATCGAAGCCAGCGCGGGCAACGATCTCGGCGGCGTTCGCGAAATCGTTGATGACATTTCGTATTTCACTGTCTGTGAGCGGTTTGGTGAAGCGCAGTGCGAGTGGCGAAAAGATGCGTGACGGCGAACGCCCGGTTGTCCCGGTTGCGGCAGCGACCGCGCCGGCGTGCCCGACTTGAGCCGAGACTTTGGCGCCTTCTCGGTGGACTGCTTCGGTGAGACGCGTGAGCCCGTCGATGGCTTTGTCACTGAGTGCTATCTCGTTGGGGGTGCCACAGCCTTCACGTGACACCGCGAGGTAGGCAACGGTGGTCATGCCGACCCCCCCGACGGCGACCGCACGGTGAAAGTCAATGAGCGCATCGGTGACAACATGTTCTGGGGTCATCCCTTCAAACGTTGCAGCTTTGATAATGCGGTTGCGCAGCGTGATGGGCCCAAGCTCAGCGGGGGCGAACGC
Source organism: uncultured Iamiaceae bacterium (assembly GCA_964544305.1). GTDB lineage: Bacteria > Actinomycetota > Acidimicrobiia > Acidimicrobiales > Iamiaceae > JAFDWI01. The sequence goes on along the minus strand of CAZJAZ010000031.1, from coordinate 26,492 downwards.
GTCTGGAATTGTCATACCCTCATTGTTACCGCGTCACCGAGCCTTACGAGGTAGCGGAGATGAAGTCAATGATGACCTGGGCAAGTTGTGGGCCGCGGTCTTCTTGGAGAAAGTGGCCGCCACCGTCAATGGTGACGTGCGCCTGGCCCTGTGCACCAGGAATGTGGCTTTGCAAAATGCGTTCGCCGCCTTTCGTGATCGGATCAGCGTTACTGAATGCGGTCAGAAAAGGTTTGGTGAATCGACCAAGTGTTTCCCACGCGGCTTGATTGTCTGGCGTGGCCGGATTGTCGGCGGCAAGTGGCACGAGCGCCGGATAGATGCGTGGCCCTGATGTGAACGAATCATCGGGGAACGGCGCATCGTACGCGGCGATGATTTCGGCTGACAGATCGCTGGTGCATCCGCCGTTGATGATTCCTCCAATGGGGAAATGATCAGCGGTTTTTGCGAAGTTCTGCCAGTTCAAGAACGCGTCAGAAATCTTCCCGTTGCCGGTGGGCAGGCCGCCGTTGCCGATGACAACGCGGTCGAATCGATCGGTGTGTTCTGCCGCGAGTCGAAGGCCAATGAGGCTGCCCCAGTCCTGGGCAAACAACGTGATGCCGGACAAGTCAAGGTGATCGAACAGGGTGGCGCGCATCCACGCGACTTGGCGGGCATAGGTGTGGTCGTCTTGTTTGCTTGGTTTGTCGGACTTTCCGAATCCCACGAGGTCGGGTGCGATACAACGAAATCCTCCTTGCGTGAGCACCGGGATCATGTGGCGATAGAGGTAGGACCACGACGGTTCGCCGTGCATTAGTAAGACAATTTGTCCGTCGCGTGGACCTTCATCGAGATAGTGCACTCGTAATGTCGCGTCGCCGCCAAGTGCTTCGGATGCCGCGTCGACAGGTACATCGACATAGTTCGGAGCAAATGAGAAGCCCGGTAGGTTGGTGAAGCGGTCGTCGGGGGTGCGCAGGATCTCCATGCGCAACAGTCTAACTATTGCGAGTCATCCTGTCATTAGATTTCTTTTGTGGCCCCAATGAGCATGAACGTGTAATCCATGACGATCAATGCGACCACGTCGTCAGCTGCTTGCAACATTTCGGATCGTGCGAACGCAATGCCTTGCACTAGAGTAGATCCGCGCCCGTAGCTCAATTGGAGAGAGCATCTGACTACGGATCAGAAGGTTGGGGGTTCGAGTCCCTTCGGGCGCGCTGACCACGTCCAAGCCCTCGTGCGAACCCATTATTGACCAGCCAGGGTTACAACGTCGCACGATCACCACCCTGGTCGTGTCACAAGCCCTCAGCGGTGTCGGGATGTCCGCGGGTATTGCGGTCGGGGTCCTTCTCGCCGACGACCTTTCCGGTTCAGAAACGCTCGCAGGCTTGGCGACAACAACCCAGGTGCTTGGCGGTGCACTCATTGCGATTCCTGTTGCGCGCCGGATGGCACAACGCGGGCGGCGTGTTGGTCTTGAACTTGCCTATCTGTTTGCGTTTGTGGGCGCAATCACCGTGATTATTGCTGCCAAACTTGAAAGCTTTCCACTGATGCTGTTGGGCATGTTCGCCTTTGGTGGTGGAACGGCTGGAAACTCACAAGCCCGCTACGCCGCGGCCGACCTTGCCGTCGAAGCGCACCGAGGCCGTGACCTGTCGATTGTGGTGTGGGCGACCACGATTGGTTCGGTCCTCGGGCCGAACCTAATCGGCCCTGGTGGTGCGTTTGGGCGCATAATCGGCGTGCCCGAGCTCGCTGGGTCGTTCGCATTTTCAATGATCGGGTTTGTTGCCGCGCTGGTCGTACTGAATCGGTTCTTGCGGCCCGATCCACTACTTGTGGCCCGAGCACAACAAGCACAAAGCGACGCGAATAGGCCCGATGCTGGAGCACCACAAGTCGCATCATCGCACGACGGATCGTTTCGTCGAGGCCTTCAGGTGCTTAGCCAAAACCGTCGAGCCCGCTTTGGCACGACCGTTGTTGCCCTTGGTCATGTCGTCATGGTTGGGGTCATGGTCATGACGCCAATCCACATGAAACACGGCGACGCAGGGCTCGAATTGATCGGCGTTGTCATTTCGCTCCACATCGCGGGCATGTATGCATTTTCACCTCTGACCGGCATAGCCGTTGACCGGTTCGGTGGACGTCGTGTCGCTCTGTTTGGTGGCATTGTGCTTACCATTGCGGTTCTCATGGCGGCCATGTCAGCCGCAGGATGGTCGTTCTTGTTATTGAGCGCGCTGTTTCTGCTTGGTTTGGGTTGGTCGGCAACGTTCGTGTCAGGTTCAACTGAATTGACCGCGGCGGTCGGACCCGAAGAGCGCCCTGCGGTCCAGGGTGCAACCGATGTGATCATGGGAACCGCGGCCGCAGTCGGCGGTGCGGCTGCCGGTGTGGTGATGGGGGCGTTTGGTTACGGTGCCGTTGGCGGCGGCGCAGCAATCTTTGGTTTGGCGGTGATCGTCATTTCGCTGCGCCGCACGGGCAGTACCATCGCCTGATGACCGAGTCCACCCCGACACTGCCCGCATCTCGTCTGCCGGCGATCAACTCGTATGACGACGAGCTTGCCCGACTTGACACTGTGGCAATCATTGATGCGCTCGACAACGGTGACCTCACTATTCGCGAGGTGGTCGAAGCGGCGATCACGCGTGCGAAGGCCGTTGACGATGATCTCGCGGCGGTCATGTTCGAGCGCTACGCCCAAGCGCTTGTTGAGCTCCCAACCGGCCGTGGCCGTCGTGGCGCGTTTGACGGCATCCCCACGTTCATCAAAGACATGGTGCCCGTCGCGGGCCTTCCTTGCACGTGGGGTGCTGCGGCCCTTGCAGATGCGCCACCCCAAAAACACACCAAAGGGGTGGCCCGTGACATGGTCGAAATGGGTATGACGATCATTGGTACGTCAACGATGCCCGAGTGGGGTTTCATCCCGTCGACTGAGTTTCCCGAACGAGAGTCAACCCACAACCCGTGGAATACCGCTCATTCAATCGGCGGTTCGTCGGGAGGATCAGCCGCTCTCGTTGCTGCAGGCGTCGTACCAATTGCTCACGCGGTCGATGGGGGCGGCTCGATTCGCATACCCGCCGCATGTGGTGGACTCGTTGGGCTCAAGCCAACACTGGGCCGTCTGCGGCGACACGCCGACGAACGCAATTTGCCCGTATCGATTTCGGTGGATGGCGTCGTCACGCGAACCGTGCGTGACACGGCACGTTGGTACGCCGAGATGGAACGCGTGTACCAACCCCGAGGCATGGTGCCGATGGGAGAAGTGACCGGTCCACCTTCACGACGCCTACGCATCGGCGTGCTTGGTGAAATCCCCGGAGAAGTCACCTTGGATGAGCCGACAAAGTCGACGCTTGCCCACACGGCCACGATGCTTGAACAACTTGGCCATCACGTTGAAGAAACCGAAGCACCGGTTGATCCCGGTCAGTTTCGTGACGACTTCATCTTCTACTACCGGTTCTTGGTTTATGCCGCGACCCGGACCGCCCGTGTTGGTCACGGCTCGCACTATGACAAGACAAAGCTCACCAAGTTCTCCCAAGGCATGGCCGCCTCATTCAAAGCAAACCCGACCAAACTTGTTGGCGTCGCAAAACGCCTTCGTCAAACCCGCCAACGTGTCGCGGATCTGTCGCGCACCTATGACGTGCTGCTCAGCCCGACGCTGGCAACGATTCCCCCCGAGCTTGGCTACTTAGGAGCAAACGTTGACTTTGCACCGCTCCTTGAACGAGTCGCCGTGTGGATGCCTTTCACCCCCATAGCGAACGCCGCGGGCACCCCTTCGCTCACGTTGCCCATGGGATTTGATGACGCAACACATCTGCCGGTCGGTGCGATGTTGTCTGGCGATTTTGGTGCGGATGCGTTGTTGCTCCAACTCGGCCTGGAGCTCGAAGCGGCGCAGCCCTGGGACTTGTCGTTTGCTACGGGCTGAACGACGAGACGATCGCCGCACGCTCGGCCTGGGCAATATTTTCAAGTTGCGCCACCCCGCCACGTAGACCAAAGAGTCGCTTCGCCCACAACAGCCAAACGAGCACGGCGATGTTCACGACGAGCGCTCCCACGCGAAACACCGTTACTTTTTCAGACAGTTCGATCACCTCAAATGGCAAGAACCCAACGGTGGCGATAACGGTCAAATACTCGGCCCATCGGCGTTCACGCCAAAGGCCAACTGCTTCGACGCCTTCGAGTACCGCGTACGCAATTGCGGTCACTAAGAGCACTTCGATTGCGCCTCGGCGCAACGTCAGCAGCTCATGCAAGCTTCGCGTCACAAATGATCGGCTGGCTTGCTGTCCGGTTTCGGCAACCGCGCCGTCAAGCTTTGTCGCCAAGTCCGCGCCAAAGCGTTGCATGGCTGACAAGTTCACTTCGACGAGTGCGAGGCCTATGGCAAGCAGCGTGAACCCGATGCTGTGAACGGCCCGATCGATTGCGATAACTCGCAACAAGATTGCTTCTTCTAGCGCCTTCCCACGTCGCGGCAGCGCAAGTTCATCGATGTCTGGTAGATACTCGGGTGCGTCGTTGGCGGTTGGTTGAGGCACCGCATTCCAGGCGTCACAGCGCACACAACGCACAAAGCGTTCATTGTCTCCATGGTCGAACCCGAGCCCGCGGTCAGATGCCCGGAGCGTACGCACCTGTGCCGCCGGAGTGGTGTGCCCTCGAATCGAACACACCCAGGTCTCATTGCTCCAGTGTCGTGGTACGAGCCGCACGGCAACGATGATGGCATACCGACGACCTGGATCGACATTACGTTTCTGTGGAGTCCTTTTCTGATGCACGTCGTGCTGCGGCGTCGTCGCAATGGTCGGCGATGAGTGACGCAATGATCGTCACGGCGAGGACCCCGACAATCACACCCAACGACACCGCGATTGGCAAATGAAAATCGTTGACCGGAAATGAAAACCGGTCCGAAGTGAAACCGAAGATCAGCTTCACACCAACAAAAGCCAGGATGAGTGCGAGGCCGTTGTTGAGATAGCGGAACCGATCTTGCATGCCGCCCACCACGAAATACAACGACCGCAAACCCAACATTGCAAACACCACCGCGCTGAACACAATGAACGTGTCTTGGGTAACCCCGAAGATCGCCGGGATCGAATCGAACGCAAAAATGATGTCCGTGACCTCGACAAGTACCAGCACCGCGAACAGCGGCGTGGCCAGGAGCTTGCCGTGCTCACGAATAAATAAATGATGATCATGTAGCTCGTCGGTAGAAGGCACAATCTTGCGTACGAGACGCAACGCAATGCTCTGAGATGGATCCACCTCAGAATCATCTTGAAACGCCAACTTGAAAGCGGTGACCAGAAGCACCACCCCGAACACGGCAAGGGTCACGCTAAACAATTTGATCAGTGCAATCCCCGCAAAGATGAACGCGCCACGCAACACAATCGCCCCGAACACCCCCCAAAACAGAACCCGAAACTGGTACTTGGCAGGCACCGCGAAATAGCCCAGGATCACGGCCCATACGAACACATTGTCAACGGACAAGCTTTGTTCGATCAGAAAAGCGCCCAAGTATTCACCTGCGGCTTGGCCCCCTTGCCCCGGTGCCGCCAACAAGTAGATGACCCCGGTGAACGCCAAACCAATCGAGATCCACACGGCCGTTTCAGTGGCGGCCTCACGCAAACCAATGCGATGCGGGCGGCGGTGCAACACCAACAAGTCAAAGAGCAACAAGGCAATGACAAAGGCAAGCAGCGCAACCCAATGCCATGCTTCGACATGCATTTTGGCGTAGCTCTCGCTTGTTTGCGTCGCCAAAACCATGAGGCTCATTGTTGCGCCACGCTATCGGTTTACGGAGTGCTCCTTACGGTCCGCTCGCAGCGACAGGCCAATTGACAATGCCAGAACGCCAATAATCACCCCAAGCGAAATGGCAATGGGAATGTGGAAGTGATCGTTTGGAAACGAAAACGCATCGGTGGTGAATGCCAAGATGAGCTTTACACCAACGAACGCCAGAATCACGGCGAGCCCGTAGTTGAGATAGCGGAAACGGTCTTGCATGCCACCGACCAAGAAGTAGAGAGCACGCAAGCCCAGCATGGCGAAGGTCACCGCGCTGAACACAATGAACACGTCGGTGGTCACACCAAATATTGCGGGAATCGAGTCCACCGCAAACAGAACGTCGGTTGCTTCCACGAGGACGAGCACCGCGAACAGTGGGGTAGCAAGGCGTTTGCCGTTGACGCGGGTGAACATGCGATGCCCGTCGAGCTGGTCGGTTGAGGGTATGAATTTGCGGACGAAGCGCAACGTCATCGACTTGTCTGGGTCGACTTCGGTTTCGTCTTGGAAAGCCATTTTGCCGGCCGTGTACAACAAGATCGCGCCAAAGAACGCCAGCGTGACGGTGAACGCATCAAGCAAAGCGACACCGGCAAAAATGAATGCGCCTCGCAACGAGATTGCCCCAAACACGCCCCAAAACAGCACGCGGAATTGGTACTTGGCGGGCACCGCAAAGTACGAGAAAATCACCGCCCACACGAACACGTTGTCAACTGACAGGCTCTTTTCGATGAGAAAAGCGCCTAAGTATTCGCCGGCAGCGGCTCCACCTTGGCCGGGGGTCGCGAGCAAATAGATGACACCCGTGAAGGCCAAACCGATGCTGATCCACACCGATGATTCGATTGCGGCTTCTTTCAGTGAAATCTCGTGTGGGGTGCGGTGCACGACGAGCACGTCGATGAGCAGCAAGGCAACCACAAACGAAATAAGGGCAATCCAATGCCACGGTTCAACCGACAACGTGACGTTTTTCGAGGCTTGCTCGGCGGCCAAGGTCGTCGAGAATATCAAATAGTGTGCCTTTCGTCGGCCGCCCAAAGCGGGTGGCCAAGAGTGATTTGCCGCGTCAACCTAGCGGGCACGAGGTAAATGTCGATGCAAGATCGTGCGTGATCAAAGCGTGTTCGTTGAGGACCCGTAGCGTTCGTCAATGCGGCGGATCCGATAGAGCACCATTGATCCGCACCAGCACACGAGAAACGCGGCGACGATGCCATATCCGACCAGTCCAAAATCGATTGCCGCGATGCGATCCCAGACGCCGCCGGTCAAACCGATCTGTTCGGTGGCGAGTTGGAGAACCTGAACAAGCCCGACTGTGGCGGCGATGAACACACCCAATCCAACCGTGGCGAGGTTGTAATAGATCTTGCGAATCGGATTCGTAAACGCCCAACCGTACGCTCGGGTCATGAGCAGGCCATCGGTGGTGTCCATGGCACACATCCCCGCCGTAAAGAGCAGCGGCAGGGCGAGGATCGCAGCAACCGGTGCCCCGCCGGCCGTCGTTGCCGCAGTCGCAGTTAATGCCAAGAGGCCGACCTCGGATGCCGTGTCGAAACCCAAGCCAAAAAGCACCCCCATCGGGTACATCTGCCACGACGCCCGCAGCTTTGCGCGCCACCGTTGCCCAGTGAGCCGATTGAAAAACCCACGAGACGACATAAGTTCGTCAAGCTCATCGGGTTGGTAGTTGCCCGATTTTGCCGCTCGCCACACCTTGAGCACCCCGCGGAAAATCATGAAGTCGGCAACCGCAATTGCAAGCAAGAACAGGCTCGACACACTCGCACCGATCACGCCGCCGACCTGTTCAAAACCGGGCATGTGTCGGTGCACAGCATTGGCAGCAACGGCGATTGCGATTGCCAGCGCGAACACGATGGTGGAGTGGCCAAGCGAAAAGAAGAAACCAACCCCAAGCTGACGGTCACCTCGTTGCATGAGATAGCGGGTGGTGTCGTCGATTGCGGCGATGTGATCCGCATCGAATGCGTGACGCAGTCCAAAGCTGTAGGCCAGCCCGCCGGCTGCCGCATAGGCGGGGCCAAGCTTGTTTGCGTACAAGAGAAACAAGCCCCAGCCTGCAACATGCAACATGATGATGACGCCGTACATCGCGGCGATCCGTCGAATCTCGTCACGGGCAAAACCGAAGCGGGCACGCACGTTGGTCATCCTTGTTGCTGTCGACCTGTGGCGTCCATTCGCTTTTGAATCTTGGCGCTGATGCCAGGCGCTACGGTCGCCAACGTGGCGGCGAGTCGCAGTTCAATGGGTGACACAAACACCTCAGGAGGGTTCTCGTGAATGGCTTTGACGACGCCGGACGCAACATCGCTGGGAGCTTTCGTCCGGGTGCCTTTGGGCAGGTCAATGCCGCCGTTGTGAAACATGCCAGCATCTCGGATGAAGCCAGGGGCGACATAGGTGACACCGATGTCAAAGGGTTCGAGATCTTGGCGCAGCGCCAGTGAATAACCGCGCAAACCGAACTTGGTCGCATTGTAGAGGCGAGTTTGCGGGCTTGCCGCTAATCCTGAGAGTGAACCAATCATGACGATCTGTCCGGGTGCGTGGGCAGCGATCCGGCCTTGGGCAAACGCGGTTGCCAGAACAATCGGCGCACGCAAGTTGACGTCAAGGATCACGTCGGTTTCGGTGTCGGTGACCGATTCAATGGGGGAGTCTTGACCGAGTCCAGCATTCGCAATAAGCACATCAGCGTTTCGACAGACGTCCGCAAGTCGGTCGACATCATCACGTCGTGCCAAATCCGCAACTTCGATGGATGCCCCGAGTTTCGCTGCAACGTCGGTGAGCGCGTCGGCTCGTCGTCCGCTGACGGTGAGTTTTGCGCCAAGCGTGGTCAACATTTCGGCGATTGCAAGTCCCAGACCGCCAGTGGCCCCGGTTAAGAGCACAGATTTGTTGGTCAGATTCACGCTTTCTCCTTGCCGGTTATTTCTGGGCGCGACGGTAGTACTCGTTGCTCACACCGAGGTTCGCCGCTAATGCCAGATCTCCCATGGTTCCGATTTGATCGGCCCAGTAGTCCCAGCCGTCGGCGTCAGGACCGCGGCCAAGGAGTTGTTGATACAACGCGCTGACACGCGCATGTCGTGACTCTGACGACTGGTAGAACGCGTACGCAACCCAGTAGCGACCACGTTTGCTCGTCATTGTCTGCCAGTAATGCAAGCCCGATGCGTCGGCCGAGCGACCAAGTAGTTTCGTATAGAGGTCACGGATCCACGTGGTCGTGTCGGATGCGCCAAAGCCACGGAAGTATTCGCCCGATGAGTAAAAGTTGGCTGCGGCTTGCGCCACGGTCGTCTTTCCCGATGCAATCTTGTTTATCCAGTACGACTTTCCGTTCGCGTCAGCAGAACGGCCGAGCGTATTGATATAGAGCGCATTGACAGTCGCCCCGATCCATTCGGATGATGTCGTGAGCGATGTCATGAACTGTTTGCGTGTTGATGTGCCTTCGCTGAGCCGGTTCGCCCAGTAGGTCAACTCACTTGAACTGGCGGGCCGGTCGAGAAAATCTTGGTAGGCCGCGCTCACATAGTTGCGGTTTGCGGCCGGATCGGTGAGCGAAATATGGCCGTTCGAAAGCGGAAAGAGTTCGCGGGTGTGAAAAACCCTTGTGCCTCCGTTATGGCTGCCCGGTACATTCCACGCGGCGAAACCAATGATGAGGCGATGGTCTGGCGTGACGAAAGGCGTTGCTCCGCCTGCTCCGGTAAAGCCCGCCCCCGAGCGCAACAATGGTCCGGATTTCGATTGATCAGTGCACGGTCCGGTTGGTCCGGCGCATGTCGCGTAGCCGGTGCCGTAATTGTCGCTGCGCCATTCATTACCTGAATAAAACAAGTAGTAGCGACCACCGAAATACACCATTGCCGGATTCTCGATCACACCTGTGCTCGTCGATGGGTTCGACATTTGCCAAGTTGCATCGGTTGACAACAATTTGGTGACCGTTGTGCCGCTCAAGTTGCCGTTGGCATCGAGCTTGCGTACATAAATCGACGTTGGTTTTGACCCGGGTACCCCTTCAGATTTGTATATCAAATAGTGCTGTCCCCCAGGAGCAGTAAAGGGCTGCGGATCAAGCAAACCATTTGGTGAGCCGTCCGGTGCGGCGCACATCGCTGGTTGGGTGTTGGCGGTGTACGGACCCCACGGGTTTGTCGCGATGGCTCGGCCGATACACCAGTGCCCGGGTCGGTCTTGGCCAGCGAAGAACACGACGTACTTGGTCGCGCTGATCCGCAACGCGCCAGGGGCTTGGAGGTGTTTGGTTTCCCAACCCATGCCGTTTGCAGCTTCGGTGATCACCCAAGGTGGGGGCTGTGTGCCTCCGCTATATGGGGAGCTGAGCGCATCATTGAAATACGGGTCGTTGTTGAAATTGTTGGTGTACGCAGGCCGGGGCACCCATGGTCCGTTGATCGGATCCGTTGACCACATCACCGGCAAACTCGATCCTCCGGTATTGGTGCCGAACGCGTAGTAGCCGGTGGCTCCACCCAAGTTCGGATCATCGGGTACGACAATGATTGACGGGTCAGCGAACGTCCACGAGTAGGGGCAGTTTGCTTGGAACCACGTTCGTTGCGAGACGGGAGCTGGGCATTGCGGCGAAGGTTGGGGCTGGTCGGCTCCTGGGGGGACAACGCTTGAGGCGCCCGCGAGCTGGGTGGAACCAAGCACGAGAGCGAGCACAATAGCTACGGTGGCGCGTACAAGCTGCTTCATTGTTCCCTCTGGTATGCGATTGAATTCGCGAACGTTACTGTACTGACGCATCGGTCGTTGCGGGCACGTTCGCTCGTGATGAAAATCGTTCTTTGAGGGTCAAGAATGGTGACTCAAACCAGCGGAACGACAATCCAGATACGACGAGCGTCAAGGCCACTGTGGCTAAGGCGAGACGCCAAGAATGCCATTGCCAGTGGCGCCGTATGGCGTAGATGATGATGAAGTGGAACAGGTAGATGCCGTAGGCCCGTCGACCGATCCACACGACGGGTTTCAGCGACAGGATCTGCGCAAACCAAGACTGCGGCGCGAGAACAAGCCAAGCGACGACTGCCATGATCGACGCGTTAAACAGGCTGAGCCCCCAAACGGGAATGAACGCGACCCATGGGGTCCACGTCACGGGGTGTGCTGCCATGATGATGAGCATTGCCACGATTGCACCGGCGATGCCGCACACTTGGGCGATGCGTTGCAACCGCTTTGATGATCGGACCCCATGCAATAGCACTGCGAGCAGACAGCCATAAAGCAAGCCGTCCGGGCGGAGAAGCGAATTGCGATACAGGTTCATCCATGCGTTGAACGTGACCATGCCCGGCGTATCGGATTGTGTGTTGACGTGCCAATACCAATACCGTCCGAGGCCCATGGCGGCGACCAATACGGCGGTCACGACGAGTAGAGCATTGCGTGATGCGCGTCTGCGACCGGTCCAAAGCAGCACGACGACAAGCCCTGGCCACACGAAATAGAACTGTTCTTCAATCGAAAGCGACCACGCGTGGCCGAGCGACCCAAGACCGGCGGGGAATCGAATTGACCACCAATTCGAGTAGTAGAACAGCACCGACAACGCGCCTTTGACAGGCAGGTTGATATCGAAACGCCGTTCACCATCAAAAAGTGCGGCACTTAAGCAAAACGCGACGAGCGCGATCGATAGCGGGGCAAGACGCAGAAATCGTCGAACATAAAAATGACCGAGCTTGATGCGACCGTTTCGCTGACGTTCCGCAAGGAGCAGCGACGTGATGAGATAACCGCTCAGTACGAAGAACACGTCAACGCCGAGCCAGCCGCCGCGCAGAATCGCAGGGCCACCCGCAACTTCGAGATGAAACAACAGCACCAGCGTGACGGCAATAGCGCGGATTCCATCGAGGGCCGGTTGATAACCGGTTTGAATCCCCACGGGGTGTGCTGGCGGGACGTGCGGCAGTTGTTCGCTCGATGTATCCGAGTTGGGTTGTTTTGACCCGGCCATGACCTCGCCAGACTAGAGCGAGATGACCGGTGCAAGTCCGTTCAAGCATCGGCAAGGAGAAAAGGTCCCGAGTGTGCACGGCGGGTGGCGGTAGATTCGAAGGCGCTGCCCGGGCTTGCTGCCAAGGAGGTGTGCAATGGGCGCCGCACTATTGCTGAATGCCAGCTTTGAGCCCCTCCATGTGGTGAGTGCGCGCCGAGCCGTGGTGCTGGTGCTCGACGAGAAGGCTGATGTTGTGTCAACGAGTGTCGAAACCTTCCATTCGGCACGTCTAAGTGTGCCGATCCCGTCGGTACTGCGACTGCGCTATTACGTCAAAGTTCCGTATCGGGGACACTTGCCGCTCACCCGTCGCAATGTGGTCGCTCGTGATCGTGGGCGTTGTGCATACTGCGGGAATCATGGCGACACAATTGACCATGTGGTGCCGCGCTCGCGTGGCGGGTCGCATGTGTGGGAGAACGTTGTTGCGGCGTGCTCGGGGTGCAATGGTCGCAAAGCTGATCGGACATTAGGTGAGTTGGGTTGGTCGTTACAGGTGACGCCGTTTGCACCATTGGGATGGTCGTGGCTGACGTTGGGTCGTGCGAATGCGCCAGACTGGGAACCATGGCTCGGACAGAGCAACGGTTACCGCGCTGCGTTGAACCCATCCTTCACCCCATCCGAAATTTGACGCGTTACGGCTCCTGTGGAGCCGTAACGCGTCAAATTTCGCAGACTTTGCGGGTCCAGACGGTGGTCGCGCTCATCGTGATGAGCGCAGTTTTGGTATTGCCCACCATGCCGACGGCTCCTGCAAATGCGGTCACGACCCATGGCAGTCAATACGTCACTGACCTGTTCGCAACGTTTCTTGATCGGACCCCCACGTCCGCCGAATTGGCGCAAGCCACCGAATCATCAATGACCACGCAAACCGCCAGATACCGCCTTGTAACCAACATTGCGGAATCGGGTGAGTGGATCCGGCGAACCGTGCGTCTGGAATATCTCGACATACTGCGCCGCTCGGCGGATAGCGATGGATTGACGTATTGGTCAATGTCGTTGGCGGAGAACAGGTTGTCGCTGGTTGGACTGCGACGCTCGTTATATGGCTCATCAGAATATGCACGGGCGCTGACAAGCGAGCAGTGGGTAAACAAGCTCTACGGTGACCTTTTTGGCCGAAACCCGAGTGGCTCGGATGTCTCGTATTGGTCATCGGTTCGAGCATCACTGGGTCGTGCGCATGTGGCCGAGGCACTCCTTCAATCGACCGAGTATCAACGCGCACAAGTACGAGGTGATTATGAAGCAATTCTGCATCGTGCCCCCGATACTGCAGGTTTGGCGTATTGGACGCACCGCTGGAGTGAACTTGGTGGCATCGAACTAAAACTGCGACTCGCTGCGAGTTCTGAAGCATACGGGCCACTTACGCCGGGTGAGTCGATGATTGCGCCGGGTCCACGGCCACTCGCTGATGAACTCGCACACAATGGGTTGACGACAAAGTTGCTGACAGTGCGAAGTGTCGGATGGACGACCACGACCGCTGAGTTCACCGGTTGGGAACGCAGCGTGGTCGGATGGAAGAAAGTGCTGGGAACGTGGACAGCACGAACCGGCTATCGCGGGTGGCAAACTCGTACCGCTCGCCGTGATGGAAACGGGTCCAGCCCGACGGGCCGGTACGGCTTTCTCGGTGGATTCGGGTTGGCCCCAAACCCGGGGTATGCGTTGGGATGGTTTGTGGTTGGTCCGCATGACTACTGGACGTCAGATACCTCTCGTGGTGATTACAACACCCACCAATATGGGCCGTCGAACCCCGCGTTTGCGCCGTGGAAGAGCGCGGAGCATCTCATTGACTATCCAATTGCCTACCGCTATGCGGCGGTCATTGATTTCAATTCGCCGCCGGCTGGCCCCTATGGATCGGCGGTCTTTCTACATGTGTCAACCAATGGCCCAACGGCGGGGTGCATTAGTTTGCCTGAGAACCAACTGGTGCGTGTGCTGCGCTGGATTGACGGTGACACCCAGATTGTGATGGGGCCTGATTCAGTCATTCGTCGTTACTAAGCGTTCGTAGCCTCGGATACGAGCCTTTTGTCGGCGATGAAGACAAGAACAACAGGTCATCTGGGGTTGTACGTGATCGGCGCGTACTTGCGTGGGTTCTGACGTGGCGTGGGCGTGTCCGCGCCGGTCATTTGGGTTCCCACACGTTGAGGTCAATGTGTTGTGCGGCGTTGGTGAAATCGCCGTCGGCGGTGAGCAAGGTGACGTCGTTGGCGATGCACACTTGGGCGATGAGCGCGTCGACAGTTTCGAGTTGCACGCCGTTGCTGCGGCAGGTGACGCTTAGATCGGCGGCACTCGCGTAGTCGGTTCGATTCGGTTCGATGAACGGCACGTCATTGAACTGTGACGTGATCTCATCGCGAGTTGCTGGCCGAGTGAATCCACGCAGCAGTTCTAGGTAGACCACACCGGTGGTGATGACTCCTCGCGACGCGAGGGATTTGCCCATTGCCGATACGACAGGGTCACTGTCGGGATAGTCGTGCCGGTAAAAACGCGACCAAACGCTTGTGTCAGCCAGGATGAGCGTCAAGCGGTCCAGCCGGTCTTGTGGCCGCGATCGCGACGAGACTCTTTGATGTCGTACTCGGGATCCCAGTCGTCGAACTTGCCACGTGAACCCAGGATTTTTTCCTGTCCTCGACGTTGGATGTATTCCTCCAACGCTTTGGTGACGGTGGCTTTCTTGGTTTTCTCGCCACCGATAGCCAGCGCGCGGTTTAACAAATCGGGATCAATTGCCAGGTTGGTTGCCATTTCGCGTGCCTCCTTACACACAACTCTACACATATTGTTCAATGGCAGTGTTGGGTTCTTGGATTGGATTATTCGAACCCTGTGCCGTTGATTGAGCACAAGTTTTTCGGGTCGTCGTTGCGAATGATGCACCCGACTGGCCACTACGATCCTCGCCGTGCAACGTAGACGGCTCATGCTCATCATGGCGACGTGTGTAATTGTGGCCACCGGATGCATCGGCGCAATGCCACGTTCAGAATTTCAGGCCGAAATCAGATCACGTGGCGGTGGTTTCTCGCAACGCTTGATGCTTGGCCCCATCGACAAACTCGCCGCCACATTCGGCACCGATGACTTCGATGTGCTGACGTTCGTCACGCAAACTGATTCGGCAACGACGCTCATTGATGCACGCAATCCCAAAGATCCCACGCAAGTCGACCGGTACTTTTTCCGCGGAACCCACTTGCAACGCTCCGAACCGGTGCGTGTCGCTGCCAACGACGACCTCGACGCAAGATCAATCGTAGTCCGGGACCTCGCTTTCCATCGGCTTGATGCCATGGTTGACAAAGCGCTCACCGAGTACAAGACCGATGGGAGCTACGTCACCCAAGTGTTCGTCGGACAAGTCTCCGGTCAGTCAATCAAGCCCGGCACGTTCGGCTTTGGCGTCAAACTCGAAAGCCCCAGGTCGCAAGCAACGGCAATCTTTGATGCAAACGGCACGTTCTTGACGTTGGAGCGCACATGAACCTGGGCATCAAGGTGGTCGCTGCTGGCATTGTGCTCGCGCTTGCGACCGCATTTTCACTCATCATCCCGATCGCGCTGTGGCCCGGCGAAATGAAGCTCGTCGCCTCGTACGTGTGCACGAATGATCAACCCGACGCCATGGTCGTCTCCGACACCACAAATGTCCGCCCGGGCGAAACTTACACGCAGTTCACGATGTACTGCGTTGGCGAACGCGGCGACTACACCGACGCCGGGTTGCGCCGCCCGCTGACATTGCTTGGCGTTGCACATTTCGGCGTGCTTGTGTTGCTTGTGATTCTGCGGAAACTCCGTCGCAAACGTCGTGCCCGAACAAACCGGGTAGAACCTGATCCGTTCATGTCGCCCAACACAACCGAAACGATTGCAACTGGACCAATCATTCGCTGAGTGACCAGTCAATCGGTTCACGACCGGCTGCAACAAGTGCCGCATTCGTGCGGCGAAAAGGCTTGGAACCAAAGAACCCGTTCGATGCCGACAACGGTGACGGATGCGCCGACTCGATAATCACATGTCTTGACGCATCGATCAGATCGCGTTTGCGTCGTGCAGCCGCCCCCCACAAAATGAAAACCACACGATCCGGCTTGTCATTGACAACGCGGATCACCTGATCGGTGAACGTCTCCCAACCGTGTTTTTGATGAGAAGCAGCCTTGTGAGCGCGCACGGTGAGCGTCGTGTTCAACAACAGCACGCCCTGGTGGGCCCAACGTTCCAAACACCCACTCTTTGGTGCGGGTAAGCCAAGGTCAGATTCGAGTTCTTTGAAAATGTTTCGTAACGATGGAGGCTGGGCGACCCCCTCGGGCACTGAGAAACACAGTCCATGCGCCTGGCCGACCCCGTGATAGGGATCTTGCCCTAAAATGACCGCCTTGACGCAAGCAAACGGCGTCGAATGCAATGCCGCAAACACCAAATCATGCGGTGGAAAAACAGTGTGGTTGGCACGCTCACTGGCCACGAACCGTTGCAAGTCAACCCAGTAGGGCTTCGTGAACTCGTCGCGCAGCAGCGGGTTCCAGTCGGTGCGCGCAGTCATCGAAGCTGATCGAGAGTCGCGAGCGCCACCGCAATGTCATCGGCATTGGTGTACCCATGCGGAGCGAAACGAATCCCACCTCCTCGAGGTGAACAAATCACCCCCGCCGCTTCAAGGCGTTCATGTAACGCCACATGATCGGTGTCGGGCAACGAAAACGTGACGATCCCTGAGCGACCTGCTGGATCAGAAGCGAGGCGGCGATCCGACAGAATCGTCGCGCCTTGCTCCTGAAGGCCCACGCACAACGCGTCGCACACCGCATCAACGTGTGCCCAAATATCCTCGACGCCAACATTGCCAATGAGATCCAATGAGGCGCCGAGCCCGGCGAGCCCGATCATGTTTGGCGTTCCCCCTTCGAAACGGCGCGCCGAGTCGTCGAAAACCAAGTCGAGATTGTCCCAATCCATGCGATGCGCAACCGACGCCCACCCTGGCTCAAGCACCCGCAACTTCGCCCGCTGTTCCGCCGCTACGTACATCACGCCGATTCCCTCCGGGCCAAGGAGCCACTTATGTGCGTCGGCTGCTGCGAAATCAACACCCCACGAAGCAAGCTGACACGGCACGACGCCCAGGCCCTGAATCACGTCAACACACAACAACGCACCGTGCGCATGGCACAGTGTTGCCAACCCCGCCAGATCGGATCGCCAACCGTTTGCGAACTGGACCCAACTCAACGCCACCAAACGCACGTTGCCAGAGGCGAGGGCTGCTGCGAACGCATCGAGATCGAGCGCCCCCGAATCACCGGATGGTGTGACGCGCACGACCTCGACGCCACGATCCTCCAACGACAACCACGGATAGATCGTCGATGGGAACTCGCCATCGGGGACGACGACCTGGTCGCCGGGATGCCACTCCAAGCCGTTGGAAACGAAACCCAGACCCTCGGTGGTGTTCTTGACAAACGCGACATCGCCGACCGGTACGCCGAGCAGTGCCGCAGCGCGGGCACGGGTCATTTCCACAGCCTCGGCGCGTTCATCCTCGCCAACAGAACCCCCGGCGTTCACCGCACATGCAGACTCGGTGATTGCCTCAACCGCGCAGGTGGGCAGAGGTGAAATGCCCGCATGATTGAGATAGGTGAAATGTTTGGTGACGGGAAACTGACTGCGCGGCAGCGGTGGCAACGAAAGATCAACGGTCAAGGCTTTGGACCCACCTTTGGGCCGCGGATCAACCTGCCCGAGCGCTCACCGGTGAATTCATCGTCACGGCGTACAACCGTGCCCGCACAAATCGTGGCGACGTACCCGCTCGAGCCTTGCACGAAGCGCTTTGCTCCACCAGGTAAGTCATAGGCAAGACGAGGCGCGTCAACCGTGAGTGCGTCATAATCGATCACGTTGATGTCGGCACGCATCCCCGACGCAAGCGTTCCGCGATCGGTCAAACCAAAATGCCGGGCCGTGTCGTGAGTCTGACGTTTGACGACATGGGGGAGCGCCAACTTTGGGCCACGTACCCGATCCCGAGTCCAAAACGTCACCATGAACGTCGGTGTCGAACCGTCACAAATTGAACCCACATGTGCACCACCATCGGCTAAACCCATGCGGGTGAGCGGGTGACGGTGCATCTCATAGGTGGGGGATAAGTCGCCATTCGAATAATTGAACAACGGAAAATACAACACTCCTTGCCCATCGTTCGACAGCAAATGATCGTAGGCAACATCGCCTGGTGCGCGTCCCGTCGCCGCCGCAATCGCCGCAACCGATGACTCCGGTGCGGGCTCATAATCAGTGTCGCCCGTAAAACAAAACATCTTGTGCCACGACGTGGTGATGAAACGAGTGAAGTCGCTCAACATGTCGTCGGCCTGTGGGCCGTCGATCATCGACGCACGCACGTCTGGGTCGGCAAGCCGTGCGCGACGTTCGTTCTGAGACAAGAACGCAAGCGGCCCCCACGCCGTCGCAAACGAAAACGGATGAACCGTCGCGCCCCAACTCATCAGGATGCCAACCGGGCGGCCGTGCACCTGCGCGTACAACGGAATGTCATCGGCGGCCGCTCGATCAAGCTCACCCAAAATGTCACGCCACAAATCGGGCGCCTGGTCATCTTGTTGCAAGTTCACCGTGACCGGGCGGCCAGTGACACGCGCAAGCTCACGCAACCATCCCATTTCGCCAAGCAACTTGGGATGCTCGTAGGCACCCTGAAATCCACCGTGGCCCGCGGTGACCAAGGCGTCGCCCAGGGCCGAAACTTCATCGAAATCCGCATTCGTGCCCGGCACGAGCACGCCGTCAACCGAACGATGAAGCGGCGTGCGTGATGTTGAGATGCCAAGCGCCCCTGCCCGCAACGCATCGGTCGCAAGCTGACGCATCCCCGCCCGATCCTGCGCGGTGGCAGGTTCGTTTGCGGCACCACGTTCACCCATCACGTACGCCCGCAGTGCGCCGTGGGGAACCTGGGTGCCAATATCCATCACATAGGTGCGGGCGTCAAGCGCGTCGAGATACTCACCAAATGATTCCCACTGCCAATCGATGCCAGCGGTGAGGGCCGCACCAGGAATATCCTCAACTCCTTCCATTAACCCGATCAACCAGTCGTGGCGATCCGGCGCCGCTGGCGCAAAACCGACCCCACAATTGCCCATGATCGCGGTGGTTACCCCGTGCCACCCCGACGGGGTGAGTTCACTATCCCACGTAGCTTGCGCGTCGTAGTGCGTGTGCATGTCAACCCAGCCAGGGGTAACGAGCCGTCCGTCCGCGTCGATCTCTTGACGGCCCGACCCAACGTCGTCGCCGACCGCAACGATTAAATCATGCTCAACGCCAATATCGCCATGAAACGGTTCACTCCCTGAACCATCGACGACAAGACCATTGCGGATCACCAGATCATGCATGCGACGATCCTATGTGCGAGGCGCATGGCCTTGCTTTATGAGAATTTACGAGTGAGGTACGTAACGGGCTTTTGACGCGTGAATTTCTTTCCACGCCGCGTCAACGCCTTCAGACCCGCGGGTTGTCATTGACTTGCCCGGTTCAAGATCCTTATACACGTCAAAGAAATGAATGAGCTCGTCAATGAGGTGGTCAGGCAATTCATCAATCTCACCCACATGATCCCAACGCACATCACCTGCGGGCACGCAAATGATCTTGGCGTCCGGACCGGCCTCGTCTTCCATCCACAACACGCCCACCGGTCGGGCCGTCACCCAGCAGCCTGGGAACGTTGGCTCTTCAAGAATAACCATGGCATCAAGCGGGTCGCCGTCTTCGCCCAATGTGTCCGGAATGAAGCCGTAATCGGCCGGATACACCGTGGCTGAGAACAGGCGCCGATCAAGTCGAATCACACCGGTTTCATGATCAATCTCGTACTTGTTGCGACTTCCCCGCGGAATTTCAACGACGACATCAATGGTTTGATCAGAACTCATAATGTTCAAGTATCGCAGGCATCGCTGCCTTGGAATGTTTCGTGTCGCCGGTAGGGTGGAAACGCAGCGTCAGATCCGACGCACACAATGAAACGATTCTAAAACGAGAGGAATGACGACATGGCAGCATCAGCAACCGCAACCTGGAACGGATCAATCGACGAGGGGTCCGGTTCAATGACGACCGGTACTGGTTTGACCGGTACGTTCTCGAAAGCTTCACGTTTCGCTGATGGCGCGGGCACGAACCCCGAAGAACT
>CAZJAZ010000031.1:0-6164 GCA_964544305.1 uncultured Iamiaceae bacterium | reverse complement strand
CGGTGTTGCGGATGTGACTTTGGCGATCTCCAAAGCCTGATCTCCCCAGCCTGATCAATCCTTGACGAAATTTGACGCGTTATGGCTCCATAGGAGCCATAACGCGTCAAATTTGGTGGGGAGAGTGGAAGAATCGACGGTCATGGCCCACGAGTCGAATCAACGCATCGAAGTTTCCCGCACCATTGGCGCCCCCGCCGCAACCATTTTCGCGTTGCTATGTGATCCCCAAGGTCATGTTGCTATTGATTCATCTGGCATGTTGCAGTCTGCAGACGGTTCGCCGGTCACCGCCGTGGGCGACACGTTTGTTGTGCACATGGACCGAGAAGCGCTCAACGATTATCCAGAGCTCGGCCGTTACGACGTGACGGTGAAGATCACGGCGTTTACACAAGACCGTGAGATCGCGTGGACGATCCTCTCGAAGATGGACCCGCCACTTGGACATGTCTACGGGTATCTCCTTGAATCGAGCCCAGACGGAATAGGCACGATTGCGACGAGCTACTACGACTGGTCAAACGCACACGAGGTTTGGCGAGATTCGGGCATTTTCCCGGTTCTTCAAGAGGGCGCACTGCGTGCAACGCTCGGAATCTTGGCGCGTCAAGCTCGGATGTAACGAATGGTCCACCGTGGACGTTTTGGAATCTGGCTAGAATGGCACAAGCCAACTGTGGTGAGGACAGGTCAGCCATGGACGAAATGCCTCAATACGATGATCGAGCCGATAAAGCAGCGGCACTGCAACTGCGCATCGGCGAGCGGTATGCCATATCGATTCCGGTGAAGTTCGCACTCCAGGCGACTCGACGGTTTCAACGAACTCCGAAAGCTTTTGAGGCGATTACCCGGGACTGGTCGTACACGGGACTCAGTTTCGTTTCTGATGAACATAAAGACTTGGTTGAGCGCACGATGATTCTGATCACGGTTGGTCCGGTGACTGGGGCTGCCGTGATCAAGAGCGTCCGTCCTGTGGATGAGCCAAACAAGGTTCATTACGGGATTGAGTTTCGCTCGCAGGCACTTGAAGACGTTGCCCGTGAACTGGTTGATATTCACTTGGGTCGAGTTCCTGAGGACCGTCCGATAAGAGAAGCGACGCCGGGTGTGTCTGGTCCGCAACAACCAGACATGGGTGATTGGTACTAAACGTTCGCCGTCTATTGACGGTGCCGCGTCATCGAAAGTTGCGTGAACGCAACGGGCCGATCGGCAGGTCCAGTTCGGTGATGCGTTCGGCGATCACGTTATTCACCCCGTCGACCCGTTCGAGACGGCCGCGCACGATGAGCGCGGGGGCGCTACGCACCACGTCTCGGTAACGCGTCCAGCATCCTTTTGAACAAATCACGTTCACCAGCCCGGTTTCATCTTCAAGGTTGACGAACATGGTTCCGCCTGCGGTTGCGGGGCGTTGGCGGTGAGTGACGACACCGGCGACGAGGACTTTGTTGTCGATGGGATGCGTGGCGAGTCGCGCGGCGGCGACGACACCTTGCTGGTCAAGTTCGTCACGGATGAAACGGGTCGGGTGCCCGTTCGGGCTGATCCCGGTTGCGGTCAGATCAGCAACGGCTTCTTCCACCTGCGACATGTCCGGCAGGGTGGGGGCGTGAGTGCCGGTCACGATACCGGGGAGTCGTCCCGGGCGAGATTGCGCGGCCGCACCCGCCTCCCAAAGGGACTGCCGCCGCTGTTTCTGCCCCTCTTCTGCGAAATTTGACGCGTTCTGGCTCCTATGGAGCCAGAACGCGTCAAATTTCGCAGAAGGACGGGAGCTGGCGACCGCCCCAGCAAGTGCGAACGCTTCGAGCTGGTCACGGTTTGTGCCGGTGCGATGCGCGAGATCGGCAAGGTCACGGTAGGGCCCGCCAGCATCTCGCTCGGTAGCGATGACTTTTGCTTGGTCTTTACTGATGCCGTGCACCGCCGACAACCCGAGGCGCACCGCTACATTGTTCTGCGAGTTTGGGTCGGGTTCGAGCGTTGCGTCGGCTTTCGAGCGGAGAAGATCTGGTCCATGCACGACCACGCCGTGGCGTCGGGCGTCTTGGCACAACGTGTGGGGCGAGTAGAAGCCCATCGGCTGCGCGTTGAGCAGCGCCGCACAGAATGCGGCGGGCTCATACAACTTGATCCACGACGACGAATACACCAGATACGCGAAACTCACCGAGTGGGATTCGGGGAAGCCGTAGTCGGCGAACGCCTCAAGTTTGTTCCAAATATCGTCGGCCACGGCGCCGGTGATACCGCGCTGGGCCATACCTGCAAACAGGCGCTCCCGCAGCCGTTCCATTCGTGCATGCGAGCGCTTTGCGCCCATGGCTTGCCGGAGCCCGTCTGCTTCGGTGGCGCTGAATCCGGCCGCGTCGATCGCGATTTGCATGAACTGTTCTTGGAACAGCGGCACCCCCAATGTCTTGGCAAGCGCGGGTTCTAAAAGTGGATGGGCGTAGGTGACCGGTTCGAGACCGTTGCGCCGTCGAATGTAGGGGTGCACCGAGCCTCCTTGAATCGGGCCGGGTCGGATGAGCGCCACCTCAACTACCAGGTCATAGAAGTTGCGGGGCTTGAGTCGGGGCAAGGTGGCCATTTGGGCGCGTGATTCGACTTGGAACACGCCGATCGAATCAGCCCGACACAACATGTCGTAGACGGCATCGTCTTGTTCGAGGGCGGCCAGGTCAAGTTCGTAGCCGCGGTGCTCACGGATTAAATCGACCGCGTGGTGCAGCGCGGTGAGCATGCCGAGACCGAGTAGATCGAACTTGACAAGGCCGGCGGTTGCGCAGTCTTCTTTGTCCCATTGCAACACGGTGCGGCCTTCCATGCGGGCGTGTTCGACCGGGCAGACCTCGATCACCGGGCGGTCGCAGATCACCATGCCCCCCGAATGGATACCCAGATGTCGTGGGGCGCCTTTGAGCTGACGGGCCATACGCAACACCAATGGGGGAATCGAATGTTCGCCAGAGCGAAGGGTCTCGCTTCGCCAAGCGTCGCGTGTCGCCGCAGTCGGGACAGGTGAAGTCGATGATGGTGGCTCGCCCGAGGAGGCCTCGTCAAGCGACCCCCAACGATCAACTTGTTTGGCCCAGGCGTCTTGTTGCCCGGGCGCATAACCTAAGGCGCGTGCCATATCTCGTACGGCGGATCGTCCACGGTACGTGATGACGTTGGCAACTTGCGCGGCATGATGGCGGCCATAACGTCCATAGACGTACTGGATCACTTCTTCGCGTCGGCCTGATTCAATGTCAAGATCAATATCGGGGGGACCGTCCCGGGCGGGTGACAAGAACCGTTCGAACAACAAACCGAGGCGCACCGCATCAGCCCGGGTGATTCCGAGTGCAAAACAGGCAGCGCTGTTGGCTGCAGACCCGCGCCCTTGGCAGAAGATGTTGGCTTCGTTGCAGAAACGGACAATGTCCCACACGATGAGGAAGTAGCCGGGAAAGCCGAGTTGTTCGATGATGGCGAGTTCATGGTCGATCTGGGTCCATGCCCGCACACGGATGTCAGCCTCAGGCCGGAACTTGTCGCAGAACGCGTCGCTATGCGACGCGTTCTGCGACAAGTTCCGGCTGTTCGCGTGTTTCGGGTTGAATCGGGGACGAGGCCCGTACCTGCGGGTGGCTCCCTCAGCGACGAGACGGCGCAAATATGCCATTTCGTCGAGCCCATCGGGGCAAGGAAACGGTGGCAACTTGGGGGCGACAAGCGCCAAGTCGAACGCACATGTTTGTGCCACGTCAACCGTGGTTTCCACTGCGCCCGGGTAACGGGCAAATCGCCGATGCTGCTCGGCCCCCGAACGCAGATGTGCGCCCGCAGACGCCTGCAGCCAACCATTCAGATCATCGAGGCTGCGTCGAGCACGTACCGCAGACAACGTGGTCGCAAGTGGCCGGTTTGCCGGGGTCGCGTAGTGCACATTGTTCGTGGCTACGACCCCCACCTGTGAGCGCGCTGCTAACTCCGCCAACGCATCGTTGCGTGGACCATCAAGGGGATGACCGTGATCCCAGAGTTCAACGAAGACGCGGTCCCGTCCAAACAGCTCGGTCAACTTTGCCAGTTCGCGAGCAGCGGCGGCTGGGCCGGCAGCTTCTAACGCGGTAGGAACCGCGCCTTTCCGGCAACCGGTGAGTGCGATGATGTCACCGGCAAGATCTGCCAAATCGGCGAGCGACTGACGAGGTGCGCCTTTTGATCCGGCAAGCTGGCCGAGACTCAACCGGCGACTCAGCGCCCGGTACCCGGTGGGGCCGGTGGCGAGTACTACGAGATGCGTGCCGGGTGGATCAGCGGCGTTCGGATCAAGCCGGGCGGGAAGATCCAAGGTGACTTCGGCACCGAATACGGTGGGCAGACCGACGTCTCGGGCGGCTGCAGCAAAGCGCACCACACCGTAGAAACCGTCGTGGTCGGTGAGGGCAAGTGCCTCAAGGCCCAGCCGGTCGGCTTCAGCGACGAGCGTTTCGGGAGATGATGCTCCATCGAGAAAGCTAAAGTTCGAATGGCAGTGCAACTCGGCATAGGGCATCGAGGCTGGCCGACGGTCAGGTAGCGAAGGGGACCGTGACGGCTTGCTTTGTGAAGGGGTAGCAGCAGGTGGGTTGCCCGACAATCGAGCTTCGAATTCGCTCCATCGCATTGATCGGTTTGTGAAACCCATCAAACAAGCGTATCGAACATTTGTTCGGATATGGGAAAGGAAGAATTGAATCTCACGGGCTTCGCGAGCCTTGCCAGATTCGGCGTCTGGGCCGCCGATGTCACTGTCACAGGTCACAAGTAGCTTGATGGCACACGATCGGTGAGCAGCGGCTCCCCCTGTTGAGATACGAACGAATTGGGGAATACCATGGCACTGAGCGAACGATCACGGAACGCGTTGTATAACTATTTTGCAACGACATCTCTTGGAGAGGAGGCGACCAGCGAAATGCTTTCTTACTTTCCAGCACGAGACGTTGAAGAACCAGTGACTCGCGAATATCTGCGAACCGAACTGGCCGCACTGCGTCTCGAAATGCACACTGAGATTGATGGGTTGCGTGACGATCTGCGTGCGGAGATGCAAGCGGGTGATGCTGCGTTGCGGGCGGAGATCGGTGGATTGCGTGCGGAGGTGCAAGCGGGCGATGCGGCGTTACGGGCGGAGATCGGTGCGTTGCGTGCGGAGATGCGCACGGAGATTGGTGGATTGCACACCGAGATGCGTCAAATGCTGTATTGGATGCTGGGTTCACTCTTTGGCGTCACCGGGATACTTTCCGGTTTAATTATCGCGTTGCACTGAGCGTTCCATCGCAGCAGGTACATGGATGGTGGTGGCTCAATCGCCAAGCGTGCGCAGCGGGTCACGTCCATCGACATAACCAAGAAATGGTGGATGGATGTTGTAGCCAAGAAGCTGTTGAAGACGTTCGGGCAGGGTGCGAATGATGTCGCGTGGAACGCCAGCCACATGGTTTTCTTGTGCTCGAAGCCAAGCGACAACATATTCGAGGATGACCCCAAACCGTCGCCCGTCAGTCTGATTTGCTCCACCGTGATGCCACAATGTTCCCAAATAAAACATGACCGATCCGGCGGGCATCGTGGCGGGAATAGCTTCGCTCGCCTTCGGTGGATCATCAGGCGGACGGTGATGGCTCCCGGGGACGACCATTGTGGCACCGTTCTCGACTGTGAAGTCGTCGAGCGCCCACATCGTGTTGAAGACCAAGTTCGGATGCGGCCACGAAACGGGGTAGATGATGTCGTCGGTGTGCATCATTTGCGCGACTTCGTGTGGGCCGATGTCGATGCCGACGGGTCCGCTGAGTTGATAGTGCGCCCCGAGCGTCGCATCAAGTACTCCAAGGAGTCGTGCATCTATCGCGAGATCGTCAAGTCCACGAACTTTTGCGAAAAGGTTATAGATGCGTCGGGTTCCGAATCCTTCAAAGTCGTTGCGGCCCGACGGGGTTGCTTCACGGAATGGTGCGAACTCGGCGTTGAGCGCCGCGACTTGTCCATCGGGGATGAATCCTTCGACAACCGCACAGCCCGCTTGTGCAAGGCCTCCAAGAATCTCGTCAACGGTGGCGTCGGAGCCAAGACGTGGGATCACGGTCATCACCGGCAACGGTATCGCCAAA
>CAZJAZ010000030.1:23766-32577 GCA_964544305.1 uncultured Iamiaceae bacterium | reverse complement strand
ATTTGCCATTCGCAAACTTCTTTAGACCACCTTCCATGGTCACGCCATAGAACGCTGCTGACGATTGCGCCGACAAATTTGAAGCCGGACTGTTCGACCGGGCACCACTTTTTGTCTTCCCCGAGGCCGTTCCGCACCCAGCCATCACCAAAACCACCGGAGCCAACAGCGCCAAATACGTATTGCGTCTCATATAACTCACTATCGCGATACCACCCCCCCGTCAACCCCCCGACGTGCACCCCAACCCGCGTGCAGTTACGCCGCCATTTCCTGCGAACAACGAGATCATGCGATTCGGTCGACGGCAATACGTGCGAGGGCCACAAGCATCTCCTTCTTTGCAACGAGCGCACTCGGAGCGGACACTTCAAGCACACCTTGTCCTTTGAGTACCACGACTTGCAGATCGGAATAGCCGCGCTCAAGTGACGACATCGTGTCACTTGATTTCTGTGCGCTATAGACCGCACGGTCGCCGAGGTCATCGATTTCGTCGGTGACGTCGGCGAAGGTATCGAGACGCGATTCGAAAACGTCGTCGCCGCCGTTTGGGGCATAGGTAACCAAAACATTGGACGATGTGTTCGTCGTTGAAATACCAAAACTGCACGTGGTCGACGATCGATCGCCGTCGTCAGTTTTTGACTGCACTTGGCCCGGGCTGATCTCGCCAGGAAACCCAGCCGACTGCAAGTCAGCGGGGGCAAGTAAGGCACAAGCATTGGAATCTGTTGCGATGCTTGTCGCCGTACGGCCAGTTGTGGGTGCTACAGACGTGGCCGGAGCCGTTGTTGGCGGCGACGTTGACGGGCGCACCGTTGTCGTCGCAGCGCTCTGATCACTACTTGTCGTTGACGTCGAACATCCAATCGCCAACAACAACGAGAATCCCGCGGAAATGGTGAGCCGGACAATCGCCGAGGGCTTCAACGTGGTAGACATCACCTGAGTGTAGATGGCGCTCGCTATGGCGCGCTTCGCATTGCTGGCGAAGGCCGGTACCCTGACATGCATGGGCACCTTTGATCCGCCAACCGCCGACGACATTCGGGCTTCGCTCGGCGCCGTCATGGACCCAGAGCTTGGCTCCAACATCGTGGAGCTTGGCATGGTTCGAGACGTCACGATTGATGCGGAGGGCGCAGTTGACATTCGGATCGTATTGACCACCGCACGCTGCCCGCTACGCGGCCAAATTAAGAAAGACATTCATCACCGCATTGACGCGCTGCCCGGCGTGACCGAGACCCATATCACCTGGGATGAGATGACCGCGGACGAACGCGCCCACGCCATGGAACGCGCCCGCTACAACATGTCACAGCGCTCGGAAGAGTCATCGCTTAGCCCCACAACACAGGTCGTACTCGTGGCATCGGGCAAAGGTGGCGTTGGCAAGTCATCGGTGACGGTGAACTTGGCCGTTGCCCTCGCACAACGAGGCCTCAAGGTTGGCGTGCTCGACGCAGACATATGGGGGTTCTCAGTGCCCCGCATGATGGGTGTATCGGGTCGCCTTGAAGGCACCCAACGTGACGGCAAGCCCGCAATGGTTCCCAACGTTCGTTCGTTTGCTCCCGGCGAAGTGCGTGTCGTTTCGATGGGCTTTCTCGTTGAGGACGAGTCATCTGCACTCATGTGGCGTGGGCTGATGTTGTCGCGGGGTGTGCAACATTTCCTTCAAGACGTCGACTGGGGTGACGACCTTGATTACCTTCTCGTTGACATGCCCCCCGGCACCGGTGATGTGCAGATGAGCATCGCAAAGCTCATCCCCCGGTCCGAAGTGATTGTGGTGACCACCCCGGCGTTGGCTGCGCAGAAAGTTGCGAGCCGTGTGGTGTCCATGGCACGCAAGAACTACTTGCGAGTCGCGGGTGTGGTTGAGAATATGTCAGCGTTTGTTTGTGATCACGGCGAACGCTACGAACTGTTCGGTTCGGGGGGCGGCGCAGACCTCGCAGAAGAAGCCGGTGTGCCACTTTTAGGGCAGATCACCATGTCGTCCGATGTTGTCGCGGGCGGCGACACCGGCAGCCCGGCGGTGCTTGGCGATTCGGCTGCAGCGCTCGAGTTTCGCAGGTTGGCCGAGTTAGTCCACACCGAAGCCATTCCTCCAATGGAAATGACGGGTTGCACGGCTCGCAAAGCCATCGCAGATTTGTTACGAGCCAAAGCGGCACACGATGCCGCCGCGTCGAACTGACGTTTAACGCTCTGGTGAGGTTGGAAATGTGGGGGGCAGATTCCCAAAATACGAAAGTTCGGCGATGCGTTGCGCGATGCGCCACCCGTTGGTCGTGCGCACGAAGCGGTCCGTGTACCACAGACCGACAGTCATCGTGTGCCCGACCCCGTCTGGGGTTGGCAGCGTCATCGGGTTATGACAGATAGTGCGACCCGTCGCGACATCACCATCGAGGCTGATTTTCGTTGGACCGGTTAGATGTTGCGTTGAGGTGAAGTGACTAAGTCCCTGAGGAAGAAACTTTTTGATTTCGTCCAGTCCGCCCGCGATCCCACCGGTGGCGGTGTAATCGATGTGCGCGTCTGTGGTGAAGATGTCGTCGAGTGCATCCCAGTCGTGCGAATCAATGGCCATCGCATAGGACACGGTCAAGTCGGCGATTTCGAGTCGATCAGAGATCTCTTGTTGTGACAACATCGCAGTTTCCGGCGAGTTTGGTCAGTCTTTGATTTGTTGGGCGAGATAATTGTTCTCGCCAACGGACGCGATGAGGCCGAGTTGTGCTTCGAGCCAATCGGCGTGGTCTTCTTCGCCTGCAAGGATTGACGCGAACAACGCACGGGAACCTTCATCACCTGCGGTAACAGCCGCGGCGACCGCTCCGTTCAGTCGCGTGATTGCTTCATTTTCAAGATCCAGCGCGAGTTGCAGCTTCTCGGCGGGGGTTTCGCCGACACGTACTTTTTCGAGCCGTTGCATGTTGGGAATTCCGTCAAGAAACAAGATGCGTTCGATCAGCGCGTCGGCATCTTTCATCTCGTCAATTGATTGCTCACGAAAATGCGCACCAATGCGTTCGAAACCCCAGTTGTCCAACATTTTTGCATCCACGAAATACTGATTGATCGCGGTGAGTTCTGCGGTGAGCACGTCGTTGAGTGCTTCAATAATTGTCGGGTCGCCTTGCACCGTGGCCTCCTTGAGTTGCCGGTGTGAACGATGCTACCCCGCCAAGGTTGACTTGGCCGATCGCTTCGTTGCGAGCAGTGCAACAGGCGTCGGTTCACTTGCGGCGGCAGCATCGCAAAGGCGTTGGATTTCGCCACGGCAACCTCCACATCCTGTGCCTGCCGCGCACGCTTTTGCAACATCGTCAACGGTATTGATGAACGGCGACGTCAGCAGATCGTTGATCTCGTGGTCGGTGACCCCTTTGCACAAACAAACCCACATGTCAGATCATCCTTTGCACAGCGCCAAAGGGAGACCCGCAAGAATTGTGCGTGGATGCTGAATCCATGATGATAGGTAAGCCGAACATGCATGGCTTTGTCAAGTGGCATCCGTCACGGCTCGCCCACACAACTCCCTGCAGATTTACGGGACTCAACTCATAAGGTCGTGACCATGCCAGTTCGGTTCATCCCCCAAGTTGATCAGCGCCCTGACGACCTCGTTTGGCCGATGCTGCGCTGGCCGATTCCCATTGGTTGTGAACTGACCGGTGAAACGGTGCAACTGCGTGCACTCAATGTGGCCGATGATGTCGACGAATTGTTCAACGCCCTCAATGCCCCTGAGGTGTGGGCGCACTTTCCTATCAACCCCGCATCAGTCGACGAGTATCGAAATTTCCTCGAAGGCCTCGTTGTACGAGAAGACTGGCACACGTGGGTGGTACGCCTGACCCACGACCTTGGTGGGTTCGACGCTGGGGCAATCGTTGGTACGACGTCGTATCTTGGGGCGAGCAGCAACGATGCATCCGTCGAGATCGGCGCCACCGCATATACACCAAGTGTTTGGGCAACGGCCGTGAACCCCGAATGCAAGGCGTTACTGCTGGCCTATGCCTTTGATGTGCTTGGGGCCGGGCGAGTGCAGATCAAAACCGACATTCGTAACGTGCGCTCGCAACAGGCAATCGCCCGACTCGGCGCGCACTTCGAGGGAGTACTGCGTCGCCATTTCCGCAGGTCCGATGGCACAGTCCGTGACACGGTGATGTTTTCGATCATCGTCGAAGAATGGCCCAATGTGCGTGCCGGTCTTCTCGAACGCCTCACGACCCAGGTTTAAACGTCAGGTGCCTGGCAGGGCGAGCCGCACGATCCTGCGCACCACCGACGAGAACTGGGCGGTCAACCCCCGTGAGTTGTACTGCAGCCCGTGGCGTTCAAGTACTTCTTGCACCTCTGGCGCAATCTCTTTGTAACGGTGCGCGGGGAGATCCGGGAACAGGTGATGTTCGATCTGATGGCTCAAGTTTCCGGACATGATGTGAAACAAGTTCGACCCGGTGATGTTGGCCGAGCCGAGTGCTTGACGCAGATACCAATGCCCACGTGACTCCCCTTCACATTCTTGTTCGGTGAACGTGAGGGTCCCGTCAGGGAAATGGCCACAGAAAATGATCGTAAAGGCCCAAAGGTTCCGCACGATGTTCGCGGTGGCATTCGCGGTGAGCGTTGAAAGAAACTGGGGACCGGTCAGTGCAGGCCACAACACATAATCCTTGAGCATCTGACGAGCAGATTTGCCGAGCCCTTCACGCAGCACCGGCCACGCCTCATCCATGCTCTTTTCACCCGCAAAGATCTTTTCGGTTTCAACATCGTGCAACATGACGCCATATTCGAACAACAGCGCGAGGAGCGTCGCAATGACCGGGTTTGCGAGATGGCGTGGCTGCCACGGTTCTTCATCGGTCATCCGCAGCACGCCATAACCGAGATCGCGATCCTTGCCCACAATATTGGTGAACCTGTGATGCAAATAGTTGTGTGAGTGACGCCACTGATCGCCTGGGCACGCCGTATCCCACTCGAAATTGTTCGCCGACAGCGTTTCGTCACGAGTCCAGTCGTATTGGCCGTGCATCACGTTGTGGCCAATCTCCATATTGTCAAGGATCTTGGACGCGCTGAGCGCCGCGGTACCCACGAGCCAGAATGGCGGCAGCGCACTGAGAAACAGTGCGGCACGACCCGCAATTTCAAGCCCACGTTGGGTACGAATCATGCGGCGCAAATATTTGACGTCACGCTCTCTAAGATCGGCGACGATGCGCTCACGAATTGCGTCGAGTTCATCGGCGAGCACGGCAAGTTCGGTTTCGTTCAGCCCCATACGCTGCACGGTTGTCTGACGTGCGTCAGGTCTTGCCGTTGTTGATTTCGCTTTCGTTGCACGGCTTTGCTTTGTAGGCGTCGTTCGCTTCGCGACCGGTTTCTTGTTGGCGACAGGTGTTGGCTTCGGGGCAGTGACAGTTGGAGTCATGGTGTTCCTCTTTGGGCTCAGTAGTTAAAGGTCGACGTCGGCGTCACCGAGTGGCACGCTCACGCAGATCCGCACATCGGTGTCTGGGTCACACGTCACGTTGCCGTTGACCGCGTCACGGACCGAACCGGTCATCAAACGTCGCGGACAGGTATGGCAGATTCCCATACGGCAGCCCGATTTGGGGGTCAACCCGGCGTCTTCGGCTTGGAGCAGAATCGGTCGTCCATCGTTCGCGACTTCAAGCCCGCTCGCGGTGAAACGCAACGTGCCAGCAACGGTGTCGGTCTCGGCAAGAAACTGTGGCAACGTGAACGCTTCGGTGTGGAGCGCGCCGGTTAGGCCGGCTTCGGTGTAACAGTCTCGCACCGCGTGCATTAATGGGTCGGGGCCACACACATAGGTTTGCGCCTCTCGCCAATTCGGTTCGATGGCCGCAAGCTGTGCAGCTTCAAAGAAGCCATCGAAGTCGCCGGTACCTGGTGTTTCGGGAAACACACGCACCAGCCGTACGTGTGCGTGCGATGCCGCAATCGCCGTCAACTCGTCGCGGTACAGCATCTCAGCTTCATTTGGTGCGTAATGCACGAAGGTGATTGGTGTCGTGTCGCCACGGTCGCACAGGGTGCGCAACATGGACAGCACCGGGGTAATGCCGCTCCCCCCGCTGATGAACAACAGCCGCGGCGCGGCGTCTACGTCAAGGGTGAACGAGCCATCAGCCGGAGTGAGGTCCACGACGTCACCGCATTTGATTGCATCAACGATCCACGGGCTCACCGTTCCACCGGGTTGGGCGGCAATCGTGAGTTCGATGGTTCCGTCGGCGGAATCCGCAGCGTTCGCCATTGAATAGCAGCGCGTATGACGAACGCCGTTGATTGCCACACTGAGTTGGGTGTACTGGCCGGGCTGAAAGCCTCTCCAGTTTCGGTTTGGCCGCAGCACCATTGTGACGCTGCGCTCGGTGGGGTGTGTCACCGCGATGACCCGGGCTCGAACATCGTGCGTTGCAAACGTGGGGGCCACGATTTCGACGTAGCGGTCGACGCCGTGGGGGGTCAACAGTGCATCGACGGTCGTCGTCAAACGACGGAGCGTTTCAGTGAACATATGTGCACTATTGCGGTTTTAGTAAACAGTTGTCAACAACATGTTACGAATGTCATAGTGCGGGC
Organism: uncultured Iamiaceae bacterium; assembly: GCA_964544305.1. Taxonomy (GTDB): domain Bacteria; phylum Actinomycetota; class Acidimicrobiia; order Acidimicrobiales; family Iamiaceae; genus JAFDWI01. Next base: position 25,929 of record CAZJAZ010000030.1, on the reverse strand, counting down.
AATTCGCAAGAAACTCCGCCACAATTGCGTAACGAGTATACAATCGTGTTCTTACGATGTCTTCCGCAGGGATACGAATGGGCACCGAAAATCGCCACACATCCACGCCACCCGCGTCGCGTCACCGCAACAAAGAGATCACTCGACAAGCACTCTTACACGGTGCGCTCGAGTTGGTCGAACGTCGAAGTTTCGACAGCATCAGTCTGCGCCACATCACCCGCGTCGCTGGCGTGACCCCCAGCGCGTTTTACCGACATTTCGAAGACACCGAAGAACTCGGCTTGGTCCTCGTTGAAGAATCGTTCGGATCACTTCGAGACATGTTGCGGATCGTTCGCTCAGAGAACGCGATTCCAGCCCTAATGTCGTCCGGGCGGTCCGATGAAACGAACGTTGCGGCACAGGCTGCTGGAGTTGAAGCGGTCATCAACTTGTCGGCTGAGCTCGTCGCCCAACACGTCCGCGATCACACCGCACACATGCGTTTTATCGCCCGCGAACGTTACGGCGGAGTCAGAAAATTGCGCCGTGCGATCCGTCGAGAACTCGCCTTGTTTGCCGACGAACTCGCCAACGACCTTGACGTGTTCCCCGTCGTCTCGAACTGGGGACCCGACGACCGGTCCGTGCTCACCGGGCTCTTGGTTGAGGCAATGGTGCACATGGCGGCCGAACTCATCGACGCAACCCAAAGCGAAGCCCAAGCAGTCCTTAACGCAACCAAACGACAAGTCTTGCTGGCTGCGCTCGGCGTTTCGATGTGGCGGCCAGTGTCAACTGATGAGGCCTGAGCCGTCGACTCATCAGTGGCGGTTCGCGAATAAGCGCTGATAGTTCTCGGCGATCTGCCGTAACTCAGGGTCCGCTTCGAAACGTGGTTCAAATTTCTCCCATGCTGCTTCACGCTTCGCGGGCAAATACTCGGTTGGCCAGTAACCCTCGTGAGGCCGGTACGACTTGAGCACATGACGTGCCACCGTTGCTTTGTGCACTTCATCAACACCATCGGCGATCCCCATCGTGGGAGCACGAGCGTACATCTCTTGAATCGGTGTGAGATTCGTGGTGCCAAGTGACCCCAGAATGTGCAACGCGTTAAACGACACGTCTCGCAAAACTTTGGCCATCGTGTATTTCACGGCTGCGATATCGGTCCGGGTTTCACGCGTGGACGAATTGTCGATCTTCCATGCGGTTTCCAACACATAGAGGCGAAGCATCGCGATCTGCGCGTAGCTGTCGGCGATCTTTTCTTGCACCATTTGGTGCTCGCCAATGATTTTGCCGTGGGACTCCCGGCTGAGCGCCCGCTCGCACATCATGTCGAATGCAAGCTTGCACTGGGCGATCGTCCGCATCGCATGATGGATCCGCCCCCCACCCAAACGGCGTTGTGCGAGCACTTTCGCCCCATCTTCAGGGCCGAGCAAATGATCAAGGGGAACCCGCACATCGTTATAAATGATGTGGTTATGCGTATGGGGTTCAGGCTGGATCTCAACGCCAGGCGTATTGCGTGGCACAACGAACATGCCATTCGTACACATCACAAACAAGATGTCTGCCGCGCGGCCCGCACTCGTAAACCATTTCTCGCCGTTGATGACCCATTCGTCACCGTCTCGCATCGCATGCGTCTTGAAGAGGTTTGGATCTGAGCCACCTTGGGGTTCGGTCATCGAGTACGCCGAAAACATTTCTTGGTTCAAGAGTGGTGTGAGCCACCGCTCTTTCTGCTCGTCGGTGCCATATGCGGCGAGCATTTCCATGTTGCCAGTATCGGGTGCTGCCGCGCCGAACATCGGTGGGGCCGCGGGGTAACGCCCAATGACTTCATTCAACAGCCCAAGTTGCAACTGACCATAACCCGGGCCCCCCAAGTCCTCGTCGAGAAAGATTGCCCACATCCCTTTGGCTTTGATCTGATCCTGAATGCCTTTGACGAGCGCTTTGACCTTTGGATCCGGCAGGCGAACCGCATAGGGAAAGACCAGCCCAAGTGGCTCGATTTCGTCGCGGCACAACTGTTCAACCCAGTCAAGCTTCTCTTGAAATTCTGGATCGGTTGAAAAATCCCAGGCCATAACGTTCCTATCCCCTTGATTGATGGACGCGTGCCCCCCACGGTATCTGGCTGAACGTGCCGGACTCGCCCCCACC
>CAZJAZ010000030.1:2728-23666 GCA_964544305.1 uncultured Iamiaceae bacterium | reverse complement strand
CGCTTTAGTAGGCTCAGCACATGGGGGCTGACGTCACCAGCTACGAGGTTGAGCTCGGGTTCTTGCCTCCATCATTGGCAATTGCCGATCCAAAAAACCCGGGGCTGTTGCGAGCAGGGCCGCGAAACACAACGCCGTACGGGGATTCCCGGATTGACCAACACTGGTGCCAAGCCGTCGATCTGGCGCAAAGCACAACAACGGTCTCACTCATCGACGAAGGCTTTGACATAGTCGACCTCTCACCGTTGACTGCGTTGCAAGCCACATTGCATCAAGTCCATCGACAAGGTTCGATTCACGATAACGATGCTGCTGCCATTCGTCGTGCCCTCAGCGACGCCGTACTCGAAACAAGAAGCGGTGCATCCTTGCATGTGCGTTACATCGCCGATGAGGGCCTCATCATGCGCACAAGCGGCCCCAACCGACTCTCGACTGGTCAGCAACGCTCGAAAGGTATGAACGGACATCAAGCCGCAACGTCGGTGCACGCCGACCAAGACGTGTACGGAACGCCGCTCGCACAGATCATGGACGGCAATGCACCAAGCCTCTTCCGACACGACTCACCAAATGGGCAGAATCATGATGCGAACCTGATGTTGTTGAACTGTTGGATACCCCTCCAACAAATCACCCAGCCACTCGTACTGGCCGACGGGCGCTCTATTGATCGACAACGTCACCAACTGCGCCTTGGACTCCCAACCGGGTCGTTTCTGGATCGGAACGGCGACATGGCAATCAATGACATTTGGACATTTCTGTACGACCCGCGCCAAGAGTGGTATTTCACCTCCGAGTTGGCCTCGACCCACGCGTACGTATTCAATACGTTAAGCACTCCCCACGGCGCAGGTGTGCTACCTGGTGAAGTTGAAGCCCAAGCGTGCGTTTCCGCGATAGAAAAAGCCGAAACCTATGCCGCCAGCCATGACCTTGACGGGTTCGTAGCTGCGCTCAACGATGCCCCAAGCCAATCGACCGTCGCACCGACAACGCCCGCGCTCAGCGAAGCCACGTCTGCAATGCAAGCAGTCATTGCGAACGCACGCAACCAGGCCGACGCGATTGTTGGAACTGCAGCCGACGAATGGATCCGTCACGCAAAAGCCTCACGCCAACCGCTCATCCGTCAATCGATTGAACTTCGTTTCGTCGCTCACGTGCACATGTGACGGCTCGTCCCCGGCAGGTACAAAGTCGCTCGAGAGTGTCGGTGACGTTGATCAGTTGATCAGTTCGGCAACCGGCACTCGCAAAAATGTGATCGTTTCGTTTTCTGACTTTGTGCCGGTCTCATACAACAGTCCGACGGTCGCCTCATCAAGCTGAACAAGGTCTGAATAACCCGCAGGAGCATCCGAGATTTTCTTTGCCACGCTCCACGTCTTGCCACTGTCGGTACTTGCAAAAAGCGTCATTGCTTTGCGGCTGTTTGGATCAGACGGGGCGGACAATATCAATGGCTTGGTCGCACCTCCACGAAGTTGCAACAGGCTTGCTTCGATCACGGGCACTTGTGCAAGCGACGCTTGGGGTGCAAAAGCCGAGACAAGGCTGCGGCCTCCATCAATGGAGAGCGCATCGGCGCGATGTGAGGTGGCCGAACCGTTCTGATTGCGGGTACTGAAATACACTTTGCCGTCAGGGAGTTCGGCCGCAGTTGTTTCGTTGCCGTTGACGACCCCGTCGGCGTTGTCTTGAACGAAACCAATGTGCCAGGTCTTACCGTGATCGTCGCTATAAACCGAGTGTGCCGCGAGGAGCGAATCTGCCATCGGATTCACAGTCGAACCCGCTGGCGGCGCTACCGAATGATTCGCGCCAAAAACGATTCGTCCCGCATGTTTTCCATGAGCCAAAACAATCCCATGGCCTGGGCCAACCACATTCCAACGCCAGTTTGCTTTGGTGATCTGCTTTGTGATCTCAACGGGTTCGCTAAACGTCTTTCCGTCGTTGGCGCTGATCTGTTGGAACACACGCATACGCTTGGCTGGCGGAAGCGTGCCGTTGCGAATCTGCAACTCGGTGACGTCATCGGGTCGCACTAAGGTGAGCACGATCACCGCCTTGGTTGTTGGGTCAAAGACCACCGCAGGATTATTCCGATTCATTCCTGCTTGTGACGTCACAACCGCTGCTTTGCTCCATGTGCATCCGCCGTCAGTTGAGCGGCGCACAAGCGTGTCAATGGCTCCATGATCGGCAGCACTATTGCGACGTCCTTCCGCGAACGCGAGCACCGTTCCCCGATCGGTTTGCACCACCGCGGGAATCCGGTACGTGTCATAGTTTCCTTCACCCGACGTGTATGGAACCGATGAACGACACGCTGGTTTCACCGTGGTCGGCGTAGGTGTCGTGACGGTCGATTTTGCTTGCGTTGTGTCCGACGAACTCCCACAAGACGCAACAAAAAATGCGATGGCCAGCAATGCTGGGAAAGAAAGGAAGGAAACACGTTTTGACGTGGTCATCTGGTTAGCAACCGATCATTGAAGAGCTCGGACATTTGCTCAGGTGAGGAACCTCGGCATGCTACGCGACGTGCCACACAACTTCGAACGATCAGCTCCTCCGATTCACAGCAATGTCGCCACGGCATTTTTTCCGAGCACGTGTCGTGATTCGAGGCGGCTCATGCGTGAATAAGGTGTGAGTATCGAGCGTGCCGAGACGATCGAGGTGAAAATGCATCCTGCGGAATGGGCAGACAAACAGGCGGGCATCGCACACGTCGACGTCGAGGTCGAAGACTATGACCTTGCATTTTGGCGGCTTATTCGACTCGCTCATGTGCGCGCCTACCGCATTCTTGGAGTTGCCGAGGACGCCGAAGATATCGCAGCCGAAACACTTGCTCGCGCGGCAATCCGTTGGAAACGGCTTCAGCATCCCGTCGATGCATGGGTGACAACCGTTGCCACCCGGCTCGCAATCGACCGGCAACGCAAAGCTTGGCGCAACCTGCCGCTCCTCGGCAACGAATCGGATAGACCGGATCTCTTTGCTGCCGTTGCCCGAGTGGACAATGGTGAGCAAGTGAATGTCGAGCAACGGATTGATCTTGCACGGGCCCTTGCACAATTACCCAAGCGCCAACGTCAAGTCTTGAGCCTCGCATTTCTTTCAGGATTTACCGAAGCAGAAATCGGCGAACTGTTGGAGTGTTCTGCATCGTCCGTTCAAACACACAAGCAACGCGGACTTTCCCGGCTACGCACGGTACTGAACACACCTAAACCATCTCGCACGAGAATCAGTCCTATTGACGCGGTTATGAGTCAGGAGACCAGGTCATGAGCGAACCGTTTGGGACCCCACCCCCACTAAGCGACGACATCGCAACTCGATCGGCCACACGTGCAACCCGCCTGAAGCGCCGTCGGCGTGCCGGAATTGTCGGAAGCGCCCTCGTGATACTCGTTGTGCTCACGAGTGCTTCACTTGCTGCACAAAGTAGTAACAACCAAGGAGCCCAGGTCCACGTCGCGGGGGTGCCAGACGGCCAGCAAAGCCACGTGTCGAACTCGCCTTCTCACAACGCCAAGGTGACACGGTCGACTCGCCTAGCGACCACAACATCCTCACCTGTGCCAACCCCACACGGCACTACAACCGTTGAAAGTAGCGGCACCTCCGCGAAACGGCCCAACGCACAAGGGTTGCCAAACCCACCGAACCAGGGTCATGGACCAGCAACAACCACACCCTCAACCTTGACGGGGCAGGATGGCCCACCAAGTTCGAACAATCCCGCAACCACGACGACGCTCAACGGTTCAAGCGACCAATACGGCATGTGCCCTACCGGTCCCGTTGGGACGATCACTTTCACCGCGACGGTCACGGCGCAAAATATTGCGCCTGGAAAGTGGTATCTCAACGGCACGATGAAAATCGTGAACCACTCCCAATATGAGTACGCCTCACAGGGAGTCGTGTACGTATCAAACACGACAATCCCTGGGGGAACCGGAGAAGCGTGGTTGGGCTGGGGTGGAACACAAACCGTGTTTGTCGGCTCAGGTGCGTCGTTTGGTGGGTTCACCATCACTCCGCCTGGTCAAACCGTCACCCTTCCCCTTGAACAAGAGTTGCATATTGATGGCGGAGCCAACGCCTTGTCGAGTGGAAGTACCCCGCCAACCACGATCCACCAGGGTCTCATCACGGGAACAGTGGGCCATCCACTCAACAAGATCTGCGCAAATTTGCCGAGCTCTGCCGAGAATTTTTCTATCGGTGGCCAGTACCCGAACTGAATTCGATAACAGAAGCGTTACCGGCGACGTGCATGGCGACCCTGGTAGCGACGCTCCCGCCGCGCTGATGCAGTAACAAGCAAGTACGCGACCACACACGCGGCCAACGCGGCGGCACCAACCACAATCACCGAGCCCCACCGAGTAGATGACGAGGTCACATCGATGTGTTGCGGACCCGCGCCCAACGAAGTTTGGGCGGACACCAATTCGGGTGTGACCCCCGCGTTGCCTTTGTCGCCGCTCCACGATTGTCCAGCACGGGGGCGTATCTGCAATGCCACCGTCAATTCTTCGCCTTTGGGAACCGTGCCTCCAGATTTGGCGACCACGCTGCTCAATGGTTCGCCGAGGCTTGCGGTCAACTCCTTGTCCCCAAAAGCGTCAAGGCCTTTCGAGAGATCGACGGTGCCGGTGACGTGAAGCTTGCGAGAAAACAGTGAGGCCGACTGCGTCAACTTCACGTTTTTGTACGGCCCATCTGGCCCATTGAGGCTTGCGAGCAACGCGTTTGCCTCGGCGATGTTGGAAAACGTATGCGAGAGATGCACTTGCAGCGTTGCGTCAGCTGGGCCCGGGGCTGACCCTTTCTTGTCGGAAAGACTTGCCGCTACGAGCTTGGGTGCGGCCGGGCCAACGACCGCCCACCCTGCTTTCTTCAAATCGTCAACAGCGAGGATCTGAGACAGATCACCGACCTGTTTTGCAGCACTCGCATCCAAGTACACGTCGACGACAACCGAACCGGACCCGTCCGGTTCGACACTGATGCGCACATACGCTTTCGTTTGGCAACCCGCGCTGAGAACCGCGACCAGGGCAATCATGAATATGGCGCGCCAGCGCGCAGGTGCGCGTTTGGTCACCGAAGATCCGTTCAGATCACGAGTCGCTGCTTGGCGCTCCACCCGCCCCCGCAAGTTCTTCAACGGGAGGAGGCTCGAACCCTTCGACCGAATGGAACGTCACCATCTTCTCGCCAGACGACGACTCCGGGTCGTCTTCGACATCAACGGTGACGGTCTCACCCGCACGGAACTGCTTCCACAAAAGGCGTTCAGACAGTGGATCTTCGACAAGGCGTTGAATCGCGCGACGCAGCGGACGTGCCCCCAACTGCGGGTCGTAGCCTTTGTCAGCCAAATGCAACTTGGCCGCTTCGGTGATTTCCAGACCAATACCTTGTGCCTCGAGCTGGCCGACCAAACGCTTAATCATGAGGTCAACAATCGAGGTGACCTCTGGCTTGGACAACTCGTGGAACACGACCGTCTCATCAACACGGTTCAAGAACTCGGGGCGGAAGTGATCTTTGAGCGCTTCGTGCGCTTTTTCTTTCATGCGCTCATAGCTGACCGCTTCGTCGGACTGCGTGAACCCAATGTTCGACTTGCGCAGATCTTTTGTGCCCAAGTTCGACGTCATGATCAACACCGTGTTGCGGAAGTCGACGGTGCGACCTTGCGAATCGGTCAAGCGTCCTTCTTCAAGAATCTGGAGCAGCGTGTTGAACACGTCCGGGTGTGCTTTTTCGATCTCATCGAACAACACGACACTAAAGGGTTTCCGCCGAACCGCTTCGGTGAGCTGGCCACCCTCGTCATAGCCAACATACCCAGGAGGTGAACCGACAAGACGAGAAACCGTGTGCTTTTCCATGTACTCCGACATGTCAAGCTGAATCAGGCTGTCTTCATCGCCAAAGAGAAACTCTGACAATGTTTTGGCAAGCTCGGTTTTTCCGACACCAGATGGGCCAAGGAAAATGAACGAACCCGATGGGCGCTTGGGGTCTTTGAGCCCCGCGCGTGTTCGACGGATCGCCTGGGATACTGCTTTGATGGCATCTTGTTGACCGATGACTCGCTTGTGAAGCTCGTCTTCCATGCGCAACAACTTGGCGGTTTCTTCTTCGGTGAGCTTGTACACCGGAATGCCCGTCCAAATTGAGAGCACTTCGGCGATGGACTCTTCGTCAACCTCGTCGAAGAGATCAACACCCGATGACTTGATCTCAGCCTCTTTGGTTTCTTTCTCGGCGAGCAACTCTTTTTCTTTGTCGCGCAGCTTTGAGGCTTCTTCGAACCGCTGGGCTTCAACCGCTTCCTTTTTCTGTTGTTGCACCTGTGCGATTGAGTTCTCAAGCTCTTTGTAATCAGGTGGGGTCGACATGCGTTTGATGCGCAGGCGGCTTCCTGCCTCGTCAATCAAGTCGATTGCCTTGTCTGGCAGGTGGCGGTCAGAAATGTACCGGTCCGCGAGATTCGCGGCGGCTACAAGGGCTTGATCGGTGATCGTTACCCGGTGGTGGGTTTCGTAACGGTCACGCAGACCTTTGAGGATCTCGATCGTGTGTGCCACCGAGGGTTCTTCAACCTTGATGGGTTGGAATCGTCGTTCGAGCGCCGAATCTTTTTCGAGGTGCTTGCGGTACTCATCAAGCGTGGTCGCACCGATTGTTTGCAGCTCACCTCGTGCCAACATCGGCTTGAGGATCGAAGCCGCGTCAATCGCGCCCTCTGCCGCACCGGCGCCCACAAGCGTGTGCAGTTCGTCAATAAACAAAATGATGTCGCCACGGGTGCGGATCTCTTTGAGCACCTTTTTCAAACGCTCTTCAAAGTCACCGCGATAGCGCGAACCGGCCACCAGCGCACCCAAATCAAGCGTATAGAGCTGCTTCTCATGCAACGTTTCCGGCACATTGTCAACCGCAATCGCTTGAGCAAGGCCTTCGACAATGGCGGTTTTGCCCACACCAGGTTCACCAATGAGCACCGGGTTGTTCTTTGTGCGCCGAGAGAGCACCTGCATGACCCGCTCGGTTTCACGAGCACGACCAATGACCGGATCAAGTTTCTTGTCGCGTGCAAGTTGGGTGAGGTTGCGACCGAACTGGTCGAGAACCATCGAACCAGACGGTGATTCTTGGCCGCTGCCGCCCGCGGTCGCACCCGCTTTTTCGCCGGCACCTTCGCCGCCGGCTGCACCAGAAAGTAACTGAATGACCTGTTGACGTACCCGGCCCAAATCAGCACCAAGTTTGACGAGCACTTGTGCCGCAACCCCTTCGCCTTCGCGCACCAGACCAAGGAGGATGTGTTCAGTACCGATGTAGTTGTGACCGAGTTGCAGCGCTTCACGCAGCGACAGCTCAAGCACCTTCTTGGCACGCGGCGTGAACGGGATGTGACCCGACGGCGAGGTGCCACCATGCCCAATAATTTCTTCCACCTGGCTACGGACAGCTTCGAGCGAAATACCTAACGATTCGAGTGCTTTCGCGGCAGAGCCTTCGCCTTCGTGAATGAGGCCAAGCAAGATGTGTTCGGTGCCAATGTAATTGTGGTTCAACAGGCGCGCTTCTTCTTGCGCCAGTACGACCACTCGGCGGGCTCGATCAGTGAATCGTTCAAACAAGGTGTGCTTCCTCCCCAAAAGGGAACTACTGGAGAATTGGTTCTTCAAGTGTACCCGCGCAGGGCAACTTGGCATCATGAATACCGCGAAGTTTGGGCCGAGCGCACAAAACCTCGCTCAGGCGCATTTCGACAACAGAATTACCGGCATTGGGCAAGTAACTTCGGGGGGCGCCATCACCGGTGCAAGCTTGCCGTCAACACTGAAAGTGCAACGCGTGAATTCTGCGTCCCCTACTTCGCCCACTGCGTTCATCGACCACAACCTTCCCCGAGTCGAACAAGCGCTCCTTGATGCGGTTCGTACCGACGACGCACTGTTGACAGAGATGGCATCCCATCTCATCGTCGCCGGAGGCAAACGCCAACGGCCACTTTTTGCGCTTGCCAGTGGTGCTTGTGCACCGGGTGTTGACGCCTCTGACCTACCCGAGGCGTTTGTGCTCGGCGGGGTCGCCGTTGAACTTGTCCACATTGGCTCGCTTTATCACGATGACGTGATCGACGAAGCAGAAATTCGTCGCACAACCGACAGCGTGAACGCCAGGTGGGGAAACCTGCGCGCCATTCTGGCCGGAGATTTTTTGCTGGCCCGTGCATCAGAAATAGCGGCGGGGTTGTCAACCGAGGTTGCGGGTCTGCTCGCCTCAACCATCGCGAAACTGTGTGAAGGAGAGGTTGGTGAACTCACCACCATGTTCAATCCTGACCGCACCGTCGACGCCTACCTTGCATCAATCGGTGGCAAAACGGCCTCACTGTTTCGAGCCGCAGCGCGTATCGGGGGGCTCGTCAGTGGACAGTCACCGGACAATGTAGACGCACTCGGCGAGTTTGGCTGGTGCTACGGCATGGCGTTCCAGATCGTTGACGACATCTTGGATCTCACAGCGACACAAGAACAACTCGGCAAACCTGCCGGGCATGACCTCGTCGAAGGGGTCTACACACTCCCGGCGATCTTCGCGTTGACGACCCCTCGGGGCGATGAACTGCGCGGGTTGCTTGGAGGGCCAATTGAAGGTGATGACCTTGCCAGGGCCCGCGATCTCATCGTCACATCCGGTGGGATTCAACAAGCAACCGACGCCGTATACGAATGGCTTGACCTGGGTCGTGACGCGCTCGGTGCGTTTCCTACCAACATTGGGCGCACAACGCTTGACGCATTGGCGGACCGACTTGGCGCAAGCATCGCCTAATCAAGCACGCTGTATATGACGTGTCAGCGCGTCCCAAGCAAATGGTACGAACTGGTGCGCCGCCAATCCCCAAACCCGGTAGGTGTGACCTCCGGGCACCACTCGAAGTCGTGTCGCAATACCTGAACGGTGAGCCGCTTCAGCCTGGCGCACAATCGAGCGGCGCCCGCCGTCTTGGCTGCCAACAATGAACATTGCAGACAATCTGGTTCTTGGATTTTTGTGCAGAAGCAAATCTGGGTCGTACGCCCGCTGGCGAGCGAGCGATCCGCCAAAAAGGAGCGAGAGGGTTTGACGCGGCGAGTCCAGCGTCTGTTTCGGTTCACCGCCGAAATCACCGATAACCCCGAACTTTGTCGGATGGCGCAAACCAATGGCGAGCGCACACATGCCACCCTCCGAAAGGCCCGCAATCCCCCACCTTTTTGGATTTGCGGTCGTGTGAAATCGGCGTTCCATGTCATGTCGAACGTCAACGAGCGCATACGTTTCTGCCAGTTCGCCCGGGCGGTCAACGCATTCTGTGTCCCCGGTAAATGAGCCATTGTCATCCACCATCACCAGAATCGGGGCCTTGCCTTGATGCGCGCTCGCAAACGCATCGGCAGACGTCTGCACTTGCGCGCCGCGCAGCCATTCGAGCGGTGTTGACGGAGTCCCACCAAGGAGTTCAATGACCGGCAACTGAGAACGTTGTGGACCCCACCATGCAGGCGGCAGATAGACCAGTCCACGCATCGCGTGAAATCGTGAAACGTTGGCTTCCAAGTGAACGGGTAAGACAATGCCATGGGGTGACGTGCGCATGTGGAGCGCGAAAAGTTTCTGGCGTCGATCTTGTTGCGTGACGTATTCGGGTACGACCCGTCCATGCCGGACACCCGCGAATGGTTGCTCTCGCATTGAACGGTAATGGATATTTCTGAAGTTCATGCTTGTTGAGAAGCGGACCGCCTCATTGAATTGATGGACTTGCGTCGTATCCATTTGATCTGCGGCCCGTTGACCAAACAATTCACCCAGAGTGGGGATGTAATAGAAGTACGCATTGAAAAGTGTCAACGCCATCAGCAAACTTGCAGGAATAGCGAACCCACCAAGGACTCGTGAACGCCGATTTCCTGACCGCCACCCAATGGTGAACCATCCCAAGGCAAAGAGCACGGCCCATACCCAAAGTTGGGTATGCCAAGGCAGCTCGGGCACGATCCAGCCAGCGGCCGTCGCCCAATGCAAGGCCAACACGGTGACGACCAGAGTGGCCCCGGCAACGAGTCCAACGCGCACGAGCCGACGCCGATTGAACGGCGCGAGTGAACTCACCATGAGCCCGATACCAAGAACGGTCATGGGCCACACAAAAGTGTTGCTCACCAATGAAACGTGCACGTGGAGAATCGTGGCAGGTATGCGGTAAAAAATACCGCAAAGCGAAATTTAGCTCGCTCGTTGCAACTGTTCGTTCAAGGCAAGACGCGTTTCGTCAAGAAAGTCAACGATTGTCGAATTGAAGGCCCCAGCTTTTTCAACCATGAAGCCGTGTGCGCCGCCGTGCACGACCGCGAGCTTCGCCCCGGGAATCAACTCGGCAAGTTCTTCAGAATCCCCAAGTGGGGTGAGTACGTCTTGGCTTCCCACAATGACAAGTGTTGGCACATCTAAATCGACGAGTTCGCCCCGCAGCGCATCGTCCATTGCCAAGATTGCTTCGATTTGTGCCACAAATGCTTTGGGAGAAATATCGAACGCAACCGGCCCAAAGAGGCGCATCGCAGGCCAAAATCGGCGCAACGCGCGGCTTCCCACAATCCAGCGAAGGCCGTCGCCCATAAATGCTCGCATCCCAAATTCACGGGCCACATCCGCCCATTGTTCAAGCAGGTCGCGTCGCCACTGGTGATGGTGACAAGCAGTGCACGACAACACCAATGACCGCACTCGATGCGGATATCGCACCGCGAGAACCTGAGCGAGAATGCCGCCCATTGAAACGCCCACAACGTGCGCGGATTCGATGCCTTCGGCGTCGAGAACTGCCAACAGGTCTAACGCCATGACTTCTAAGTCATAGGGTCCATCGGGCACATCGCTTCGGCCAGCCCCACGATTATCCGGGGCAATACATCGATACGAAGCCCCAAATGGAAAGCGCTGCAAAAGCCAGCTTCCACTATCGGCCCCGAGGCCCTGAATCAGCAACAGCGGTTCACCATCGGCTTTCCCGAAACGCTGATAGTGGATCTTGGTTCCATCGCCTACGACAACATCGGGCACGACTAGAACTCCTCAACCATGCGAGCCGCGCCCGCACGAATCGGTTGGTGGATGGGGTCAAGTATGCGGGCGAAATCGACCCGAACGTTGGACTTCGCATCATCAAGCATGACTTTGAGTGATTCTGCTATCTCGACTCCGCATTTGCCCACCGCGCGCGGACCGAACTTCTTCGACTTCTTGGCTTGCGGCCCAACACGCACCGACCACGTACGGCCAAGTTCAAAGCCAACAACGGCGACCGGAAACACAGGGACGCCAAGTTCAACCGCGGGAGCGATCAGCTCAATGGGAACATGACCGGCACGAAATCGTTTCACGTCGCGGCGTGTTGGGGCAAGCACCATTTCAGATGCTCGCAACGCGCCAGCCACTTCGTCCACGCGTGCGGGGATTGCACCAAAGCGACGGGCCAGACCGCCAATCGGATCGAAATCCATGCCACCAGCCGGGCGCACAACCCGATCTGCCTGTCGCAAAATTCCGAGCGCAGCAACGAGCGGCTCTGACCAACCGAGTCGTCGATTCGCAATAAGAAGCGCTGGTCCTGTCTCGGGAAGCTGTTCAATACCCTCAACGTTGATGTTCCATCGCAACGCGCTCACTGTGGCTGCAACATGGGCAGCATCCACGTCAAGACCCCACGGATCCATTCGGTATGTGCCACTGACACGACGGCGAAGAACCGACATCGCATCGAAGCGCTCATGGCGGACACGATGCTCATCGATTGAGATGACGCCATCGGTCATGCTGCCGCCGATCCAGCTTGTTGTACGAACTCCACACTGGTGAACGCGTGGATTTCTGACACGATCTGTGCAACGGGGACTTTCGGCGTCACACCGAGCAGATCGAGACATTTTTGGCCTTGTGCGCAGCGGCCTCGCACAAGCAGTTCTCGCACGTGATCGGGCAACGGAGCACCGGCCATTTCGGCGAGCCAGCCAGCGCTCGACCATCCGGGTCCAATGAGGGGCAGCGGAATATGGCCCCCCATGCGAACGGCTTGCAATGCGCTCACCGCACCGGGCGAAACCACGTTGATCGGCCCCCCGGGTGCTCGTTGTGTTGCCGCCACGATCGCATCAATTGCGTCGTCTGCATGCACCATCGAAAACGTTGGCTCGGCCAATGCAGGGACCGGAACGATTTCAAGACGCAACAGGCGTGCTAGGGGGCTCGGTGTATGTGATCCGGCAATTGGTGCGAAGCGTAAAATGGTGACCGGTATGTTCTGGGCCGCACCAACTTGTGCGAGGGCTTCTTCGGTTCGAAGTTGCGCCTGACCGAACGCCGATGTCGGGTCGGTTGGCGACTGCTCATCGGGCATGATCGGTCCACCGCGGCGACGCCCGTACACTTCGATCCCAGAGCGCACCACGATGGATTGCAGCGTGTCGAGTTCTGTCAACGCACGCGCCAACGCCACCGTTCCAGAATCGGTCGCGGCGATCGCCCCTTTCGGAGAGAGCCGTGCATGAGGCTCATAAATCCCTAGATGTACAACGACGTTGGGATCGACTTGGCGCACAAAATCGGCCACCGCGTTCGCGTCACGTGGGCTAATGCGTTGAAACGATGCTCGCCGTATTCGCCGCCGCGGAGGATCAAGGTCGTAGCCAGCAATTGTTTCGACCGCATCGTACGCTTCAAGTCGCTGTGCGACAAGCGTGCCGAGTTGGCCTCCCATACCGGTAATGAGCACCCGCATCGCATCATTCTTAGTTGATGCGAGTCTCACTGTCGCAACTTTTGCGCTTGTTACGTCCCGTGGGGCCGACTTGCGTCGACCCCACGGACGTGCAAACCAATGGTTATGAACGGACGCTACTCAGCCGGTGTAGCTCGGCGTTGCAGCGGTCGGTGTCGCCGCTTGGGCTTGCGTGGCGGCAACGGCAACCGTTGTTGTGGGGGCCATCGTCGTAGGAATCGTCGTCACCGGAGCAGTCGTGGTCACCGGTGCCGCAACGGTGTAGGCAAACACCGCCACTCCCGGCTGACCAAGTGGCTGCGAATCGCCTGGTTCGGTTTCCCACGCTGCGCTGGCGACGCCGTCAAGCAACGTTGTCGTCAATGGCATTTGAGGGATTGATCGCTGTGATTTCACGAGCTCGTCATAATGGACCCAAAGGTCATCCGAAACGTTCGTGAAACTTGCAAAATTGGTGCCGGCAATCGTCACCGTCGCCGTCTCAAAAAAGTCGTCGTCCCACGTCATCCCTGGCTCAAGTTCGTCAATCGAACGAGTCGCCTTGATCTTCGGTTCATCGTCAGGTTTTTGACCGGTTGCGACCGTCACCGTGTGCGCTTCAGGATCAATGTCAACTTGAACGGAGCCCTGCCACTCGCTCGGGTTACTCACAATGTCATCTGAGGTGAGTTCGATTCCAGGCCCCGGCACCACATTCTCAACCTGTTGAACCAATGGCCCGTCGCTGTCTGCACCCGGCAAATCAAGTTCAACGCGGATCGTTACCGGCCCGCCTGTCCAGGCCGTCTCTGCAGCGCCTGCGTTCATACCGAACCCCAAGACAGGTAAGGCACCTGCGGTCGCCAAGGTGACCGCCAAACCAGCACGAGTCAATCGCTTCATGTTTCCGCTCCATGGTTACCGGGGTGTTCCGTCACATCCCGTGGTTAGGGCGAAAAGCTACTTCATGACGACACGGCACGCAAGAAGCACGCGAGAGAACATCAACCTTCTCGGCAACGCGTTGCAAATGCCCAGAACGTTGGGCCGCTAGGCCTCGGGGCGCAAGGTTGGGAACAGCACCACGTCGCGAATTGAGGTGACATCCGCAAGCAACATCACCAAACGGTCGATTCCGATGCCGAGACCCGCAGTTGGCGGCAGTCCATAGTCGAGTGCACGGAGGTAGTCGGCATCAACCGACATGGCTTCGTCGTCGCCCGCGTCTTTTTGTGCGGCTTGGGCTTCGAAGTTGGCGCGCTGGATTGTGGGATCAGTCAACTCACTAAACGCATTGCACAATTCACGGCCCGCCACAATCCCCTCGAAACGTTCAACAAAGCCAGGCTTTGAGCGATGCGGTCGGGCCAATGGCGAAACTTCCGCGGGATGATCGGTCACAAATACCGGCCCCCACAACGCTGATTCCGTGGTCTTCTCATAGATCTCGAGGATCAACTTTCCAGGACCCCAGCCCGGTTCGGTTGGAATACCAAATCGTTGCGCTATGTCACGCAGATCGCTCATCGGCGTGTCAAGGTCAACGGTGACGCCCGCATGCTCGGCAATGAGCTCACACATCGTTGCCCGACGCCAAGGTGCCGAAAGGTCAAGCGCACGACCGTCATGGTTCAGTTGCGTCGTGCCGTGTAATTCGTGGGCGAGATGTGCGACCAACTCTTCGGTAAGCACCATTGCGTCTTCGTAGTCGGCGTATGCCTGGTACAACTCAAGCATCGTGAACTCAGGCAGGTGCGACGTGTCAATGCCTTCGTTCCGAAAGTTCCGGTTGATCTCGAAGACTCGATCAAATCCGCCAACAACGAGGCGCTTGAGATACAACTCGGGGGCGATACGCAAATAGAACTCGGTGTCGAGCGCGTTGTGATGAGTAACAAATGGCTTTGCCGTTGCCCCTCCCGGAATCGGGTGCAACATGGGAGTCTCAACCTCGACAAACCCTCGGTCTTCAAGGAAGCGACGCGTCGACGACAGCACTTTGAAACGCGTGGTAAAGGTTGCCCGCGCAGCCTCGGTCACCCACAGGTCTACATAACGCTGACGGTAACGGGTGTCGGTATCGGTGATGCCGTGCCATTTGTCGGGGAAGCGTCGCTGCGCTTGGGCGAGTAACGACCACTCAGCGACTTTGACGGACAACTCGCCCCGCTTGGTGGTCATCACCTCGCCGGTCACCGCGATCCAGTCCCCGAGGCGAAGTGCACAAAACGCTTCATAATCGGGTGTGACTTTCCCGGGCGCAAATAACTGGATCCGACCAGACGCATCCGCCAACGTGCCAAATGCAAGCTTGCCTTGCACACGACGCAACATGAGGCGTCCCGCGATCGTGACCGTTTCACCGGTCTCAGTAGCGGGCTCAAGTTCGGGGTAACGATCCGCAATCTGTTGTGCCGTTGCGGTTACGTCAAAGCGATAGGGGATGGCGTAGCGCGCTGAGGCTGGTGTTTCGCTTGTTTCGTCGTTGTTGGTTGGATCGTCGGTCGTCATCGATTCTTTCCATGGATCAAGCGGAGGCCGTGCAGCGTCAGCCACGGTTCGACATGTTGAATAGTCCGGGTAAAAGGAGCGATCACAACAGCCAAACCACCGGTGGCAATGACTTTCCCCCCACCGAGCTCATCAAGGATCCGTGACGCGATGCCGTCGACTTGACCGGCAAATCCATAGACCGCCCCCGACTGCAACGATTCCACCGTGGTACGGCCAATCACCCCACGAGGTTCAGAAAACTCAACCCGTCGAAGGGCGTCGGCACGTTCGTACAGTGCATCTAAGGAAATATCGATGCCGGGGGCAATCGCACACCCCAAGAGTTCGCCGTTCTCGGATATCGCGTCATAGGTCGTCGCGGTGCCGAAATCGATCACCACTGCAGCCCCCGGGTACACATCAACTGACGCGACCGCATTGGCAATCCGATCGGCACCAACTTCGCGTGGGTTCTCCGTCAAGACCGGCAAGCCTGTTTTCACGCCGGGAGCGACCACAACCGGATCAAAACCGAAATAGCGCTCAGTCATTTCACGAAATGCCGCGGTACATCGAGGCACAACGGACGAGATCACAATCCCATCAACCTCGGTGTCAAAGCTAAAACCATGAAACCCAAGAAACTCTTGAATAGCAAGGGCTTGTTCATCGGCGGTGCGCGTCGCAACCGTCGAGATTCGCCACGTGTCAACAAGGCCGGCGTCACATCCTTCGACCCGGTTCGCGCTATCGGCGGCGACATCTTCGTAGAGGCCGATCACGGTCTGTGTGTTCCCAACATCAATTGCAAGCAGCATCAGGTCGGCCCTCCCACCACAATGTCAAGACCGATATCGAGGACCGGTGCCGAGTTCGTGATCGCACCAACCGAAACTCGGTCAGCGCCACAATGCGCAAAGCTCGCCAATGTTTGGACATTGATCCCGCCTGAAATTTCGATCAAACACCGACCAGGCTGCCCGTAGGGGGTTCGTCGATCAACCTCGGCCACGCACGTGCGCACTTCTTCGGGTGACATGTTGTCGAGGAGCACTGCATCAGCGCCAGCATCGATGGCGGCGACAAGTTGCTCAAATCGGTCACACTCAACTTGCACGAGACGGCCGGGCCACGCTTGTCGTGCCGCGTCTACCGCCTCGTCAATGCCGATCAGGGCCAGATGGTTGTCTTTGAACATCACCCACTCCGACAGATTGCCGCGATGATTCTGGGCACCTCCGGCTCGCACCGCAGCTTTTTCGAGCGCCCGTAAACCCGGGGTGGTTTTGCGCGTGTCCCAAACCTTGAGACGTGTATCACCAGTCGCCACCAAGATTTCAACGAACTGCGCTGCGACGCTCGCGATGCCTGACAAATGTCCGAGGAAGTTGAGCGCGGTGCGTTCGCCAGTGAGTATCGATGCGAGCGGCCCCGACACTTCTGCGATGACTGACCCAGGCTCAAGCGGTGATCCATCATCAAGTTGCCAATCGACAACCACATCTCGATCGAGCACATGAAACGTTTCGGTGACACAGTCACATCCGGCAAGCACCCCTTTTGCTCGGCTGGCAAGTGTCGCGGTGGCGGTTGATCCAACCGGCAACAACGCGGAAGTCACGTCACCAATCGGGGTGAGGTCTTCTTCAAGCGCGCGAGAAACTGCCGCCCGTACCGCGGTGATCGGTGGGCGTGTGCGTGGACTGTGTTGCGTTTCGCGGAGCGGTTCGACCATAAACCTTCAAGCCTGCCTGTTTCGGCCCGTTTCAACCCAACCCCAAGCGGAACTTGTCGTAGAAAGTGCTGTTATACAGCACTTTCTACGACAAGTTCCGCTATGCACGGTTCGAGGTTGACTCAGCCGGGTTTGAAAAGATTTGGCGGACACGAAACATCGGATCAGTCTCGGAGTAATCGGTTCGGGTGTGTGCCCCACGTGACTCGCAGCGCTGTGCCGCCGCCCGAATCAACGCTCGACCCACCAAGCACAGATTCGTGAGTTCCCAGCTCGCCGGATCGTCCGGGGCGCCAACACGTGCCAAGTTCGACTCCACGAGCGCTCCCGCACGGGCAAGACTTTCTTGTGATCGCAACACGCCCGCGTCAAAGGTCATGGCCCGCTGCAAGTCACTGCGCAACTGGCTGATCTCAACCGGCGAACTGCGCCGTGACGACGATTCTGGCACCACCAGATCAGCTTCCATTTGCACGAACCAGCCCCCAATGACCTGATCATCAACCGGCTCACCTTGCGCCGCAAGGAACGAGCGCATCACGCCGTCGGATTTCGGACCAGATTGACCCGATACGATCGCTTCTAAAACACGTGGCCCAAACACCAAACCTTCAAGCAATGAATTCGATGCCAACCGGTTTGCCCCATGGACCCCGGTACATGCTGCCTCGCCAGCCGCCCACAACCCCGGCATCGACGACGCACCCGACAGATCCGTCATCACCCCACCGGAAGCGAAATGCGCGGCAGGGGCAACGGGTAACCAATCGTGCGCCGGGTCAAGACCCGCTGCTGCGAGCTCTGCTGCAATATTGGGGAAGCGGTTTGCAAAGTCGTCAAGGCCGGTTGCATCCAACCAAACATGATCCACTCGATTGTCGATCATGACCGCGTTCTCGGCCCGTGACACAACGTCGCGGGGCTGGAGTTCATCGACAAAGCGTTCGCCGTCTGGTCCACGCAACAATGCGCCGTGCCCACGCAGTGCTTCGGTCAACAAGGGCCTTGGCATCGTTGCAATGTGGAGCGCCGTGGGATGAAACTGCATGAACTCGACATCGGCGACCGCGACACCAGCACGCAAGGCCATGGCGGTTCCGTCACCGGTTGCTTCCGACGGATTCGTCGTGACCGCAAAAAGCTGCCCAACACCACCGGTTGCAAGTAACACGTTCGCGGCCCGAACGTCAGTCACCGTTCCATCGGGCCCAAGGGCTTGCACCCCAACACAACGTCCCGCTTCGACAATTAATTCAAATGCGAAATGCTGCTCGAAGATGGTGATCGCGCTGGCGCGAGTCGCCACGTCAAGGGCCCGCTCGATCTCTGCGCCGGTTGCGGACCCGCCTGCGTGCACGACCCTCGCGGTTGAATGGCCGCCTTCAATAGCCAGATCAAGATTGCCCGCGGCGTCACGGTCAAAGACGGCACCGCGTTCCATAAGTTCACGTACCCGGCGGGGCCCTTCGCTAACCAACACGTGTACGGCATCTTCGTCGCACAAGTTCCCACCAGCCGCCAACGTGTCTTGGCCATGCAGGTCAACCGAATCGGGACGTTCGCCGAGCACTGCGGCGACACCACCTTGTGCCCACCGTGTCGATCCGTCGTCCAAGTTGCCTTTCGTGAGCACCCCGACGGAAAGACCATGCTGTGCGACGCCCGCGAGCGCCGCAGACAACCCTGCGACCCCTGATCCAACAACAAGCAA
This sequence comes from uncultured Iamiaceae bacterium, assembly GCA_964544305.1. Taxonomy (GTDB): domain Bacteria; phylum Actinomycetota; class Acidimicrobiia; order Acidimicrobiales; family Iamiaceae; genus JAFDWI01. The sequence goes on along the minus strand of CAZJAZ010000030.1, from coordinate 4,865 downwards.
GTCAAGTTCGTGGGGCATCGTTAGCACACGGTTTGCAAATTGGTCATTGACGGCTCATCCCACCTCACAGCGTGCAGCGTATCGGCTCGGCCCGGTCGTTAACCGGCCGCAACCTCCACATAGCGCCGCGGTGCTGGGCTTTCAAGGTCGGCGAGTTGACGGGCAAGGTCTTCGTCAACCTGTCGATTCGCCGTGTCAACGTGCACGACCGTGGGTTGATAGTCGGCGAGTTCGGCAGCTTCATAGTCGGCATACGAGATGATGATGACTTTGTCGCCAGGGCTCACCAACCGTGCGGCGGCACCATTGAGACAGATCGACCCTGAGCCGGGCGCGCCTTCAATCACATAGGTTTCCAGGCGGTTACCATTATCGATATCGACGACGGCGACCTGTTCGTATTCGCACAGATCCGCGGCGGCCATCAAATCAGCATCAACCGTAATTGATCCGACGTAGTGCAAATCAGCGTCGGTCACCGTTGCCCGGTGGATCTTGGATTTCATCATGCGGCGTCGCACTTTTTGTACCTTCCTGACCCCGAGCGCTCTGAGGGCGCTGGTAGATGCCGACGATCCGGTCACCCCCGCATTTCGGGTTGACTCCAGTCTGCCTCGCGCCTGCGTGGCTCGTGCAAGTTCAAAGCGATTGTGCCCCGACTGTCACACCAAGATTATCAAGGAGCCGTGGTTTGCCTAAGCGTCCAGCGATGAGAAGTCGGACGTTTCCATCAAGTGCATCGTTGCGTTGCAACGTGGTGGCATCAACTGCCGCCACGTAGTCGGGTGTGAAGAGCGGTTCGCTCGCCAAGACTCGAGTGATTACAACTTCAACACTTTCGGTTCGGGTTTCACCCGCAATAATCGCGTCTCGGCCCGCACAGAGTGCCCGGTAGAGGACGGGCGCTGCCTGACGTTCGGTTGCGGTGAGATACACGTTGCGACTCGACATGGCCAGTCCGTCCGCTTCGCGCACGGTGGGCACTCCAATCACCGTGACGGGAAGCGACAGGTCGCCAGACAGTGTGCGCACCACCGCCAGTTGTTGATAATCCTTTTCACCGAAATACGCGTTGCACGGGCCAACGATGCCAAAGAGCTTGGTAACGACCGTGGCGACCCCAGCGAAGTGTGTCGGTCGCGCCACACTTTCGAAACCGTCACTGACTCCATCCACACGCACGGTTGTGGCAATAGGCCGCGGGTACATTTCCTCCACGCTGGGAACGAACACGAGATCACCACCGGCATCGCCAATGACGCGGAGGTCACGGTCAATGTCTCGGGGGTAGGTGGACAGATCTTCGGTTGGGGCGAATTGCAGCGGGTTGACGAAAATACTCACGACCACGTTGTCGGTTTCGACGCGGGCGCTTTCGATGAGGCGGGCGTGTCCGGCGTGGAGGTAGCCCATTGTTGGCACAAAACCGATTGATGACCCATTCGTACGGGCGGTGGCAAGGCGGCTTCGAAGCTCACGAATCGACGTGACGATTTCAGTCATCTGCTGGGCCTTCTCTCTCGTGGCTCGCCTCTCGTTATGCCGTCTTGGGCTTCGCCGCTGAGCCAGGCCGGAATGGCCGATTCGGCTCCAACGAGGTGTGCCGCACGTATCGCCATTGCGACATAGGCGGGTCGATCACGTTGATCAAGCGATGCGAGGTGGTTTGCGACCGTGTCCCAATCGCCACGTGCGACCGGGCCCGTCAACGCGCGCTGCGCGCCAGCTTGTGCAACGTTGTCAAGCGTCCCGCGAGCCAAGGCCAGAAAAGCTTCGAAGGGAACATTGATGTCGCGGCTCAGTTGTTCGACCTGCCCAAGTAGTGCGACAAGATGATTTGACGCCATGGTCGCAGCCCCGTGGTATCGCACGCGTTGATCGTCATCGATCGTGAACCACCGGCCATTCAGCGCGCGCACAATTGAGGCGAGCCGTTCAACATCTGATTCGTGTGAGGCTGCAAGGCCAAACCATGCGCCATCCATGAGGCGTTGTGCACCACGTTGCGCGTCAACAAGTGAGACCAACGGGTGAAGCGATCCGACTCGGGTGTGTGGGGCGAGGACATCAAGGCCGAATGCGCCAGACAGATGGAGAACCAGTGCATCACCGTTTGGGGTGATTTGTGCACCAACAT
>CAZJAZ010000030.1:0-2628 GCA_964544305.1 uncultured Iamiaceae bacterium | reverse complement strand
CCAGACAGATGGAGAACCAGTGCATCACCGTTTGGGGTGATTTGTGCACCAACATCGGCAATCGCGCGGTCCTGTGTCGCTATGACGACGAGGTCAACTCCGGTGGCGGCGTCAACGACGGGTTGACCGTGGCGGATCGGCTCTGCCACGTTCCACCCGCCATCTCGAAGTACGTCCATCAACGCGCCACCCGCACGGCCCGGTCCAATAACGCGTACCGTACCGACCCAATGATCTTGCATCGTGTGCGCGCCGGTCATCGCCCTATCTTGCCAATCGCACGAGTTCCATCACACAAGTGGCGTAACCTCATGTGCTATTCGTCAACAATTGTTCGGAGTGACAATGGACAGAAGCGCTGACATGATTCGTGTGATGGCCACTCGTCAAGTGGACTTCACCGAGTCCGACAATTTGCTTGGGGCGATGACGACGAACCTGCCCAAAGGCGATGCGGTGCTTGATCCGAAGAAGATGGCCGCGGCCTCGGACTTTCCGTTGACAAACAAGATGTGCATTGCGCTCACCCCGCATCGTCTCGTCGTCTACAAGACCGGCTGGGGTAACAAGGTTGGCAACCCCATTGGCGATGTTCCTCTGAGCCGCGTCAACAATATTGAGATCACGTGGAACAAGAAGCTTGCAGTCGTCGCGATCGACTTTCATGACGCTCCCCCGGTGGTGATGCGGGCGGGCGACCCGGAAAGTGCGGAACATTTGCGCCACGCGTTTCTGCGCCTACGAGGCCGAATCTGAAACCCCGTTGAGAGGTCCGAGTCGATACACCGTTCCAGCGGAGTGCAACAGATCGTCAGCATTGACAAGGGTCGGGTCAAGTTCTTGGAGCGGTGCGAGTACGAAACGACGTTCTCGCATACGCGGGTGCGGGACGGTGAGCTCGTCATCATCGAGTTCCACACCATCAATCAAGAGCACATCGACATCGAGGGTACGCGGCCCCCAACGCACTTCTCGCACCCGTTCGGCAGCTGATTCCAAGCGACGACACACCGCTAAGAGGTCATAGGGGGCAAGGTCAGTGTCGAGTTGCACAACCAGGTTCAAGTAGGGGCCTTGCCCTTCGGGGCCGCCAACCGGATCGGTTTCGTATACGTCAGATACGGCGTACACCATCGGTCCAAGCGTGGCGATCGCTTCGCCAAGAAATCGTTCGCGTTCACCGAGATTTGAGCCCAGGCCAAGAAATACACGCGTCACGGATCTGCCCGTTGGCGCGAGATTCGGATTCCTGATGTCGCCAGCACATGTGGCACCGGCGGTCGGAGTTTTCGAACCGTAATGGTGACCGCATCAACTGGGGTGGCGGAGAAGAGTTCTTCGGCGACTCGATGCGCTAAGCGTTCGAGGAGATACGGCTGCTCCGCTTTGCATGTTGCTGCAACAAGGTCACAGACCGCACCATAATCAACGGTGTCGTTGAGGTCGTCGCTCGCTCCTGCCACATCGAGAGACACGATCAGATCGAGATCAAAGGAAAGGGGCTGCTCTCGAGTTCGTTCCTCAGGCAGCACCCCACAAAAGGTGTTCACCACCAAGCCTCGGAGTTCGATCTGATCGTGGCCCATAGCAGCGCGTCAAGCTTTGGACTTTGCTCGGGTAGCGGCTTTCTTTGCCGCGGGAGCTTTCTTCGCTGGAACCTTTTTCGCAGCGGCCTTTTTTGCCGGGGCCTTCTTCACCGGTGTTTTGCTCGCCGAAGCCTTTTTCGCGCCAGTTTTCTTCGCTGACGCTTTCGCTGTCTTCTTGGCTGCCTTTTTCGTACTCTTGGCCATTGCCGCAGGTTGTTCTGGCTCTCGGGGCACCGGCGGTTTATCGGTGAATGCGTCTTTTGCACCTGGTGCTGCGTTGGGCAAGCCGGCGGCAATATGCACAAGATCTCGGCCGAATGGTCCGAGTTGGCGTTGCACCATGCGTTCCATCAGCGTGACCGCTTCGGGGCCGCGTTGAATGAGACCTGCCCATACCAAATAGCCGGTTAGCAAGCCGCAGACCGCGTCGTTGACGTTGTCGGCGTGTAACAAGATCTTTTGGCCTTCGGCCAGCATGTCTCGCAGTTCGGGATAGAGCTGGGCGAGATATGCCTCGGGTTCATCGGTGTTCTCAAAACCGCGGTGACGCCACACCACACCGAGTTCGTCATAGTTGTGCAGATTGTGCGGCGCGGGGATGATCGACAGCACACACGTAAAACCCTGTTCACGTACCCAGATGATCTCTTCTTGGCGCCGCACTTTGCGGTGGTTCGAGCCATAACCGCCTGGCCGTTCTGACACGGCGAGCCGATCTTTCATAATCCAGTGGAAGTTGCGCGGGGTGATGCCCTGCGCCCACTTGCCTTTTGCGGCCACGGTTGGTCTCCTGGTGTCGACGTGATCGGATGCCAATCGCCAGTATTTGTGACAGCGGCCACAGAAGTGCGATTTCGACTCCCTATTCTACGAAGGTCGTCAAATCGAGACCGCTGGAATACCAGATTTCTTCATTCGACTTGGCTGACGTCGACGTCGAACCGCTTAGGCAGGCCCTTTCACGTTCTTTGTCCAGTTGTGCACCGGAGCGGTGGGCGGCTTCAAGGGGTGGTCGCGACGAGACTGGTTGTGGGGGCTGGTT
>CAZJAZ010000029.1:0-34187 GCA_964544305.1 uncultured Iamiaceae bacterium | reverse complement strand
CGATCGGCTCCGAGAACCTCGCGTACCTCTGCGGGAAGGTCCGTGGTTGCAACGATGCCCGCGGACGCCGCGTCTTCAAAGTCGTGGCACACATAGGCAATGCGGTCGGCCCATGCGACGACTTCGCCTTCTGGTGTCATTGGGGCGGGTCGATTCCATGAATGGTTCCGAATCGCGTCAAGCGTTTCGACACAGAGATTAAGCGGTGCGAGAACGACGTCGGCGCCGTACACGGCATGGTGATAGCCGTCGGCAACAAAAGGTGAAAGTGCACCTTCGGAGGCGTGGCCTGCTGGACCATGGCCGCAGTCGTGTCCGGTGGCGGCGGCCGCGGTGAGGGCAACGTTCAGCCCCACAGGGCGGGCAATCGACACAGCGACTTGCGCCACCTCGATGGCATGCGTGAGCCGGTTGCGCAGATGATCATCGTCAGGGGCGACGAAAACTTGGCACTTGCCAGCTAAGCGACGGAACGGCCTCGAATGTTGGATACGGTCAAGATCACGTTCAAAACACGTGCGATAGCGGTCGGGCTCTTCGGCGACGAGTCGATTTCCCGCACCAATGCCACGGGTTGCATGGGAGGCAAGAATGTGCTCGCCATGGTGTTCGCGTTCATTACGTTCGATGCAGTCAACGTGCTCGCCGACAATGATCGGACGATGCGCAACGGCTGGTGCATCTCGAGTTCGGGAAGGTGTCTTGGAGTCGGTCAACGAGCTCATATTGCGATGGTACCCCCAGCCTGTGACATCGACATTGAGGCGGTACGATTGTCATGCCATCGGCGTGGGATCGAAGCGCCAATTTGTTGAGCGAAGTCGAAAGTTGAAAACCATTTTTTCTGAGCCGAAAGGCCTAGAACACGCTAGGATGAGTTGTGTCCATCGTCACGCAGACGCGACAATGCAGACTTCAGAAAGGGGGCCGGGTGGCCGATACCATCAATATGAAGAAACGTCGGGCCCTTGACTGGCGTTACCGTGCCAAGGCAGATTCTCGGAACGGTCGACGCAACCGCAACGATCGAGGTGCCACCCTTGTTGAAGCCGCGTTCGTCATGCCCGTGTTTGTCTTGGTCATTTTTGGCATTTTCGAGTTTTCCGGCAACATCATGGCGCGTACCGGTGCAAACGCGGCGGTGAAGGCTGGGGCACGTATGGCGACCGTGCAAGGCAGCGCTCCGATGGCCGATCGGGCAATTCTGAACCGCATGGCAAATGAGGGCGCTGGCATTAGCCAGGACCACATTGAACAAATCGTCATTTGGCGAGTGAACGGGAATTCGCCCTCTGATGCACGCCAAAAGACTCCTCCTGCGGTGTGCACGAATGCAGCGTCGGGTTTTCGGATCGCGATTTCGGCATCGGCGACGGGTGGCCACCCGTGCAATGTGTACAACGATCCGCAAGACACGGGTGCGGGAGCGTATAAGCGAGCCAAACTGCCCCTCACGACCGACACCGATCCTCCAGCAAGCCCATTGACGTCAAGCTACGCCGATTACTATTTTGGCTGCGATTCGGTGAACGATTCGGCAAATGTACCCAACAAACTTGACTGTGGATGGGAGCCCACAACTCGACGTCAAATCGAAAAATCGCCAACGCACGTAGGTGGATGCACAGGCAATGTCTGTAACCCCACCGACGTTGTAGGAATCTACATTCGCGTGCGTCATGAGAATTATACAGGATTTTTCGGTACGGGCGTTACCGTCGAAAGCTCAACGTACGCAGCAATCGAACCACAGGGGTATGACCAATGATCAAACGACGATCACGACGTTCGAGTAATGGCGCTTCCCGGGATCGCGGCGCAGTGTTTATTGAATTCGCACTTTTGCTTCCGGTACTCTTGCTGTTTGCGATGGGGATCGTGGAATACGGCATGGGTTGGCGAGCCGCTAACGACGTGAACGCTGCCGCACGCGATGGGGCACGCTCTGGAACAAGTGCGTCGGCCTATGCGACCGCTGACCGGTCGGTGCTCGTATCGATTGCCAACAACCTGGCTTCATCAGGGGACCTTGATGGTGTCGAAAAAATCATTGTGTATAAGGCGTCATCGGCCAATGGTCAGGTGCCTGGCTCATGCTTGGCGAAGACGAATCCATCGGGTAGCGCCTCAAGCCCTGGATTCGTCGTTGGGGTTGGGGGAGTCTGCAATGTGTATGGCCCTGGCCAACTCACCTATTTGTTGAATGGTTCCAATGCGTCAAACAACGGGCCATGGGTTAACTCGGCCGGAACCGGTTGCGATGGATCCGATCTTGATGCGCCGTGGTGTCCCGCAATCCGGAACCACTCGCTGACATCGAATTCGTTCGACTATATGGGCGTTTACGTCAAGCTCAAGCACTCATCGATTACGGGGTTTGGGTTTGGAGATCAAATGATCGAGCGCACCGCTGTATTCAGTCTTGAACCAAAGTTTGGAGGCGAATAATGTTCAGCGAAATTCGAGCCCTAGAAGATCGCCATAATGATCGCGGTTTTATCCTGATCACGTTCGGGTTGCTCCTCATTCCCATCGTGGTTTTCATGGCGCTCGCGGTTGATGTGTCGTCATGGTATAGCAGGGCCTCCGAGCTGCAGCGAACAGCCGATGCTGCCGCGCTCGCAGGTGTTGTGTGGATGCCCGATCAAGGTGCAGCAGATAACGCGTCGAACCCGGTTCTTGCGCGGAATCAGGTCACCAACGGTACGAACAATATGTCTGTCACGACCAGCACTGGAACAAGAGCCGCTTCGTACAAGGTTTGTGTGACCGACGGCAAAGTGACGCAGTTCTTCGCATCGGTTTTTGCGGGTTCAACCTCGATTACTCGATGTGCGACGGCCGAGTACAACGCGCCGCTGCAAATGGGAAGCCCGCTGAACTTCTTTGGCGGCAACTCTTCGTTGACGGCCTATGTACCTGGGACACAGCCGAGTAATGCTGGCCCACCTGTCCCTCCATATTCACAATTTAAAGTCGGCTCAAGTCATGCGTCGCGCTGCATCGTGCGCGCCTCGTATCCGAGTGGAGCGATCGTTGGCTACTGGAATCGTGAGGGAAGTAACAACCCCAACGATTTCCGATTTTACACGACCTACCCGGGCACAGGATTTCCAAATTGTAATCAGCCTGCACCAGCCGTACCAGATGTAGAATCGACCGACGGGAGCTACTGCTATGTGGTCGCTGGCGGGAATCCAATCGGCTACTGGTACAAATACACGAGCGGATCCTTTCCCGATGCATGGCGATATCGAGGAAACGGATCAAGCGGCAATCCAACGTGTGGCTACAACGGCACGTCAAATTCGCCAATTCCCACTTCGAAATCACCAAACATGTGGGCAGCAATTGAGTCGTACAATTACGGCCACGCCAACGGTGACGCATATTCGAACTCAGGTTCCCAGTACCGTGATACGGGTTACTGGTATGCCGTTGACGTGCCGCCGGGCATGAACTCCTCGTTGAGCATTCAAGCCTGGGACCTTACGTACAACTGTAATCTGGGTTGTCGTACTCCGATGGGTGACACCTCTGGTGGTTCAGACCCAATGGATATCAAAATGGTCGTGTACAAGGCCGGCCCGCTCAAATACGACATGTCGCAGATCAGCGCGGTGTCGGGTTGCGACACGGGTTGGGTGAATGCGAACGATAGTGCTTACGACACTCGATGGAAATCAGTATGCGACATCACGAGCGCCACGAGCGGTGATCGCTATTACATCAACGTGCTGTCAACAGACTCATCAGGGCATGGCACGGGTCTCAAGGGAGTAACGGGCTACGCGGTTCGAGCCGTTGCTGGCACCTACCCGGCGGCCTGTATGAACGTAATGCCCACCGGCGACGTTGCATGTTACGGGACCGGGGTGCAACCCTCATTGTCGGCCTACGGTGACATGGAAATGTACAACGGTATTCCTGAAGGGCAACCCACCGAGTTCTACCTCGCCAATGTAACCCCGGAATACGCTGGAAAGACGTTAGAAATCAATCTTTTCGACCCTGGTGATATTGGCGACGGTGGTGATAGCTGGGTGACGATCATGGGTCCTTCAGGCTCATCCACATTGGGAACGCCGATTTCCTCGTCAAACTGTGATGTAGCGTCCGCTAATTACGGGCCAGGCACCTATTCAAGTGCACCGCTGTCGAGCGGTCCTAGCGGTGCCTATTCAGGAACGTGTACGATTCAAACGTCGAACGGTGGTAGCAACGCATATAACGACAAGTGGCTTCGCTTCCGCATCAAACTGCCAGCAGATTACGGTGCGACGAGCGGCTCGCAACCCTGTATTGCTTCGGTCGCGGATCCAACGGTCACGCCGGGCAGTTGTTGGTGGCAAGTTAAGTACTACACAAGGAACGCGAGCTTGAACGACTACACCACGTGGAGCGCTCGTATCATCGGTGACCCGGTGCGCCTCACGATGTAGATCTTGGCGACGAAGCCGGACAACGTAGGCTATGTGCCTATGTCCGGCTTCGTTGATGAGGCACAAGTCCATGCGAAAGCCGGTGACGGCGGAAACGGCTGCGTGTCGTTCCGCCGTGAAGCCCACGTCCCTCGGGGCGGCCCAGATGGCGGTGACGGTGGAGACGGCGGCAGCGTTTGGCTCGTTGCCGACCCAAACGTGTCATCGCTGCTTGCCTTCAAAGACCAACCCCACCGAGCCGCCACCAAAGGCGTGTCGGGGCGCGGAAAGAAACAACATGGCAAGAACGGTGCGAGCCGCGACGTCACCGTGCCTATTGGCACGTTAGTGAAGAACAACTTGGGTGAAGTGGTCGCCGACCTCTCAACGAGTGGTTCGCGTTGGTGTGCGGCACATGGTGGACAAGGCGGGCGAGGCAATGCCCGTTTTCTTGCGAACAAGCGGAGGGCCCCTGGCTTTGCGGAACTCGGTGAAGTTGGTGAAGAACACTGGTGGAATCTTGAGCTCAAACTGCTCGCCGACGTGGCCCTGGTTGGCTTCCCAAACGTGGGCAAGTCAACCCTGATTTCCCGTATTTCTGCTGCCAAACCAAAGATCGCGGACTATCCATTTACCACACTCGAACCAAACCTCGGAGTGGTCCGCACTGATGACACAGACTTCGTGGTCGCCGACATTCCCGGCCTCATCGAAGGCGCTGGGCAAGGCAAAGGCCTTGGGTTCGAATTCTTGCGACACATCGAGCGTTCTCGCGTGCTGTGCGTCCTCATCGATCTCGCCCCAAATGCACCCCATACCCCCGCAGAACAATTCACCTTGCTCTTGGGAGAACTTGGAACCTACCGCCCCGATCTGCTCGAACGGCCACGCATTGTGGTCGGCAGTCGAGCCGACCTTGCCACCACAGCAACCCGAGACGCGTTTTTAGCGCTTCCACGTCAGCAAGATGATTCCACCATGCAAATGGTGCTCACAGGCGGGATCTCAGCAGTTGTGGGAACCGGCATGAGCGAGCTCGTCGGCCACCTCTCCGACATGGTTGAAAGCGCACGACAAGAAACCACCGATCAAGACGCCGTGGGTTTTCTCGTGCATCGCCCACTTCCACAAGACGTTGGTGTCGAACGTGTTGATGACACCCAATGGAAAGTGACCGGCCGTGGCCCTCTGCGTGCGGTGGCGATCATGAACCGGCATGCCCCTGAAGCGGTCGCGTACATCCAAGACCGGCTCAAAGGTCTCGGAGTGGACCGTGCGCTCACCCGTGCTGGGGCGACCGAAGGTGACACGGTCATCATTGACGACTTCGAATTCGAATACATCGCCGATTCATGACCACACAGACCATCGTCGCAAAAATTGGATCCTCATCGGTCACCACCGCAGAAGGTGCTGTGAATGAGTCTGCTATTGCTTTGTTTTGTGCACAGGTCGCGCAACTCAAAGCAGACGGTCACCGTGTGGTCGTCGTTTCATCAGGCGCAATCGCCGCAGGGCTCACCGCCCTCGACCTTGGTGGCGATCGACGGCCACGCGACGCAGTCACCCTCCAAGCGGTCGCCTCGGTGGGCCAGTCGCGCCTCATGGCAACCTATGGTCACTCGCTGGCAGAGCATGGCCTCACCGCAGGACAAGTACTCCTCACGCCGCTCGATTTTGGGGTACGCGACCAATACCTTCACGCACGTGCGACACTGGGGCGCCTGATCGAACTCGGCGTCATCCCTGTGGTCAACGAAAATGATGCAACCGCAGACGATGAGATCCGCTTTGGAGATAACGACCGGCTCGCAGCGCTCGTCGCAAACCTTGTTCGCGCAGATGTGCTTGTGTTACTCACCGATACGCCGGGCCTGTATACCGCGGATCCTCGTGTCGACGTGGAGGCAACGCTTATTGAATCGATCGGTGCGAACGACCGCGAACTGCAAGCCCAAGTCGGTGGCCCGGGAACGAATTTCGGATCAGGTGGTATGGCATCCAAACTCGCGGCTGCTCGCATCGCTGCATTCTCTGGTGTGCGCGCCGTCATTGCCCAAGCGTCACGTCCCAACGTCTTGGCCGATGCCGTAGCGGGAGTGGGTGGCACTGGAACCTTTGTGGCTCCTCGCACCGACACGTTAAGTGCCAGAAAGCTCTGGATTGCGTTCGCTCAGCCCTCAAAAGGCACCGTTCACGTCGATGCAGGCGCGGCTGCCGCTCTGCGGCGACGTAATACGTCACTTCTCGCCGCCGGTGTACGTGCCGTGCACGGTGACTTTATCGAGGGCGACGCCGTTGAAGTTGTTGACGAAGATGGTGTCATCGCCCGCGGGATCACGCGGGTTGACGCCACAACAGCACGCAACATTGCCGGAATGCGTTCAGGCGACCTGGCCGAGACTCAAGGTGCAATCGTGGTTCACCGCGACGACCTTGTCGTGGTCGACACCTAAACGCGCGGCCCAGGCAATGCAGCCTGCCACAACGTCATTTGCTACGCCGACGAATGCGTAGCAGCGTGTCGTGCACTTCGTTGACCCGTAATACCCACACGGCACAGCCAAATGTCACGCCCGCACTCAAGCCGCCAACAACGAGTGGGGCGAGCGATCCAAAGCCGACCGGTGTGTCGAACAACTGGATAACGAACCAGCCAACCCCTGCCATGGCGCCGCCAGCAAGAACGAGCCGCCACGCGGTAGCCCACACACGCAAGCCATGAAATCCATCGATTCTTTGCGCCACTGCCCAAAGAGCAAGAACCGCTGCGACGCTATATGCAATCGAAAACGATGCGACTAGCCCTTGGATACCCCAGCGGTCAAGGAGCACGAAGGCCAAGACGACATTCACCGAGTTCTCGACAACGTTGATACCAAAAGGGGTGCGGGTGTCTTTGAGCGCGTAGAAACAGCGCAGCGCATACAAGTACACCGTGTAGCCCGTGAGCCCGAGCGCAAACAATGCAAGTAACGTGCCGGTCATCGGCGCATCGTGACGATAACCGCCGTGACCGAGCAGCACGTTGACAATCGGGTGCGCGAATACGGCCATGGCGACCGTTGATGGAACGACAACAACGAGCATGAGCCGAAGGCCCGCATTGAACTGTTCTTTGAGTCGCTCGGGGTTCTTGGCGGTGACCGCCCGTGCCATTTCCGGTTCGGTGGTCGTCATGATTGACACGGCAAAGAGGCCGACGGGAAGCTGAAAGAACATGAACGCATACGTGTAGGCGGTTACCATGCCGTCTTGTTTGAGCGACACGGCAAGGGCCAGCACAATCCACAAGGCGACTTGGTTCGCGGCCGCATAGGCGAGTGTCCAACCAGACAAGCGAAAGACTTGCCGAATTGATGCGTGGCGCCAGTGGAAATTTGGGCGCAAACAAACGTGTGCGCGCTTTAGAGCGGGCCATAACGCGATGGCCATAACCACAATCCCTGCCGTTGTGCCCGCCCCGAGTAACGAAAGTAGGACGGGATCATCAAGCACCTCATGCACGGTCGGGGCAACGCCACCGACGCGCCAAAATGCCACCAGCATGCACAAGACGACCACGTTGTTGAGGGCGGGGGCGAACGCTGGGGCCACATACGAGCGACGGGCATTGAGCATGGCGGATGCCAGGGCGGTTAATCCATAAAACAAGATCTGGGGCAAGAACCACCGTAAGAGCGGCACCCCAATCGAAATGATTGTGGCTCGTTCAGATGGGCTATCGATATTCCACGTGTAGAGACGAAAGATCCATGGTGCCCCAAGCATTGCAATGCTGGTCAACGCAATGAGGGCCGCGACCAGCATGGTGATCACCGCGGCATCACCCTCAGAGTCACGCCGCACATGGTGATCGACAAAAACGGGAACCAAGGTGGCGGTAAAGACACCGCCGAGGAGCAGGTCGTAAATCATGTTTGGCGTGGTGTTCGCCAAGTTAAATCCATCGGCCAGTGTTGCGCCGCCCAGCACGATAGCGATTGCAATGGTGCGAATCAGACCGGTCAGTCGACTGACCAGTGTGCCAAGGCCCACAATCGATGACGAACGCACCAAATGGGCAGATCCACTACGTGCCGCGTCGTCGCTGTCGGTAGAGCCAACGTCGCTGGGGCTCTCCATGGCCTTTCAACCTACCAGTGGCCTCGGGCCAAACTGTGGCAGGTCACGTTGGTGGGCGCGGATCACGCCACATGAGCCACATTGGTGGACCTGAACCGTTCCGGCCCAAATGTATTTGTGAGGTGACACGAAAACCGTGTCGCTCATAGAACGGAACATTGGCCTCTTTTGACGACTCAAGGTATGCGCCCAGACCCTCATCGTCGCAGCGATCCAACACCGGCTTCAAAACGGCTGAACCTAAACCTTTGCCTTGATCATCGGGGTTGGTGCCAAGCAATGCCAAATACCAATGTGGCTCTGTTGGGTGGATTTTCTCGACTTCGCCAAGTGCCGCCATCGCCACAACAAAGCGACGCCCAAACACTCGAAGGGCACTCGGCGCCCATCTGGCCACATCAGCAATCGGAGTGCGCCATTTGCCAGGCGGAGCCCATAGCGCCCCACTTCGGTTCTCGCTCGTTGTGAATGCCCCGTCAAGTTTGATGTGGCGGCGGCTCTCGGTCGCAAAGAACGGGGGAGCGGCTGACGTAAAGCGCGCCATGTGTTTTCCGCATAGCCATTCCCAAACCGGGTCGTCCGCAAACGCACGAGCAAACATGGCCCCCATGGCCTGTGCCTCGTCGGCGGTTGCGAGGTGCGCGGGTTGTGCAGCGGCTTCGTTCACATCCCCATTGTTGCAACTCCAAGCGGCCCGCGCCCGGACTACCGGTAACATTCACGACCATGACGTCTCAACCCCCGAGCACGAATGCCGACCTCGTGGCACTTGGTGCACGTGCAAAACAAGCAAGCCGCCGACTTGCGACGGCCTCTACCGGGCAAAAAAACGCGGCGCTCCTTGCCGGTGCCGAAGGGCTCGAAGCCAACACGGACACGATCCTTGAGGCAAACGAGCACGATGTGGTTCGCGCTCAGTCCGATGGTGTTTCGGCCACGGTGATCGACCGATTGCGACTCGATGCCTCTCGTGTACAGGCAATGGCCGATGGTTTACGTGACGTGGCAGCGCTTGCCGATCCGGTCGGCGACGTCATCGACGGGTGGGTGCGCCCCAATGGGCTTCGCATCGAACGAGTACGGGTGCCCCTTGGCGTTGTTGCAATTATCTATGAAAACCGTCCGAACGTGACCTCAGATGCGGCCGGGTTGTGTATGAAATCGGGCAATGTGGCGTTCTTACGCGGATCGTCGGGTGCGATTTCTTCGAACATCGCCATCGCAAACGTGTTGCGGGACGCATACGCCTCGGTCGACATGCCACGGGATGGACTCATCCTTGTGGAAGACACGTCTCGTGAAGCAGCCGTTGCCTTTATGCAGTTACGCGATGCGATTGATGTGCTTATTCCGCGTGGAGGGCCGTCGCTCATCGCCTCAATCCTTGAACACGCGACGGTTCCCACCGTGATCGACGGTGATGGAAATTGCCACGTCTATGTTGATTCGTCTGCGGATCTTGCCATGGCAAAGCGCATCGTGATCAACGCGAAAACGCAGCGACCTTCGGTTTGTAATGCGGCTGAAACACTCCTCGTACACGGGGAAGTGGCCGATGCATTCTTGGCCAATCTTGCCGTCGATCTTGGAGATGTTGAACTCGTCGGAGACGAGCGAACACGCGCAATCCTGCCCCAAGCTGGTGCTGCGACCGAAGATGATTGGGCAGACGAGTTTCTCGCACTCAAGTTGGCGGTACGAGTCGTGAACGATCTTGACGAGGCAATCGAGCACATCACGCGGTACAGCTCTGGGCATTCGGAAGCCATTGTGACTACGGATCTTGCCGCCGCGGAACGCTTTACTCGCGAAGTGGATGCAGCGGCCGTACTCGTCAATGCGTCAACCCGGTTTGTTGACGGTTCTGAGTTTGGCTTTGGGGCCGAAATTGGAATTTCGACCCAGAAACTTCATGCCCGAGGACCAATGGGGCTCGTTCAACTCACGACCGCCAAGTTCATCGTGCATGGGAACGGCCAAGTACGCGGGAACGTGCCACCTGGACCTGACGCCTGCTAATTCCCCGTATGTTCCGCTCCGAAGCATGCGAAATGAATTGACCCGGCGGTCAAGTGGGCCGATACCCTCTCAACTATGAGCGAACCCCGTTTCTCATCAGTCTCCGGCGTTGCCGAGTCCCTCCGTGACGTTGACTACCTCGCAGACGAGGGCATATCCGGAATCGTGTATCTCGCCGATCGTCTTGGCAAACCAATACTTGTCGAAGGCCCAGCTGGGACCGGCAAAACCCAGTTGGCAAAATCGGTGGCCGACATGACCGGCGCCCGACTCATCCGTTTGCAGTGCTATGAAGGCCTTGACGAATCCAAAGCGCTCTATGAATGGAACTACAAGAAGCAGCTGCTGCGGATCCAGGCCGAACGCAACGAAGGCGGAACCTGGGCTGAGCTCGAAACCGATATTTTCTCCGACGATTTCTTGCTGACCCGTCCGCTCCTTGAGGCAATTCGCGCGGATGACCCCGTGGTGCTGCTCATCGACGAAGTCGACCGTGTCGAAGTGGAAACCGAAGCGTTGCTGCTTGAGTTGCTTTCGGAGTATCAAGTTTCTATTCCCGAATTGGGAACAATTACCGCGAAGCAAATTCCGCTCGTGTTCCTCACATCAAACAACACTCGAGAACTTTCCGAAGCACTCAAACGGCGGTGCTTGTTCCTCCACATTGACTATCCAGAAATGGAACGAGAGAAGCAAATCATCCTCACGAAGGTTCCTGGGGTTACCGAGGCGCTCGCCGATGAAATCACACGCATCGTGCGATCGATCCGCCAGCTTGAACTGAAGAAGTCCCCGTCAGTTTCAGAAACCCTTGACTGGGCTCGGACGCTCGTCCTTCTTGGCGTCGAACAAGTCGACGGTGAAACGGCAGCGTCCACCGCAAATATCTTGCTCAAATACCAAACCGACATTGCCAAAGCCGTCAAAGAACTGGTTGCGAATCCACCCGGTGTCGGCTCGCCCGGTGTCGGTCGGCTCTAGATCGAGTCACTGTGACCATCGAGTCACCTGACGATCGCAACGTAATCGGCGGTGCCGTCCTGACCGACGGCACACCCATCTTTGAGCTGCTCACCGGTTTCATAACCGAACTGCGCGACGCGTCTCTGCCGGTGAGCCTCACCGAAGCCATCGACGCCATGCGGGCCGTGCAAGAGATTCCAGTCGACGATCGTGAAGCATTCAAGTACGCCCTCGCATCAACCCTGGTGAAGAACCACGCGCACTGGCGCACATTTGAAACGGTTTTCGAAGTCTATTTTTCGATGCGAGGTTCTGCCTGGCAGATTGACGACGATGTCGCTCATGAGCTTGATGACCTCCTTGACGAGATCACTGGCAATACCGGCGAAGGGCAAGGAGAGGGCCAAGGTCAAGGCGGGGCAGGGGAGCCCGTCAGTGCCGAGCAGCTCGCCGAAATGCTCTATCAAGCCCTGTTGCGCGGCGATGACACCATGCTGCGAGCCATCGCCCGACAATCGGTGCGGCGTTTCGCGGGAATGGAACCGGGCCGACCGGTCGGCGGCACCTACTACCTCTATCGCACGCTACGCAACCTTGATCTTGATGCGGTCATGGATCGGCTCATGGAGTCAAGCCGACAGGTTGGACGAGACCCGTCCACGCTCGAAGAACGACTCGCTCGGGACGAATTCACCGCCCGCATTGACGCGCTCAAGAAAGAAATCGAAGCAGAAATCCGTCGTCGTCTCGTCGCAGACCGTGGCATTGACGCCATGGCCAAGACGTTACGCAAACCGTTACCTGAAGACGTGGACTTCATGCATGCGTCCCGTGAAGAAATGGTGGGCATCCGCAAAGCGCTCCAACCGCTTGCTCGCAGGCTCGCGGTGCGCCTCGCTCGGAAACGCCGTCACGGACGGAAAGGCCCACTTGATTTTCGGGCCACCGTCCGGCATTCGCTCAGCTACGGCGGTGTTCCCGCCGAACCCCAATTTCGTTACCCACGCCCGTACAAGCCGGAGATCTTTGTGGTGGCCGACATCTCCGGGTCGGTCGCGTCGTTCGCTCGCTTCACCCTCATGCTGGTGCACGCGATCGCCTCTCAATTCTCAAAAGTACGCTCGTTCGTTTTCATCGATGGCATTGACGAAGTCACCTCTTTCTTTGACGGGGTGGAAGACGTCACTGAAGCCGTGCATCGTGTCAATACCGAAGCTGACGTCGTCTGGGTCGATGGACATTCAGACTATGGGCATGCGTTCGAGACTTTCTATGAGCGGTGGGGTTCAGAAATCGGACCAAAAACGACGGTGCTGCTCCTCGGTGATGCCCGCAACAACTATCACGCCACCCAGTCGTGGGTCGTCAAAGAAATCCAACATCGGGCCCGTCACGTCTATTGGCTCAACCCAGAACCCCGCAGCTATTGGGACACCGGTGATTCCGTCGTATCCCAATACGGAGTGCATTGTGACGGTGTGTATGAATGCCGCAACCTGCGCCAATTGGAGCGCTTCGTCGAACTCCTTGACTGATCGTGTGCTTAATCACAATGAGCGCGTCGTTTGTGTGACGCGCTCATGAACGTTGGATCTTTTCCAAGTGCTCGACGCCGAGCAGCGGTCAAGTTCCCGGCCGAATTGATGAGCGATACATGGCTGAAAGCCTGCGGAAAGTTGCCGAGCATTCGCTTCGTTCTTGGGTCATATTCTTCAGCGAGCAGTCCGACGTCGTTGCACAACGCGGCGAGTCGCTCGAAGAGTTGGGTTGCATCATCAAGGCGGCCCATAAGCGCATAGTTGTCGGCGAGCCAGAATGAACACATCAAGAAGGTGCCTTCATCGCCTGCCAAACCATCGTGACCCGTTGCCAAGTAGCGCTTGACGAACCCGTCCACCATGAGGTTGTTTTCAATCGCCTCAACCGTTGCACAAACATGCGGATCATCCGGTGGCAAGAAGCCGACGAGCGCGACAAGCAGGAGTGACGCATCAAAATCCGATGAACCATACGATTGAACGAACGCGCCGTTTCGATCAACCCCGTGGGTCAACACATCGGCCTTGATGGCATCACGCAACTTGGACCACGCCTCCATGTCAATTGGACGGTGATGGGCAGACTGATCTTTGTTCGCCGCGTCGATGCCAACGTGCTCAACAAGGGCGATTGCCCGGTCAACAGCAACCCACGCCATGACCTTTGAATGGGTGAAATGGCGTCGCCCACCGCGAACCTCCCATATGCCATCGTCGGGTTCTTGCCAATGCGTGGCGACGTAATCCACCAAATGTCGCACGAGCGACCAGGTATTCATATCAACGACCATGCCATCAACCGCACTTTGGTACAGCGCGTCGAGCACTTCACCAAAAACATCGAGCTGGAACTGATCGTGAGCGGCGTTTCCGACTCGAACCGGTTGGGAGCCCTCGTAGCCGGCCAACCAGTCCAGCGTTTCTTCGGTCAGACGACGATTCCCGTTCGGTCCGTACATGATCTGTAAGCCGCTTGGATCACCCGCCACCGCACGAAGCAGCCAGTCACGCCACGCCTCTGCCTCGGCGTCAAAACCAACACTGTTGAGCGCCATGAGACTAAACGTGGCATCGCGGAGCCAGCAGTAGCGATAATCCCAGTTTCGTTCGCCCCCAATCTGTTCGGGCAACGACGTCGACGCAGCAGCCAACAGTCCACCGGTTTCATCAAGGGTGAGGCCTTTCAAGACCACCGCGCTCCGGCGCACAACATCCGCATAATCCCCGTCGTACGTGAAACGATCTGCCCAATTCGACCACCATTGCTCGGTTGTTTCAACGGCGGTGATTGCATCGATTGGCTGTGGCGATTTCTCATGGGATGGATACCACGTGAGCGTGAACGGCACCCGTTCGCCAACGCGTACGTCGAACGTCGCAACCGTTGAGAGGTCGTGGCCGTGAACCGGGACCGGTGTGGCCAGACGCAACGCATCAGGGCCGCCGACGGCGATGGTGCCTCCCGGCGCCCGTTGCACCCATGGAACGATCGACCCGTAGTCAAAGCGGATCGTCATCACCATTTCCATAGCAACGTGCCCCTCACGACATTCGACCACACGAACGATGTCGTGTCGGTCGTCGCCAGGCGGCATGCAGTCAATGAGAGCAACCACACCCGTTGACGTATAGAACACTGTTTCAAGTACGAGCGACGAATCGCGGTACACCCGTTCGACAGCATCGACCGGGCCTTGCGGGCAGATCAACCAATGACCGTTGTCATGCGTATCACCCAACAAGCCAGCAAACGCAGCTCGCGAGTCAAAGCGTGGAAACGTTGCCCAATCAATCGATCCATTCGCGGCAACCAACGCGCAACTTGATAGATCGCTGATCAGCGCATAGTCCTCAATCCTTAATCCCATACCAACGTTTCTATCTGCTCGTGACACGAAATGCGACCCGAACTTGGCAATGGAACGTGCGCGCCTATCTCGTCGATGCGGCACAATAGAGACCTATGTCATCGTCAATCCCCGAAACGAACAGACCCTTCGACGGACAAGGAGCGCTCGTGACCGGCGGCGGATCCGGCATCGGGTTGGCGAGTGCCAAGCTGTTGGCGCGAGATGGTGCGCATGTCACCTTGATGGGGCGAACACAAGAAAAACTTGAAGCTGCGGCCCAGTCAATTGCCGACGAATATCCCGAAGCTCCGAAAGCGTTGATTGCGGTCGGGTCCGTCGAAGACGAGGAGGCGGTTGCGCGAGCGGTCAGCGTTGCAACGCAAGCAACGGGCTGTTTGAGTGTTGCGATTGCTAGCGCCGGAACAGGCGGTGTCGCGCCAATCGTTGCGCAGCCGTTGGCCGAGTTCCAACAAATCCTCGCGACCAATTTGACCGGCACATTCCTCACCATCAAACACGCCGGTGCCGCCATCGTGCGCGGCGGTGGTGGCGCTATTGTCGCCGTGTCGTCGCTCGCTGCTTGCACCGTGCATGCATGGATGTCGGCGTATGCCGCGTCCAAAGCCGGTATTGATGCGCTCGTTCGCAACGCGGCTGACGAACTCGGTCAATCTGGCGTGCGAGTGAACTCGGTGCAGCCCAGTCTGGTTGACACCGAGCTCGTTGCATGGCCCATGGCCGACGTGGACCTTGTCGAGTCCTATCTCACGAACATGCCCATCGCCCACATCGGTCAGGCCGAAGAAGTTGCGCACGTTATTCGTTTTCTCGCAGGTCCCGAAGCCGGATGGGTAACCGGAAATTCCCTACCCGTCGATGGTGGCCACCACCTGCGTCGTGGACCTGATTACGGGTCGATTGCGTCAATGCTTTATGGCGAGTCGGCAACGAACTCAGGATTTGATGGTGGAGGTGATTGAGCCAGGTTGTCTGGTACTTCGATCATCCCGCGCGGACGCTTTCGTCGCAAGAACGGTCGCTCAATCACGTAGTAAGAAAAAGTGGCTGCAACAAAAGTGAGTACGACCGCCAACACAAAAGGGAACCAATCTGGGAGTTGCGGTCGATAGCGAGTATGCCGGAGCATTTCGACAAAGATCGCCAAATGCCATAAATACAAGCCGTACGAAATCTTACCGGTCCACACAATTGGGCGGAAACGAAGCAATCGTGCGGGCACGTGGCGGGCCCCAAGGAGACTTACGAGGACCAACGTCCACGAAATGTTGATCATCCCAAGCGCCCATATATATAACCAGCGGTCCTCAATGTGGACATTCGCGACTGTCCACGCAAGATAGGCAATTGCAGGAACGCCCAGGAGGCGAATCTTGGGGCCGATGACAAAACCGCGATGAAGCAGAACCGCCACCAGAGGTCCCCAGAGCAACGCGTCGGCGCGCATATCGGTACGCAAATACAACGTGGCTTCAAAATTCCCTGGCGACGTGTGCAGCGCCGAAAGGATCCGCACGACCCACACTGTGGCAATCATGAAGCCAAGAATCCAGGTGAGTTTTCGCAGCGACTTCACCCAACGCAACAAGACAAAAAAAACGGGAAAGAAGACGAG
Organism: uncultured Iamiaceae bacterium; assembly: GCA_964544305.1. GTDB lineage: Bacteria > Actinomycetota > Acidimicrobiia > Acidimicrobiales > Iamiaceae > JAFDWI01. Next base: position 17,638 of record CAZJAZ010000029.1, on the reverse strand, counting down.
GTAATACTGTTCTTCAATGGCGAGTGACCACATGTGCCCGAGACCAAAGGGCACGGTGCCCGGACCGCCAATGATCATTGCCCAGTTCGTCACATAGAGCACAACCCAAACAGATGCTTGCAGGACCTTTTGCACATTCTCGTGTTGTTGAATTGTCCAAGGAATGAGGCACGCAAGGAAGAAAAACAATGCGGGTAACAAGCGCAACGCTCGCCGACGGTAAAAACCTCGAAACGAAAATCTACCCACAACCGAACGCTCTTCGAGGGCAAGAGAGGTCAGCAAGAAACCGGAGAGAACAAAAAATAGGTCAACGCCTTGAAACGCACCAGGCAGAAAATCTCGTCCCAAACTCGGCCATGGAAAAGAAATGTGCGCAAGAAATACCAGCGCAATCGCAATTGCTCGCAGCCCGTCCAACTCTGGGCGATAGCCCAAATGGAAGACTGGTTCGTTCACTGGCGGATTGCGACGAGCGTCGCCACGGCGCATTGCTCTAGTGAAGCAGTTCGCCGACCCGAAACGCGAGATCCAACGACTGGCGCCCATTGAGTCGCGGATCGCACATTGTCTCGTAGCGTTCGGGAAGATCGGCTGCCGAAATGTCATCGGTGCCACCGAGACATTCGGTAACCGCATCGCCGGTGAGTTCCACGTGGACCCCACCAGGCCAGGTGCCCGCCTCGCGATGCGCCGTAAAGAACCCGGCGATCTCCGCTTCGATGTCATCGAAGCGTCGGGTCTTGTGCCCATTGTTTGTGGTGAATGTGTTGCCGTGCATGGGATCACAGGCCCACACGACCGGGTGGCCAGATTTCTTCACTGCGTCAAGGAGTGGGGGAAGACCCTTTGCAACTCGCGCCGCTCCCATTCGCACGATCAAAGTGAGGCGGCCCGGTTCATGATCAGGATCTAATGCGTCACAGAGTGCCAAGACGTCGTCCGGTGTGGCGTCCGGACCCACTTTGCAGCCAATCGGATTGTTGATGCCACGGAAAAACTCGACGTGGGCGCCATCGAGTTGACGAGTGCGTTCACCAATCCACACCATGTGGGCTGACGTGTCGTAGTAGTCGCCGGTAAGGGAGTCTTTTCGGGTAAGGGCTTCCTCGTAACCCAAAATGAGCGCCTCATGGCTGGTGTAAAAGTCGACTTCGTGGAGTCCGGGGTTGTTCGTTGACGTGAGGCCACAGGCATGCATGAAACGCAATGCCCGTTCGATCTCATTTGCAATCGCCTCGTAGCGATTTCCTTCTTTTGAGGCCCGCACAAAATCTTGGTTCCATTGATGAACCCGTGCGAGGTCGGCAAAACCACCTTTGGTGAATGCTCGCAGCAAGTTCAACGTGGAAGCGCTTTGGTGGTAGGCGCGAAGAAGCCGGTCGGGGTCAGGAGTACGTGAGGCTTCGTCGAAACCAATATCGTTCACAATGTGGCCGCGAAACGCGGGTAGCTCGACGCCGTCAATTGTTTCGGTCGAAGACGAACGTGGCTTGGCAAATTGCCCCGCAATCCGACCAACTTTGACAACGGGGACGCCGGCCGAATAGGTGAGGACCACAGCCATCTGCAAAATGACTTTGAGCTTGTCACGGATGGCGTCTGCCCGGAATGCATCAAAAGACTCGGCGCAGTCACCCGCTTGCAATAAGAACGCTTCACCTCGTGCGACCGCAGCGAGTTCGTCGCGCAGCGAGCGGGCTTCTCCAGCGAATACCAACGGCGGATGCGTGGAAAGATCTTTTACAACGGCCTCAAGGGCACCAGCGTCAGGCCAGTCCGGTTGTTGACGAACGGTTCGATCCCGCCACGTTGATGGCGTCCACGCTTGTGCGCTCATCTCTCTATCGTTGCCAATGAGCGACGAACGCACCAAGCGCGATTTCCCTTTCGTGATGACTTCACGCAGCGGGGACGCGTTCGCCGGCCTCGGCGCGTACCGCGGCGACCGCTCGTTTCACCAAGCGGCGGGCAGCTTCGGCGGTGACCCCAAGGTCTTCGCCAACCTCGCGGTAACTGCGACGGCGACCATCGGTGATGCCGAATCGTTGTTCAACCGCATAGCGTGCGCGGTCGTCAAGGACGTCAAGAAGATGCGTCACGGTTGATTCTTGCTCGGCGAGCAGTACCGCGTCTTCCGGGCCCGGCCGGTCGTCCGCGATCAAGTCAACGAGTTCGTTCGAGTCGTCGTCGCCTACCGTGCGATCGAGCGACGTGGGAGTCGACAGACGATGGAGATGGGCATTCTCTTCGTCGAGTTCGTCCGCGTCGCCAGAAACCTGGCGGAGTGCCGCACGAAGGCCCGCTGAGCGGTCACCTGGGAGACGGACGAGCGACGCTTTCTGGTCAAGCGCACGTCCAATGGCTTGGCGAATCCAGAAGGTTGCATACGTCGAGAACTTGAAGCCTTTTCGCCAGTCAAACTTGTCGACGGCGTGCTCAAGACCAAGGTTTCCTTCTTGCACGAGATCAAGCAAATCCATCGATGGGGGGAGCGGATACCGGCGGGCCACGCTGACCACCAATCGCAGATTTGATCGGATGAAACGATCTTTCGCGTCGGCTGCTCGACGGGCAAGACGGCGCAGCTCAACCGTGTCTTCGCCGGCTTCGATTCGCGCACGAGCGTCAACACCTGCTTCGATCCGCTGGGCGAGCTCACGCTCGTCTTGTGCGGTCAAAAGTGGCACTGCGCCGATCTCATTTAGGTACTGGCCTACTGAATCACTCATGGTATTTCCTCCAACAGCAACGCTGCCCTTGGCATTCCCTCGCTTCGAGGTTGTGACGGATATTTCCTACTGTGCTGGTCAGTCGCTATGGTGCAACCGTGTTCGATCCCTATTTACTTCCAGAAAACCCGGTGACGTCGGTCACTGAGTGGGTCGCCATTGGTGGAGGCAAAGGCCTTGCCAAGGCTCTGGAAATCGGTCCCAAAGCGACAATCGAGACGATCCTCGCGTCAGGATTACGTGGTCGAGGCGGAGCCGGTTTCCCCGTTGGATTGAAGTGGCGCTCGTTGCGCCAAACCGCCGCGGGGGGAACATGCTTCGTGGTTTGCAATGCCTCCGAAGGTGAGCCGGGCACGTTTAAGGATCGGACGCTGCTGCGCCGGAACCCGTACCAGCTCATCGAAGGTGTTGCCATTGCGACGTATGCCATCGGTGCACATAGTGCCTTCATTGGGCTAAAGGCAAAGTACACGGGTGAGCACGAGAAACTTGCGCGAGCTTTAGCTGAGCTCGAAGAGGCAGGGCTCACCGCTGGGATTCCCATCACCATCGTCCCCGGGCCAGATTCATATTTGTTCGGTGAAGAAACCGCGCTGCTCCAAACCATTCAAGGCGAACCCGCAGCGCCCCGACTGTTTCCGCCCTACATCCAAGGTGTGTTCGCGTCGACCCCGAACATCGACTGGTCGTCGATGCCACGCGCAACGAACGACCCCCAGCTCAATGATCCGGCTCCAACCTTGGTGAACAACGTCGAGTCGCTATCAACCGCCGCACACATCATGCGCAACGGCCCGGAATGGTTCCGTTCAATGGGAACCGAAGCGACCCCAGGGCACGGAATATGTACCGTTGTTGGCGATGTGAACTCGCCAGGAGTTGCCGAAGTCGAAATGGGCACACCGCTCGGGGAGATCATCGACACGATCGGTGGTGGGGTGACAACCGGCCGAAAGATCAAAGCGATCTTGTCGGGCATTTCGAACCCGGTCATGACCGACGACTTCCTCGATGTACCGCTGTGCTTTGACGCCTTCCGTGCCCGTGGATCTGGCATCGGTTCGTGCGGATTCATCGTGTACGACGACACGACGAGCGCGGTCGAAATCTCGTACTTGTGCTCGCACTGGTTGTCAGTTGAGTCGTGCGGTCAGTGCAACGGTTGCAAAGTTGGCACCATGGGTGTTACCGCAATCTTGAAGCGCATCATGGAAGGCGACGGCGAATACCGCGACATCGCCGATATCGGCGCACGCATTCTCAAACTCACCGACGCCAATCGCTGTTTCCTGCCCGAACAAGACCAGATCGTCACCGCTTCGATGCTGCGAACCTTCCCCCAAGAGTTTCTTGATGCCGTCGATGGGAAGCCGGTGAACTTCCGTGATCTCATGCCACCCAAACTTGTTGAGATCAAAGATGGGAAGCAAGAGTACGACGAGCACTGGCGTCTCAAGCAAGAGAACTGGGCGTACGTTGATGTCGGCACGACAACCGGCGTGTATCGCACGGAATAAAACCTTTTCGCAGGGGCCCGGTTGTCATGACTGAGCGCATCGGTATTTTCGGTGGAACTTTCGATCCACCACATATCGAACACTTACTTGCTGCCGTCGAAGCACGTTCGCAACTCGAACTTGATCGCGTGCTGTTCATGGTGGCGCATCGACCTTGGCAAAAAATTGGTTCGCGACCCATCACTGATTCGTTGGTGCGCTTCGAAATGGTGCGCGCAGCTGTTGAGGGTCTTGACGGGATTGAAGCAAGCGACGTGGAGATTTCCCGAGGTGGCGACTCCTACACCGTGGACACCTTGGATATTTTGCGCACTGAGCATCCAAGTGCGCAGTTCTTCGTGATCGTCGGGGCCGACGTCGAAGCCATGATTCCCACGTGGAAGGATATTGAATCAATTCGGGCGCACACATCGCTTGTCGTCGTCAGTCGTCAAGGTCTGGGGGACACCAGCGGGCCTGAGGACGTTCAACCGTGGCGCTCAATTGCGCGAGTTGCAATTCACCGACTCGACCTATCGAGCACGGAACTACGCGCTCGAGTGGCTGCGGGAGAGAACATCGATGTGCTCTGCCCGCCTGGTGCCGTGCAGGTCATTTGTGCCAGAAACCTCTATTCTGGTGAATAGCAATGACGGATGACCTGAAAACGTCGGAGCCCGAGGGGGTGCCCGAGAAGCCGGTGGCAAAGTTGGCGCACGCGCTTGCCCAAGCACAGGAAGTTGCTCGCTCCGCGTCAACATCGGAGAGTCCAGATCCACTCGAATCATCGTTGCGAGCACGCATTGATTCGTTGGAGTCCGTTGAACCGGAAGTGCACATTGCCCCGCCGATCACGCCTCAACACAAACGCCGTCTTTGGCCCATCTTGTTGGTGATGGTCGTTTTGATCCTATGCGTGCCGGTTCTCGTCACAATTGGCTATCAACAAACGTCAAGAAGCACCTCAGGCGACGTAATTGCCGGGATCGGACAGCCTGGCGACCCGGGCTTCACGGCACTCGCCACACCAACCCCTGTCGCGTTGGTCGTCATGAAAGGGTCAAGCGGGGAAGCAGAGTCGCTTGCGGTCTTGTCACTCGGAGGCGCGAACCATCACGGCGGTGCCGTCATTACCGTTCCGGTAGGGACTCGACTCTCGAAAGCACGTTACGGAATTCGGAGTTTTGCCGGGATTTTCAAAGTCAATCGACTTGATACCGCTGGCAAGGTCGTTGGCAAGGAGCTCGGGCTTGGCTTTAGTGACGTCATTGAAGTCTCAGATGCGGAACTCATCAAACTCCTCGAACCGGTTGCGCCCTTGGCGATCAATGTTCCCGTTGACGTGACCACTCCAGCAGGAACGTTCATTGATGCCGGTCGCCACGAGTTCGCCGCGGATGAAATTCCTGGATTTCTTGCGGCAACAGATTCGACGGGGTCGATCGACGCACAGATGCAACGTCAAGGGTTGGTGTGGAAAGCGTGGATTGCTGCAGTCGCCAAGAGTCCGGGTGCGTCAATACCAGGCGAGACAAGTTCAGGGCTCGGGTTCTATTTGTCGTCCTTGGCACAAGGCAACATTGCGAGCACCGCGATGCCAAGCGTGCCGAGTAACCCTGTTGACGGCCACGATACGGTGAAGATTGACACCGAGGTCAATGCCTTGCTGATTGCGAACACGGTGCCATTCCCGGTCGGTGCCGTTCCAGGTGCGCGCACCACAGTGACATTGCTCAATGGGACAAGCCCAGATGCCGCGCCACTCGCGGCCGTACAACGGTTGACTTTTGCAGGGGCGCAGATCCTTACCGTGGGAAATGCCAACCGATTCGATATTGCGACGACAACCTTGACCTATGCCAATCCAAGAATGAAAAAGAAGGTTCAAGCAATGGCCAAGTGGCTAGGAGCTGGAAAGGTTGTTCTTGACCGTCATCATCCAGGAACATCCGACGTCACCGTCGTGATGGGCCGAGATTTATTAGCATCGCCCCCGAGTCCCCTGAGCGAAGAGGACGTGACGCAATGACCGTGGCGGATCCTCAGGCCCAATGGCCGATTGTCGCAGCACGTGCAGCAGCCACAAAAGTTGATGACGATGTTGTCGTGATCGACGTTGGCGAGCTGCTCGTTGTCACCGGGTTTTTTGTGATTGCGTCTGCTCGAAACGCCCGATTGGTGCGAGCCGTTGTTGACGCAATCGAGAAAGCTATTGACGAAGCCGGAGGCCCCAAGCCCAAGCGCATTGAAGGTCTTGACGATTTTCGGTGGGTCCTCATGGATTACGGCGACTTCATCGTGCACGTGTTCGATCCTGACGCACGGGCGTTCTACGACCTTGAACGCCTATGGCAAGACGCGCCACGAGTCGAGTGGCGTGACGATTCGGAGCGAAGCGACGCCTAACGGTGCTCTGACGGGAGAATCTCGCTCAACTATGTTGTGCACGCTTCGTGTCAGGTCGACCTATTTTGGTCACCGTCTCGACTCGTGAGATCGACGAGGCGGCGTACCCGCTCGTCATTGGTGCCAAGATGGCGGACGAGCACGCCGACTGTTCGGTCGACGTCGAGGGTGTCGGCGGCGAGCATGTCTTCGATGTCCGCCCAATCTTTGGTCCGATTGAAAAACGCTTTGAACACGGCCAGGTCCGCACACGACAAGAACGGTATGAGCGCGCCGTTGAAGTCGTGGAATACCGCTCGTTGCGCCGCTGAAACATGGAATTCGGTCGTGTTGAAAAACACGTCGAGAGGCGTGGTATCCCAATGCAAACGGGCCTGCCCGTCACGTTCGAGCAACGAACGTTGTGATGCGCTCCACCGAACATCAGATGGCAACGCCAAGAGCACGCGTCGCACTTCGTCGGTTCCCACAAACACGTTCAAGTCGATGTCGCTGGTTCCACGCGGGGCTTGGGTGCACCACGCCAATGCAAGTGCGCCACCAAAAGCGTGGTCCACGCCAGCACGCCCGAGATGCTGATCAATTGCAACGATCATGTCAGCGATCGAGGTCATGGTCTGTCGAACCTGGGGTAGCTCAGATTTGGCCGATGCGACGTCGGAAACTGCGCAGCCAACTCAAGAACTCGTTGAAGCTCGACGCCACGATCAGGCGGGACGAGTTCAGTACGCGCCAACGGCCGTGACACACGTAGTGCGAGGAAAACCCCGGCTGCCTTGGTAATACGCGTCAACACGGCAAGCGTTGGTTGGCGGCGCCCGCGTTCGTAGTTGGACAGCGTCGGCTGGCTCGTGCCAGCCAAGGCGGCGAACTCGGCCTGAGTCAACCCTGTTCGTGCCCGGGATTCGCGAACGATGCGTCCTGTATCCATGGAGGAAGTATATCAAAATTGATATAGAAGCGGCGCCGCTGCTATTCGGACCGCTTACCACACGGTCTGATCAGAAACTCCAGGTTGAACTGACCGAGTGATTTCCCACAGTTGTGCGGTGCAGGCTTCGGGTAATTCGAGCGCAAGCCCAACGGATGAGAGTTCGCTGCCTCGCATTTTGTGAGGTGCGCTTGGCGCGACGTTCGTTAGGTCGATCGGTTGTACTTGGTACGCGGTGTCGGCGTGAAGAAAGTCGATCGAAATGTGATGGGGTGGCGCGTTGGTGTCAGCATTTCGGTCAGGTAGACGAAACGCAAATGCGACTGTCCGATCATCATCTGGTTCATGGAAAGCGAGTGCGCCAACCGGACCAAACTCGGGGGAGACGATGCGGTAGAGGTCTCCATGTTGAATGACCGGGCGAAGCCGTTTGTAGTGGGCGCTTGCACGCTGACATGTGCGCATCTCATCGTCATCAAGCCACTGCGTATTGATGTCGAAACCGAATCGTGCTGACATGGCAACGGCACATGCAAAGGCAATCGGTCGTTGCCCCCAGCGCGTGACGTGGGCGGCGAGCGTGTTCACTGGAAGAAATTCGGCGGCATGCCATTGCATCCGAACTCGGTCAACTGGATCGGTGTTATCCGACAACCAGACCTCATGAAAATAGCGCAGGGTTCCCAGATCAATCCGGCCGCCACCAGACGCGCACAACATCATCTCAACGTCCACGTGTTTGCGAGCAATAGCGTCCATAGCGGACCACGTTGAGCGCACAACATCAACAGGCCAGTGGCCTTGGCGATCAGCGGGATGCGCGTTTGAACCGGGTTCGGTAATCATGCGATTTGCATCCCATTTGAGGAACGTCACCTGATTTGCCGGATCAAGCACAGAGTCCGCAACGTGTTGCACATGATCAGCCACATACGGGTGGCAGAGATTCAACTGCAATTGGTTGCGTTCCTCGCGCCGTTCGCGTCCCGGCTCGCTGACGATCCAATCCGGATGGTCCTGGTACAGCTTGGAGGCAGGATTGACCATTTCTGGTTCGATCCAAGCGCCAAAGCGGATACCGGCCTGTCGAGCCGCTTCGCCCACCGGGGCGAGACCATTGGGCAGACGAACAGGATTCGGTGTCCAGTCGCCGAGCCCAGCGTCGTCATCGTCACGGGGAAAGTCAACGCCGAACCAACCGTCATCAAGCAAGAAGACCTCGCCGCCAAGTTCGGCAGCTTCGCCACAAAAAGCAACGAGGCGCTCTTCATCAAAGTTGAACCCGGTTGCCTCCCAATTGTTCACGACAATTGCACGATCACGGCCGCCATCTCGCACAACGTGAGAGCGCACAAAGGAATGCAGTCGATGCGTCAACGAACGAGTGCCTGCATCGGACCACGCCCAAATGACGGCCGGTGTGGTGAACACCGCACCCGGGTCAAGAAGGTACTCGGCACCGGTTGGTAGATGGCCAAGCCACGCGCGTACCGTTCCTGGTCGCCGGACATCGAACGCCATCTGATAGTTGCCACCCCACGCCAGACTCGCAGCCAGAACCTTCCCGGTGGTCTCAGATGCGGGGCCATCGGGGGAGAATCGCACGTACGGAGGAAACTCGTGAGCCGGCCGGGTCGTCGCACGCGCGGCAAGAACTTTGCTTCCAGCGGTGAGCCGGTCGTGAACCGGCTGAAACTCGGCACCCCAATCGCCGGTGTAATGATCAAGGCAAAGGTCAGTTCCGGCGAGCAAGGGTGCTGCTGCGGCGACCTCATGCAGCACAACTGGGTGAGACTGATCGTTGGTGATTTCAACCCATTGCTCAAGTACTGCTTCGTCATCAAATGAGCGCAGGTGTAAGCGCACCATCAACGGCTGCGCGTCATCGACGAGGGTGATTGTGAGATGGTCATGTCCTTCGGCGGTTGCAATTGTGTGATCGCGATAGGTGAGGCGGGTCATGAGTGCCCCACTCGCATTTGTCACCCGCAATGCCGGCGCCTCAAACGGGTCCTCACCGAACGTCGGGTACGCAAGCGGATAGAGACCTGCGGCGAACGGCAAAGGTTCGTCAGAAACATCGGGGCCAAAACCGACCTGGCGCAAAATATTCTGATCATCGATACAAAATGCGATCCGACTCGGTGCTTTGCCGACCACGATTCGTTCTGTCACGACACAACCTTTCTGGTGGAGGTGACTCCGAAAGCGTCGCCACGATCCGTCATGGTAATGAGTTCGCTACGGTGGCAGTCGTGAACGACATCGCGACACGACGCTTGGGGAACTCCGGAGTTGCCGTTTCGGCACTCGGGCTCGGGGCAAACAACTTCGGCTTGCGAATCGATGCAAACGATTCACGGCGTGTTATCGATGCCGCACTTGACGCCGGCATCACGTTCATCGACACGTCTGACTCCTATGGCGAATCCGAATCGGTGCTGGGTGACGCACTTTGCGGCCGGCGTGATCAGGTTGTGCTGGCAACAAAGTTTGGTTCACCACTGAGTCGTGATGACGTTGGTCCAGACTTTGGGGCTCGCGGCTCACGTCGCTACATCCGCCAGGCCGTAGAACGGTCGCTGCGACGTCTTCGCACCGACTGGATTGATTTGTATCAATTGCACTACCCAGATCCTTTGACACCGATTTCCGAAACTCTGGGTGCGCTCAGTGAGCTGGTACACGAAGGTAAGGTCCGCGCAATTGGTTCATCGAACATGGCTGCGTGGCAAGTGGTGGACGCGGACTGGACGGCTCGCACGATGAACTTGGAACATTTTGTATCCGCACAGAACCACTACAGCCTGCTTCAGCGTGACGCGGAAGTCACGCTCATGCCCGCGCTTGAACGATTCTCGGTTGGGCTCTTGCCCTACTTCCCACTTGCGAACGGCTTATTAACCGGCAAGTACCGGCGTGGCGAAGACGCGCCTACAGATTCTCGGGTGCACGCGTGGGGGCTCCATGATCGACTCGATGATGCAACCTTTAGCAAACTGGAAGCGATCGAAACGTTTGCACAAGATCGAGGCATCACCATGGTCGGCGTTGCGTTGGGCTGGCTTGCGTCCCAGCCGGGGGTTGCATCGGTCATTGCTGGTGTGACCCGCGTTGAGCAAGTCCATGCCAATGTCACTGCATTTGGTTGGCAACCAAACCCAGACGACCTCGCTGAACTTGACCGAATCTCCAAAAAAGGAGCCGCCCAATGAGTACACAACTGCAACCGTTTCCCGATGATTTCAATTCGGTGCTGTGCATCGTCGCACACCCCGATGATCTTGAGTTTGGGGCCGCATCGGCAATTGCGAAGTGGACCGATGCGGGCAAAGACGTGCGCTACGTGCTTGTCACATCGGGCGAAGCTGGCATTGACGGGCTGACCCCAGATGAGTGTGGGCCGATCCGTGAAGCCGAAGAGCGGGCAAGTGCCCACATTGTTGGCGTGTCGTCTGTTGAGTTTCTGGGCTACACCGATGGGATCGTTGAGTACGGTCTCGATTTGCGACGTGATCTTGCCCGGTGCATTCGAGTCCATCGCCCCGATCTTGTCGTCACCGGCAACAGGGAAGCGTTCTGGCCGGGCCGAAACGGCTTCAACATGGCCGATCATCGCTCTGTTGGTCTCGCCACGCTTGACGCGGCCAGGGATGCGGCAAATCGATGGATTTTCACCGAACTCCTCGACGAGGGTCATGAGCCCTGGAACGGAGTGCAGCGGGTGGCGTTAGCTGGTTCGCCCTATGCCACGCATGCCGTGGACATCACCGGCTGGCTGCACAAAGGTATCGAATCACTTGAAGCACACGAGCGCTACATGGCTGGTTTGGGTGATTCGTGGCCGCCTGCAGACATGTTCTTGACCGAACGCGCTGAACAAGCTGGGCCGCAACTTGGCGTTGAACACGCGGTGACCTTCGAGCTTGTTGATTTGTGAGCGACGACGCATCCGTTTTTCTCACGCAGTTCGAGCCCCACTCGTCCCCAGGAATGCGGGTGGCGATCAAAGACTGCATTGATGTCAACGGTGTCGTAACTACCGCTGGGTGCCCAGTTGTCGCGCGCATGGCTGAGCCTGCCAAAGAGGATGCGGCCTGCTTGGCAGGGGTGCGTGCGGCGGGGGCACACATTGTGGGCAAGACCAATTTGCATGAATTGTGTTTTGGAGCAACCGGAGTGAATCCGCACTATGGCAGCCCAGTCAATCCGCTTGATCCGACTCGAATTCCGGGCGGATCATCTAGTGGATCAGCAGTTGCTGTGGCTATTGGTGCTGCCGACATCGCCTTTGGAACCGACACGGCCGGGTCGATTCGAAACCCAGCAGCGTGTTGTGGGGTGGTTGGACTCAAAACCACGTGGGGCCGAATTGACGTGACGGGAACACGACCGCTCGCTCCAAGCATGGATACGATCGGCCCACTCGCTCGTGATGTTGCCGGAGTAGTGGCGGGCATGACGTTGCTTGAACCAGGTTTCGCTGCTGATGCGGATTTGAGCCTTGAGGAGCTCTCGCTAGGTCGAGTGCGCCCCGAGGGAGTTGATTCGCGAATCGACACGGCGGTCGATCACGTCATGCGCGCAATGGGCGGCAAGGTAGTAGAACTCGACCTTGCCGGTTGGGATCAAGCACATAGAGACGGTCGTACGTTGATGTTTGCTGAGGCGCTTGCGGTGAACCAGCTACTCGTTGAGCGTCATTTTGATGAACTCGGTGACGACGTTCGTGCTCGATTTGTCGAAGCGCAAACCATTCGTGCCGATGACGTTGCGGCGGTTCTGACACGTCAACTGATTTGGCGCAACGAATTCGCAGGCGCGTTGACCCATCACGACGCGTTGATCACGGCGGGCTATCCCCAATTTCCGCCCCGGCTCGACGAAGCCGATCCCACGTCGAGTACGACCGCCGTCGCGGTAAGTTTCGCCGGATTCCCAGCCATTTGCCTTCCAATTCCGTCTCAAAGTGGCCCAAAGACAGCGAACGGGGCACGATTTCCTGTCTCGATACAAATCATTGGTCTGCCGGGATCAGAAGAAGCGCTCTCTGCAATTGCCGCATTGGTTGAGAAAGCAGTGCAGTCCGGTTGCGATTAATACCCTAGGGGGTATACTTGGGGAATGGCCGCACAATCGATCACCCAAGAAAACTTCACCTCCACCATTGAAGACAACGACATAGTCTTGCTTGACTTCTGGGCGTCATGGTGTGGCCCGTGCCGCTCGTTCGCCCCGATTTTCGAGGCCGCGTCGGACGCACACCCCGACATTGTGTTTGGCAAGATCGATACCGAAGCCGAGCAAGCACTCGCCGCTTCGTTTGACATCACGGCCATTCCAACTCTTATGGCCTTTCGTGAAGGCGTGTTGGTGTTCTCGCAGCCCGGTGCCATGCCCAAAGCGGGCCTTGACCAACTCATTGACGCTGTTCGTGAACTCGACATGGACGAAGTGCGCGCCAATGTCGTCGAGGGCCCGGCAGGCGCATAATGCAGAACGACCAGTCTTCGGTGAAAGTTGCGAACCGCTTGCGCCGTGCACGTGGGCAGCTCGATTCGGTCATTTGTGCGGTTGAGAACGGAGCGCCCTGTCGGGATGTACTCACCCAACTCGCAGCCGCGTCCTCCGCCCTCGATCGGGCAGGGTTTTTGATCGTTGCTGGTGCCATGCGATCGTGTGTCACTGATTCGGGCCGCTCAGATCAATCGCCGATTGAAGACGATTCGTCAATCAGCCTCGATGAGCTCGAAAAGCTGTTTCTATCCCTTTCTTGAAGAACGTGAAGGAGAACTTCGCCATGTGTCGACCGGTCAAATGTAAACAATGTCAGAAAACGACGTGGGCAGGGTGTGGTGCCCATGTCGATGCCGTGCGCGCGTCGGTTCCTCCCGACGAGTGGTGTGAAGGACACGACACCGCTCCCACCACGTCGGGATTCTTTTCTCGACTCCGTTCAAAGTCGTAGCGCCTCGCGGCAGCTTCATCACGAAACGACTTTGGAAACGTTCCGCGTCGTCTACTGAACTGGAACGACCGCCAACCCCGTGGCGGTGGCTGCTAAGCAAAGGAAGCACAATTGCTTGTCCCCATTTTGCTGGGCGTGGTCGCAGCGGTCACGACGATGGCCGGTGGTCTCGTTGCGATGCGCGTGGAAGATCGCCGACATCTCGTGCTTGGTGCAGCGGGTGGTGTGATTTTGGGTGTTGTGGCGTTTGATCTTTTGCCCGAGGCCTTTGAGAACGCAACCGCCGAGTTCGGCCACGTGCCTGTTGCGATGATGTTGCTTGTTGCAGGTTTTCTCACGATCCACATCATTGAAAAGGCGTTGGAACTGCACCGGGGGAGTGCCGAGCACTACCGGGGTCATCACCACGACCTGCGCCCGGTAGGTTTACTTGCTGGCGGCGCACTTGTTGCACACAGCTTTCTTGACGGACTCGGCATTGGGGTGAGTTATTCAGCGGGAACGGCAGTGGTCGCTTCGGTGGCAATCGCGGTTATCGCCCACGATTTCGCCGATGGCTTCAATACGTTCACGCTGACCTCGGTGTATGGCAACTCTCGGCGACGTGCCTTTGTCATGCTGAGCTTTGACGCGGTGGCACCCATTGCGGGAGCGATTTTGGGCGCGGCAATTGAACTGAGCACGCAAGCGGTAGCGCTGTACCTCGCCTACTTCGCTGGCTTCCTGTTGCACATTGCGACCGGCAATATTTTGCCTGAAGCGCATGCGGATCATCCCTCATGGGGGACACTTGGTGCGACAATTGGCGGCGTGATCTTTATGGGTGTTGTGGTCTCGCTGATCCATTAGCTTCAGCGGTCAACTAATACGATGTGCAGATGCTCCTTATCGGAATCATTCTCTTTGGCATGCTGATTGGTGCTGGCGCCCAATACATCCTCAAAGGGGCACGCCATCCAATTGACTGGACCACAGCACTCATCAGTGGGCTCGCAGGGTCGTTCGTTGGCGGCATGATATTCAGCGTGCTCTTTCACGACGGTCTCCGCATTCGACCAAGTGGAATTATTGGTTCACTGCTTGGCGCCATCATTGTGACCAGCGCATTGGGTTGGTATCAGAATCGCACGGCCTGACGAACGACGGGCCACATGCGCCTTGAGTGGGGCGGAAGATACGCACATTGATACGTATCGACCCAGCATCTCGGCGGCGGTGTCGGCGGCGTCTTTTTCCCAAGCCTTCTTTGCTTGGCCGAGACGTTTCTGAAGCGCGGCGTCGAATTCGGCTTGGGTCAGCTTCGCGTCGTTGTCACCGGCCTCGTCTGGTTTTTCGTCCGGTTCGGGTTCGTCGGTTTCCGTTTCGCCAACGGGTTCGTCTGCCATGCCCTCATGATGGGCGACGGGTGTGCACCCCTACGAAGCAGTCAAGCAGATGCCGCTGCCCGCTCCTCGTCGTACGCCTGAACATCAGCCATCGCTTGGGGAAGCTCAGTCGCCGAAATTTCGCGCCACCCAGACTCTTTAGCCTGGGCGACGGTCAGGTATGGGCTCGCCACCCAACTGTTCGTTGCCGGGATCCACTGCTCCCCATCCTGCCCGGGGTACTCGTCTGGTCGTCGCAAGACGCACACCGCTGGGCCACCGTCTACTGATGTCTCGACGAAGTACCTCATAGGCCGATTATACCTGCTCCATGCCCGGTGGAATGCTGACTAGGGCGTATCGTTCATTGATCAGCCGTTCTAGCTCGGCCTTCCTTTCGGGTTGGGTGTCGGCTTTTCGCCACTCTTCATACCAACCGTGTGTGTCGTCGGATGCTTGGAGACTGTCCGGGGTTTGGAATTGCACTTCGAACGTTTCACCGGAGCGGTCTGTGACCTTGACATTGATGCCTTTGTATCCCGTAGGTCGCCACCGGGTGGGTGAGTCGCGTTCAATCTCGAAGCCCTTGGCTCGGAGTTCGATAATTGCAGCTCGGTAGCCAGTTACGTATTCGATGTCATCAAGTACGATTGTGTAACGGAGCGCATCATCGACGGTGTCCGTGATGCCGACCTGATCGAGACGAGTCTTGAGAGACAATTTTCTACCGATGGATTCAAGTTCTTTGAACTTCGTATCAAGCCGAGCTGTGCGGCCGCCGACGGCACGGGCCACGTCTACGACATCCCCGGTGACGCGCTCTTCGATATGCTCCATCCGCACTCGAATTTGCCTCGCTGCTTCCCAGGCACCGGGCTTGATATCGTCACCGCTATCGTCGCCGAATGTGGGCGTTGGTGGTCGAGCGGGTGGCTTCCCGCTGCCAGCACCACCCGAAGCCGTGGGTTTCGGTGCTTTCCCGGTGCGTGCTGCTTCCTGTCGCCGGGCCTGCCTTGCTGCCTCCTGCTTCTTCCGTTCTGTCGCCCTGCGTTCGTTCCCGTCAGTGGGTGAGTCCCGCGGTGGCGGTGGGGTTGTCAACCCAGGAATGAACGCGGTCAACGAATGTCGGCAGGTCGGGTGTTGTAGCCCGGCTGAGTGCGCCTCCACAATCGATCCAGCCACTTTGACCGTCTTCCCGTCACCTGTCTTCGCCGTGTGCGGGAACCCGACACCACTGATCGACAGCACTTTCGATTCCCACGGTGCACACACTTTGCACGCCCCACGATGATCCGAGACGATCACCAGATCCATGTTCTGTGCCCGTAACCGGGCAAGGGTCCCAGCAACCTGTGCACGCCCAACGGCGGTGCGGGTCGCCATCTCCGCATACGCATCCAACCGCCACTGACGACCGGCAGTGTCAGTGAACCCGGTAATTCCACGTTTCGCCATGTCGTCGAGGGCTTTGCGTTGCGCCTGCTTCAATTTTTGGTTGGCAACGGGATCTGCTTCGCTGGTTCTTACGGGTTCGTCTGCCATGCCCACATGATGCGGGCCGGGTGTGACCCCTCAGCTACGAGACCGAATCCAGCCCACCACCGTTCATCTCGTCAAGATGTGCGTAATGGAGCTTTAGAAGTTCATTCTTCACGTTCGGCACTTGATCTTCGGTGATCTCTGACCAACCCGCCTCTGTTTCCTGAGACACGGTCAGTGCACCGTTCGGAATCCACGCTTGGCGTCGAGCGCTCCACGCATCACCGCGGCTAGTGCCCTCTCTACGCAACAGCTGACTCGGCGGAGAATCAACCCATGAGCGGTAGTGAAAGTACTTCATGTGAATGGTTTGCTCCATCTGATCCATGTCGGCTTTCCTATGCGATAGTACCGGCTATTTATTGTTTCTTTAGCCTCGTCATGCAGCGAGGCATGGGTTTTGGTTCTCGTTGGATGGCGTCGAGGTCGTGTGTTTCGTAGGAGGCTTGGAGGCTGTCGGCAGTTTGTGTCTGCACTTCAAAAAGCAAGCCACTTGGGTCTTTCAATTTCATGCTGACGCCCGATAGCCAATCGGTCGCCACTGAGAAGGAAGATCATCAACCTGACAACGCAGCGCGCAGGTCACTATGGGATGCAAACGGAGCGACCTAGCTGCCTGACAAGCGACATTCAAGCGTCAATAATTCGTTGACAATTTCAACACATCGATAGCACAGTGGTGTTCGTGGAGATCGTGCCGTCAGCGCGCATACCCGAATCATCCACGCAGATAATCTCCGCTCAAAATTCTATGACTATCTCAAGTAGGTGAACACCATGACCAACACGATCCACGACGAAGCCGGACTCGACACCCTTGATCCGGCCGCCACAAACGCCGTCGATGCAACACACTTCCGTCGCATTATCGCAGCGAACGAACACCTCGCCGACGCTGAAGCCGAGTTAGGTAAAGCAGTAGCTAGGTCCCGCGCTGCGGGAAACTCCTGGACGATCATCGGCGCAGCACTCGGGATAACGAAACAGGCCGCGCAGCAACGTTTCGGGCGTTGATCATCAGTGTTTGCACAAGTTGCAAAAAGTACAGCCACGCGCCTTTCGAATGGTTCTCCTGTTGCAACCACGAAACCATTTGCGACAACCGCGCCAGCGACGCAAGCCTCTGAAATCGCTTTACATTCAAAGGGGGTTTGTGGAGCTATGGAGAATCGAACTCCAGACCTCTTCCATGCCATGGAAGC
>CAZJAZ010000028.1:32219-35598 GCA_964544305.1 uncultured Iamiaceae bacterium | reverse complement strand
CCTTGTATCGCAGCATGCTGCTACCTCATCTGTTTGGGGCGCCGGTCAGGTCGACTGGCTGACCTCGAGATGCTAGCTCGCCTTGCGAGCCAGTGTGGCGCGCTTTTTGTACGTCTCACTCGTCGATGAGATCGTGGTTGTTGTACGCGTCGTACGCGGAAAGATCTAGGAACCCGTGGCCGGAATAGTTGAACAAGATCACCCGTTCCTCACCGGTTTCTTTCGCGGCGAGCGCTTCGTCGATCGCGCCGCGAATCGCATGGGACGTTTCTGGGGCTGCGATCTTGCCTTCGGTGCGAGCAAAGAGCACGGCCGCTTCGAATACTTTGGTTTGTGGGGTTGCGACTGCTTCAACCCGACCTGATTTCACCATTGCAGAGATGATTGGGCTGGCCCCGTGATAGCGCAACCCGCCCGCGTGAATCTGCGGGGGCATGAAATCACCACCCAACGAATACATCGGGAGGAGCGGGGTGAGCCCAGCCGAGTCACCGAAGTCATAGCCGAACGTACCTTGGGTGAGCGTCGGGCACGACGTTGGCTCAACAGCCAGCAATCGGACGGACGCGTCTTCCATGAACGGAAACGCGATGCCTCCGAAGTTTGAGCCGCCACCATGCGATGAGACGACCACGTCGGGCAACGTTTCACCCGCGAGCGCCAATTGTTCTTTGGCTTCCAAACCAATCACGGTTTGATGCAACAGCACATGATTGAGAACCGATCCCAGCGAATAATGCGTGTCGCTACGACCGGCGGCATCCGCGACCGCATCCGAAATCGCCAAACCCAACGAACCCGGGCTGGATGGGTCATCGACCGGCGACGGCACACACTGCGCTCCCCATGTTTCCATGAGAATCCGACGGTAGGGCTTCGATTCGAAACTCGTGCGCACCATGTACACCTTGCATTCGATGCCGTACTGCGCGGTGGCGAACGCGAGCGACGATCCCCACTGGCCGGCGCCGGTTTCGGTTGCGATACGAGTAATGCCTTCGGCTTTGTTGTAGAACGCTTGGGGCACCGCGGTGTTGGGTTTGTGCGATCCGGCTGGTGACACGGATTCGTCTTTGTAATAGATGCGTGCCGGGGTGCCGAGTTCGGCTTCGAGTCGTGTCGCACGCACCAACGGCGTGGGGCGCCACAACCGCAAAATGTCGAGCACTTCACCGGGAACGTTAACCCAGGGTGCGGCGGTCATTTCTTGCTCGATCAACGCCATTGGGAAGAGCGGGGCGAGATCGTCTGGTCCGGCCGGTTCTCTCGTTCCCGGATGCAGAGGTGGTTCCATTGGTTCGGACAGACGCGGCAAGGCGTTGTACCAGGCGGATGGAATCTTGTCAGAGGGAAGATCGAAGCGCATACGTGTTGATGCTACCTGGATGATTACCTCGTGCGCTCCCAGAAGTGTGCGAGGTGGTGAGCGAGTTCATTGGGCGCGAGCAGTGGAATGTTGTGTCCGGTCTCGGGAATCTCAACGAATTGCACGGATGGATTCCGCTGCCGCATCGCGTCAGCAATTGCGGGGCGCACTTCGTTGCTCGTTGCGCCGCGCACCAACAGGGCTGGCACGTTGATGCGTTCCCAGTCTGACCAGTAGTTGCGGGCACGCTGGGCGGACACACATGCGATCAGTGCGTCGCGTGACGCAAGAAACGTGTAGGTGCCATCTGACTCTTTGTGAAGACGCCAATCAACGAAACGTTGTGCCCACTCCTCGCCACGGTTCGAAATTCGCCCGAATTCGAGTGCCTCGTCGCGTGTTGCAAAACGCTCGGGAAGTGAGGCGAACATGGTGACTGTGGCGTTGATGTTGGCACGCCAGCTTTCGGGCCCAATATCGACAATCGAAACAGAGCGCACCAATGTCGGATGCCGGGCCGCGAGCAGAATCGCCACTCGAGCACCCATTGAGTGGCCAACGAGGTCAATGGGTGCGCCGATGGTGGTGATCAACTCGATTGCGTCACGCACGAGATCAACGGCCGCGTAGGCGCCGGGTGTACGTGGACTACGGCCGTGACCGCGCTGATCAACAGCAATACTTCGAGGCCGTTCGTTGCCGAGTGCACCAACGGTGTCGGTCCACACATCGGCAACACCACTAAGACCATGCAAGAAGAGCGCAACCGGCGAATGTTTGGACGTTGGCGCTTTCGTTTCCGGCCACTCCAACGTGCGGAATGCACCGGCCCCAAGTTCGACAAAATGTTCGGCTGGTGTGTCGTTGGCCATGGCCGCACGCTAGCCAAGGCGGTTCTTGTCGCAGAACGCGCCGTTATGCGGCGCGTTCTGCGGCAAGTTCCGCCTTGGTGCCACACAGGACTGACCGATGTGGGACGATAGGGGCGTGACAAGCGTGGACATTGCGGCCAACACGGACTTCGACGCGGCATTCCTCACGGCTCTTGAGGCGGCTGCTCAACAAGAAATCGATCGGCATTTAGAGCAGCGCCGCGACTGGAACTTTCATGACATTTTGTCGCGTGAAGCGGTCGCCGAACGGGTGAACGCCCCGGCACTTGATGTGTCGCCTGAAACGCAAGCGATTTTCTTGGGTAACTTGGCGGTCGAAAAAGGTCACGCCGAGTACGACCGAGTTCTCTCTGAGCGCTTGCAGTCCAATGCGGTTTTCAAAGTGTGGAAAGACCGGTGGGTGGCTGAAGAAGAACCTCACGGCGCGGCCATGCAAGAGTGGGCCAAAGTCGCGGGCCTTTTCGGTGCTGGCGATCAGGGCATTGCGGGCATGCAGCGCTTGCATGACACGGTTTCGGGCTATTTGCGTGCCGGTTTGAGTTTGCATTTTGATGATGCGGCGATGGCCTTGGCCTACCCGGCTTTTCAAGAACCAGCCACTCGTGTGACGCACCGTGAGGTCAAGAATCGTCTTCCCGAAGACGAAAAAGATGGACGCCGATTGTTGTCTCGCATCATTGCTGACGAAGAGCGCCATGAGCGTTTCTATTGCAACATGGTGCGTCACGCGCTGCACAGTGGCGACGTTGAGGTGGCTTCGCATCAAATGTGTGGCATTGCCCGTTCCGCGCTCGGCTTTGCCATGCCTGGCATGGAAACCGACATACCGGGCGGCGACGAGATCACTATGGCGTACCGACGTACCGGTGCGTTCACGGTGACCAAAGTCGCGACCGAAGTGCTGCGACCACTGATTTCAGGTGACGGCACCCACAACTGGCGGATCGCCGAAATCGACACGCTCAACGATCACGGTCGTGCCGCCCAAGCTGCACTTTTGCGTTTCGATAGCGACCTTGTGAACGTCGAGGGGAATGACCGCCGCACCCTCGTCGTGCTCGGTCGGGCCCGCAAAGCACTTGCCGCGGCCTGACTTCTCCAAAAGTGCGATTCACGCACA
>CAZJAZ010000028.1:0-32119 GCA_964544305.1 uncultured Iamiaceae bacterium | reverse complement strand
GCACGTCGTGGGGTTGACAAACGACCGGTATTGGCGGCACGATGGGTGCAATGAAGCGTTCTTCGACCCTGCTGCTTCTCATGTAGGCGACCACCGCCATACCGGTGTTCGCCGAAGCTCTCGTGCCTGGAATCCAGGTCGGGAGCTTCTTGCGTTTTCCAGCACAGTTTGCGAACGTTCATTCCAACCAACCCAAGAACCGAGTACATCCCATGCCTCCACAACCCGCGCAGCCAAAAACGATGCCGTATCACAAGTACGCCCCGTATGTGCCTCTTGACCTGCGCGACCGTACCTGGCCTGACAAACGCCAAGATCACGCACCGTTGTGGTGCGCGGTCGATCTGCGAGACGGAAATCAGGCGTTGATTGATCCGATGGGGCCCGAGCGCAAGTTGCGCATGTTCAACACGCTCGTGGCCATGGGTTACACCGAGATCGAGGTCGGTTTTCCGTCTGCCAGCCAAACCGATTTTGATTTTGTCCGCCAGCTGATCGATGACGATCTGATCCCCGAGAACGTCACCATTCAAGTCCTCACCCAATGCCGTGATGACCTGATCGCACGCACCTATGAATCAATCGCGGGCGCGAAACAAGCAATCGTCCACTTTTATAACTCAACATCGACATTGCAACGCCGAGTGGTGTTTGGCCTCGACAAAGCCGGCATTACC
Source organism: uncultured Iamiaceae bacterium (assembly GCA_964544305.1). Classification (GTDB taxonomy): domain Bacteria; phylum Actinomycetota; class Acidimicrobiia; order Acidimicrobiales; family Iamiaceae; genus JAFDWI01. The sequence continues at coordinate 31,442 of CAZJAZ010000028.1, read as the reverse complement.
GAGATCGCAGTCAACGCCGCCAAGTTGTGCCGCAAGCTCGAAGAAACCGTGCCCGAAACAATGGTGCGCTACGAGTACTCCCCCGAGTCCTATACGGGAACCGAGATCGAATATGCGGTTGAAATCTGCAATGCGGTTGCCGAGGTGATTGAACCATCTTCAACACGCAAGTTGATTATGAACCTGCCGGCTACCGTCGAGATGTACACCCCAAACCTGTACGCCGACACGATTGAATGGTTCTTGCGCCACGTCAACAATCGTGACTCGATTGTGTTGTCGCTGCACCCGCACAACGACCGGGGCTGCGCCGTGGCGGCCGCTGAATTGGGTGTGCTCGCTGGAGCGGATCGAGTTGAGGGCTGTTTGTTTGGCAACGGAGAACGAACCGGCAACGTTGATCTCGTTACGTTGGCCTTGAACTTGTTTAGCCAGGGCATTGACCCCAACGTTGATATTTCTGACATTGATGCGATCCGGCGCACGGTTGAGTATTGCAACCGTCTGCCTGTTCACGAGCGCCACCCGTATGGCGGCGATCTCGTGTACACCGCGTTTTCTGGCTCGCACCAAGATGCCATCAAGAAAGGCTTTGCGGCGCTGTACGCCGAATCGGAGGCGGCCGGTCGAGGCCAGGACTATGAGCGTTGGGAGGTTCCGTATTTGCCGATCGACCCGGCACATGTGGGTCGTGACTACCAGGCGGTGATCCGCGTGAATAGCCAGTCGGGCAAAGGCGGTGTGGCGTACATCATGGAAGCCGAACATGGTTTCAGCCTGCCCCGCCGGTTACAGATCGAGTTCTCGAAACAGATCCAGACGATCACCGAAGATACCGGCACCGAGATTTCGCCGACCGCCCTGTGGGACACGTTTAATACCCTCTATTTGCCGACCGAACCGTCCTTGGTTTTGCGGAGCCATGAGGTGACCAACGACGCGCACGACAACACGTCGATTACGGCGCAGCTTGTCATCGATGGCGAAGCCGTCACGGTGACGGGCGAAGGTAACGGCCCGATCGCGGCCTTTGTTGATGCGCTCGCCAACGGTGCAGATATTCGCCTTGACGTGGTTGATTATTCCGAGCACGCCATGGGCACCGGGTCGGACGCAACCGCCGTTGCCTATGTCGAAACCGAAGACGCACACGGCGTTGTCCGGTGGGGCATCGGGGTCAATCCGAATATTTCCACCGCGTCACTCAAGGCAGTCCTTGGAGCGGCAGAACGCGCCCGCTCCGCGTCGTAACGGCCCGTCTCGAAAAGCGGAACTTGTCGCTTCAACGCGCTGCTATGTGACGCGTTGAAGCGACAAGTTCCGCTCTGAGCCAACCATTGTCAGGGATTATGGGATGAGAACGACGCGACCCAGCGCACGGCGAGACTCAATGTGCTCGTGTGCTGCTGCCGCATCACTCAGCGCGAATGTGCGATCCACGACCACCTCCAAATCGCCCGTGGACACTTGGCACAACAGATCGGCGACAACATCTCGGACTCGGTCGCCCAGGAGCATTTCGATCGCCATGTAGTAGCCAATCACGCTCAAATTGCGTTCACGCAACACGCTCACGTCAACATGCGTGGTCGTTTCACGACTCACCTCACCCACCGACACCAACCGACCCCGCGGTGCCAAAATTCGAATTGCCGATGCCAGGGCCGCACCGCCGACGTTGTCAAGCACCAGATCAACACCTCGACCCCCGGCCGCCGCTCGCACCTCGTCATGCATCGTTTGTGAGGTTGAGTCGATGACAACATCTGCGCCGAGCCCTTGCAAACGAGAGCGCTTCGCGTCGGTGGAAGCCGAGGTAATCACTCGTGCCCCGGCGCGGTGAGCAATCTGGACCGCCGCAACACCCACACCCCCAGAGCCACCTTGGATGAAAACCGTCTCGCCAGGGCGCATGCGACCGAACTCAAAAAGAGCGTCGGCCGCCGTGCCAAATGCAATCGGCACACACGCCGCTTTGCACATGTCGAGTGCCTTTGGCACACGCCACGCGAACGTTTCAGGCACAACACGCAAATCCGCGTGTGAGCCGTCCAGGCCGATCACGCTTACCCGATCACCGACCGCGAATTTGGTAACGCCTTCGCCTACTCCTTCAACGATGCCCGCTGACGCATAGCCAACGATATGGGGGACGTGCGCGAGTTCGCCGCCCGCGCGGTGAAGCACGTCACCGCCCTCAATGCTGATTGCTTCGTTTCGGACCAACAATGTGCCCGGCCCGGGAACCGGATCTGCGACTTCGACGTATTCGAAAACGTCTGGAGATCCCGTTTCGCTGTACACCGCTGCTTTCAACGCTTCGCCCCGCTTTCAACTGGGTCAGGAGGTCACCGCGACAATGTACGACCTGTGACGGCTGATTGCTATGGGACAAAAGTCCTCACGGTCGAATGTCACGATGCGCGCTTGAATGCGCGCGCAGCGAACGGTTGGCTGTCAAGCCAACCGGTACTTGTCGTAGAACGCGCTGCTATGCAGCGCGTTCTACGACAAGTACCGCACGTTGGTGTTTGAAGGCCGTCCGATCGGGGTACTGAAAAGGCGAATCCAACCCAAGGAGTTTCGCCATGACGATGACCGGCATGCCCATCCCCCGTCCAGGTTTTCCTCGCAAATATCGACAGCGCCTTGGCATCGTCGGTGTTGCAATAGGGATACTCATTTGCATCGCGCTCTTCCGGGGATCCGGTGTCGCTTCCGCTGACGCCGCATACGGGGTTGGCTTACCCAACGTCACAACCAACGGGTTTACGCACCAATGGCTTGGTGGTTATGAAACAAATGCGGGTATTGCCTTTTGCATTGAAACCGCTCGCGGGTTTCCTCGCGCAACAGGCAACGTCCCTGCGAGTGATCTTCCCGCATCGCGCGGCGTACCTATCGTCCAACGCCATGCGTTGAGCTATGCGCTGTGGGCATATTCGCACACGTTGGACAGCACGACGGCAGCCGGACTCGCGGTCGTCGTCCATGGTCTTTCCGGTGATGACAATGCCAATCCAAACGTTGGTGCTATGACGATCTCGTCGCCCATTGTGAAACAGACCGCGCTCGCCATCACCAATGACGCGTGGCAGCATGCGAGTTTGGTCGCGGACCCAAACCGGAATCCGTGGCGCATTTCCGCGACATTGACAAGAACGTCCGGCTTGAACTGGAACGTGCGAATTCGGGTGACGACATCCGCGGGCCAACCCGTTGGGAATCATCAGATCAGTGTTGTTCCTGGAAACATCACTTCAGCACCAGGCACCGCGCATGTCTTCACCACCGATTCGCAAGGCGGTGTACAAACCACGTGGCGCCAACATGATCCTTTTGCGCCGATCACGGTTGATGTTGCAGCAAAAGGGCCGGGCTACTACCAAGTGTGGAAGGGCCCGAACTATCCACACGGTACGATCCCTCAACAGATCGTGACCTCATCAGAAGTTGACTACCGTGCACACGCCCAAGCAAGCCTTCCAACCGGGAGCGCTCAGGTGCATAAAGCCACGACAAACCCGAGCTATCAGCAGGCGATCGGCGCGACTTTTGCCGTAACCGCGCCAGGACACACCGCAACGCTTGGCACGCTCACAATCGGGGCGCAAGGCACGTCAAATGCTCTCACGCTTCCTATCGGCGACTATCTCATCACCGAGAAGACCGCCCCACCCGGCGTCGACATTGATCCGACGCCGCATCGCGTCACCGTACGGGCAGACGCCACAACCACATTGCAACTCGTTGATGCCGTACGCCACGACGCCACGCTGCGACTCCAAAAGATTGACGCGATCACTAAAGAGCCCGTGGCGGGTGCAACATTGCTGGTCGCTCGGGACAGTGACGCCAATGGGTCATTCGAAACAGTCATTGGCACATACGTCACAACGAGAGAACCCATCACACTCGATGACCAGATGGCCGGAAATTATCAGGTCACCGAAACACATGCACCCGTCGGCTACCTCCTTCCCAAAGATCCGACACAAATTGTGAGCCTGCCTTGGAATCAAACCAGCGACGTCAAATTTGTCGACCATCGAATCCCGCGCATTTCGACACAAGCGACGTTTGATCAATCTGCGAGCGGCCACACGAACCAGTTCGCGCAAGTTGGGACTGCACTGCACGATCGAGTGACCGTGACCGGTCTCGGACCGAACGAGCATGCCACCGTCCACGTTGCGCTCTTTGGCCCGGCTGACTCGCATGAAACGCTGACCTGTGACGCCAACCATTTGGTGTGGGAAGAAACCAAAGAAATCATTGGGTCAGTCACGTTCGACTCGTCGTCATTCACGCCTCGTACTCCGGGACGTTTCGGATATGTTGCCACGCTCAACGTTGTGGACGTTGGTGCATTCAGCGGTACGTGCGGTGACCAATCGGAAACCTCACAGCTCGTACCACCACCGACGACCACAACGACGCCACCTCCAACGACTTCGATGCCAACACCGTCCACGACGGTGCCGCCAACCGAGCGGGTGCAGCCACCTCCAACGACCGTCGTTCTCATTCCCCCGACTTCCACATCACTACCGACGCCGACAACATCGGTGCCGCCAACAACTTCGAGCACCACGACAATCGTCTCGCCACCTGGTGTGTCGCAGTCACCACCTCCGTCTGTGCAACTCCCCGCGACGGGCGCCAAGACTCGAACAATTGGCGAAATCGGGCTTGTTCTCACCGCAGCCGGGGCATTGATCGTGGCCACTCGCCGTCGCAGATACCACGCGCCACATTGATCGTGGCGTACCATCTCAGTCAATGGTGGCATCAACCATACGCCGAGCAAATCCATGAGTACCACCGACGCACCCCGTTGCATCGTGGCCTATGGCAACGAGCGCTGCCCGAATTCGATTACCGGCAAGCTCCCCATCTGTGGATCGTGTTTGACCAAGCTGCTTGAAGAAGCAGACCCTCGGCGTCGACGGGCACTTGCCACGCTCGACAGTCTGCCCCTCGGCGTTGTGCAACGACTCGTTGACGATCCTGATCCGCATGTGCGTGCCCAAATCGCTACCCGAAGCGATCTTGATGCAGGCACCATTGCACGGCTTGCTGATCCAGATCGCGAGCCCGCTCCTGAGGTGTGGCGAGCGTTGGCTGGGACGCCAGCAGGGGCGGAGCATGCGTGGGAACTGTGTAGCACGAACGATGCCATGACATTGACCATCTTGGCGTTTAACGCCGGGGTTGGTGTCGACGTTCTCGATCGTCTCATAGATAATCCTGATCCGGATGTCGCCAAAGCGGCGACCGATGCGAAAGCTGGGCTCCCACCAGATGCGCGGATCGCAGCAGAGATCGCCGACGCAAAGATCACCGAGGCCCGCCCGATTTCAATGGGAGCCCCCGACGTTGTCACCACTCCTGAGGACGCCCTCCCGCCACCTCCGGGCTCTGAACCGACAGCCGAGACCGACAGTGCCGGCTCACGTTGGTTGGTGTGGGGCGCAATTGGCGCGGTCGTTATCGGTCTGATCGTTGGTCTTGGCTTGTTCATTGCTGGTCGCGGTGGTTCTGATCCGTCACTGACGGCCACAGTCCAGCCCGATCGCACGACGACCACAACCTCAACCACCACGTCGACGACCACCACGACCACAACGACGACAACACTGCCGCCGACGACACTGCCGCCGACGACGCTACCGCCGGTTACTGCACCGCCGGTTACGGCGCCACCTGCCACCTCTCCGGGTGGTCCGATCGTCACCATTCCTCAGCCGACGAACTCGCTGAGCCAGCCGGTTCAAATTCGAGCCGACAATGGTGGGAACTTCTGCAACTTTGCCAAAGTGACCGTTACCTTTACCCCGTCGCCTGCCAGCGTCGTGCTCAAGGATGCCGCGGGTCACACGTTGGCAACGTGGAGTGGTCCTTCTGGTGAACAAAAGACGGTGACGATTCCTGAACAAACGCCCTATCTCGTCGCCCTTGTGACGGTCACGAACTCGACGAGTATTGGTGTTGGTGGGCGGGCAATCGGCGGTCGTTGCTAGAACACTTCCCGCTCACTTGCAATGAGCTCACAAACAGCGACGCAACAATGCGTGGACGCGTTCCCAGTGACGTTCTGATGCGGCACGGTCGTAGCGTGGTCCACGCGGCGCAAATCCATGGAGGACCCCATTCGTCTCCACGTCAATGGTGTAGTTCACACCAGCAGCTTGCAATGCGTCGGTAACGATGTGTCGATGTTCGTCTGGGGCGAGCGGGTCTCCGTCAACCCAAGCGAGATGCACATCGGCCTGGGTTGAGTCAAGGAAAAGGTGCGGAGAATCCGGCGTGTCCCGCACCAGCCAGGCGCCATGTATTGATGCCGCCGCGCGCACCCGTTCTGGGAACGAGCGTGCCGCCACGAGCGCCAAGCCTCCACTCATGCAAAAACCGACCACGCCTACCGGACCGGACGATGCCGCCGGATCGTGCGCTGCCGTATCTAGGAGCGCTGCGATGTCAACCACGATCCCAGCTGGTGTGACCGTTGCCATCAATTCTTGTCGGGTGTGCATGTCCTCATCCGACATTCCAAATTCGCGGAATGGACCTCCGCGGTAATAGAGGTACGGCAACATCACGTAGTACCCGGCAGTGGCCAAGCGCGAGGCCATGTCGCGCAACGCTGGACGAATACCTGGCGCATCCATGAGATAGAGCACAATCGGGTGCGGCCCATCGTGTTCTGGTCGAATGATAAAAGTGGGTATGTCCCCATCGGGGGTCGTGACCACAAGTTCAGTTTCGATCAACTCCGCCTCCTCATCATGAACTGGGTTGAGGCATGCCACCACCGACCTGCAACGTGGCGTCTTTGTTCGTTGCCAACGTACTTGACAGCTTGTTCCATTGGGTGTCGTCGTGGCGCAGTTCCATGTTCAAGAACGCAATTACCGCTGGCATGAATGAGGCAGAGCCGAGTAGGTCGGTATGGGTTGCGTTCGGAAAGGTCACGAATGCCCGCGGCACCTTGGTGAACGTCTCAAAAATGTGTTGACTGCCCGGCGCATAGGGAACCGTGGTGTCTTTCTTGCCGTGCAACAACAAAAGCGGAAGATCGGTTGGTGGATTGTCATAGGTGTCCGACTTGTCTTTCGCGTCGAAAAGCATGCCGCTTACCGCCACAATTGCTTGCACCCGCTTGTCAGCGCAGCACGAGTTCGTAAAGAACAACGAGGTGATCGCCCCGAGCGAGTGTCCACCAATGGCAACGGCGTTCGGGTCAAGGTGTCCGGCGAGCAGTCCCGTGGCTGCATCGGATTCTTCAAGGAGCTTGCCAATAAGAAAGCTCACATCGGCCGGTTGATTGACCACATCGGTCAAATTCGCCCATCCTGTGCCACCGCTTGTGAGGGGATAGGTGGGGAGCGCGACGACAAATCCTGCTGCAGCGACCTTCTTAAGGATCGGCACATAGGCCGGTCCGGATGCAGTCACCCCATGAGAAAACACAAGGAGCGGGAACCTCCCTGTCGCCATCGGATGATTGTCACTGGTCGCATCATCACTGGTCGTTGTGGTCGGATAAAGAATGACCGTTGGCAGGGTGCGCGACGATTTCGCGGCAATCTTGGCTTTCGTGTTCGCGGCGGTTGGCCGTGACGTGTCAACGAATGAGACGTCGGTGCGACCGACACCCCAGGTCTTTCCCGCGGGAGTGAGCGCGAGGGTGGTCGTCGCCGCTTGCGTTGTGGTTGACGATTGTTTTGCGGTTGTGGGCGAGGACGATGAAGAACAGGCCCCAAGCAAGCCCACAATGACGACAACACTCAGGTAACGCAGCCCACGCGCAGCTTTTGACATGAGCGACACACTAGTGCTGCGTCAAGCTATGGCGATGCGGTGAGCTTTTCCCAAGCTCGCTCGAGACCCATGGTGAATCGCTCGATTGGTTGGGCACCTGGGATTGCAAAACGTCCGTCGACCAGAAAAAACGGTACGCCAGTGATACCAAGTGATTGTGCCCGGGCTTCATCAGCGCGAACTTCTTCCCCATACTCCTGGCTCTCAAGCACCTCGCGCACGCGCGTGTCAACAAGGCCTGTCTGAGTCGCGACGCGCGCGATAGCGTCGCTATCCCCCACCGCGAGACCATCACGAAAGTACCCCACCATGAAAGCGTCAACGAGCTCGTCTTGAATACCAACATCACGCGCCAAACACAACAGACGGTGCGCGTCAAAGGTGTTTCCGCCCTGGAGCCTCTCGAAATTGAATTCCAATCCGTCAAGCGCGGCGACCTCGGTGAGATGCTCACCCGAGCGTCGTGCCTGTTCAATAGACATCCCATACTTCTTGCTCAGGTGCTCTTCGTACGACCCGGTTCGCTGTGTGGGCGCGTTGGGATCAAGTTCAAAACTTCGGTGCACAACTTCAACGGCGTCGCGATGAGCGAACAAATCGAGTGCGGCGGCAAAGCGTGCGCGTCCCACCGCACACCAAGGACAGACAATGTCAGAGAAGATCTCAACGAGCATGGGACAAACTTTCGTTTTGATGTGACGTTGGTTGCAACGTTGTGATCGCCGGTTTCATTCCGTTCACGTTTTGTGCAGCAGTTCGTTGATGACGGCGGAATAGACGTCCGCATCGACTTCGACATCAAACTTGCGTGCAAAAAGGTCCTCGGTGTGTGCGAGCGTTGCGAGGTCGGTCATGCGCATGATGCGCGGCAACTCCGAGCGATCGGACCAGTCGATGTGGCGGAGGTCGTCACTGACGATGTCACCGGCAAAAGGTGAGTTCATGATGATCGTGTGAAAGAACGTTTCATCTGGCATGTCAGTGGTTCGAAAAAAGCGCACGAACTTTGGATTTCGCCGAACAAATTCGTTGATGTAGGCAACATGGTCGTGCGACAACGTCCAGTATCCCGAACCGCCGTAGGGCGTTTGCTCAAACGGAAATCCTTTCGGGATGAGACCAAAAAAGCGACGGCGCCCAATTGACCAGTTGCCGCGGTGGGTGTGGAGAAAGACGCTTGAGAAACGGTTCAGTCCGCCGCCAGACCAGCGTGGGTCAGGCAACGTGAAATGTTCCATGAAGCCGTGCCCATTTGCACTCGCGAGCCGCTCGCGAATCTTCTCGTTGGTTTTGATCGGCAGGTCTTGACCGGTGAGCACCGATAGGTAGTCAAAGCCAATGCCAGTGTTCAGAAGATACTCAATGCCTCGAAGCGTGGAACGTACGTGACCAAAGCCTCGGTACGCACTCGAGTGGCGAGGCAAAATATGAATATTGCGTCGCTGGGCGAGCGCTCCTCGGATGGTGTCGAACGTGGCTTGATCGGTGCCGCGATCCACCGAGATCACAAAATATGTTGATGGTTCATCAAGTTGTTCAACAAGCCGAATCAACTGACCGGGCAACCGATAAGCGGAAATGACGTACGCCAACGTCATCGATGAAGCATCTGTTGCGATGTTGGTCATGAGTTCGAGGCGCCTTTTCCATCCATCTTCTTGCGGTACAACCGGCAATGGCCGCTCGTTGTAACGAGGTCAAACTGTGTGGCAACCACACGATTCGCACGCTCAGATCCTCGTCGCTTCGACAAATTGTCTTCGTTGAACCCGACGTCGCAGAGCACCACTACATCGGCGCTCGCGACGTCGCTCGCGAGCCGATGTCCATAAACGAGACTGATACGTGGATGAAAATCGTAGTAGCGCGTTTTCTGCGCAAAGCGAGGGAGCAACGTGTAGAAGCTGCCATCCGAAAATGAGGTGCGCGCCAAGTTGGTCGGCCCGACAAAAAGGACGTCGCCAGGTCGATAGATCCGTTGCGCCGCACGAGCAAGACGCTCATGCTCGGTCGCGGACCGCGGGCTTTGGTAGTACCACACGCCACCGGGTGTATGTGCGGTATAGGCGAGTCCACCTCGCCCAATGAAGCGGGCGTCCCGCAACGTTGAGCGCGCAAGGAACTTGGGTTGTATCCCAAGTAACAACACGCCAGCTATCCCGATCGCCGCCCACTGGTGTACGTGGCTGCGAGAAACAAGCCGCGTGGACATACCAAGGAGTTCGTAGACGACAGGAAACAGCGTCGCGAGCGGAACCATCGTCACATACACGACGTGTATCCCGTCAGCCCGTTGGACATATTCTGGCACCAGGCAAAGCCCGATCACGCCAAGCCCAATGAGCGCTTTTCCACGTTGTTCTCGCCGAGTTACGAACCCCAGCACACAGGCCCCCAGCATGCTCGCGGCGGCAATGACGACCATGAGCCCCCGGCCAGACGCCTGCAAATCAAAGGGAATGTTTCGCTCGGCCCCAACATGGAGCCCGTCAGACACCAACGTCCGCCAGGTGCTTCCCCACCCAGCTCGGAGCACCAATACGACATAGGGCACGAGTCCAACCAGCAATCCAAACCAAGCGCGTGCTCGGGTTGCACTGATCACCTGCAACACGACCAGCAACACCAGCGCCCACACCAGAAAATCTGGTCGAAGCGAAACCGACAAGCCAAGCGCAATACCCGCGCACCAGTCGCGGCGATGCTGGCTCCACCTTGCCGTGGTGCAAGCTACCCCCACCACCAATAATGCGATTGCGCCGGTGATGGGTAACGCCGTCATTGAGAGAGCACCGATGAGAATTGCGGTCGCGCCCATAGCGAGTGCGATCCAAAACGCCCAGAGTCGCCCAATGACATACAACGCGATGCCAAGTACGGCGAGATAGCACGCACCCACAAATCGTTCAACGAGCAGAGTTGGCGCGAACACCTTGTAGAACACGGCAGGCACCCACAACGACAGCGGGCCATAGAAATAGTCAAAGTCTCGACCTTGGACGCTGCCACCAAGCACGCGCAAGGGGGCCTGGAGCATCATGGCTTCTTCCATCGCCATTGAAGGACCTCTTCGCCGCAGCAACCACACGGCAAAACTGAACCCGCACAGGACCGCGACCGCGAGCATATCGTCGCGGCGAGACGTCACCGCTGCTGGCTTCATCAAAGAATGATCGGGCTCGTTCACGAAAGTCCAGGATCGGCGGGGCGCGGACCACCCAATCGTACCGATACGTCTACCCGTTTACTTTGACCCGGAACGTTGCGCTGCGTTCAGTGAACTCGTCAAAACGTACTCGCACGGTCACCGCCCACGTTCCCGGGACGGTAAAAATAGTGCCGTTCGTGAGAAAGTGTCCAGGGCCGCCACGTTGAAGCGTGCGATGCATTGGCCCAATGGAAAGCTTCGGCTGAAACACATCGATCTGCGCGTTGTCAATTGACGTGTCGCTTCGGCCTTGTGCGTCAAGCAGATAGACGTGCAGCGCGATATTTCCCGTGCGTACGGGGTCAATGACCAGGTTCGCACTCCCCGCACCAAGTGATGCCGACGCTGAAAACACCGCGGAACGCTCGACCTGCGTACGGGCTGGAATCGCCTGGACCAACGCGCCGGTGACACCCAAGATCGCAATCATCCCTACCATCTCGAGTCGGAGCGTGCGCCCGAAGTACTGCCACGCCACTGCATGATCGGGTTTTGCTTGGATTGCGGGGATCAGTCGAAAACGATTGAGCGCACCAAGCCCGGCTAGGGCAACGACCAAAGCAACCTTGGCCAAGACCAAGCGCCCATATCCGGTGCTTAGAAGGCCATGAAGCGAGCGCACCTCAACGAATGCCAGCACGAGTCCGGCGGCACCCACCACAGCAATGGAAACACCTGCAAAGCCTGAAAATCGTGCGATTTGCGCCGCAGATTCCACGGGATCTCGATGCGATTTGCGGGCTTGGCGTATCGACGAGATGAGTGCGCCAAGCCCGCCAACCCAGATCACGCCAGCGACCACATGTGCCACGTCAACAACGATTACCAACCAGGTTGGATCTGTTGATCGGGTATGGCCTGACGCTGCAAAGGCAAGCGCAACCAAAATGACCGAGGCCATTGCGAAACGCTTTGACCACCGGTCATTCGTGAGCATCGCCAGCAAGGCAATGACAACGGCCACCGCCGTCCCAGCGATTGTCAGCCAAACTCCTTGATCAAGAAGGTCTCCAAGTACCCCGTCAGAAAAGAGCGAGGCGGGGCCTTGTGAAGTTGCCAGCACCGCGAGAACCGGCAACTGGGCTACAAGTGCGACAAGTGTGATCAGTGCACTTGGCAACACCCACCGTGGTCGCCAGCTATCTTGCCGGCGCGAAATGAATGTGAGAAAGAAGGCCGCGCCGACGACGAGAAAGCTTCCCAAGTAGGTGAGCGTTCGCAAGATGATGCCAGCTGTTTCCCAACCGGGTTGCGACGACATCGAAAGGTATTGGTCCAGGCCACCAATCGAACCGGCGCGCTGAATCGAGAACGTAAATCCACCATGTATCGGATGCGAATCCTCCGAGATCACTTTCCAAGCCACCGCATAACTCCCCGCGGCAAGATTCCCTTTGAGACGCGTGGTGACTCGTCGACCATCTTGATCTTGCTGTGCCACACCGTCATCAACGCGCTGTCCCGTGTCGTTGAAAACTCGCAACGCACCGGGCACCAACGTCACCGATTCACTAAAGGTAAGGGTTACAACCTTTGGCGTAGTTGGCACAACGGCCTGGTCAGGTGGCGAAGTCGACTCCAACACCGCGTGCGCCGACGCGGGGGAAGAGGAGATGACGAGACCGCCCAATAACATGGTGGTCACGATGAGCACGTACGCAACGCTGCGTGTCATCACTCGTTTCACGATCACCGTTCTATCGTCTCGAACCACACAAGCGAAGTTTCATCATGGCAACCGCACCGCGTCGATCTCAACAGGAACAGCTCGAAATTGACCGAAACGATCGTCGACAGTTTCTCATCGTTGCAATCGTTTTCACGGTTGTCATTGGCATCATTACGTTGCTCTATGTCGCAACGTCCGAGTTGACCTCTCCTCCTTCGCCAGAGTCGGGCGCTGCGCAGCAAGTTGCCCGACCTGCATTTGATGTCCCAGACGGCGGTCAGAAGCCGGCAAGCGCGAGCGAGCGCGGCGGTGCTCAGCAACTCGCGCTCATGGCCGGCCTCGGTGTGGTGCTTGTTGGTGGATCCGCCTATGTCGTGCACACCTCTCGTCGCGCACGGGCCCAAATGGCCGAGCGCGCGACGTAATTAACTACTAATCAACGTGGCGAGCGCCCAGATCGAAGCAATCGCTCCTACGACGATGAAGAACCGGCTTCGCCGTCGCATTGCTTTCGAGACGGCTTCAGAATCAACTTCAACGGGTGGGCGAACCAAAGCGGCGGCGTTTCCCACGACCAGCGCGCCGCCCACCGCCAAGGTGAGCCAGGCAAGCAAGTCGTGTCCGAGGAAGAGTTGATCAGCAAGCATGTCGCTCAAGAGGGTGGCACAAAATTGTTGCTCAAGAAAATGCCAGCATAGGTCGATAGAACTAGTGCGGTTGAGAATACCGCTGTAGATACCGGAAAGGGCGGAGATCGACTCTCCCTCCATCACCATCGCCCTCGGTGGCTTTTTGTCACCGATGCACCGCGATCTCCGCCCCCGGGTCTACGAAGGTGGTGGTTCGGAGGCGTTGAGCGGGCAGACTGTTGACGTCATGGATGCCTTAAATTCTTCTCGCCCGCTCGCGTTTCGCATTGCAACGCTGACCGCCGGTCTTGCTTTTGTCTTTCTTGTCGGCTCAATTGTGTTGTTTGCCATGCCCGTCACCAATGCTGGTGTGCAACGTTGCGGTTCACCCGCCTGGTTCTTGCTCCGGGCAACCACCGATCGTCGCCTTATCGATGCGCAAGGTAACGCAATCAACGACTGGGATGAAGCACAGTTGCGCAAAGCCAACGCGCAACGGTGCTCAAAACTCGTGGCGCAACGTGCCGTTCCGGCTGGCTATCTACTTGGCGGCTTCTGGTTGGTTAGCGCGATCAGCTTGGCAATTGGATTCAGTGCGAACCGGAGTGAACGTCGCCGCCTCAGAGATGATCAGCCCGGTCGAACGATGAGAATCGGCCCGCCATCAATGTAAACACTGGCGTAACGAACCACGTCGCCGGTGTGGGGTGCGTGAATAATTTGTCCACCACCAGCGTAAATCGCCATATGTCCGAAACCGTTGTAGAAGACAAGGTCACCGGGCTGTGCTTGTGCCAACGAAACGGACGGTCCGTCATAGCGCTGGGCGTAGGTTGTGCGTCCCAACGACACGCCTGCTTGCCCCCAAGCCCATTGCGTCAGTCCTGAGCAGTCAAAACCACTTGGCGATGAGCCACCCCACACATAAGGGACTCCAAGTTGCGAGGCCGCCGCGGCCACGGCGCGTGCGCCCGCACCTGAGCCACTCGGGACGACCGGTGGGTCAACCGGCGTCGTTTCTGGAACAGTGATTACCGGTGGAACCGAGACCGAAGGTGTTTGCGCCTGAGTAGCGGCGGCTTGTGCCTGTTGGGCGGCAGCAGCACGGGCTTGTGCCTGAGCTTGGGCTTGTGCTGCGGCACGAGCACGAGCTTCTTCGGCTCGACGGGCGGCGGCCTGTCGCTCAGCAACGAGCGTCGCGAGCCGGCCTTTGAGCTGAGATTGAATCTGCTCAAGCTTGCTTTGAGCGGATTCGGCAGCATCACGTTCTGACTTGGCCTGCTCAGCAACCGCGGCTGCTTTAGCTTTTTGCCCACGAAGCGTTGCCGCCCGATCACTCGTCACCTGCTGTGCGGCTTCAAGCTGATCGACGAGTTCTTGACGGTCACCAACGGCTGACGACTGATAGCCCTGGCGTGCACCAAGTTTGCCGTTTTCCGTGTCAAGGAGTGTGGCAAGGTCAACTGATCCTGAGCCACCGCTGATGTATGCGTTCAGAGCGAAGTTGGCAAGCTGGCGACGGCTTGCTGCCTCGTCACGTTTTGCTTGCGCGAGCTGTTTGCTTGCTTGATCGATCTTGTCTGCAATTTGAGAAGCCTCGTAATTCGCTTTCTCAACGGCCGCTGTAGCGGACGCAACTTGGGCTTGCAAGTCGCTGATTTGCGAAGAAACTTGTGCGGCACGGCTCTTCAGATCGTCAATTTCGTCACCACGAGCGGTCGAGGTTGGAAGAAATGGAACGAGAAGAACTGCCAAAATGAACAGCGCGCCCACCGCGCGTGGGGCCAACCGAGGGTTGTGCATGGAAAAGCACTCTACCCTGTCGAACGTTCCATTACAACTACGTAACAATTATGTCGCGATTCTCTTCATGGCTCTGTTTGATCTCCACGCTTGTCACGCGATCGCAGCACGGAGCACATTGGGGTCGTGGCACACCGCCATGGCTTCACCTGGTTCAACTTTGCCCGATCGGACCAGCGCGCTGAGCGCCTGATCCATGGACTGCATCCCGTCACCTTCGCTCTGTTCGACCAGCGCGGTGATTTCGTCGACTGACGAACCGCGCACGATCGCCTCAATCGAGGCTGGGGTGCGAGTCAAAACTTCAACTGCTGGCACGAGCGAGCCGCCACCCCGTGCGCCAAGCAGTTGTTGGCTCACGATGCCACGCAGACTCGCTGCAAGCGCGTGTCGGATTCGTTGCTGTTTTGACAGTTCAAAGTGACCAAGGATGAACTCGACAGTTTCGCCAGCCGATCCAGTCGGCGCGACCGCTATCACAAAGCGGCCACCATTGGCAGCGGCAATAACTTGCGTCACGGTCTCGACATCGCTGAGTTCTGAAACAAAGATCACGTCAGGATCAAGATGATTGATCCGACTCAACGCTTCGGCCATCGATCGAGCGTCGACACCGATCTCACGTTGCGACACCATTGATGATTTATCGGCAAGAAGGACCTCGATGGGGTCTTCGAGGGTAACGATGTGCACCGACCGATTCATGTTGATTCGGTCGAGTAAGGCTGCAGCAGTGGTCGTCTTTCCCGATGACGCAGGGCCCGTAATAAAGAGCAGGCCTGACTCAGTCTCAATAAGGCTTTCAATTTTCTCGGGCAATGCAAGGTCGCTGATCGCCGGCGCACCTGGAGACACGAGGCGAACAGAGAGGCCGTAGGTTCCCCGCTGCCGATACACATTTAATCGAAACCGGCCCAACCCTGAGACGCCATAGGCAATTGACACTTCGCCTCGTTCGGCCAAGACTCGAGTGCGAGCAACCGGCACCAACTCGGCCACCATGCTTTCCAACTCGGCCACGGTTGACGTCTTGAATGGTGTTGGCCTCAATTTTCCTTGCGTCCGCAAATGCGGCACCGAACCCGCTTTCACATGCAGATCTGAACCCCGCTGCTCAATGAGATGGGCCAGTAGATCATTCAGGTCGGCCATTGAGCAGGGCTCCTCGTAGTGACGTGACGCCTTGTACGCCACTGGGGCAATCGAGACGCTTCTATCTTCGCATCTTTTCGCGGGCTCGTGTGACACAAAGTGGACACTTTGTGTCGTTGTCAAAGCCAACTCGTGATCGAATCACTATGGTCGTAGATCAAATCATGCTGCCCTCTAAGGTGACTCGCATCGGAACCACTGCTGTCGACCCGAAACTTTGATGACCGTCCACTGCACGTCCCAGGCCGACATTGACCGGCATCGCTCACGCGTTCAGCGTGCAAAGTTCTTGACGTTGCGTTGTCTCGCAGCGACGGTGGCCCTTGGTTGCATGTTGTTGATGCGGCCAGGTGCAAGATCGGCTCAATCAGCCACCCACGCCGAACCGACCCTTCGTTTGATCGCACAGAACCTGTGGGTTGCCCCGAATGATTCGGTTCGAAGCATCGTGAAAACGACCAATGTCGTCCCAGGAATTCGCCTCATCGTGACGTTGCACCGTGCGGTCCGTACCCGTTCGGCTTTTCAAGCGAGCATGCAAGGTGACGGACTTGGTCAAGAAGTGGCCACGCTCAACCCAATCTCGTTGCGCACGGGCACGCACCGAACCACGATCCGTTTTTCGACCGGTACGACAGCCGGCCAAGTTGTTACGCAGCCCAACGTTCCCATTACCGAACCGGGCGTGTATCCGCTCGTATTCAATTTGGTCGATGACACGGGGACATCGGTTACCTCTATGGTCACCTACATCGTGCGCCTCCAAACCAGCGGCGCAAGCGCGCAGGTTCCTTTGCGAGTTGCCACCGAGCTTCGGCTCACGCCACAGGTACACCCACCAACAACGGGGCAGGCAACGGCGACCCCCACCGCAAAGCACGAGGCGCAAGCACTCTCCAACGGACTCGCCGACGCCACACGCGCAACGCACGCCAGCATTGGTTTTGGCGTCTCACCAGCATTTCTCAATGCGCTTGCCAATGAACGCGACACCAAACTTCTCACCGACCTCGGCCAGCTGACCCGCAATGTGCCGCTCCAGCGCACCACCGCCGTTCCAATTGACCTTGCGCAATGGCTGGTCACCAACGGGCTCGCCGATCAAGCTTCCCGCCTGACTCGCGCTGGCGACGCCATACTCACCAAACATCTCCACGCTCCTGACGGCTCCGTTGCCGACCTGACGATGTGGGGGGACCACGTGACAAGCAAACAAATTACCTGGCTCGCGGATCGAGGTGCCGCGGCGGTGCTTGTTAACGATTCGGATCTTGTTTCATTGGACCCGAGTGCCTTTCCGCGCACATTGGCGGCGCCGTTTCGTCTTCGATTGTCAAATCGCCGAGAAGTGCGTGCGATGCAACTCGACACAGGCCTTTCCAACCACTTCTTGAACCAGGACCCGGTTCTCGGAGCGAACCAGCTCATCGGGGATCTCGCCATAATCGCTCTCGATCTTCCCGCCATGGAACGGGCAATGGTGGTGGCGCCTCCACGCAAATGGAAGCCCAATGCCAATTTTCTTCGGGCGTACACCACGTATTTGAATGCCGCGCAACCGCACGATACGACACCGCTGATCGCCGCGACGCCGCTTTCCGACGCGGTTCTGTCCACACCCCCCGCACATGAGGCTGGAGACCTGGCCACAAGCGGCGACGTCTTGGTGCGTGACCTTGCCAAACCAGCCGCGGTTCAGCCTCTTGCTCGCTTTGCACAGACGTATGTCGCGGCACAAGAACAAGTCCATTCGCTTGCCACAATGAAGCCTGGGGGTACCGCGCATTCGATGCACTTGGTTCGAGAGTTGAATGACCGACTTGATCTTGCAGCGCAAACAGGGCTCCCTGCTTCAGTGCAAATGGCGCACTTTCGTTCGGTCACCAATCAGGTTGCAGAAACGGCCGGATCAATCCGCCTCCCAGAACGACAAACGATCACGCTGACATCAGCAAACGCATCACTACCGCTTACTATCCGACGAAGCGCGAACGGGCCGACAACGATACGCCTCGATATCGATGGTCAGAATCGGCTCGAGTTTCCCGGCGGCACATCGCAAATCGTCCATCTCACCGAACCCACCACCCGCATTGAACTCGCCGTTCACGCCGACTCGCCAGGTGATGCGCTGATCCGATTGCGTGCATCGTCACCTGACGGTGTCATCGACATTGGGTCATCCACGTTGGTTGTGCGTTCGACCGCGGCGTCGGGAGTTGGCATGATCATCACGTTCGGATCGCTCGGCTTTTTGTTGGCCTGGTGGGCCCGAGACATTGTGCGCGTGCGGCGGCGACGCCACGATGCACACGTCCCACCAGCGAGCCTCATTGATATTGACGGCGAATAACGGCGCAATCGCCGACTTTTCTCTGCAAAATATGTAACGCTTGGACACAACATGTGAGTCAAAGCTCGCAAGACCAACTAGGAAGGCCAACCATGGCAGCCATTCACATCGTCACCGATTCGGGTTCCGACCTCCCCCAAGATCAAGCCAAAGAACTCGGGGTCACTGTGGTGCCATTGAGCGTCCGTTTTGGCGATGACGAGTTCTCCGATGGCATCAACCTTGATTCGGAGTCCTTCTTTCGCATGATGGACGAGCGACCTGGGTTGCCCTCAACGGCTGCGCCTTCACCCGGCGCGTTCGCGCAAGCGTTCACCGACGCGGCAGACGCTGGCGCTACGGGAGTTGTGTGTATCAATCTGGCTGAAAAGTTTTCTGCCACAATCCAATCTGCCCGCAACGCCGCCGAGACTGTTGCCGAACGTATTCCTGTTCGGGTGGTTGATTCTCACACGGTCAGTGGCGGGCTGAACGCAATTATTCGACGTGCCGTAAAAGCGGCGAACGACGGTGCCACCATGGATGAAATTGCAGCCATGGTCGACGATCGGGGCGAACGAACTCGCCTCGTGGGAAGTTTCGACACCTTGGAGAATCTCAAAATGGGCGGTCGGATCGGGGGTGCCCAAGCAATGCTTGGCACGTTGCTCTCCATCAAACCCATCATTGAGATTCTGCATGGCCAAGTCGAAGAGGCTGGGAAGCAACGTACGCGTCGAAAGGCGCTCGAATGGATTGCCACCCACGTCTCGACTTTGGGCGAGGTTGAGGATCTCACCATATGTGAGGCAATGGCTCCCGACGTCGAACTATTTCGCGGAATGCTTGAGAATGGTGACGCGTTGCCGGTTGTTCGACTCGGGCCAACAATTGGCACGCACGGTGGCCCACGCGTGCTCGGTGTCAGCTTTGTCCTTCCCCCATCCGGTTCGTGACAACGCCAGCGTGCTTCTCACCTGACAAGCGCGCCCGATAGCGTTATTCCAATTGTGGACGACGAGTCATCACCAACGCACGTTGCCCCAGACCCAACCGGGCAACTCATTGGCGACCGCTATCGAATCAGTCGTCTTATCGCCACCGGTGGCATGGCTCGCGTGTTTCAAGCAAACGATGAAGTGCTCCAACGACCAGTCGCGGTCAAGATTCTGCACGCGCATCTTGTCAACGATGCGGCCTTTGTCGAACGGTTCCGCCACGAAGCAATTTCTGCGGCACGCCTGAGTCACCCGTCAATCGTTTCGATTTACGACACGGTTTCAGACAATGGTGTTGAAGCAATCGTGATGGAACTCGTCCATGGCACCACGTTGCGGCGACGTCTTGACGTGGTGACGCTACTTCCGGTTGAACAAACGGTCGCCGTTGGTGCCCAAGTTGCCGACGCGCTCGAAACGGCGCATCGAGGCGGCGTTATTCACCGTGACATCAAACCGGCAAACATCTTGTTGTCGACCGATGGACGGGTACTCGTCGCCGACTTTGGCATTGCCAAGGCCGCGCAAGGGGCAGATTTGACCGCGGCCGGTTCAATGTTGGGAACAGCAAAGTATCTTGCGCCCGAGCAGGTCGAAGGCACCCCAGTCGACGGGCGTACCGACGTCTACGCGTTAGGCATCGTGCTCTACGAGTGTTTGTGTGGCCGAGTTCCGTTCTTAGCTGACACTGATACAGGCACCGCCTTGGCTCGAATCCACCAGGCGCCCTTACGTCCTCGTCAAGTGCGCGCCGACATCCCTCGACCCATTGAAGACGTGATTTTACGCGCCATGGCCCGTCATCCTGGCGACCGCTTTGGCGACGCGGCGCAGCTCCGCGCCGCGCTCTTAGGGTGCGTGCGAGGAAAACCCGGTATTGCGGTCACCGCAGACGACACAGATCAGATTCGACGCGATACAACCGCCATTGTTGATGACCACACTCCTATTCCGCCAGCACCGCTCGCAGAAACCGTAGAGGATGATGTTGATCGACCCGGCTTTGGAGCCAGCGAGCGTGCCTGGCTTGTACCCACGTTGTTGATTCTGCTCGTTGCCGTAGCACTCGGCGTGGTTGGCGTGCTTTTTGGAACGTCGGATACGGGCCATCAAATATTGGGGAGCTCGAACGACAACACGACGACGACGGTTCTTGCTCCAATCGGAGTTCAATCAGTCCACGCTTTTGATCCGGCCCCTGGCGATGGGAAAGAAGACAACGACGGCCTCGCCAACCTTATTGACGGTGATCCTACGACCGTTTGGCATACCGAAACCTACGATGCGGCACCGTTGTTTGGGGTCAAAGATGGTGTGGGTTTCACGCTGCGCCTGAACCGGGAAGCACCCTTGAACAAGATCACAATTGACACATCATCTTCGGGTTGGGATGCCGAGATCTTTGTGTCCAAGGGCACGCCTGGGAACTCATTGGCTGCGTGGGGGAAACCGATTGCGAAACGAACCAACATCCCAACAGGGACAGTTATGTTGCCGTTGCATGGCACGCGCGGTTCGTCTGTCTTAGTTTGGATTACGCGGCTCAGCGCATCGGGGCGAGTCACCATAAGCCGAGTTGCGGTGCAATGAGTGAAACAAAGGTTGAACCCGAAGCCCATCGTGCCGGACCCTTGCCGTGGCGACATATCGGCATGTTGGTCATCGCGCTTGTCGGACTTGTTGTCGGCGCTTACCTGGTCCTCCATGGCAGGAGTGTGTCACGGGTCAACAATCCGAGCTCAAGTACCACACTGGTGGAACAGTCACTTGCGTCGCTCGGGCAAGTCGCCACGATCACCGAAGCCAAACAACTCGTGAGACGTTTAAATCTGGTGACGTTGCCCGCAACGGACGGGCTTGACTCGAACGTGACCGAGGCAAACGTGAAGCGCTGTGACGGCGCGATTCAACAGCAGGCCACCGACCGAACGCTCGGTCAACGCGGCGTGGCTCGCCAACTCCGGGTTGGACGCATCGACGCTTTGGTGGTGAGCTACGCGATGCCAGCTTCGGGGAAAAGCCCGAAAGGGACGCGGGCCGTCATTGCGGATTCGAAAACTTGTCGCGTCCTTGCGGCAGTTGAAGGCTGACAATCTACAGATTTCAACCGGCCGGAAGATAGGCTTGCACAATGCCTTCGGATCAGCCAGATGCCGGGTCGGACTCATTCGCGTCGTGGCCTGACCAGGCAACAGATCTGATCGTTTCAACGGTTGGAGCTGTACGAGATCGCACGGTTGGGACAGCAATGACCGTGGCACGAGCGATTGTGTACGGGTTTTTCTCGATTCTTGTGGGTACGACCGCGCTTGTTTTGACCTGCATTTTGATCGTCCGGGTCGCCACCGTCTATCTGCCAGGGGAACGCGTTTGGATCCCCGAGTTAGGACTCGGGTTGATCTTGGGGGCGATCGCCCTCCTCCTTTGGAGTAAAGCCTCCAAGATCCCGCACCGCTAGTACCAGTCAACCCGTTGGGAATACGGGATCGTGGTCCAAGGGTTACACCCAACGAGTTTTGTTCGACGTACCAAGGAGTTCTTGTGACAACTGATGTTCGTGACGTGGTGATCATTGGATCAGGTCCGGCGGGCTTAACCGCCGCCATCTACACCGCTCGCGCTCAGTTGCATCCCCTGGTTATAGAGGGAGAACCGTCAAGCACATCGGATCAACCCGGCGGACAACTGATGTTGACCACAGAGGTTGAGAATTTTCCTGGCTTCGTTGATGGCATCATGGGCCCAGACTTAATGGAGGCCTTCCGCAGCCAGGCTCAACGATTTGACGCAGAAATTGTTACCGAAAAGGTTTCCAAGGTTGACCTTGCGACTCGGCCGTTTCCGATCTGGATTGGTGATCCCAACGCCCCGGAACCAACCGTCTTGTCAAACGCGATCATCATTGCAACGGGCGCACAATCACTCATGCTCGGGTTAGAGCATGAGCAACGTTTGCTTGGTCACGGGGTGTCAACCTGTGCAACCTGCGACGGTTTTTTCTTTCGAGGTCACGAGATTGCCGTGGTTGGTGGGGGAGATTCTGCTCTCGAGGAGGCCATGTTTTTGTCACGCTTTGCTGACAAAGTCACGATTGTTCACCGACGTGACGAACTTCGAGCATCAAAGATCATGCAGCAACGAGCACAAGACAACCCGAAAATCTCTTTTGCTTGGAATTCTCAGGTGACCGCAGTTCACGGAACTGACAAGCTCGAGTCGATCACGCTCACCGACACCATATCCGGCGAATCGACTTCATTGGCCGTTACCGGTCTGTTCATCGCGATCGGTCATCGTCCGAACGCTGACCTGTTCATCAATCAGTTGGCATTAGATGACACAGGATATATTAAAACACATGCAGGAACGCGAACGAGTGCTGTCGGTGTGTTTGCGGCAGGAGATGTGCAAGATCACACCTATCGACAAGCAATTACTGCTGCCGGATCTGGCTGCATGGCAGCGCTTGACACCGAGCGCTGGCTCGAATCCGACTCCCCTATCGACAATTGGTAAGAAACCCCGGAGAAATCACCATGGCAACCGTTTTGACCTTGACCGACGAATCATTTAACGAACAAGTCTTTAGTTCCAACACTCCAGTACTCGTGGATTTTTGGGCAACATGGTGCGGCCCGTGCAAGAAGGTCGCCCCCATCGTCGAAGAACTCGCACAGGAATACGGTGAGAAGATGACGTTTGCCAAAATGGACATTGACGCCAATCCACAGATCCCCATGCAGTTCAACGTCATGAGTATCCCCACCCTTGTGGTTTTCAACAACGGCGTTGAAGCAAAACGAATCGTCGGCGCGAAAGGGAAGCAGCAGCTCGTCAACGACCTTGCCGAGTTTCTCGCTTGACCTATTCATACTATGACGTATGGTTGACCGCGACGCTGACGAACTGAGTTCGCTTCCCCTTGAGCGTGATGCCCATGGGGAAGCGGTTGCCGACCTCCAGCAACGCCTCCGAAAGGGCGGCTTTCTCGCGCCCGGAGAAACCCGCGGCACGTTCGATTCGCTGACCCAACATGCGGTCTTGGCTTTCCAAGACCATGCAGGACTGCCACCCTCTGGGATTTGTGACCAGGCGACTTGGTCATGTCTCGTAGAAGCTGGCTTTACGCTCGGTGATCGACTCCTCTATTTGCGACGTCCGATGCTCAGAGGGGATGACGTTGCGCTTTTGCAACAACACCTCAGCGAGCTTGGCTTCCAGCGAGGTCGAGTTGACGGTATTTTTGGCCCGGATACTGAAGCCGCCGTTGTCACCTTCCAACGGAACACTGGGCTCGTCACCGACGGCGTAGCAGGACCTGATGTGCTTGCGCAGTTGCGACGATTTGGACCCGGGACCGGCCGCCTTTCAAAAGCGTCGTTGGCGGAGCGTCTTGATCTGCTTAACGGTCCGAAAGAGTTGGCAAATGCAAACATTGCCGTGGCTGAATGCGGCGATCTTCCGGCTTTTCTGCGTGCCCTCACCTCCCGCCTTGATCGCGCCGGCGCCGACACGCTTGCAATCCACCATCCTGAAGGATCGATCCAAGCATTGGAAGCCAATCGCTTCAATGCACGGTGCTTTCTGGGTTGGGCAACTCGCCGAGAACCGGGCATCACCCTTGCCTACTATCGGACACAAGGCTTTGAATCAGCCGGCGGCAATCAGCTCGCACAAATGCTTGCCCGGCATTTGCAAACAGCTTCGCTCGCTCCCCCGGTTATCCAAGGAATGCGAACGGCCGTCCTGCGCGAGACCAAAATGCCGGCCCTGTGGGTTGAGCTTGGACCAACCGCCTGGATTGTCCAGCACGGCAACCAAATCGGCCTCGCGGTACAGGCTGCTTTGCAAGAATGGCTTGCTGCACCACTCGGTTACCCATCGCCGTAAGGTCCGAGGTTCCGCGAAGCTCACAACCTTAACCACAGGTTGTGGATAGTTCACCGTTTACGAAGACGTGAGGTCATCGCCGCGCTGGACAAAGCCATTCATAACCCGGTAAATACGCTCAAGGTCATCGAGTGTGGCGAAGTCAATGGTGATGCTCCCCTTCTTTGCCCCCATCGCGACCTTTACACGAGTGCTCAGTCGTTCAGACAAAAGTTCTTCGAGCTCGAGCAAGCCTGGGGCCTGCAACTTTTCTGGCTTTGGCGTGCTGTCAACCTCTCGCTCCTTCTTTCGTACCGCGTCTTCAACCTGGCGAACTGAATATCCTTCGGCCACTGCTTTGCGCGCAAGGGATTCTTGGAACGACCGATCCGGACTCCCAAGGAGTGCGCGGGCGTGCCCCGCCGAAAGACTTCCTTCCTGCACAAGCCGTTGGACGGTTGCTGGTAATTGAAAAAGCCGCAGCGCATTGGAGATGGCCGCACGACTCTTGCCCACACGTTGCGCGATTCCTTCATGCGTCATTGAAAAGTCGTCAACAAGCTGTTGGTATGCCGCGGCTTCTTCCAATGCGTTCAAGTCTTCACGATGCAGATTTTCAACCAATGCTTGCTCGAGGGAGTTGGTGTCATCTACGGAACGCACCAAGACCGGCATTGTCTGGTGGCCCGCCCGCTTTGCCGCACGCCAACGACGTTCGCCCGCTATCAACTCATACTTTCCGTCGCTTATGGCACGAACCAGAATTGGTTGAAGTACACCAAGTTCCCGCACAGACGCCGTCAGTGAAGCAAGAGCCTCTTCATCAAAATGTGTCCTCGGCTGAAACTGGTTGGGGACCACGCTGGCTATCGGGACCTCGAGCAAGCCCTCTGCACCCTGTGTTGGCGCGGGCGCAGTTGGAATCAACGCACCGAGACCCTTCCCCAGTCCACTAGGCCGTGACATTGCTGATCTCCTTTGCGAGTTCTCGATATGCCAACGCGCCACGTGAGCGCGCGTCGAAAGTGATGATAGGTTGACCGAAAGACGGCGCCTCCGAAAGTCGAACGGTTCGAGGCACCATGGTGCGACAGACGCGGTCGCCGAAGTACGAGCGCACGTCTGTCGCTACATGATCGGAAAGATTTGTTCGCGCGTCGTACATTACGAGAACAATGGTTGAGATTTGAAGCTGCGCATTCAGGCCCTTACGGACGAGCTCGACGTTCGCGGCAAGTTGTCCCAGGCCTTCGAGGGCATAGTATTCGCACTGAATAGGAACCAGGACTTCATGGACTGCGGCAAGGGCGTTGATGGTGAGTAGCCCCAAAGATGGGGGACAGTCGATAAAGACGTAGTCGTAGTCATCTTCGACTTCACTCAGGGCATTGCGCAATTTCATCTCGCGACTAAAGGCGGGCACCAGTTCGATCTCGGCTCCAGCAAGATCAAGGCTTGACGGGGCGACAAAAAGTCCTTTGATCGAAGTGGCTTCAATCGCGTCCTCAATTGGCGTGTCTCGCATGATGACGTCATACATCGAGGCATCAAGCCCGCGGATGTTGATGCCAAGACCTGTGCTCGCGTTTCCTTGCGGATCCAGATCAACAACGAGCACGCGATGGCCGAGCTCGGCAAGACACGCTCCCAGGTTAACGGCGGTGGTTGTCTTTCCGACTCCGCCCTTCTGGTTTGCTACGGCGATCCAACGAGGAAGTTGTCGTTGCATTGGAGACGATACTTCAACTTTCTCTTCCGAGGTGGCGGTGTCGGCGAGCACCGTTTGATCGCCGCTCACGAAGTCATCCTTCACGGATTCGTTTTCAGTCCCTGGTTCAAACACGGGGCAATCCTGCCTTGTTTCACTTCTCCGGTCAAGTACACCGCGATGTTTCACGTGAAACATCGCCGACAGTTGACACACCGAGGGCGAGCGGTGGTTGAATTGACTAGAAGAGCGGTCGCTTCGCAGGGATGCCCACCCGCCGAGGAAAGGAAGTCGGGCAAGGAGTTTCTTGCAAAAGTACGGTGTACTTTGGGGGGGTAATAGCCTGTTCGTACACGGTAAGGCCAAAACGATCAACTTCGTTGCGTGGCCAGCGATTTCCTGTTCCTGGCGGGTCGCTCACGATGAGCCGACCACCGACGCGCAGAAAAGGCGCGGCACATTCGGCCACGACAGCAGGTGGCCCAAAGCTTCGGGCGACAACGAGATCTGCAATGCCTCGATTTTCCTGATTCCTACCCAGATCCTCTGCTCGGCCTTCCCAGGTTATGAAGCGTTCCGTTAGTCCGAGTTCATCAATTGCTTCACGCAGGAATGCCACACGTCGCGTTGATCCATCGAGAAGAACGCCCGTGAGATCCACACGAAGGCACGCGAAGACTAGGCCGGGGATTCCGCCGCCCGAACCGAGGTCGATCATAAATTGTGGAATCGACGGAACCGACTGCAAGAGCGCTTGCGCGTGGTCAATGTGCTCGTGAACCGGCCCCGGGCCGAGAAAGCCAAGTTCCTGCGAACGAGCCAGCACCTCCCGCAGAAGGTTGGTTTGGGCTGTCATTCGCGAACTTTGATGAGTTTCAGGCGTCGCCTGGAATAATTTTGACCCAGCGTCGCGGTTCGTGGCCTTCCGACGATGTGTGGACGCCGTCGATAGCATTAATGGCGTCGTGAACGGCTTTTCGATCGGCCGACGACATGGGCTCAAGCGCCTTTGGTGTTCCTGAGGTTCGAACTTCGTCGGCCACGGTCGTAGCGAATTTGATGAGTGCATCACGGCGCTTTGCCCGATACCCGTTCACGTCGACATGCACGTGCCCTTCCCACGAGCCTGCCGCCTGCTTCTGTAAGACGATTCGGGTGAGATCTTGCAACGCATTCATCGTTTGTCCACGTGGACCAATCAACAGGCCCAAATCATCGCCAACGATGTTGAGGTGCGCGTTCGCCTCATCGGTTCGTTCGGAAGTGAGTGCTCCCGCAAAGCCGCCTGCCTCGAGAAGGCCTTGGAGAAATTTTTCTGCTGCCGCTACCTGCTCGTCAAGTGTCATCGTCATGGTTGTACCTTCTTCTCGGGTTGGTTGCGGCTTCGCTGATTTCGGTGCGCTACGGCCCGGTGCTTGTCGATCCGCTTTCTGGGTTGTTCGACTCTTCGCTGGCCGAGCAGGCTTCTCTGATCGAGAGTCTGCCCGCTCATCATTGCGCGGGCGTCGATTCCGTCTATCGGACTTCGCTCGAGGAGTGCGAGGGGCAACGCGGGCGCGTAGGCGTGCCGTGCCACGAACTTGGCGAAAGAGACCCACCTTTGGCTCTTCGACGATAACGAATTCAACTTCGTCGCGATCGATACCTAATTCATCGAGTGCTGCTTCCTCGGCTTCAGCGATTGTCTTTGCGGTTATTTCAATCCATTCCATGCTTATTTCTTCCCTTTTCCACTTTTCTTCGTGGGAGCACTTCGGCTTGGAGCGCTGCGATTCGGTGCTTCGGTCGTCCGTTGCGTGTCGACGGATTCCGATTCATCGATGGCGGAATCCGCTGGTTGCGGTGTGTCGCTTGAGGCTGCGGCCTTCTTTTTCTTTGCATTGGGTGGCGCGCCTTTTTGCGGCGCAGGTGACGATTTGGCCTGGGCCTTCTTACCAATGCGCGGCAACGAGTCGCCGCCCGGGATGATCTGCGACTTTATCGATTTGTTTGATTTCACAGACCCGTCGACTTCAGTCGCAGTCGTTGGAATAACGATTGCGTTCGGCCCTGAGTAGAACGTCCGGGTCACCATGGCTTGTTGTCCAATTCGGAACAACGATGAAACGAGGAAATACACGACAACCCCAGCAGGAATCACGATATAGATGAAACCCATGGCCACCGGCATGATCTTCATCATCAACATCTGGGTTGGATTCTGCTCCGCGTTCTTTGGCTGGCGGCTCTGAATTTGTTGCTGTTGCAGGTAGGTCAGTGCCATGACAACGAGCACCATGATCACAAATGGAGCAGCATGGGCAAGGCCGTCGCCCAGCGCACTCCACGCGCTTTGCGCCAAATCCAATCCAAACGATTCCATGACACGCGTGTGGGAAAGGCTCTGATACAGGTTTGAAGAGGGGTCGAGATATGCGGGGTGAAAGAACCCCGCGTTTGCGAATGCACCATTCGCTGTACAGGCGTTGACCCCACCCATCTGACACGCCACCGCATGCCCCATGTCACCACCAAATGGGCCACGCAAGGTCAATTTGTAGAGAACCTCGTACAAGATGAAGAAAACCGGGAGTTGCACCAACATGGGAAGGCAGCCACCAAGAGGAGAAATCTTGTTCTCTTGGTAGAACTTCATCATCTCTTCATTGAGCTTTTGACGATCATCCTTGTAGCGGTTTTGCAACTTCTTCATTTCGGGTTGCAAAGCCTGCATTGCCAGCATCGACCGTGTGCTCTTGAAGGTCAGCGGTGCCAGCACCAACATGATGACGACCGTGAACAAGATGATTGAGCCTGCGTATGACGGCCAAAACGAGTACAAAAGTTCGAGAAGCCGAGCGAGTAAACCAAACATTTAGAAGGATTTCCGATCAGGTACGGGATCCCACCCATAGGCAGATCCCGGTCGACAGCGAATCAGTCGTTTGCAGGCAAGCCACGTTCCACGAATAACGCCGTGTGCTTCGAGCGCTTCGAGCGCATAGGCAGAACACGTCGGCTGAAAGCGACATGGGGAAGGCCGCCCGGAGCGAGCCAGTTGATACAAACGAATAGGAACGCAGGCGATGCGAGCGGGTATGGCACTGGGCAATTGACTCACGTCGCACGCCCTCTGCTCAGTGATTCAAGAGCTGACGTCACCGCTTCAGCGAGTTCGCCATATGGCATCGTTGCCGCTTCTCGATGGGCGGTCACGAGATAGGTACCGTGACGAAAGGCTTCATAATCTGTCGCATCGAGTTGAACGAATACGCTGCGTAGTCGTCTTCGGATGCGGTTTCGCACCACCGCGTTGCCCACTCGTCGAGACAGGGCGTACGCGACTCGTCGTTGTCCTTGCGGTTCTGGCAAAAAGGTGATGCGCACCACGCCACTGCGAACTCGTCGACCATGACGGGCCAACCGCTGAAAGGACCCACGGTCCGAAACTCGTTCAATCAGGCCGACAACCGGGCACGACCACGACGCCGACGGGAACGAACAATTGATCGTCCAGCGCGGGTGGACATGCGGTGACGGAATCCGTGTCGACGGGCCCGCTTTCGAACACTTGGTTGGTAGGTACGCTTCACGAGAGCCTCTCACAAACATGTCGGCTGATTCCGACAACAAGCCGCAGCGAAAAACGTGCAGCCCAGACATAGGTATTTCCCAACGACGTCACATGAGGTGAAGTCAACGGAAAGTGTCTCATGCCGAAACAATTCACAATGCGTGAGGATATTTCGACAAGTGGACTCCACTACGTTAGATGGCCGGACCCCTTTTGGGCAACCGTACCGCGCCTCGCGCGCACGACACGCCGTGTGATGGAGTGCTAGCGTCGCCGTTCCCCGTACCGCGCGCATCTCGGTTGAGCATGCCGCAAGACTTTTCCACAACTGTGGATTTCGTTGTGTACGACTCGAACACGCAGAAAGGAAACATGCAGGTGGTACACCCGATGGACGTGTGGACGACATGCTGTGACCTTCTTCGTCCGCAGGTTTCAGACGCAGTGTGGCGTTCTACTTTTCATGACGCACGAGCAGTTTCGTTGGACGGAACCGTGCTCACGCTCACCGTTCCGAATCCCTTAAGTCGTGACCGTATTGCTGGCACCTATGAGTCTTTGGTTTTGGACTGTTTGGAGAACGCAGCCGGTGAACCCATCCAACTTGACGTTCGAGTTGATGAGGTCGCCGCCCTTGACGAGCTCGTTGACACGACCAACGATCCCGCTGATCAAGCACCTGATTCCAGCGTGATCGAAGAACGGCCAAACAATCTTGCGGCCGCGATCGACAATCCGGAACTGCCCGACGAAGTTGATCGCTATACGTTCGCTTCCTTTGTCGCTGGTCCATCGAATCGTTTTGCACACGCTGCGGCGCTTGCCGTCGCGGAAAAGCCGGGACGGCACTACAACCCACTCTTTATTTACGGTGACGCGGGACTTGGGAAAACCCATCTTCTTCAAGCCATCACCCACTACATCCGAGAGAATTATCCCGACTACACCGTTCGCTACGTCTCAAGCGAAACGTTTCTTTCCGAGTTCGTTGATGCGGTCCGATCCGGTGACGCCGATCAATTCAAGCGCCGCTATCGCGACGTCCAGGTTCTATTAGTCGACGACATACAGTTCATTGAAGGACGTGAAGAGACCCAGGTCGAGTTCTTCCACACGTTCAATGCACTACATCAGGCGAATCGTCAGATCGTTCTTTCATCAGATCGCCCACCGGATGCAATCGGGAAGATCGAAAATCGTCTTCGCAGCCGATTCAAGATGGGACTCATCACCGACATTCAACGCCCAGATATCGAAACACGTCTTGCAATTCTTGCGAAAAAAGCTGAACGCGAGACGATGGCAATCCCCGATGATGTGCTCGAATTCATCGCGTCAAATATTTCTGACAACATTCGAGAACTTGAAGGCGCGCTCACTCGAGTAACGGCGTATGCAACGTTGAACAGAGAACCGCTCACGGTTGATCTTGCAACCCAGGTACTCTCTGCTGAGCTTGGTGATCGAAAAGAACGCCCGTTGACGTGCGCGGTGATCTTGGAAGCGACAGCGCAGATGTACAATTTCTCAGTTGACGAACTCAAAGGAAAATCTCGTCAGCGCCCCCTGGTGCTCGCTCGCCAAGTCTCAATGTACGTGACGCGCGAGCTCACCGAACTTTCCTATCCACTCATCGCCCAAGAATTTGGCGGTCGAGACCACACCACCGTGATGCACGCGGTTGAGAAGATCGGCAA
>CAZJAZ010000027.1:0-36943 GCA_964544305.1 uncultured Iamiaceae bacterium | reverse complement strand
GGCTCCGCCTGCGCCTCCGGTTGATGTGGCTCCGCCTGCGCCTCCGGTTGATGTGGCTCCGCCTGCGCCTCCGGTTGATGTGCCGTTGCCGCCGCCACCGGTTGCAGCAGAATCGTGGTCAGCGCCAGAACCGTCTGGTGAAGTACCTGCGTCGCTGCTTCCGCCACCACCCGCGGGCGAGCAAAACATTCCACAGCCGATTCCAAGTACCCCCGCGCCCATTGAAATGGCCGTCGGCGCACCCGACCCACATGATCTTGAACTCCATCTTCAGCGTGTGAGTCCGACGACTCGCCCGCACGCCGAAGTTCCCGCACTCATTGCCGGAGCTCTCATTGACCCAACCGAGGTTGTGCGCATTTTGGTTCCGGGTCTCATTGACGGCGTTGTTGGGATTGCCGTCGTAACCGACAAGAGAGTTTTGTTGGTGAATGGAAGGAAGTGGCGTCCGGTCGTGCTCGAAGCACCAATCACGACAAGCTTGGTGGTTGAAGGATGGCAAGACGAAGCAACCGCTATGTTGACTTTCATTGATGGCGTTGCGATTCGCATAAGCGCGATTGTCGACAAAGACCTTGCATTCGAAGCGGCCAAGATCGTTCGAGACACCGTTGCGAACGTTCCCGAGGAGCGAAAACCTTGGAAAGAAGACGTGCAGTGGTAAGGTAGCAACGTCGCGGACGTGGCTCAGTTGGTAGAGCATCACCTTGCCAAGGTGAGGGTCGCGGGTTCGAATCCCGTCGTCCGCTCCAAGTGTCGTCAGTCGACTCGAAGGAGTCGCAGCGTATCGCTAACAGGTTCAGTCGAATCTGGTGCACCGACAAGCACGGCGACAAGATCACCGGGGCGAATATGCCCGGAGCGAAGTGCCGCGGTCACAGCGGTTGAAACGGTCCCGTCCGTGGTGGGTCGTTGATCAACTAGAAGTGGCGTAATGCCCCAGGCAACGGAGAGTTGTCTCGCGACTTCACGCGAAGGAGTCGCAGCCAAGATCGGTGCTTTGGGTCGAAACCTTGAAATTGCACGCGGTGTCGCACCCGTAGAAGTACAAGCGATAATCGCCGCCGCTTCGGCGTCCATAGCAGCACGCCAACCTGCGGCCGAAAGAGCCCCGGTAATCCGGCGATTCGTTGGCGTCCCTGGAGCAAATTGTGCTTGATCTTGTCCGATGGCACGACCCCAACCGTAGGAGTCAAAGGCATCATCGGCGCGCTGTGCAATTCGGCTCATCGTTTCAATGACTCGAACGGGGTCTTTCCCGATCGCTGTTTCGCCAGAAAGCATGACCGCACTCGTACCGTCAAAGACCGCGCTCGTTACATCCGAAACTTCCGCTCTGGTTGGGACTGGTGCGTGAACCATCGACTCGAGCATCTGGGTAGCCGTAATCACCGGGCGTCCATAGGCAACACCAGCGTGGATCACCTTCTTTTGAATATGGGGGATGTCTTCGAGCGGGCAACGGATCCCGAGGTCGCCGCGTGCCACCATGACACCGTCTGCTTCGGTGACGAGCGCGTCCACGTTTGCAACCGCACGCGCTGTTTCGATTTTTGCCATGATGCGTGGCCCGTTTACACCCGCAATTTCTCGAGCACGCCGAACGTCTTGGGCCTCACTGACAAGAGAAAGCGCCACCACATCCACCGGCGCGCTACACAACTCACGAAGCGCATCAAGATCAGATTGTGTTGGTGACGACAACAACGCGTGCTCGTCGGAAAGGCTGACCCCAGGTCTTCCGCGTGCGACGCCTCCCGTTAGGGCTTCAGCGACTACCGACTGTCCGTCAACGTCGACAACAACGAGTTCGATGGCACCATCTCCAAGCACAACACGATCCCCAATGGTCATGTTTGAACAAGCTTGGTCATGATCAATGACGAGATGACCGGCCGTGCTTGTCAACCGCCCACTTGTGCGGTCCCAAATTCGAACTTGTTCACCGTCGGTAATTCGAATGCCATCATCACCGAACGATGCCGCCCGCAATTTTGGACCAGGCAGGTCTGCAAGGATCCCAACGTGACGATCGCTGGCTCGCGCAACCGTTGCGATCATGTTGATGAGCGAGAGCACCTCGTCAAGTGGGCTATGAGACAGCGACACACGTGCCATATCCATGCCCGCACCCATCATGGATGCCAACGTTGCCTCTGAAGCAGAAGAAGGTCCGATGGTCGCGACAATTTTGGTTCGACGGGTCACGATGCCACCGTAGTGGTGGCGCGTCGCTATGGTGTTCATCACAACCAATAAGGTCCGTTCGTCAAGTCGGGGGAAGTCCGGTGAGAAACCGGCGCTGACCCGCAACCGTGGTCGGAGGTTCGTCCTCCGCAAGCCGGGATACCCGCTTGTAGCGCGTACCTCCAACCCGTCGTGGCATACGGGGCGGAGGGACTCAAATCGAGTCGTCTCCGTGTCTGATGTCCGACACAACAACAAGGAGACAACATGCGTAGGACAATTGCCGTCCTCGTCATGGCCGTGACATTGTTCGCTGGTGCGGGAGTCACCAGTGCCACACCGCCGCCCTCGCAAAGCCAAGTCCGCGCAGACGCGGCTTCATGGCTCCAGGCTCAAGTCACACCCGATGGCTCAATTCTTAGCCCTTATAGCGGTGACCCGTCACCGAGCATTACCGCCCAAGCCGTCCTGTCGCTGGCAAGTTCGGGAGGCGATCCGGCAGTCATAGGTTCAATGATGAGCTACCTCGAAACGTACGTGCAAGACAACCTTGTCTCTGCAGGTGTGGCCGATGACCCCGGTGTCCTTGGCCTTTTGATTCTCGATGCAATTGCCACCGGTCATGACCCGCATGCCTTTGGGGGCATTGATCTTGTTGGGCGTCTTGAAGCAACCCAGCGCACCGGTGGTGGTGCGGATGATGGTCTGTTCGGCAGTGCCGATCCAACCTATGACGGGGTGTACCGCCAGTCACTCGCACTCGTTGCCCTCGACGCCGTCGGGGACACCGATGCGGCTGGCCTGGGCTGGCTCGAGAGTCAACAATGTGACGACGGTGGTTTCGTCTCGTATCGCAGTGACACATCAACCCCTTGCCCAGCGGTTGACCCTGCCACCTTTGCTGGAGCCGACACGAACTCAACATCACTTGCAGCTATTGCGCTCCACGTCAGTGATGCCGCATCACAAGCCGCGGCGGCGATTGCGTGGTTGCAGGACGTGCAAAGCCCAAGTGGCGGATTCGCGTATCTGGGTGACTCAAGTCTTGCTATTGACGGCAATTCGACAGGTCTTGGCCTGCTCGCGTTGACGACCGTGAACGGGACTCCGGATCCTGGCGCGGTTGGCGCATTGGCAGCACTCCAAGTTCCGCAATCAGCTGATGCTGCTGATCGTGGGGGAATTGTCTTTCAACCGCAAGGTTCCACGCTTGTTCCGAACTTGATGGCGACAACACAGGCACTCTGGGGCCTTTCTGGGAAGTCGTTCCCGTTTGTTCCCGTTGTGAATCCTCCTGACCCAGGGGTTCCAGTGTCATCAATTCCTTCTTCGACGCCGA
The DNA here is from genome assembly GCA_964544305.1 of uncultured Iamiaceae bacterium. GTDB lineage: Bacteria > Actinomycetota > Acidimicrobiia > Acidimicrobiales > Iamiaceae > JAFDWI01. The sequence goes on along the minus strand of CAZJAZ010000027.1, from coordinate 33,417 downwards.
CCACGTTGGCACAACGGCCAAGCCAAGCAGCTCCGGCAACGGCACAGTCGGCACAACCCGCCTACACGGGTTGATGGCCATGCGTTTCGGCCGTGGGAAAGTCGTTGCTTGTCTCGGCCTGCTTGGTTGGCTGACTGGCTTGCTTTTGATCGCTCCTCCCACGGCCGAGGCGTTGTCCTGCTCACCGGCACCCGGGCAACACATCGCAGTCGTCATTGACTTTGAATCGGCCCCAGGCGCCCCGAAAGGCATTCGAAGCCAATGCACGCCGCGGCAATCTGATCGCATGAGCGGTGTCATGGCACTCAAAGCAGTTGTCGGAAATCAGGTTGGCTTTGATAACAGCGGCAAGGTATGTCAGATCGAAGGCGTGCCCGCAACCTTCAATGCAACAAATTGCTCGGCCCCAGTGGATGGCATGGTGTCGTACTGGGCCTACTTCCACGGTGATGCAAACGGATGGACGTACTCGTCGTTTGGAGCTGGAGATTGGCGCGTCATTCCACAAGTCGTTGAAGGGTGGCATTTCGTTTCCACACCGGTTGGTAACACCTCATCGGCCCCACCACCTCGCAATATTCAAGGAATCGGGCCTTCCTATCTGTGGCAGTCAACCTGTTCGCCATCGGTCCCAACCCCAACGCAGGCGCCGAGCAGCAATGATCCGGATCCAAGTGCGCCAGCCTCAACGCGGGTCCCACGACAATCAGACGTTCAACCAAGGACAACCCAGCCGCCCATTCCAACGACGACAACACGCGGTTCGCAAAGCACGCCATTGCCATCGGTGACAACCACAATCCTCAACGATCAAAAGCCACTCGGGCAAGGGCGGGTCGGCCTCAAATCCACGAAAGCGGCCCCCAAGATCACAGCACAACAAGTTGCACAGTCCTCCTCGCACGACTCGTCGACAATGTCGCCGATTGTTCTTGGAGGTGGGGTACTCGTGGTCGGCGCAATGGCTCTGGCGCTCATGCGAAGTCGAAAGCGCCGTGTCGAAAGCTACGAATCGGATGATGCGTCGTTTCGTTGAGACCATGGGCTGTTGTCTTCGGGGAGACTACGCGGTTGTGACAACTTACGGTGCACAGCCAATAACGAACTCAGCGACGTTGACTGGGGAGCTTTCGGCGGTGCCGCAGGCTTGAATCCACCTTCGGCATCCGATTCCTGATCTGGTGAACGTGGCACGTTGGTAGCGCTGTCTGACTCAGACGGCGATGCCACGAGCAACTCGTCACCAAATAGGACGGTTGCTGTCGTACCAGCTTGCGATGACGAAAGCGAGACGTCAATGCCAAGCCCGGTTGCCAAGTGCCCCGCAACGAAGTGACCCATGTAGCGAGACGGTGCAACCGTAAACGATTCGTTTCCTGACAAGCGTCGATTTGCAGTCGTGACCTGTTCACTGGTCATGCCAGAGCCGTGGTCAGTAACTGTAATTTGATAGCCGTTCGCAAGCCGTGTGCCAATCACATCAACGTCGTGTGATGCCGGTGAAAAGTGTAAGCCATTCTCGATGAGTTCGGCGAGCAAGTGCGACAAGTCCGCGGCCACGCTTAACGGCAGATAAACGGTGTCGACGGATCCGATGGCAACTCGGGTGAATTCATCCACTTCACCGAGTGCAGAACGTAACGAGTCAATGACCGGGACGGCCTCACCGGTTCGAGCTCGTTGTGACGTGCCAGCGAGCACCACGAGCGATTCGGCATTGCGGCGCATCCGGGTGGCGAGATGGTCAAGCTTGAAGAGGTTGGCAAGCACCTCGGGATCGTCTTCGGATTCTTCAAGATCGGTGATGAATTCAAGCTGGCGATTAATCAGGCCCTGAACACGCTGGCCGAGGTTCAAGAACGTATCCGAGAAATTGCGCCGCTGCATGGCCTGTTCCACGGCCAAGTCCAATGCCGTGGTCTGCACCGCATTGATGGCGACCGCAACATCTGCGACCTCGTCGCTGCTGCGAACGGTAATGGGTTCGAGATGAGGAACTTCCACGTCCTGGCCGATGGGTGTGGCAAGAATCTCGCCAACGGCAGCAGGCAAACTGGAACTCGCCATTTCGTCTGCTTGATCGGCAATAGACATCAATGGCTTGGAAATAGAACGAGCGATGACCAAGGCAAAAGCCAACGAGAAGCCTGTCGCTAGGAAAAACAAGATGACATACCAATTTCGGCTACTGCTTGCCGATGCCACCAATGAATCGCCGCGTGCGGTCAAGCTTTCGCGCACCGACTCCCACGCGTCAGTTCCGTTTGGTTTTTCGGTATTGGCCGCGTCGTTGATTAATTGGGGAACGTTGTCGACCTTGCCTGTCATCGCGAACTTTTCAATGCCTTTTTCAAATCGATCCATCGACTCACGGGTGTAAAACCCCTCGACCGCTTTTTGGTGCACCGGGTCATCGTCGAGGTCGGCAATTGCTCGCTGGCGTGAAATTCGATATTGACCAAGACGTTGAGCAGCCAACATTTTCTCTTCAGCTGTGGCCGGTTGGAGCAAGGTGATTGCAGCTGATCGTGACATCAACGAAAGAAGATCGGAAGAAAACGTTTGTTCGGCGATTGAATCGGCGCGACGGTGCAAGGTTGCGTCGTCGATTGCCCGCACCGCATTTGCGTTCGCCGTGTGGAAAGCCGTAACGAGTGTGGAATACGAGTCGTAAATAGTCTTGGCGTGCGCATTCTGTGGATTGCGGGTTTTTGCATCTGCGTCGGTGAGCTTGCGGAGATCGTTGATGGATTTCACCGACTGATCAAACACTGGACCAAAAAGTGCTTGTACTTCCTTCCCGTCACGATCCAGTGATGTTTTGAATTCTTGTTGTGCTTTGTCGGTATTGACCCGGGCCTGTTCGAGCGTTTTGACCCGCGCGAGATGGACCGCTGTATCCAGATTCAGTAGCCACAGTGCGGTAATATTACGTTCGTCCATGAGCGCGGTGATGTAGGTCGTGGGACCACCCGCGGCAAGGGCCAGCGTCACTTCTTTTTTGGTGGTGTTGAGTTTGCTTTGCGCTTTCGATGCTTGGACACCGCTGATGAGCGCGACGAAAAAGACTGGTATTGCAAGGCCAATGAGAAGTTTGGTGCGAATGGGTATACGTCGAACGTCTGTTTGTGGTTCGGTGCTCATCTTCTCCCTTTCGTTTTTCGTACTCTAGAGACTTCTGAAGCGGCGTGCATCGTTACTTTGGACACATCTCCAGCATCGAGCCAAGGGCCTTGGCTTCTTGCGGGGTCGCACCAAGTCCGTACGCATGGTGAACCACAATCGAGTTGATGGCATAAACACACCAAATTGATCGATTGGCAGGTTTCCATTCATTGGCAAGTGCATCGGACTTGTCCTGATTTGCGGCACCGCTCACGGCGACGAGTTCCCGAGGATCATTCGCAAACGCAACACGCTTTTGGTCTGACCAACGCCACGCCCCAAGTTGCCACGCCGCGTGGAGCGGAATCAGATGGTCAATCTGCACTTGTGTTGCAGCCCTGCGCTCAAAATGAATCAATTGACCGGAATATGGGTCAACAAGATCACCTGACGTGACCGCACACGGGTTTGATTGGGTTCCAATCGTGACGCTGGTGAGGTCGCGGCGAAGGACGTCGTTGCGAGTATCACAGCCATTCGCGTCCGTATCTTGCCATGGATCACCAAAGTCACGTGTGCGCTCATAGGCGATTTCTTGTGCTTGTTTGACGCTGGGCACGGTGCGCAGCATCTCTGCCGCCTGGTCGGTCGTCGCGCCGGCCGACCAAGTTGACGTGAGAAGTGTGGGCCGAGACGATGACCCATCGACATCAAAGAATGCGAGCGCAATCACGACAAGAAGCAAGGTCAAGCCAACGGTGGCGAAACGATTGAAGGAGGGACATGGGCGAGTTGGCATCGTGGATCGAAAACTTTCGCTACGGTCTTGAGTTTCGACTGCACGACATCTGGGTCACGCACTCGATGAAAGGATGGTGTGTGATGGCAACAATGCCCTATCGGCGCATGGGTCAAACCGGCTTACAACTCAGCGTGCTCTCGTTTGGTTCGTGGGTTACGTTCGGCACCCAAGTCGACACCGGTCTGGCGGCTGAGTGTTTGAGCGCCGCGTACGAAGGAGGCGTCAACTTTTTTGACAATGCCGAGGCTTACGGTGGCGGGGAATCTGAGCGCATCATGGGTGCGGCAATCGAACAGTTGGGATGGAAACGCCACACCTATGTGGTGTCAACCAAGTTGTTCTGGGGTCTGAGCGACGCACCAAACATGCGAAACACCCTCAACCGGAAATATCTCATGCAAGCAATTGACGGTTCGCTTGAACGCTTTGGCCTTGATTTTGTCGACATCGTCTATTGCCATCGGGCCGATCCCAATACGCCAATTGGTGAAACGGTTTGGGCAATGTCTGACATGATCAGCGCAAACAAAGCGCATTACTGGGGGACTTCAGAATGGTCAGGGGCAGAGATCGCTCAGGCGATTGCCTTTGCCAATGAGCATCGCCTCCATCCGCCAGTCGTGGAACAACCCCAATACAACCTTTTCGAAAGGCGTCGTGTTGAGCGCGAGTATGCACGCTTATATGAAAACGGACTTGGTCTGACCACCTGGAGCCCTTTGGCCTCGGGACTCCTTACTGGCAAATATGTCGACGGTATTCCGAGCGATTCACGAGCATCGCTGAAAGGTTACGAGTGGTTACGTGACGTTCTCACCGATCCCAAACGCAATGCAACTGTGCGCGAAATCGGCGCAATTGCCGAACGGCTCGGGGTGACGACAGCGCAACTTGCGATTGCCTGGTGTGCCTCGAACCCACAGGTCACCTCCGTAATTCTTGGTGCTTCCAAAGTGGAGCAAGTGACCGAAAACCTTGGCGCGCTCGACGCGCTGGAACTCCTCACTCCACAGGTTCGCGACGAGATTGAGTTGCTGTTTCTCAAATGACATGGACCATACAATCCGACTCACCGTTGCTTGCGTTGGCAGGTGGTTCAACTCGTCGGGCTCGCTTTGAGATTGACGCGATCCCACCGCGGACACTGCCCGTTGTTGAACGGCTCGTCGCCGGTGTCGCCCAAGTCGACATCACACCGCCACCTGGGCTTCCGAAAGCGGGCTATTCGTCCAACGCTCACGATGGGCGCGCATTTCGTACTCGACTGCGGGCTACCGTCACCCACTTGCGTTGCGGCTCGACGTCGATCGCAATCATTCAATGTGATCTGCTCGGAGGTTCGCCGGTCGTGGCGCGCCTCGTTGGTCGAGCCATTGCTGAGACCACCGACATCCCCTTGGCGGGTGTTTGGATGGGAGCGACTCACACCCATGCAGCACCAGGCCAATTTCTAGGAACGGATTTCTACAATCGGTTTGCATCAAATCGTGCCGGGTTTGATCCAGCGTGGACTCAGTTCCTTGCGGAACGAATCAGTGGTGCGGTTCAAGAGGCGTATGACACGAGGGGTCCGGCGCAGTGCGCGATTGGTTCAACCCCGGTGTGGGGCCTTACCCGGAACCGTTCAATGGAACCCTATGTTCACAATACGACGGTGCTTGATGAACGACTTGACCCGCAACGCAAATTCGTATCGGTCAATCCGGATCTCCACTTGCTTCGGGTCGACAAAGAACACCCAGACGGGCAGACTACGCCACTTGGGGCTGCGGTCATCTTTGCGGTTCATGGAACCGGCGTGTCGCAACACGCCGATGAATACCACGGTGACGTCTGGTCATTTCTCACCGATGAACTCGCTCACCGAGTCGAGGCGACCCACAACGTGCGACCAACTGTCGGAGCCTCCGAAGGTACCCATGCTGATGTGGCACCGGCGCTTCGACCCGGCCAAGCTGGCTTTGTCGAAGCGGGTCGCATTGGTCGAAAAATTGGAGCCGCGGCCTTTCGGCTCTATGGCGAACTCGCGCGGTCATTGTCGCCACAGTTGGATCTGGGATGCGGACTGCGTGAAATTGACTTAGATGACAACCGGGTCATCGATGGGATCGAACTACCTGATCGGCCCGCGGTGGGCGCGTCGCTCCTTGCTGGCGCAACCGAGAACGTAACGCCGATTATTCATCGCATTCCCCCGTTCGCCCCAGGTCATCCTCGTCGCAAGCCACGAGGCAAACAAGGAGTGAAGAACGTCGTCGGGTCGCGCACGCTGCAACCCCTCGTGCTCCCCAAAAGAGGCTTTCCACGCATTCTCACCGTGCAGGCCATCCGCATTGGGCACACCGCATGGGTCGGACTTCCCTTTGAACTCACCACCGAAACGGGAAGGCGCATCGCCGATGCCGTACATGAGGCAACGAATGGGGCGGTGCCGATCGTATGTTCAGTTGTCAACGGTTATTGCGGCTATGTCGCCACGCCTGAAGAATACGACCGGCAGTACTATGAGGGCGGGCACACGTTGTACGGTCCGAAAACGCAACCGTTTCTTACAGCACACGCCAGCCGACTCGCGTCGGAGATCTTTCGTGGCGCCACAGTCCAACAGGTGGGTTCTACGCGCCGCTGGTCGCTGGCAACGCGCCAGTACTTCCAAAGCCATCAAACATCAAACCACGAGCGACGATTTACGGGCACGCCGCACTTTGTTGACCCCGATGCGAACCATGACGGTTATTGGGAAGCCAGTTGGATAGATGGTCCGCCAGAATCATTGGCGTGGCATGAACCCATCATGTCGGTTCAAGCATGCGACGGTGATGGGCCATGGCGCCCAGCCACGGCGCATGACCGCGAGGTCAACGATCAATGGTGGGCACTTGAAATCCGCCACGTTGGTCCCGATGCTCACGGAGGCCACCGGTACTGCGTGCGATGGTGGGATCCGACGTTTGCGGCTGATCGAAAGCACCGTTTTGTCCTCGCACCCAACGCGTCTCGCGGTGAGGTTGTCGGTGCTGCTTTTGATTAGCACAATGTCGATAATGTGCGATTGTGGCTCCTGAAGATCTCTTTGCAGCGGCCCGCGACGATGCCTTGGCACAAAGAGCGCCCCTCGCTGAACGGATGCGCCCTCATCGACTCGCTGATGTTGTCGGCCAAGACGAACTCTTGGGGGAGCACGGTGTTCTTCGAACGTTGATCGAATCGGACCGCTTAACATCCGCGATTCTTTGGGGACCGGCCGGTACCGGCAAGACAACAATTGCCCGCCTCATTGCGCGCAGCACCGAGAAGAAATTCGAAACCCTTTCGGCGGTCTCTGCAACCGTGAGCGATGTGCGCAAGGTATTGGCCCGCGCTGAGGCACGTTTGGGTGAGCAACAACAGGGAACGATCCTTTTTCTTGACGAAGTTCATCGTTTCAATCGTGCGCAACAAGACGTATTGCTGCCGGCCGTCGAATCCGGTTTGATCGTGCTTGTTGGGGCGACGACGGAGAATCCGTATTTTGAGGTCAACCCTCCGCTCCTGAGTCGCTCAACGTTATTCCGCCTGGTCCCACTTGACGATGCGGCACTGCAAAGTCTCTTGGATCGTGCGCTGCAACTGGAAGATGTTGCAATTGATGATTTGGCGCGTGACCATCTCGTGGGCTTGGCAAATGGCGACGGTCGTCATCTGCTGACGTGTGTTGAGGTGGCGGCCGCGCTAGCGGTCGATCGTGCTCGTGACCGTAAGAGTTCGGCGGTCATAACCTTGAATGATGCGCAAGCCGCGCTCGGTGCACGATCGGTTCGCTTTGGGCGAGATGAGCATTATGACGTAGTAAGCGCATTCATTAAGTCGATTCGTGGCAGTGACCCTGATGCTGGCCTCTATTGGCTTGCCACGATGTTGGAAGCGGGCGAAGATGCGCGTTTTATCGCGAGGCGCCTGGTCATTCTTGCTTCCGAAGACATCGGTATGGCCGATCCGTCAAGTTTGTCAGTCGCCACGGCAGCAGCGCACGCGCTTGAATTTGTTGGTCTGCCCGAAGCGCAATTGAACTTGGCACACGCGGTCATCCACTTGGCATGCGCACCAAAGTCGAACTCAGTAACGGTCGCACTGGGGCAGGCACAACAGGCCGTTCGGTCTGGGCCAGCCGGGGGAGTCCCCAAACATTTACGAGACGCACACTACCGTGGCGCAAAGTCCCTCGGTCACGGTCAAGGATACGAGTATCCTCATAATGACCCTCAAGGATGGGTCGACGCACAGTATCTCCCTGATGGCTTGTTCGGTCATCACTTCTATCAACCGTTACCGCATGGCGCAGAGCCTGCTCTCACCGAGGTTCTGCGATCACGCATCAGGAAAAGTAAATGACCACAGCCCAAATGAGTGCATCAGATCTCGCAGCCATCATCACATCGGTCATGGCGCTTGGGGCCGTCCTCGCACTCACGTTGGTGTTGGCGTCTCTGCTTCGCACTTTGCGAACGGTGCGCGCCGATGCGGAGGCATTTCGAGTGCGTTCCACCGAGTTACTTGATGAGATGACGGCGGCGCTCAACGTCGCACGCACCGATCTCGAACGTGTCGATGATCTTGTTGGTTCAGCCGAAGCGCTTGCTGCAACTGTGGATGGAGCGGCCAAAGTTGGATACTTCACGGTCGGCAAACCGGTCATCAAGACGGTGGCACTTGCGAAAGGCACGTCGCGTGCGGCGAAGCGGATCCGTGGATCGAAAGCGGGTTGAGGCAAAGGACAGAGGATGTTCAAACGCACACTATGGTTTTCTGTTGGTGCTGTAGCCGGAGTCGCGGGCTTGCGACGCGTGGAACGCGCCGTCGCCGAGCGGAAGGCGCAAATGGCGCCAGATGCCTTGGTCAACACAGCGTCCGACGCAGCGAATCGGGCATCCTTACGGGTGCGTGATGCGTTGCGTGACGGCCGCGACGAGATGTCGCGCGTGGCGAACGAACTGGAAGCCCATCACGATCCATCGAATCGAACACGTCGCTCGTCGCTACGTGCCGTCGAAAACTAAGCTTGTCCACCGCTATGGATGCTGCACACCTGCGCCGCGCGTTTGTGGATTTCTTTGCGCAGCGCGCCCACGCGGAAGTGAGTTCAGCCGGTTTGATCCCGCTCCACCCGTCAGCTCCGATGTTTACAAACTCGGGGATGATGCCGTTTGTCCCGTATTTCCTTGGAGAGGAAGCGGTTCCGTGGCAACCCCCACGTGCTGTTTCGGTACAAAAATGTGTGCGCGCAGGTGGGAAACACAATGACCTCGACGCAATCGGACGGTCGCCGCGGCATCTGAGCTTCTTTGAAATGCTTGGAAACTTCGGGTTTGGTGACTATTTCAAAGCCGATGCGATTCCGTGGGCCTGGGAGTTTCTCACTGAAACCCTTGGGCTTGATGGCGACCGAATGTGGATCACGGTGCACGTCAGCGACGATGAAGCCGAAGCGATTTGGATTGATGCGGTCGGGATCCCGCCGAGCCGTGTGCAACGACTCGACAGCGATAATTTTTGGGAAATGGGCGATACCGGTCCGTGCGGACCATCGTCTGAAATTTTTTGGGACTACGGCGAGGCGCTTGGGCCCGATGGTGGTCCGGCAAACCCGAAAGCAGAACATCGTTATGTCGAGCTCTGGAACTTGGTTTTCCAACAGCACTTTCGGCATGCCGATGGGTCGTTGAGCGACCTTGCGACTCGCAATATCGATACGGGTGCCGGCTTAGAACGTATTTTGGCGGTCCTTGCAGGAAGTCCGTCGCTGTATGCAGCAGATACCTTGGCCGAACTTGTTGATGCAGCACAGCATGCAACGAAACGGCGTATTGGCGATGACGCGAACGCGGACATTGCGCTCCGACTGTTAGCGGACCACGCTCGTACCATGACGTTTCTTGTTGCCGATGGCGTCATTCCGTCAAACGAAGAACGCGGCTACGTGTTGCGCAGGGTCATTCGACGTGCAATCCGCTTTGCGTATCTCCTTGACGTGCACGACGCCATAACACCACGGCTTGCAACCAAAGTCGCCGACGTCATGGGCGAGGACTACCCCGAAGTGGTGACCAATTTGGACCTCATTTGCGGCGTGCTGCAACGGGAAGAAGATCAGTTTCGTCGGACATTACGCACCGGACTCGGGATTCTTGACGATCATCTCGCACAACTCGGCGACAACAAAGTGCTTGCCGGTAGCGCCGCTTTTCAATTGCACGACACCTATGGCTTTCCGTTGGAAGTAACCAGTGAGATAGTTGCCGAACGTGGCATCGAAGTTGATCTTGATGGATTCGAGATTGAAATGGAAGCCCAGCGTGCTCGTGCGAAAGCGGCGGCGAAATCCACGGGAGTCGCAACTGGCGAGTCAGTCGACACGTTCACTCAGATCCTGATGAAACATGGCGTCACAGAATTCACGGGACGCGCAGAAGACGAATCGAAAGCGACAGTCATTGCGGTCGTCCCCACCGACGATTCCCAAGACGAACGGGTAGCAATCGTGCTGGACCGCACACCTTTCTACGCCGAATCTGGAGGCCAGGTTGGAGACACCGGGCGCATTGTCACCGACACGGGCCAAGCACGTGTCGTTGACACCGTGTTTGCTCTCCCAGGCTTGCATCAGCACCTCGCGATCATTGAAAGAGGCACAATCGAACCCGGCCAAGACGCAATCGCCACGATTGACAGCAAAAGGCGCAACGCAATCCGTCGGAATCACACAGCAACGCACCTGTTGCATTGGGCCTTACGAGAAGTTCTTGGCGACCATGTGAAGCAGCAAGGTTCACTCGTTGCCCCTGATCGCTTACGTTTCGACTTCAGTCATTTCGAGCCCGTGACCCCTGAACAGTTGCGTGCAATCGAAGATCTTGCAAATGAAGACGTGCTTGAGAATGCGCCAGCGCACCATTTCGAAACAACCAAAGAACATGCGATGGGCATGGGAGCCATCGCGTTCTTCGGTGAAAAATATGGCGACATAGTCCGAGTTCTCGAAGCTGGACGCCATTCCATTGAATTGTGTGGTGGTACCCATGTCAAAGCGCTAGGCGATATTGGACTCATTCGGATCACCTCCGAAACTTCGATTGGTTCGAACCTTCGACGAATTGAAGCAACCACCGGTATGGCAAGTTTGGAACTCTTCCGGGCCGATGACGAGCGCTTGACACAAGCGGCACGTCGACTCGGTGTACCCCCCGCAGACCTCATGGCTGGCATCGACAAGCGAAAAGCCGATCTCGACGCGGCTCTTGAACAAATTGGAGAGCTACGTCAACAGATTGCTCGCTACGGTGCAGGCACCCTTGCCAGTAGCCAAGTGAATGGCGTTGTTGTCGCCCGCGTTGACGACGTTGAGCGAAACGACTTAAAGGACCTCGCATTAGCTGTTCGCGACCAACGCGGAATTGAGCTTGTTGTCCTCGTCGGAGCCCCACGCGGTGGGGGTGCGGTACTTGTTGTTGCAACAAGAGAAACGGGTACCCATCACGCTGGCCAGATTGTCGGTGAGTTAACGCCCACCCTCGGCGGCGGTGGCAACACGAAGAACGCGCACTTTGCAATGGCCGGTGGGAAAGACGCGGCTCGCGTTGACGCGACTGTTGATGCGGCCCGTGCCCTTGTCGGCGGTTGAGTTCCCTTTGATGCGTGTTCTTGGCATCGATATTGGATCGGCACGTGTTGGCGTCGCAGTAGGTGACACCGCTGTTGGGGTCGCGTCAGCTTCCGAAGTGCTGAATGCGAAAGATCAACCGGCAATGATTCGCGGCCTGGCACGATGTGTGGAAGATTGGGAAGCCGAGCGTGTGATCATTGGTTTGCCACGCTCACTGAATGGTTCTGAAGGTCCAGCCGCGCAACGAGTGCGTCGAATTGGGAGTGAGATTGCAGCGGCGCTGCCGGTTCCGATCGAGTATTGCGACGAGCGCTTCTCAACGGTCAGCGCACAGCAGGCCCTGCATGCAACGGGCGTGTCAACCCGCAAAAGCCGCAAAGTGATCGATGCGGTTGCCGCCGCCGTGATTTTACAGAACTGGCTTGATGCGAACATTGAGCGATTCACATGAGTGGACGCACTCGACGACGTCGGCGCGCACTCATTGCGTTTCTCATCATCATCGCTGTATTGGTCGGCGCCTACTTTGGCGCCATTGGTTGGTATCACCGACAATTGAGCGCAGCCCCCGGGTCGCACACCCAGAAGGTTCTTGAGATTCCACGTGGGTTGTCGACCGGGCAGATCGCGGCAAAACTTGAAGATTCGTCAATCATTCGGAACGCCCGCGTGTTTACGTGGTACACGCGCTTTACGAATGCTGGGCCTTTTGAGGCGGGGCGGTACCGGTTCGTCACCAACGCATCTGCGGACGAAGCCATTGACGTTTTCACAAGAGGTCCCCTTGGCCCTGAGATCACCACGGTGTCGATCCCCGAGGGTTTTCGGTTGACTCAGATCGTTGACCGGATTCATCAGCGCGTGCCGCGACTGACCGTGTCTTCCCTTGAGAAGGCACTGACGTCTGGTGCTATTCAAAGTGATCTGCTTGTTCAAGGCAACAAGAACTACGAAGGTGTGCTGTTTCCCGCAACGTACGATGTCACGCCGGATGACAGCGCTCTCGATGTGCTTCAAATGATGGCGGATGCAATGAATCGTCGTGTGCGATCAATTTCGCCTGATCCGAAGATCGCCTCGTTGCATCTCAGCCAGTATCAACTTGTGACGGTCGCGTCGCTCGTCCAGGCAGAAGCAGGGAACCCTGATGAAGCACCCAAGATTTCCCGAGTTATCTACAATCGACTGGCGACAGACCAACCACTCGGTATTGATGCGACAAGCCGGTACCTTTCGATCATGACCGGTGATGACGTGGATTTCGAGTCTTCGTCACCGTTTAACACACGACGTCAACGGGGGCTTCCTCCTACCCCAATTGGAGCGCCGGGTGAGTTCGCGTTGAACGCCGCTTTCCATCCCGCTGACGGGCCGTGGATCTATTACGTGCGAGATGTCCACAACGACTCACAAGATCGACCCCAGCATGTATTTACCGATTCACCCGAAGTGTTCGCACGTGCGAAACAAGCGTGTTACGAAGCGGGCCTTGGATGTGGTCCCTCATGACCCCGACCGGATTAACGGAACTCTATGGCGTTATTGGATCGCCAATTGGTCATTCGCTTTCACCGGTGATGTTCAACGCCGCGTTTGACGATCAGCAGCTCAATAAGACCTATCTTGCGTTCGATATTGAGGCAGATGCTGTACCGCAAGCGATTCGCGCCATGCGCGTGTTGCCGATTTGTGGTTTGAGCGTCACAATGCCCCTGAAAGCAGTTGTGGTCGATCATTTGGATTCGTTGTCGCCGACCGCACAGCGCCTTGGTGCGGTGAACTGCATCGTCAACGACGATGGCCAACTCATTGGGCACTCGACCGATGGCGCTGGCCTCGTTGACACCCTTCGAGTTGATGAGGGCGTTGACCCGGCAGGCAAAACATGTGTGGTCCTTGGGGCGGGAGGTGCGGCTCGAGCGGCAGTGCTCGCACTCGCCGAGGCCGGTGCACAAAGCGTGGTCGTCGTTAATCGAACGCTACAGCGCGCCGAGGCGGCTGCTGCGTTGGCCGGCTCAGCGGGACGTGTTGGCAATGTGAGCGATGTGCAGTCAGCCGATCTGGTCATTCAGGCAACCCCGGTTGGCATGTCGGGCAACTCAGGCAATGTGCTGGGGGTCCAATCGGATTGTTTCCATGTGGACCAGGTGGTATTTGACATGATCTACGAACCAGCGATGACACCGTTGATGGAAATGGCGCGTGAGAGAGGCGCGCGTAGCGTCGGTGGCCTTGGCATGCTGGTGCACCAAGGCGCTCAGGCTTTTCGCCTCTTCACGGGTTTGGACGCTCCGGTTGAGCGAATGAAATTCGCAGCGCACCAAGCTCTCGCGCGCCGGGGTAAATCATGATGTCGTCCGTCGCCTACGGTGGTCGAATGTCAGCACGAAACTGGCAGGTTGACCTGTGACTATTCGCCAAAAAATAGTTGAAGCACCACCAGGTCTGCAATGGCATTTCTGGCGAATCGTCAACCGGCTGTTGCACCGAAAAGCATTTCGATCGTTTGGCGATCGCACCGTGTTAGTCGCGCCACGCACCCTTCGTGGCGTCGATGCAATTTCGATTGGCAACGACTGCGCGATCTACCAACAAGTGTGGTTGCAATGTGAAGAGGGCGGCGCGATCACCATTGGAGATCGTGCGTACTTTGCTCACGGTGTGCACATTCACTCAGGCGATCCGATCGTGATCGGTGCTGGTTGTTTGATCGGAGCGGGCAGCTTGATTACGAGCGCGGAGCACACCCGAGGAGACCGACATGGTGTGGTGCCTTCTGGCGCGATCACGATCGGTGATGATGTTTTTATCGGTGACCGGGTCACCATATTGGGCGGCGTAACCATTGGCGATGGCGCAACAATCGGTGCGGCAGCCGTGGTGACCAAAGACGTGCCCGACGGTGCGCTTGTCACCGGCGCCGCAGCCGCGATCCATGAGCGGGAGCAATCTTGAAGCAAGTTCTTGTGACCGGCGGAGCTGGTTTCATTGGTTTCCATCTATCGCAGCGCCTTTCGGATAACGGCTGGGACGTGTTGAGTTTGGATTCACTCGAAGCACAAGTCCATCGCGACGTTGCTGAGTCGCGATCCCGAATCGCGGGCAGACTCGTTGAAGGTGATGTACGCGACGCAAATGTTTGGGAAGCATTACCAGCCGTGGATGCGGTGGTGCATTTGGCTGCCGAAACAGGCGTGGGTCAGTCCATGTATGAAACCGAACGGTACCGGTCGGTCAACGTCAATGGAACGGCGAACGCTCTGGCGTTTGCGTCCAAGCTGAACGCGCCGTTTGTATTCTTTTCGTCACGGGCGGTGTACGGCGAAGGACATTGGCGCTGTGAGGTGCACGGTGATCGAGTTGGTAGCCGATGCTGTGAAAATGCTGAACCCGTCGCATCACGTGAAGACGACGCGTTCGCACCGGTGTCGGTGTATGGCGAAACCAAAGTTGCAGGCGAAGGACTTCTTTCCGAGCAGAAAACCCCGGTCACCATTATTCGTCCACAAAACGTCATTGGGGCGGGCCAAGCACTGCACAATCCTTATACGGGTGTGCTCGCTGCGTTTCTCGCCCGACTCAAAGAGGGACGCCCAATTCAGATCTATGGCGATGGCCTCCAAACCCGCGATTTTGTTCACGTCTCGGATGTCACGCGTCTCGTCTCGTCTGTTCTTGACGCACCTCCATCTCGTGACGAACCACTGATCGTGAACTGTGGAACGGGCGTGCGAACGTCGCTCCTTGACCTTGCGCGGTACTCGATTGAAGCCGCACCAGTTGACGTCGCACTTGAACACGTTGACGTGACTCGAGCCGGCGATATTGAACATGCGTGCGCAGATATTTCTCGCGCTCTTGCACTTGGATTTGAGAAACCACGGATGGACGCGCACGATGCGGTCAGCGATTTCATCAGTTCAGGCTGGAACGAACCCGGGGTGACGTCAGCGATTTGGGACAAGGCGTTGGCGGAGTTGGAGGGCAAAGGCCTCACATCGTGAAAGGCGGCGGCCACATCCTTCTCATTTCGCCAAGTTTCCACGGTTATTGGCGATCGATTGCCAACGGCTTTGAATCCATCGGTTACCTGGTCACGACCCATTGCTACGACGCCCATGTGGGTGTTGCAGCGAAAGCCCGCAACAAAATCATGTATGAAGGTCTTGACAAGATTCGCCCGGGCAGCGGGGGAGACCGGCATCGACATGCCGCGACCGCACAGGCGCGTTCGGTGCTCCGTGCGGTACAGCCCGATGTCGTCGTCATTGTCAAAGGCGATTTGTTTGACGATGAGTTTTGGGATGAACTCGAAACAAGCGGGTTGCCCCGTATTCTTTGGCTCTACGACGAAGTCCGGCGTACGAACTTTTCCCTCGATACGCTCGCTCGATTTCCCATGGTTGCGAGCTACTCACCCAACGATGTGGCGACCCTTGGTTCTGTTGGTATTGACGCAACCCACGTGCCCCTTGCGTTCGACCCAGCATGTCAGGGCCCAAAGCGAATAACGAACGAGGTTGTCTTCATTGGGGCCAGATACCCCAATCGAGAAGCACTTCTGGCCCAACTCGTACAAGCGGACGTTCCGGTGCACGCATACGGCCGAGATTGGTCACACGCCGCATCCGATCGTTTGCGGACATGGAGTTGGTCTCGACCCGCCATCGCCGCATCTGGACAAGTCAGTCGGGAAGCGGCCGCCGGGATCATGGCGGGCGCGTGTGCGACGCTCAACTTGCATGGTGATCAAGATGGTTTCACGATGCGAACTTTTGAGGCAGCAGGTGTCGGCGCGTTACAAGTCATTGATCGTGCTGATGTCGGCTTACATTATGAGCCCGGCGTTGAAGTCTTGGTCGCGCAAAGCGCTGACGAAGTGTGCGAGACCGTCGCCAAAGCACGCATTGACCGAGCTTGGGCGGCTCGTGTCGCCCAAGCTGGGAAAGCTCGAACCTTGGCAGAGCACACGTTTGTCGACCGGGCTCGTATTCTGGAATCACTGTGGGCCTGATTCATCCTTTCGACCTCGATGCTTTTCGTCGTGATGAAGCGTCACGACAGTCTCTTGGTCGATTGCGTCGGATTGCACACTTGGCTCGTCCAAAGGTGAGCCAAGAACATTTTTTTGTTGTTTCGCCAAGTAGCGATGCCGACATTTTGGTGGCAATGGACAGCCCAAACATATCGTGCCAAGCCGCGGTCGGTGACCCGCTTGCGTTCTTGCCCAGCGAACGTGTGGCCGTGATATCCCCGTTTCCGCCTCTTGTACAAGACGACAAGAAGCAAATCCAGCGTGTTCGCGCCCTCGACGAGTTGCAACAGGCCGTGCCGAAGGTTGCAACGGTGGTGTCTGCCGGACATCACGTGCCGGCCGGGGCGCTTGTCCATGCGTATGCACAACGTGTCGACGCGGTCTGTGTGGTCGTGCAACATGGCATGTTGTTGCCGCAAGCAGCACCTTTGCCACCCGACGTTCACGTGGCGGCATGGTCGGAGGCCGACGCGCAGTTTTGGACGACGGATCGCACCGACTGCGTCACGCACGTTGTGGGATCACAGTTGCTGCATCGAGCAATGCTTTCGCCACATCGCGCCATTGCGCTCGATGATCAACCCGTTTACGTCGGTGCGCTCCATGGGACAGAACTCCCTCGACGCCAAATTGAACAAATTGCGCGACAGTTCTGTCTTGCGACGGGTGCCAAGTACCGACCGCATCCCAGTGAAACAGATCTGCAATCTCGTGCAACCCATGCAATCTGGAAGAAACTTGGGATTTCCTTTGAGGACAAGAATGTCCCACTCCTAGAACTTGGCGCTCCCGTGGTTGGAATGTGGTCGACTGGCGTTCTCGAGGCGGCGAGCGCCGGACGCCCCGCTTGGGTGTACCACCCAGATCCGCCTTATTGGTTGCGTGAAGTATGGGATCGGTACGGACTTTCCCAATGGGGGGCAGAACCACGGATCAATCGGGAAACCCCCACCGTTTCGCCTGCACAGCGGCTCGCAGAGCTCGTTGTCGAACTCGGCAAGTGAGTCAAACGTCTCAACCAATACCGGAACCTTGAAGACGACGCAAGCGTGCCGATAAGTGAATGCACGCTCAATTTCCTCAACTGGAAAGCGAGATCGTGATTTCAGTACTGACTTTTCTCATTGGGAGAACACCGTGGCACTCCAAGGAACCCTCGACACGTTTGCACTGCCTGATGTGCTGCGGCTGTTGGCGACCACACAAAAGACCGGACAGCTCTTGGTCCAAGGCGACCAGGGCAATGGAAGCATTTTCATGGACGGTGGATCGGTCGTTGGGGGCGAAACGTCCCTCGCCAATACTGACGAAGCGCACGAAGTGCTCTTCGAACTCCTTCGACTTGACGATGGCTCGTTCATGTTCGATCAGTCCACAACAGCGCCAAATCCTGGCGCGCCCGTAGATGTTGACACGGTGATTGAAGCGGCCCAGGCCGACCACACAGAGTGGCAAGACCTCTCGAGCGTTGTTCCGTCGTTAGACGTTGCAATCGTCTTGGCCGACGAACTACCGGGCAAAGAGGCGACGATTAGTCAAGAACGTTGGCGTCACATTGTTGCAATCGGAAGCGGGACGACCGTGCGCGCACTCGGTGATCAGCTTGACCTTCGAGAGCTTCCCGTATTGCGAGCAGCTCGAGGACTCGTTGATGATGGTCTCGCGATTATTGATGACGGCGACATCAGTCTTGACGATGACGAATGGGACGACGACGCCCCAAGCGAAGACGACCTTTTGCTTCCTTCAATCGACGACGAAACCGACATTGACGACCTGTTCGGTGATGCTGGCGATGACGAATTGCCCGAACCGCTCCCAGAAGGAAGTAGCAGCGCGTCGATGTCGTCTCGAGATGCACTGTTGGCCGACGAAGTGGCCGACCTTGAAGCTCTCATCAACGACTTGCCCGACGATCAGCGCATCGTTGTGGAACGTGCAGCAGAAGCCTCAACGCTTGGTGAAGCTGACGAGATCCTCGACGAGCTACCAGACGGAGCCATCGATCGAGACCTTATGCAGCGTTTCCTTGGATCAGTTCGCGCATAACGTGAACCGGCGGTTCGCCGGAACGCAACTCTAAGATCCTCCGACATGGCATCGCCATACTTACTTGCAGGCTGTGGGTTGGGTGGCCTTGTCGCGGGCGTCTTCGTCAACATACTGATCATCCGCGGACCTGGAAAGCGGACGTTTGCGCCGCCATGGACGCGCTGTGCGCGCTGTGAACACCCTGCGTCGTGGACTCACCTCATCCCTATCGCAGGGCCGCTTGTCATGGATGGGCAATGTGGAGAGTGCGGTCGCCCAATCCCTTGGTGGCAGGGTGTGGTTGAGATCGTCAACGCGGTGTTGTGGATGCTCGCGGCGCTTCATTTCGGAGCGAGTTGGACACTCCTTGCGATCTGCCCGTTTTTCTCTGGGCTCCTCGCGCTTTCGGTCATTGACATGTTGACGTACCGATTGCCTGATCGGATAAATCGTTGGTTGCTCTTTGGCTCGATTCCACTCATTGTGATCATTTCGCTTGTGGAAGGCCGCCCAAATGACATCGTGTGGGCCGCCGTTGGTGGTGTCGGTTACTGGTTGCTCCTCGGGCTCATGTGGCTGATTCATCCCAGTGGCATGGGCTTTGGGGATGTCAAATTTGCTCGGGTCGTCGGGCTCTACTTGGGGTGGATCCACCCTGTGTTGCTGCTGTACGGGGTGATGTTTGCGGGAATCGGCGGTTCAATTGCGGGGATCGCCATGGTGGTGATCACTCGGAACCGGATCAAGGGCTTTCCATTTGGCCCGTGGATGGCAGCGGGGGCGATCACTGCGATTCTGCTTTCGGAACAGTTCACCCGGAATTTGTGAATGCTCTTTAGCCTTGGCCGGTCGAACCGGTAGATTCACGCCGTGCTTCGCTTTCTGACCGCCGGTGAATCCCATGGATGCGCACTTAGTGTCATCGTCGAAGGCCTGCCTGCAGGCCTTGAGATTGTCGTGGACGATTTTCAAGAAGAACTCGCACGCAGGCGGCTCGGCTATGGGCGAGGGCCGCGCATGCGTTTTGAAGCCGATGAGGTCACGATCATCGGCGGTGTCCGTCACGGGCGCACGTTGGGTTCGCCCGTCGCGATTGAGATTGCAAACAGCGAATGGAAACGATCCGACAAGTGGCATGAGGAAATGTCGACGGCGCCTGGGAAAACGAATGCGCCTCTCACCCAGGTACGCCCGGGTCACGCCGATTTGGCTGGGATGCAAAAGTACGGGTTTGTCGATGCCAGGAACGTGCTGGAACGTGCGTCCGCTCGTGAAACCGCTGCCCGGGTTGTTGCAGGAACACTGGCAAAAAAGCTCCTTGGAACGTTGGGCGTTCAGATCGGTTCGCATGTGATTCAAATTGGCTCGGCCCGTTCAACGCGCGGATTGCGTCCAGGGCCCAATGATCGTGACACCGTGGACGCGTCCGAAGTTCGTTGCTTTGACATTGACGCGGCACACGAGATGATTGCCCAAATCAAAGAACGTTCGAAAGAAGGCGATTCACTTGGTGGTGTGGTCGAACTTCTTGCGTGGGGCGTCCCCGTTGGACTTGGTTCTCACGTGCACTGGGATCGCAAACTCGACGCTATTCTCGCCGGTGCATTTATGAGCATTCAGGCGATTAAGGGCGTTGAGATTGGTGACGGCTTTGCGGTTGCGGGGTTACCGGGTAGTCAGGCACACGACGCGATCCACTGGGATGGCAACGACTATGTGCGAGATTCGACTCTGGCGGGCGGTATCGAGGGCGGTATTTCAACCGGTGAGGTGATCGTTGCTCACCTCGCGATGAAACCGCTGGCCACGTTGAATCGGCCAACGCTTGCGACCGTTGATGTGTTGACCAAGGATGCCGGTGTTTCATTTAAAGAGCGAACCGATGTGACCGCGGTGCCCGCAATGGGTGTGGTGGCGGAAGCAATGGCGGCTCTGGTGCTTGGTGGTGAAGCAATGCGAAAGTTTGGCGGCGACTCCATTGACGAGTTTGTCCGCAATGCACAGGCGGCAGACCGCGCTCGTAAAGAAGGACCTCTTGGCTAAGTCAACGACTGGTCATGTGGTACTCGTCGGCATGATGGGATCGGGGAAGACCACCGTGGGGCGTCGCCTCGCGAACCTGCTTGATCGGCCATTTGTCGACACGGACGAGATGCTTGTTTCGTCCACGGGAAAAGAGATTGCGACATGGTTTTCTGAGGCTGGCGAAGAAGCCTTTCGTGACGTCGAACAAGCAACGGTTACCGAAGCACTCCGTAAGACGGAGCCACACGTCATTGCAACGGGAGGGGGCGTGATCCTTCGAGCGGAAACCCGCCGCAGTTTGTGCGATCCGACGCACCTTGTGGTGTGGCTTCGGGCATCGCCAAAGTTTTTGGCCGGCCGGATTGAGCAGAAAGGTTCACGCGGCGATCGGCCGCTATTGCGTGACGATCCGGCAACCAAACTGGCACAGCTTGACGACGCACGCCGCGACCACTACGCGCAGGTGGCCGACATGATTATTGATATTGCGCCGGTCATGCGCGCCGCCGAGAAACCCAAGCGCGCCATTGCTCAGTTGATCGCGGACACCCTTGCGTTGGAGGTGACCAAGTGAACGTCGTGCGCGTTGAACTCGGTGACCGGTCATATCCGGTCTATGTGGGCCATGGCGCGCGTGAATCACTTGGATCACTTCTTCCCGCAAGTGCCAAGCGAGCGGCAGTTGTTACCCAAGCGGGAATCGGCGTCGAGGTCGACAGCGGAATCGCCCAAGAGACGTTTTTGATACCAGATGGCGAAGCAACCAAAACCTTGGCCACGGTCGAAGATCTCTGCCGAGCTTGGGCCACGTGGGGCCTGACACGCGGTGACGTTGTGATCGCCGTTGGCGGTGGGCTCACGACAGACCTTGCAGGGTTTGCGGCGGCATCGTTTCATCGTGGCGTCGCCGTCATCCATGTGGCAACGACTCTGCTCGCACAAGTTGATGCGGCAATTGGTGGCAAGACCGGTGTGAACCTACCGGAAGGAAAGAATCTGGTGGGCGCGTTCTGGCAGCCTTCCGGCGTGATTTGTGACACCGAAACCTTGCGATCATTACCGCCTGAACAACTTCGTAACGGTCGAGGCGAAATGGCCAAGTACGCGTTCTTGGGTGTTGACGGCCTGCCCGAAATGGAAATCGATGACGCGGTCGCGGCATGCGTCGCGTGCAAAGCAGATGTGGTTGCCAGCGACGAACGCGAAGGTGGACGTCGGGCGATACTGAATTATGGGCATACGTTGGGCCATGCTCTTGAAACTGCGACGCACTATCAACTTCGGCATGGCGAAGCGGTGGCAATTGGAATCATTTACGCGGCTGAAGTTGCGCAGCGCTTAGGGCGGATAGACGAAGCGCGGGTTGCTCGGCATCGTGAGGTGGTCGCCAGTTACGATCTCTCCGTGACAATTCCTGATGGTTGCGATGCAGACGAACTTGTGCAACTTTTTAGTCGCGACAAGAAAGCGGTGTCGGGTTTGACTTTTGTTCTCGATGGCCCAAATGGTGTGGAGCCAGTGGTCGTGGATGATCACACGTTGCTGCGTGAGGCGTTGGAGGCTTTGCGATGAGTGCCCAGGCCGCCATCCAACGGGCTGCAACACTGCTTGATGCGTTGCAACCGATGGACCAATCGCCACGTGTTGAAAAGGTCCGGGCCGCGCTTTGTGAGGCCCAATGTGATGCACTTGTCGTCACCAAGCTGGAGAACATTCGTTGGCTCACCGGCTTTTCTGGTTCTGCGGCGCTTGTCGTGGTGACCCCAGACGCCTTGACCTTCACGACCGATGGACGTTATGGCGAACAGAGCGCACAGGAACTGCGTGCGGCAAACGTTCAAGCGGACCGCCACGTTGGTGGAGTCGCAGAACAAAAAGAAGCCATCATTGCGGCCCTTGGGGGCGTTACTCGGATTGGGCTTGAAGCCGAGAACGTTACGTGGGCGCAACAGCGTCGCTGGGCGAGTGAATGGTTTGGGAACTCGGAACTTGTTGCGACATCCGGTCTCATTGATGATCTGCGGATTGTCAAAGATGATGGCGAAATTGACCGTATCGAAGCGGCGTGTGCGATTGCGGATGCTGCGCTGGCTCAAGTCCGACATCGCCTTGCGGAGAAACCCAGTGAAGTGGACTTCGCGTTGGAGCTTGACTTTGCAATGCGACGACTTGGCGCGCAAGGAAACTCGTTTGACACGATCGTTGCGGCCGGCCCAAACGGAGCCATGGCGCATCATCAACCCATGGGTCGTCAGATCATTGAAGGTGACCTTGTGGTGCTGGACTTTGGTGCACTCGTTGATGGTTACTGCTCGGATATGACCCGCACGATCATGGTGGGAGATGCGAGTGCCACCCAGCAGCGCATGCTTGACGTTGTGGGTGAAGCTCAGCGCGCCGGCGTTGCGCGAGTAGCGAGTGGCGTGAGCGTTGGTGACGTTGACGCCGCGTGTCGCACGATCATTGATGCGGCAGGGTGGGCGGACGCCTTCATGCATTCGACCGGGCACGGCGTGGGCTTGGAGATCCATGAGCAACCACCGGTGTCGGCGAATGCCACTGTTATGCTTGACGTTGGCGCCGTCGTCACCGTGGAACCGGGCGTGTACCTGCCCGAACATGGCGGTGTCCGCATCGAAGACACGGTCGTGGTGACCGATCAGGGATGTCGCGTGCTCACGTGCGCCCCAAAAACCACCTCAGTGTTCTAACTGACGTATCTCACTATTGCGAGGACTAGATCCATGGCGATCACAACAAATGATCTCAAGAATGGCATGACCCTGAACCTTGACGATGGCCTCTTTCAGGTCATGGAGTTCCAACATGTCAAGCCTGGCAAAGGTGGTGCGTTTGTGCGCACCACACTGCGTAATGTGCGCTCTGGGGCGGTGCTAGATCGAACGTTTCGGGCGGGTGAAAAAGTCGAGAAAGCAATCGTTGAAAAGCGCGACATGCAGTTTCTGTACAAAGACGGTGCCGACAGCGTGTTCATGGACACCGAGTCCTATGAACAGATCAACGTGCCCGATGCGACGCTTGGGGAAGCGGTCGGTTATCTTGTTGAAGGCGCAACCGCGACACTTGCCATGTACGGCGACGAGATCGTGGGAACCGACCTCCCTGCGTCGGTGGAACTTGAGGTGATCGAAACCGAACCAGGTATTCAGGGCGACCGCGTATCTGGTGCGAGAAAGCCCGCCACGTTGTCGACCGGGCTTGTCGTGCAAGTGCCATTGTTTGTCAATATTGGTGACGTGCTCAAAGTTGATACCCGATCAGGCGATTACATTACGCGTGCCTGACGAATTTGAACTCACCGCGCAAGAAAAAATTGATGCACGCGAACGGGCGCTTGAGTTGCTCTATGAGGCTGAGATCAAGGGTGAGTCGGCCATTGACGTGCTTCGGGCACTGCCCGTGAACCCCGAACAGATGGCATGCGACCTGGTCCGTGGGGTGGTGGACCATCTCGGGCCCATTGATGGACATCTTGCTCGAGTGTCAAAGGGTTGGGATTTGCATCGAATGCCGATTATTGATCGGGCGATTCTGCGCATGGGGGTCTATGAACTGGTATGGGACATTGATGTACCCACGCCTGTTGTATTGAATGAAGCTGTCGAGTTGGCGAAGCGGTTTTCGACTGAATCGTCGTCAAAGTTCGTGAACGGCGTATTGGCACGCTTAGCCGGAGAATTACGTCCCACAAGCACGTGAGACACAGACGTGCTAGAGTATGCGTCTGACCGTGAAGTGGGTCCCGTGAGGCCCAAACGGACAGGAGCGCAGATTGGCTGAACGTGAACGTCGGATCGCACGCCCCTTCGGGGGCGTTTTTGTTGCACGATCGCAGGTGATGAGTGCCGAGGAGGTGCATCGGGCGACGTGGCGTATTGCTCATGAGATCACCGAGCGCAATAGCGGCCTTGATGGTGTGGTGTTGATCGGATTGCAAACGGGTGGGGTTCCGCTGACGGCTCGATTGGCGGAGGCGCTCGTCGAAGTCGAAGGTATCGCCCCAGAAACGGGATGTCTCGATGTTGCGTTTCATCGAGACGATGTTGGTCTACGGCCGGTGCTGCCCGAAGCGGCCACCGAGATCCCTGTCGATTTAGATGGAGCCACCGTCGTGCTTGTTGACGACGTGCTCTTTACCGGTCGTACCGTGCGTGCCGCACTCGATGCACTCACGTCATTTGGGCGGCCACGTTCGGTGCAACTCGCGGTCATGGTTGATCGAGGCCACCGAGAGTTGCCAATCCGGCCCGACTATGTCGGAAAAAACTTGCCAACTCGGCGTGACGAAGTTGTCAACGTCACCATTGACGGGGTGGAACTCGGCGAGATGGTCAAGTGAAAAACTTGTTGACAATCGAGGATCTGGGAGGACGTGACGGCATCGAAGAGGTCATGGACCTTTCCGACTCGTTCGCGGAAGTCTCTCGTCGATCAATCCCAAAGGTTCCGGCCTTGCGTGGCAAGACGATTGCGTGGCTGTTTTATGAGGATTCGACTCGCACCCGGTTGTCGTTCGAAGTGGCGGCAAAGCGCCTATCCGCAGACACACTCAATTTCAGCGTTTCATCGTCATCAGTCAACAAGGGCGAGTCGCTCAAAGACACGGCACGGGTGATCGAAGCGGTCGGCGCCGATGCGATCGTAGTTCGTCACGCATCATCTGGAGCCCCAGCACGGGTTGCATCATGGGTGGATGTACCCGTGATCAACGCAGGCGACGGCTGGCACGCCCATCCCACACAGGCGCTCCTCAACTGTTACACGCTGCGTTCCCGCCTCGACACATTCGAAGGCAAGCACATCGCCATTGTGGGCGACATTGCGCACTCACGCGTCGCACGATCCGATGTCGCCGCCTACAGTGCCCTGGGGGCCAAGGTCACCCTTGTGGGCCCACCAACCTTCATGCCGCCGAGTCTTGAAGGATGGCCGGTGTCGGTCACGAATGATCTTGATTCGATCCTCGGTGACGTCGATGTGGTGTCACTGTTGCGAGTTCAACGCGAACGCATTGGTGAACCGCTCTTGCCATCGTTGCGCGAATACACCGCACGCTGGGGTCTCACCGTCTCGCGGGCACGTCGCCTCAATAGACACGCGATCATCATGCATCCATTGCCAACCAACCGTGGCGTCGAAATGGCTTCTGATGTCGCTGACGATCCACGCTCGGTGATCTTTGATCAAGTGCACAACGGGGTTGCAGTCCGTATGGCGGTGTTTTATCTGGTGCTCGGCGCAACAGACCGAGGCGCACAATCAACGGAGGATGAGCATGACTGATGTTGCACTCGTAGTGAAAGGTGGCTCGGTTGTCACCGAAAACGGTTGTGACGTCGCCGATGTCGCGGTCGATGCAGATGGCTTCATCCAAGCCATAGGTAGCGACCTTGAGGGCGACCGAACCATCGACGCATCCATGTGTTGGGTGCTTCCCGGGCTCGTTGATCTCCATGCCCACCTGCGTGAGCCCGGTGGCGAAGAAGCCGAGACGATAGTGACCGGATCACACTGCGCGGTTCTAGGGGGATATAGCGCAATTGTGTCCATGCCCAACACCATTCCGGCCATTGATTCGGCGAGTGTGGTCGAATTGGTGCTTCGTATTGCTCAAGACGCAGCCTGTGATGTGGCCGTAGCGGGAGCGATCACGCTCGGGCGCAATGGCGAAGAGCTTGCTCCAATGGGGGAGATGTCCGACCTTGGGGTGCGTCTGTTTACCGACGACGGCGCCGGCGTCCAAGACGCACGATTGATGCGCCGCGCAATGGAATATGCACGTGGCCTGAACGTCACGTTGATGCAGCATTGTGAGGATGCCGTGCTTTGCAACGGCGGGCACATGCACGAAGGTGAATGGTCTTCTCGTCTTGGCATTGCGGGTCAACCCGCCGAGGCCGAGGAACTCATGGTCATGCGTGACATCGCCTTGGCACGTGCAACCGGGGTGCGCATGCATTTCCAACATTTGTCGACAGCGAACTCGGTGGCCATGGTGCGTGACGCGAAGGCACAAGGTTTACCGGTCACCGCTGAGGCCACTCCGCATCATGTAGCGCTCACTCACGAACGTTGCGCGAGTTACGATCCGGTGTTCAAAGTCAACCCGCCGTTGCGTACCACCGACGACATTGCTGCGGTGCGCGCTGGGATCCTTGACGGCACGATTGATGCGATCGCAACCGATCACGCACCTCATCCGCCTGAAACAAAGGACCGGCCTTTTGATCAGGCCCCGCCTGGAATGCTCAACCTTGAAACGTCGCTTGCTGTGGTTCATAGCGAACTGGGCAGCGTGCTAACACCACAAGATTTCGCCCGAGTCTTCTCGACGAGTCCGGCGCGCATTGCAGGTCTTGTCGACCATGGTGGGCCCGTAGCGGTGGGCCGGCCTGCCCACTTGTGCATCTTTGATCCGGCACATTCGTGGACGGTTGACGCGCGCTGCACAGCGAGTCGGAGCAGAAATAATCCGTGGGATGGACGCACCCTTACCGGCAAAGTGCGTCACACCGTTGTCGCCGGAAAAGTCGTGGTGGAAGATGGGAGCCTTTGTTGAACACGATCTATGAAGCCGTATTGGTTCTGCGTGACGGAACTACCTTTCACGGTGAAGCCATTGGAACATATCCCCAAAATGGGATTGCGGGCGGGGAGGTCGTCTTTAACACCGTGTTATCGGGTTATCAAGAAGTCTTGACTGATCCGTCGTACGCGGGACAGATCATCACTTTTACGTATCCCCACATTGGGAATTACGGCACGAATGCCACCGACGATGAAGCCGTTGTGCCGTTTGCTCGAGGGGTCATCGTGCGTGACCTTGCAAGGCGAATGAGTAACTGGCGGGCGCAAGACTCGCTCGAATCGTTCTTGAATCGCCACGAAATTCCAGGGATTGCGGGCGTTGACACCCGTCGCCTCACTCGCCACATCCGCGATGCGGGGGCCATGCCTGGCGCGTTTGGCGTCATTGACGACCGCTGCGCAACGGCAGTCACGATGCAAGCTGTGCGTGAGGCCGCCGCAGCTGAGCAAGGAACAGACGGCATCGACCTGGTGTCACACGTGACCACAGCACAGCCCTATGTCAAAGAGCCCCAAGGTGGCGCGGACCGCCGCATCGTCGCGTATGACTTTGGGATCAAACGAACGATTGTCGATTGCCTCGCAACACTTGGCACCGTCGAGGTCGTGCCCGCTTCAACACCTGCCACAGACGTTCTTGCACGCCAACCCAATGGGGTGTTTCTTTCAAATGGTCCTGGCGATCCAGACGCTTTTCCACTCGGCCCGGAAATCATCAAAGATCTGCTCGGCGAGGTCCCAATCTTTGGTATTTGCATGGGCCATCAGCTTTTGTCCAAAGCGCTCGGTGGCGAGATCGTGAAGCTACCGTTCGGTCACCACGGCGGGAACCACCCGGTTCGTAACGTGGCGACCGGCGTTATCGAAATTACCGCGCAGAACCACAACTTTGCCCTTGCCGCGGACAGTGTGGCGTCCATGGCCAACGGTGTTGAAGTCACCCACGTCAATCTCAATGACGGCGTCATCGAAGGCGTACGGTGCACGCCGCTCAAAGTTTTTAGCGTGCAGCACCATCCGGAAGCGGGGCCGGGTCCCCACGACAGCAGATATTTGTTTGACGAGTTTGCACAACTGATGGACGGAAAGATCTGACATGCCCCGACGCGACGATATTTCTTCGATTTTGCTGATCGGCTCTGGGCCGATCGTGATTGGGCAAGCATGCGAATTTGACTATTCGGGCACCCAAGCATGCCGTGTTTTGCGCGAAGAGGGCTACCGCGTGATTCTGGCAAACTCGAATCCTGCGACGATCATGACCGACCCGGATTTCGCCGACGCCACGTACGTCGAACCCTTAGACGCCGCCACGTTGACGCGCATTATCGAACGAGAACGCCCCGATGCATTGCTTCCCACCCTTGGGGGACAGACCGCGCTGAACTTGGCGATGGAACTCGTTGAACTTGGTATCCCAGAAAAGTATGGGGTTGAACTTATCGGCGCGAATGCGCAGGCGATTGCGACGGCCGAAGACCGGTCACTGTTCAAAGAAGCCATGATCGAAATTGGACTCGATGTCCCTGCTTCTGGGACGGCTCACACCATGGACGAGGCGCGCAACGTGCTCTCGGACGTCGGACTACCTGTGGTGATCCGACCCGCGTACATACTTGGTGGGAAAGGCACGGGTATTGCGTCAACTTTGGACGAGTTTGAGCACATCGCAAAGAACGGGCTTGATGCGTCACCGATCAGCGAGATTCTGATTGAAAAGTCCATTGCGGGATGGAAAGAATTCGAAGTCGAAGTGATGCGTGATCGGGCAGACAACTGCGTGATCATTTGTTCCATTGAAAACCTGGATCCGATGGGGGTGCACACCGGTGATTCGATCACGGTCGCCCCGATTCAAACGTTGAGCGATGTCGAATATCAAAAGATGCGCAATGCTGCGTTTGCTTGTATCCGACGGGTCGGGGTGGAAACCGGTGGATCGAACGTGCAGTTTGCGGTAAATCCGCTGAACGGTGACATGGTCGTCATCGAAATGAATCCGCGCGTATCACGCTCAAGTGCGCTTGCGTCGAAAGCAACCGGGTTTCCGATTGCAAAAATCGCCGCGAAACTCGCCGTGGGATACACCTTGGACGAGATCCCCAACGACATCACCAAAGCCACCCCGGCGAGTTTTGAACCGACCATTGACTATGTGGTCACCAAAGTTCCCCGGTGGGCTTTCGAGAAGTTCCCGGACATTTCTGGAGTGCTCGGCACGCAAATGCAAGCAGTCGGCGAGGTCATGGCGATTGGACGAACGTTCTGCGAATCGCTGCAAAAAGCGTTGCGGTCCTTAGAGACCGGCCGCCTCGGGCTCAACGGTGATCCCGGCGAGAAATTGACCGACGAGTTGAGCGACGATGAACTCTTGGCGGCCGCATCAATTGGCACACCGGACCGGCCGTTCCAACTCGAAGCAGCATTGCGGCGCGGGATGAGCGTTGACACGGTTGCAAGCGCAACAAAAGTCGATCCGTGGTTCTTAGACCAGATGGCCCGCGTTACCGAGGAACGAGCGTTCCTAGAGCGTACGGGTTTGGCACAGATGCGACCCGCTGATTGGCGTCGCGCAAAGCGCCTTGGTTTTGCCGATGCACAAATTGCATACCTGTGGGATAGCGACGAAGCCACGGTGCGAAGTGCACGTCTCGAAGCCGGTGTCATCCCGACGTTTAAGACGGTTGACACCTGTGGTGCAGAGTTCGCAGCCGAAACTCCGTACCACTACTCAACGTGGGAAGACTCAAGTGAAGTTGCCGCCGATACGCGACCCAAAGTGATCATCTTGGGTTCGGGACCAAATCGGATTGGCCAAGGCATCGAGTTTGATTACTGCTGTGTGCACGCCAGTTTCGCGTTGTCAGATGCGGGTTACGCGACGGTGATGGTGAACTGCAACCCCGAAACGGTTTCAACCGATTACGACACCTCCGATCGGCTGTATTTTGAGCCCATTACCTTTGAAGACGTCACCAATATTATTGATGCAGAGAATGCGGCGTCGCCACCTGGCAGCCCAGGAGTAGTTGGTGTGATCGTCGCGCTGGGCGGGCAGACCCCGCTCAAACTTGCCGGGCAACTTCCCGCCGAGCTCGTTCTCGGCACAGCGCCATCGTCCATTGATGCGGCTGAGAGTCGCGATCATTGGAATGCGTTGTGTGACCGTCTCAATATTCCGCAACCCGCCGGTGGCACCGCGGTGACCGTTGATGAAGCAACCGCTATTGCCCATCGGGTCGGGTATCCGGTTCTGATGCGACCGAGTTATGTGCTCGGTGGCCGGGCGATGGAGATCGTCTATGACGATGAGCACCTCACTCGTGCAATGGAAGAACTCGCATCATTTGGATTAGTCGGTGCCGATGGGGGAATCTCAACTGATCGACCAGTACTCGTCGATTCATTTCTCGAAGATGCCACCGAAGTCGATGTGGATGCATTGCGCGATGCATCCGGTGCGTTTGCTATCGCAGGTGTCATGGAACACGTTGAGGAAGCCGGCGTACATTCCGGTGACAGTGCTTGTGCCATTCCGCCGTATTCGCTTGGGCCAGACACCGTCGCTGTGATTGAGGATTATACCCACCGCATTGCGCAAGCACTTGATGTCAAAGGGCTCATCAATGTGCAATTTGCCGTCCAACATCGAGATGGTGTTGACGAAGTTTTTGTGATCGAAGCAAACCCACGGGCATCACGTACCGTGCCATTTGTGGCCAAAGCAACGGGGGTGCCGTGGGCAAAAGTTGCGACGCGGGTCATGGCAGGAGAAACGCTTGACGAGCTCCGCTCGGTCGGCCTGCTGATAGAACCCGTGCACGGCTACGTCGCGGTCAAAGAAGCGGTTTTGCCGTTTAACCGATTCCCCGGGGCAGATCGTATTTTGGGCCCAGAAATGCATTCGACCGGCGAGGTCATGGGCATCGACACAACCTTTGGTTTGGCGTTCGCAAAAAGCCAAATCGCCGCGGGCGACCCGCTCCCAGAATCGGGCACCGTGTTCTTGTCGCTGGCCGATCGCGACAAGCGCGTCGGCGTACGAGCGGCCGAGAAGTTTCAGGCACTTGGTTTCTCACTCGCTGCGACCGCGGGAACCGCGGCAGCGCTCCGCGAAGCTGGGATAGGCGTTGACATCGAGGTTGCCAAACTCGGCGACGAAGATGGTGTGCACGCCGTGGAACTCATCGAAGCAAACAAAGTGCAACTTGTTGTGAACTCGCCACGTGGGCGTGGACCTCGGGCTGACGGCGACCATATCCGTTCGGCTGCAGGCGTTGCGCATGTGCCATGCCTCACCACGGCCGCGGCCGCGTTGGCCGCGGCGACCGGTATGACCGACTGGCGAGCAAACGACGTGGTTGTGCGCAACCTCCAAGAAATTCACGGACGCTGATGCGTCGTCGCCGGGCACCCTTAGATCGGGTAGACCAATCGACGCGCGTTGGCTCTATCGAGTTGCCGAGTCCAATCATGAACGCGTCAGGTTGTGCCGGGCACGCCGACGAATTGGCCCCTTTTGTCGACCTCGGTTCGCTGGGGGCATTCGTTGCTAAATCATTGTGTGTGGATGCGTGGGAAGGGAATCCCGGTCCGCGTGTGCACATGACGCCTTCAGGGATGATCAATGCGGTGGGCCTCCAAGGACCTGGTATTGAGGCATGGTTGCAAGACGATCTTCCACTTCTGAGAAAAGCGGGTGTTCGACGAGTTGTCGTGAGCATTTGGGGAACTGATGTTTCTGCGTATCAAAAGGCTGCGACGATGCTTCACAACGTGGCGCCAGAGATCATCGCCGTGGAAGTAAATTTGTCGTGTCCGAATACCCACGCCGGACGAGGTCTGTTTGCGCACGACCCAAAAGCCGCGGCACAGGTTGTATCGACGTGCGTTGCGGCGCTTGATCGACCGGTTTGGGCAAAACTCAGTCCCAACACCGATGCGCTCGTTGACGTTGCGGCGGCGGTCCAGCAAGCTGGCGCCGAAGCAGTGACCCTCGTGAACACGTACTTTGGCCTCGTTATTGATGTCGATCGGCAGACGCCCGTGTTGGGGAACGGAGGCGGTGGTGTCTCAGGCCCTGCGATCCACCCGATGGCGGTGCGGGCCGTCTACGACGTGCGCGCCGCGCTCGCCGATCTCGCCATTGTTGGAGTCGGTGGTGTGGCATCGGCGCGTGACGCGCTCGAACTTCTTGAAGCGGGCGCAAACGCCATTCAGATTGGAACGGCCGCTTTCGCCGATCCCAAGGTGCTCTCGATTGTTGCAAACGACCTGAAACAATGGTGTGCAACGCGATCGATTTCGTCTCTTACACAGATCATTGGAGCTGCACATGAATCAAAGTGAAACCGCCGACGCGATGCGTTCGGTGCGCGACCGGCTCGTGCTACCACTCGACGTTGATGACTTGGTTCAGGCAACTCGTCTGGCCCGATCCGTCGAAGAATATTTTGGCGTCGTGAAGGTTGGCCTCGAGCTCTACAGTGCCGCCGGGCCCGATGCAATATCCACATTCGTTGATCATGGTTTCAAGGTGTTTGCCGACTTGAAGCTGTGTGATATTCCAACCACGGTGAACCATGCGGCACGTGTGATGGGAGCCCTGGGTGCGAGCTATCTCACGGTGCATGCTTTTGGAGGTGTCGACATGGTGCGTGCCGGGGTTGAAGGTCTCGAACATGGATCGTCCGCGGTGGAATCGGACCACGCCGAGATCCTGGCGGTCACCGTGCTTACAAGCGACGACACCGCGCCGGATCACATCTTGTCAAAACGGGTTCGAGTTGCCATGGAGGCGGGGGCCGGCGGCATTGTCTGTGCAGGAACGGACGCGGCCGAAGCTCGACAGTACGGCCCGCGCCTTACAATCACCGTGCCAGGGATTCGCCCGCTTGGATCCGACGCAAATGACCAGGCCCGTCGTGTGACACCGGCTCAGGCCATTGCAGCCGGGGCCGATCTTTTGGTTGTCGGTCGACCCGTCACCAAGGCGGCCGATCCCGTTGCCGCGGCAGAGAGTCTTGCCAAAGAAGTCTCGGCGGCTTGCCAAACGATTTAAGCGGCACCCGGCACCCGGCACCCGGCATCCACACGCTATTCCTCGTTCGGTCAACCGCCTGTTGCCTCATGTCAAATCCTCCGGGAAGCGTGATTCGTTGCCTCACCTAA